>JAOABX010000050.1 GCA_026418175.1 Flavobacteriales bacterium
GAATTGTTCTCAAGAAAAAGAATGAGAAATATTATCCTGACTCTCGCCCAAAATGGGTGCAAATGAAAGTAAAAAAGATTGATTATTTAGACTGCTTTTGTATAGGAGTTTATGATGCTGAAAAATACTATGAAGGCAAAGAAATAGATACTTGGACATACTGGGAGACTCCTCAAGGAGAAAAAATAGAATTTACCAAAAGAGAAAGAAAAGTTTTAGATACTCAAAGTTTGTTACAAAAAAATTACAAACCTATAACTAAATATTATTACCATAATTTCCCTGCTGGAATTAAAGTAGGAATTTTAGATACAAAAGGAGAGATAAGATACATAGGAGATGTAAGTTCAGGATTAGATGATGATATGCGGGCAGAATTAAGAGATAATCTAGATAAATATTTATATAAAGTCTGCATGCTAAAATGTATGGAAATATATTCAGAATCTTATACTATAAGACATCCAGTATTTATATCTTGGAGAGATGATAAAAATTATAAAGATTGTATAATATCTTCTTGACAAATTTAAGTATATATTATATAATTATAATATAAATAAAAAATATATTATATATTATATATTTTTACTTGGATCTTCAAAGCTTCTCTTTCCTCTTGCTCTTGGAAGCAAATGACGGAGCGAAGCGACGTCATTTGCCTATCAAAGCAAAAACATGCAAGCAAAAAATATTATTATTATTATTATTATTATTATTATTATTATATCTTTTTACTTTGATTTTTTCCCCGTGCCAGCTTTGCTGGCACGGGTTGAAAATTGGGACTTCGTCCCAATTTTCAGCAAAGAAAAAAATAGTTGACAAATTTCTAAAATTATGTTATAATTATTATAACAAGAGGAAAAGAAAAAATAATAAAGGAGGAGATTATGTTATATAATTTATTAAAACAATTTAATGAATCTATTATTATTAAATTTTTCCCAGATGAAGATATAATTATTTTTGAACTTTTTGATGGAGACGCACAAATTATTATAACTAAAAAGGGCGAGATTTATGCAGAAAAACTAGAAGGACATTATAATTCAAAAGATTTGACTAAGATTACAGAATTGATGGAGTTGTTAGAAAAAAATTTAAAAATATTTTGTTGACAAAGTTAGCAAAATATGATATAATAGTTATGTGATTGGGAGAGAGAAAGAAAAATGTTTGACAAATTCACAAAATTATGATATAATATTTTTGTAAATGGGAGAGAGAAAATATTTTGAGTGGGAGGATGGCATATGGCAGATTTAGCACTTAATGTTCAAAATTCAAGACTTGATAATGTTATTCAAGAAGGACTTGGGGAAAGAAAAATACTTCTAAACTTTGAAATTACAGATAGTGTTATCGAAGAAATCTCATGGCACATACTAAAATGGAATGCTGAAGATAAAAATTTACCAATAGACAAAAGAAAACCGATTATAATTTACATAAACTCTATCGGTGGAGATGTTGCTAATGCATTCAATGTTATAAACACAATACAGTTAAGTAAGACACCAGTAATTGGAGTGGTTATGGGATATGCT
>JAOABX010000051.1 GCA_026418175.1 Flavobacteriales bacterium
TAAATAAATTTGCTTCTCCATTTTGATTCTCCTCGAAGATAATAACATGGAAATATTTTTCTGAATGTTTGAAAACGAGCAGGCTTGTTACTTGTGAGTCATTCAAATAAATATTCCTCTCCATTGCATCCAAAATCGGCTTCACACAAGCGTCTATGTCTTTTCTTTTCGGCACGATTATAACAATCAAAAAATTTTTATTGCCTTGAGGATTTTTGTAATTGTTTGAAATAAATTTCCTAAGCTCGTGAATTGAATTTCTGTATTTAGAATTTAGTACAATACGTTTCGCTCGGGGATTCCAAATTAAGCGTTCATTTACGCTTGAAACATAATCATGATATTTAAACTCATGAACTTTTTTATAACTAGCTGATACAAGTGTGAGAATGTTTTGATACATTTTTGAAACAGTGTGAGACATGTTTATTCCTCAAATTCATTTTTTATAAATATGTGAAAATACGCTTTTTTATAATCATAGTCAAATTTTTTCATGATATGATTTAAAAATTCTAAGCGTTTTTGCTCATAGAAATAATTCATTTCTTTTGGATTTTCGGGCTTTATTGTTTTGTTTACATAGTCAATAATAACTTTTTTACAAACTTCTTCATCTGGCAGGATATAGTTGTTTATTTCTACGATTCTATTTTCGTTTTTGTTTTCATTCATTTCATTACTATTATTATTATTATTATTATTATTATTATTATTATTATTATTATTGTTATCATTATTTTCAAGTTCAGTAGACTCCTCCCCTACTCTCAATTTTTCTATCATTTCAATGTCTTTCTGCAGTTTTTCTAAGCGTTTTTTGTGCAAAGTATCGCGGAGTAGGGTAGTTTGTTTTAGTCTCTCATGTTTGAATCTAATCTTTTTTACTAAATAATAACAGTAGTATATCATTGTTACTATTGTACATGAATATAATACGAACTTTGCAAGTGCTTCATATTCTTTTTCAGTTATCGGAAAGTAGTGGAAATAAATTCTTAACAGGCTCGGAAAGATTATAATAAAAAAAATAATCAATACAATGAGCCCGAAAATAAAATACAAAATTCTATTTATAAGCTGAAAGAAATTTCCAGCAATAGAATCTAATTTAAGTTCTTTAAATTTTTCGAACATAAACAACACGTCTCACTTGTCTCAATTTGTTTCAGTTTGTTTCATAGTGTATCAC
>JAOABX010000052.1:0-321 GCA_026418175.1 Flavobacteriales bacterium
GAAGATTGTTCTCTATTAATTTTTCTGGCTTCTATAGAATTAGCTATTGATTCTACATCTAAATTATTCTGTAAATTTTGTAGTTGTTTCTTCTCTTGTTCAGATAATAGATTTTCTGGAATAGAAACAAAACCTATTCCATATTGAGCTAATTGGTTTATCAAATTTACAATCTGAGATAGATTTCCTGGTTGATTAGATTGAGGATTTCCATTCATATTTTGAGAATTACAATTAGATTGGCCATTTCCATTAGAATTTTGATTTACTTGTGAAGCATTATTATTTTGATTAGCTTGTCCATTTTGACCTTGTGAACCA
>JAOABX010000052.1:331-916 GCA_026418175.1 Flavobacteriales bacterium
GGGCATTGTTGAGAATTCGCATTCATAGAATTATTAGGATTTTGCTGATTACCTTGAGATGATTGACAATTTGAATTTGAAGAACCATTATTGTTATTACAAGAATTGTTATTATTATTATTATTATTATTATTATTATTATTATTATTATTTTGAGAAATTTGTTGAATCAATTGTTGAATTAACTGCTGAATCATTTGTTGAGAGTTCAGCATATTTTTCATATTATTTAAGCAACTCTTTATATTAGAATTATCCTTATTCCGCTTTATATATTCAACTATATCTATCATGTTAGGCAATTTACCATACTTACTTAAATTATTTATAGAAAGTTTTATTACATCCACATCAATATAATTTGGATCTATTATAGCCTTTACAGGCCTTCTTTCAAATAAATCTAAAGCAAAAGATTCTGCATAATGTTCAGAAGCTACTCTAAAAATTGGATCTTTAGAGAACTGAGTATACCCAGTAGTATGGCCACCAATAATATGGCCAAGCTCATGAAGAAAAACATATACTAAATCTGATAGAGTTTCTATATTAGCTAAATTTAGAAAGATCTTACATCCTGCTGCA
>JAOABX010000053.1 GCA_026418175.1 Flavobacteriales bacterium
GAGATATCGTGCATATAAAAGGCGTAGGCTTTAACTCGTTTTACGCAGAAAAAAATGAACATGTATAGCAACTGAAACCATTGCAGATGAATAGCTTGTAAGCTATATTTTCTGATGGTTCGCCCAAGGTACAAGAACTGATATTCTGAAACCAACCAACTTTCTCAAGCACGAAATGAGATTATTTTCCGGTATAAAAGAGGGTATGGTAGTATCCCAAAAAGTGTGTAAAGTGAGTTGTTTTTTGAACCCGGATTTTTCATTTGAATATACAATTTCACACTGATTTTTCCCTTCAACATGGAATTTTCAAGGATTTTTCGAAAGGGATTTCTTTTTGTGATGTAACGAAAACTTACATAAAAAACGAACTACGAATTTACGGACAAATGTGTTACCCCTTGGGGTGGGATGCTACAGATGAAACGACTGCTTGACAAGACAGGCATCAGGAAGATTCTTGAAGAGTTGGGCTTGCCGGAAGGTCGAAGTAACAACCGAATAAATGCTGTGAGTATGGTAGAATCGTTTGGGTGAAGATGGCTAATCGGATGAGATTTGTATTATCAATTTTCGAAACAAAATTAACTATCAATGATTAAAAAAAGATAAAATTCAATTGGATTGCAGTTGGAATTTGGCTGGTAAAAGCAGGAAAAAGAAAGTAATCAAAACGTCAGTACCGCTTAAAGAAGGTAAGGTATTGGTGGTTTATTCGGAAAAATATAAATATCTGAATGGCCTTTGAACATTCAAATTTAAAATCCAACTGAAAAAATCTGGGTTTGAGTGAGAAGCATGAATGGGAGCCGAACGAAGGCGTAGCCGTAGCGAAGTTCCCATTCATGCAAGTATGTAACAAATAAAAAAAGTACTATGTTTGTAAAAAAACAACTTCACTTCATACACACTTTTTGGG
>JAOABX010000054.1:0-247 GCA_026418175.1 Flavobacteriales bacterium
TCCAGGCCAATCGTATTGCATTAAAATTTCCATTGCGGAATTACTAATCATTTTTGCTGTTCTTGTGCGCATTTTCTTTGTCAAAAAATAATTAACTAAAAGTGGTATATCTTCCTTTCTATCTTTTAATGGTGGGACCGTAATTGTGATGACATTCAATCTGTATAATAAATCTTCTCTAAACTTTCCAAGTTTAACTTCTTCAGAAAGGTTTTTATTAGTAGCAGAAATGATTCTTACATTTGCT
>JAOABX010000054.1:257-909 GCA_026418175.1 Flavobacteriales bacterium
GAGTTTAGGTTGGATAATCGGACTAATATCACCGACTTCATCAAGGAATAGAGTACCACCATCTGCAAGCTCGACTAATCCTTGTTTCATCACATATGCATCCGTGAATGCACCTTTTTCATGACCAAAAAGTTCACTTTCAATAAGTGTATCAGGTAAGGATGCACAATTTAAAACAACAAATGGTTTATCAGATCTTTTGCTATTTTTATATATGAAATTTGCAATTAATTCCTTTCCAGTCCCACTCTGCCCTTGTATAAGAACTGTGGACTCAGTTGGAGCTACTTTTAATGCAATGTCCAAAGTTTCTTTAAACTTCTTGCTTGTCCCAACAAGTTCATTTAATCCGGTAAGCCTTTGAAGTTCAGCTTTGATTAGTTGATTTTCTCTTATTAGCTTTTGTTTTTCAAGAACATTTTTAATTACTTTATTTAATTCATCACCAGCATAAGGTTTTGTTAAATAATCATAAGCTCCGTGCTTCATACATTCTACTGCAGTTTTCAATTCAGTTACACCCGTAAGCATTATAACATCTGTGTTGGGATAATTTTCTTTTATAAATTTTAGCACATCAATTCCATCAACATTCGGCATTTTTATGTCCAACAATACCACATCATAAACATTTTGTTGCACAGCATTAATC
>JAOABX010000055.1:0-466 GCA_026418175.1 Flavobacteriales bacterium
GTTTTTTGTAATAAGCACAACAAATTTAATTCCAAAACTTATACATTACAAAAGGGCTTAACATTAATTAAAAATTATCCATATATTCATCAAATGATGCAAATGGACTGAATCATAAATAAAATTTATTTTATCATAAAAACATTTTAATGATAGTTTGGAATTAAATGATGTAAATTTGCACCACTAACAAAAAAATATACAACTATGACGACTATTTTAGGAAAAAAAGCGCCATTATTCAAAGCTGCGGCAGTAGTTAATGGAAAAGACATTGTAAATGATTTTTCATTGGAACAATTTATTGGAAAAAAGTATGTAGTGTTTTTCTTTTATCCAAAAGATTTTACTTTTGTTTGTCCTACTGAGTTGTGGGCATTTCAGGAAAAATTAGAAGAGTTCAAAAAAAGAGATTGTGAGGTGGTGGCATGTAGTACAGATACTGAGCAAAGCCACTGGGGATGGT
>JAOABX010000055.1:476-880 GCA_026418175.1 Flavobacteriales bacterium
TGGACAAAAAACAAGGTGGTATAAAAGGAATAACATATCCAATTGTTGCTGACACCAACAAAACTATTGCTGCCAATTTTGGATGCCTTAATGGAGAGTATTACATTGATGAAAATGAAAACTTTGTGGCAACTTCTGAAATGATAGCCTATCGTGCTACTTACCTTATTGATAAAAACGGAGTGGTAAGACATTTGTTGATTAACGACTTGCCGATTGGCAGAAACATTGATGAAACATTAAGAACATTAGAAGCATTGCAGTTTGTTGAAAAACATGGAGAGGTTTGTCCTGCCAACTGGACGGAAGGAAAAAAAGCTATGAAGCCAACTCATGAAGGTACAGCAGAATATCTGGCTACTGTATAATTTAATGTGTTGAAATATTGGAAAGCCCTCTTAATC
>JAOABX010000056.1:0-288 GCA_026418175.1 Flavobacteriales bacterium
CAAAGAGAAAAAGATGTATCATGTCATAGATGAGAAACTTGCATCCTTATTATTTTATGGATATAGCCATTACAACCAGCTATAATTATCTTTATTATGTTTTTAATGATGTCACTTGCATCCTTATTATTATGGATATAACCATTACAACCAGGAAGTGGGAAAACCTTGGTTTTGAAAAAGCTAACTTGCATCCTTATTATTATGGATATAACCATTACAACTCAACAAAAAAAAATGGGCATCTCCATCTCTTTATCTTACATCCTTATTATTATGGATATAACC
>JAOABX010000056.1:298-821 GCA_026418175.1 Flavobacteriales bacterium
GGATATACCATTACAACGCAAATATAAAAATATTCATTTGTATAATGCTATTAAAGCTTACAGCCTTATTATTATGGATATAACCATTACAACCTCTGTGGGATGGATAAGAAAATTGAAAAATTTCTCCATACACTTGCATCCTTATTATTATGGATATAACCATTACAACAAAGAGAAAAAGATGTATCATGTCATAGATGAGAAACTTGCATCCTTATTATTATGGATATAACCATTACAACACTTATTGATTACCTGTTGTATTTCATTGACCTATCAACTTGCATCCTTATTATTATGGATATAACCATTACAACTCAACAAAAAAAAATGGGCATCTCCATCTCTTTTATCTTACATCCTTATTATTATGGATATAACCATTACAACTTCTTTGTCCCGTAGACCTTTTACGGAAATTAAGTAAGGCTTGCATCCTTATTATTATGGATATAACCATTACAACATCGTTAAAAGAGTATCGAGCTAATCCTGAATTGGCGACTTACATCCTTATTAT
>JAOABX010000057.1 GCA_026418175.1 Flavobacteriales bacterium
GAGTCATGAATTACAGGACAAAAATAATGAATTAGCAGGACTCATTTTTGTTGCTAACGATTTTGTTGAGTTTATAAAAGGATTAAAACGTGGTTGAAGCGATTACAAGTTGAAGATATATCCATTTTTTGAGAAAACGCATACTGTTCAAAATAATATTGGCTTTCATCTATTACTTACATTTTAATTGAAGCATGATGAGTTAAAAGCAGAGCACGCATATATTTCCAAAACTTATAATTATTATTTAGTATAATTATAATTTTAATTTATTAGATAATAGATATACTATTATTAAGTTTGCGGCAAATTTAAATTTATGACTACAACCCGAATTACAGTAGCCAAAGGCGATGGAATAGGTCCTGAAATTATGGACGCTACACTTAAAATTATTTTAGCTGCAGGCGCTCAAATTGAAATAGATGAAATTGAGGTGGGAGAAAAAGTGTATTTGAGTGGCCATACATCTGGCATTGCACCAGAATCTTGGGAAAAAATTAGAAAGAATAAAGTTTTCTTAAAGGCACCTATCACTACACCAGAAGGTGGAGGATACAAAAGTTTAAATGTTACCATTCGCAAAGCTATGGGTTTGTATGCTAATGTACGTCCGTGTTTTAGTTTACATCCTTTTGTCGAAACCAAGCATCCTAATATGGATATAGTCATTGTGAGAGAAAATGAAGAGGATTTATACGCAGGAATAGAACATCAGCAAACTGATGAAGTAATACAATGTTTAAAATTAATTAGTCGCCCTGGTTG
>JAOABX010000058.1:0-286 GCA_026418175.1 Flavobacteriales bacterium
ATCAATGCCTGTGCAAGATTAAATGCGTACATGTCATCTTTCCGAATAATTTCTAACGCCAGACGCAAAGCCGTTTTTTTACCTATTCCCGGCAACTCAGATAAATACTCACTCAGCTTCTCTACAACAGATAATTGCATAATTATTTACACCTGCAAAGGTAACAGATTTTTTATCTATATCTTTTGACTTTTTTATGCTTTTGATTATATAATTCAATAATAAAAAAGAAGTTAAAGGAAATATCAAATAATATTTTTGAGAATTCATATAATTTTACTTACAG
>JAOABX010000058.1:296-764 GCA_026418175.1 Flavobacteriales bacterium
GTATTCATTACTCGTCTGAAAAATTCCTTATACTTGCTCAAAATTTTTTATATGAAAATCATCATCACCGGTGGTGCAGGATTTATCGGTACACATGTAGTAAAATTATTTGTCAAAAAATACCCTCAATACCAAATTTACAACATAGACGCACTGACTTATGCCGGTAATCTTGAAAACCTTAAAGATATTCAAAATGAAAACAATTATCACTTTTTAAAAGCCGATATTACAAATGAAAAAATTATTTCCGAAATTTTTCAAGACATTCAACCTAACGCCATCATTCACTTAGCCGCCGAAAGCCATGTAGATAGGAGTATTATGAATCCTAATCAATTTGTTATTCCCAATGTTTTAGGCACTATCAATCTCCTCAATGCGGCCCGTCAATTACCTGATTTCCAACTATTTTATCACATTAGCACCGATGAAGTATATGGCTCTTTAGGTGAAACCGGGTATTTT
>JAOABX010000059.1:0-142 GCA_026418175.1 Flavobacteriales bacterium
TTTTATTATTTATAATGCTCAATATTTAACGTAATTTTTTCATTTATATTGTAATTGTATATGTATTGGCACTAACGTTTTGCCGCTTGCCGCAGTGGGGGATTTCGGAGCACTTCACTGTCAACCAAGCACAAATGTTGAT
>JAOABX010000059.1:152-418 GCA_026418175.1 Flavobacteriales bacterium
GTCTCTTTGTCAAGCTGAATCCAAGTCCCATATTACTGTCTTGTGTCGGAAAACTGTAAATGTTCCAAGACAATGATTTCTCTTTTGGCTTTCTGTTTGTTATCAAATTCCAACTGCTTAATATCATTGTGCTTGTCCCAAGTCCTATGTTTATTAATGACAAGTTTCTTTGTGCAGGATTCACATAAGTACCGCCCCATGTCATTTGTTCTTTGGGATAATTCAATGCCCCAAGTGTAATCTGCCCTGCCCCTGTAATAAGTCCT
>JAOABX010000059.1:428-749 GCA_026418175.1 Flavobacteriales bacterium
TAATGTTTTTTCCATTGAGTTCTATGTGTCGCTCTTACCTTTGTTAAATATTCGTTTAGTCTGCGTATATCCTTGTTGCCTTCTCTACGAGGTTCAAGCGATTTTTTTGCAATTCTACTGTCAATAATATTATAGCATTGTGCGTAGAAGTCCTTTGCAGCTTGACTCCAATTATCTCTATATCCATTCTCAACTTCCAAGAATTTTCTTATGCAATAAATAACAAGGTCGGAAAGTTGAATCATTGGATTTTTCTTGGAGTCAATAGGATAACCAAATTCAACTATTCTTTTTACTCTGTGTGCTTGAACAGTCAAGAAA
>JAOABX010000005.1 GCA_026418175.1 Flavobacteriales bacterium
ATACCACAGTGTAGTGTACATTACTTCATACACATCCACTGCATACCTGATGGGAACAATAGCCCGAGGAATCTTATATTTCTTCCAAGTATCTTTTAATTCTTCCCGGCTGTATGTTTTTTTTAATTCGTATGATTGTAGGGTTCCTAATGAATCGTTCCAGGCATATGCAGGCTTGGAAAGGCTTAGAACAAGGCAGACAATAAAATAAATACGTTTCATAGTAAACTATTAAGATTGTAGTTACGGTTTCCAGGTATTATTTTCTTTTACAAGATCAGCCATACGGCCTGATGGATCAATCATCACTGAAGTTATATTATTCATGGGTATCGGCACTGTAAACGTGTATGTAGTATACACCCACATCCAGTCAGGAAGAACTTGAGGCTTGATACCTTTGTATGTTTCCTGCTTTTCACCCCGCATGATATCAAGTGGAATGTAATATACGTGTGTAGATGCATGTGACGTTGTTTCAACCACAATATCCAGAGGCATAGGAAAATCACCAATACGTTGTAAGGTAATTTCGGTATTATTACCAACAGGTTTTACTGACTGAATTCCGTAATCAATTACATTCAGCGAATTAATAAATTGTTCGAGATACCAGTTCAATTCAAGCCCGGAAGTTTTTTCCATCACTCGAATAAAATCGTTGGGTTTAGGGTGTTTGAATTTCCATTCATCAAAATATCGAAGCATACCACGATCAAATGCTTCCTGCCCTACAATATAGCTTAATTGATGAAGGAACACTGCCCCAGCGGAATACGATGAAATGCCGTAAGTGCGATTCCGTTTGTAAAAATCAGCATGGGTAGTAAGAGGTTCCCTATCGGGTGATTTTACTAAATAGTAATAGGAACCATAATTCCCCTGAAAAGGATTTTCGCTATGTTGATTAAATAATATATTTAAAATATAATCCTGCGCATAGGTTGTAAATCCTTCATCCATCCAAGGATACAATGACTCATTGGTTGCCAATACACCATAATACCAGTTATGAGCTGCTTCGTGTACACATACACTCACTAATCCTTCAAAACTTCCACTGGCAGTAACCAGCGTAGCCATCGGATACTCCATTCCGCCATCTCCACCCTGAATGAAAGAAAACACCTCATAAGGATATTTTCCAAACTTTTTACTCATTAATTGAAAAAATTTAATCATATAGGGAGGTAAGTTTTTCCATTTATTAGCATAAATGGTATCTGATTGGTAAATAAAGTACAATTTCGGGCCATCAGGTACTTTTGCTTGCTCTACCACATAATTTCTATCAGCCGCCCACATAAAATCATGAACCCGTGGTGCATAAAAATGCCAAGTAATTTTATCTTTTTTGGGAATAACAACACCTTGTTCTTCATATCCATGCCCTACTTCATTAGGGTTTTGCAAGTATCCGGTAGCACCCAGTGTGTATTTAGAATCAATAGTAATTTTCACCCTGAAATTTCCCCATACTCCATAAAATTCACGACCTATGTAAGGATCGGTATGCCATCCTTCCTCATCATATTCACATAGTTTGGGATACCACTGGGCCATGGAATAATCAACCCCTTCTGCACTGTTTCTTCCGGAACGGCGAATTTGAACAGGTACCTGGCTTTTAAATTCCATGTAAAACGTAGCAGAATGGCCCGGCAAAATTGGCTTATTCAGCGCAACTTCTAAAATCGTACCTTGCACCTGAAATTTTACCGGTTCATTATCTTGTTTCAATATAGTAATTCGATGGTAGCCTATTTCTTCTGGAGATAATTTAGAAATACGGTCTGCAATGCGCCTGTCAGGATCCGGTAAACTTCTGGATCGAGTATCCATCTCGCTGCCAGGCTGAAAGGCATTAAAGTATAAATGATAAAATACCTTGTATAGTGTATCAGGTGAATGATTGGTGTATATTAATTTTTGTTTTCCTTTGAACTGATGTTGTTTTACATCCATGTCTATTTCCATGTCGTAATCTACTTCCTGCTGCCAGTAATTACACTGTGCAATTGCTGATGCAGAAAATAAAATCATCAATATCAAAAAAATAGTATGTAAACTCTTCATCAATCTTCTAGTTGTTCATTAGATTTATTTATCAATGCCTGATTAAACCGTTTTTCAGCTTTAGCACCAAGTTCACGAAGATATTCTGCCCTGCGGATAAGATTACCTTTACCAGTACTTAATTTATTCATGGCATCTTCATATCTTTTTTTTGATTTATCCATGAAATTTCCAACTTCAATCATATCTTCTGTAAATCCTACCAGTTTATCAACCATATCACCGGCAGATTTGGCAATCTCCAGGGCATTCTGTACCTGGCGTTCTTGCTTCCACATGCTGGCCACTGTTCGCAGCGTTGCAAGTAAGGTTGTTGGGCTTACCAATACAATCTTCTTATCCCAGGCTATATTAAACAATTCCGGATCCTGCTGCATGGCAGCGCTGAATGCTGCTTCAATGGGCATAAACATGAGTACAAAATCTGGAGTATGCAGCTGTGTAATTTGTGTATAATCTTTTTCACCCAGTTGTTTGATGTGATTTTTTACAGAATCTACATGAGCCCTGGCAAATTTTTGTCTTTCTTCCTCCGATTCAGCATTCACCATACGCTCATAAGCAACCAGTGAAACTTTGGAATCAATGATGATGTGCTTATCATCGGGTAAAAACACTACTACATCGGGTTGTACTCTTCCGCCCTCCTCATAGGTACCGCTTACCTGAGTGCGGTATTCAATATCTTTTTTCAATCCGCTACGTTCCAGTACTTTTTCCAGCACCAATTCGCCCCAGTTACCTTGAGTTTTAGTATCTCCTTTTAGGGCATGTGCCAAATTGTTAGCTTGTTCACTCACCTGTTGATTTAGCTCTATGAGACGTTTTATTTCATTTTGCAAGTTCAATTTATCCCGAAGCTCTTTGTCATAGGTTTCCTGTACTTGTTTTTCAAACGATGAGATTTTTTCACGTAATGGATTTATAATAATATCCAAATTGGCTTTGTTTTGTTCTGCAAAACGATTCGATTTATCTTCAAGAATTTTATTGGCCAATACTTCAAACTCGGTTTTAAATTTTTGTTGAAGCTGTTCCAATTCAGCTTTATCATTTCTTATTTTCTCTTCCAAATTCCGATTAGCCTCTTCCAGTTTTGATAACTGTGCCTGCATTTCAAACAGTTTTTTACGCTCCTGCAACAAGTCATCATCCCGCTTTTTAAGTTGGTCATCCCATATATTTTGCATCTTTTGATGTTCTAGTTCCATCCAGTGAATGCGTTCTTCCAATCTGGTTTTTTCCATTTGTAGTGACGCATCCGAAGTGTTCTGGTTTTTTTGAACCAAGCGAGCAGCCAAATAGCCTATTATAGCCCCAGCTGCTAAACCAATAAATAACAGCAATATTTCCATGCCCTAAAAATACTCAAATGAAAGTGGAGGGAAAACACCCTAAAAGAATTGTTTATAAAATTTTAACCATACACAATTATCCGTACTTTCGTTGCCATGAGTAATATGTTAATAAGAGCAATTACCGGAGTCGTATTTTTAGCAGTTATGATTGGTTCTATGCTGCTTGGCGGATACTTGTTTTTGGGCGTGTTTTCGCTGGTTGTATTTTTTTCGCTCAAAGAATATTTTAAACTGGTTAGAAATTTTAGTCAGCCCTTAGAATTACCGGCAATAGCTTTATATCTTGTTGGTAGTATTAGTGTTCAATTTTTATCAGAGGCTTTATTCTTTCCATTTTTATTAGCAATATCTATACCGCTTATGGTAATAGAACTTTTTAGAAAAAACGAACAACAAGTGATGCATGCCATTACCGTTACATTTCCATTGGTTTGGATTGTATTACCCATGGCGTTGCTGATTCATTTGGGATTTCATCCGGTTGAGAATATTGAACCCTGGAAAATACTTCTTCCTTACTTTATTTTACTTTGGGTTAATGACACATTTGCATACCTGAGCGGAAAATTTTTGGGGAAACACCAATTGGCTCCGCATATCAGTGTAGGTAAAACCATCGAAGGCACATTGGGTGGTATAATATTTACGTTGATAGCAGCTTATTTAATTTTTCAATGGATAGAGGTATTTGCTCTATGGAAATGGCTGGTTGCGGCTGCTATCATTGCTCCATTAGGAGTTGCATCTGATTTATTCGAATCAATTTTTAAGCGTAAGGCAGGTGTAAAAGATTCAGGCAATTTACTTCCCGGACACGGCGGATTGCTCGACCGTTTTGATTCGGTTTTTTTTACAGCACCAATTTATTATCTGATTATAAACTGGTAAATGTATATTTTTTACACTTTTAAGCAACGTTATGTTTAAATAGTAGGTCTTAGTATCTAAATCTCATATCAAAATACACGGTATGATAAGAAACCTTTTATACTTCAGCCTGGCAGCATTATTAATCATAGAAAAAGCTTTGCTGAGCCATGCTCAATGCAACCTCAATCCAACCATCACTCCAAGTTCAGTAATGTTTTGTCCTAATGCTGTAGCTGAAACATTGCAAACTCAAAATTATCAAACGTATCAATGGTTTATTTTCGATTCTTATAACCATATATCATCACCCATTAGCGGTGCTACCGGCCAACAGTTAATTATTGATCCGATCAACTACATAGGATTAGAAGTATATGTAAAGGTAAGTGACGGAATTTGTACCGATAGTTCAGAAACTGTATTTATTGATGGTTGGGTATTTCTTCCACCGTTTGTG
The DNA here is from genome assembly GCA_026418175.1 of Flavobacteriales bacterium. GTDB lineage: Bacteria > Bacteroidota > Bacteroidia > CAIKAF01 > CAIKAF01 > BA4. Next base: position 4,762 of record JAOABX010000005.1, read on the forward strand.
ATGCATGCTGGCGACCAAGGCACCATAGGAAGTAATGGTGAACAATACATGAACTGCGGAGATACAACAATGCTGATATTGATGCCTCCTTACACTGAGCAGATTCAATGGTATAATTACGGTAACCCAATACCAGGAGCTACAAACGACACACTAATCATAACTCAAACCGGCCATTATACCTGCAGTGGAGCTCCGGCAGTTTGTCCAGATTACTTGCAACAGTTGGGTGTAGTAATTGAAATTTACTTTCCTAACCCAACCATTCCCGTAATAACATTAGAAAATGGAATACTACATGCTTCAGGGAATGGCACATTTCAATGGTACTTGAATGGACAACCCATTAACGGCGCTAACCAAAACACATTGGTTCCCTTGCAAAACGGAACGTATACTGTAACAATTATGGATGATTTTCAATGCGAAACAGAATCTGAACCTTTTATTCTTAATAATTTATCCATGCCCCAAATTTTAAACGAATTGTATTTAAACGTTTATCCGAATCCTATACAAACACACCTGATGTTTGAAAATTTATCACAGGAAAAACAATATATACGTATAATCAATGCTTACGGACAGTTGATTCAAGAAATTGAAATGATGGCCAGAGAAGTTCGTTTGATATTCATGCTAAACTATGCTCCGGGTATTTATCTAATACAGTGTAATCATTCCAGCTACCATGTCATCAAGCAGTAATAAAGTTAATTTTTTCAAAGTATTGCGAAGAAGTTCTGGAACATAATTCAAGCCTTTTTCATATTTCATATAAGCAAATAAGAAATTTCATATCCCCAAAAATTCATTTTTTTTTCTCATTTTGCATTGAAATTCTTACCAAATAATTTCCATGCTATGAGCAATCTAATTGTAAAAAAAGTAGAAACACCCAAAGAACTTAAACGTTTTATATTTCTTCCTTGGAAAATTTATAAAGATGATCCCGTATGGGTAGCTCCATTAAAAGGCGATTATAAAAAAATCTTCGACCCTAAAAAAAGTCCGTTTTTCCTGCACGGCGAAATGGTGTATTTTCTTGCTACCCGAGACGGAGAAGATGTTGGAAGGGTTGCAGCTATTAAAAATACGTTGCATAATAAAACATGGAACGACAAAGTTGGTTTTTTCGGTTTTTTTGAATGCATTGATGACCAGGAAGTAGCCAACGCATTGCTGGATGCTGCAAAAGAACAATTAAAATTATGGGGGTTTGACCATATGCGTGGTCCTGCCAGCCCTTCAAGCAATGAAGACTATGGGGTTTTAATTGATAACTTTAAAGACCAGCATGTTTTAATTTCTACGTATAATGCCCCGTATTATTACAAACTTTACTTAGGTTACGGATTGAAAGGTATAAAAGAATTGTATGCCATCCGATTCCCCGGCCGAGAAATTGAAGCAAAACAAGGTGAACGCCTGAAACGATTGAAGGAAACCGTATTGCAACGTACCGGAGTACATTTTGAAAACCTTAACATGAAGAAATTTGCTGAAGGAGTTAAAACATTTCGAGGTATTTTTAATGAAGCCTGGAACACTACATACAACCACGGGTGGGTTCCCCTTACAGATGCAGAGTTTGACCATATTACCAGTTCACTAAAACCAATTACCGATCCGGAATTGGTACTCATAGCAAAAAAGGATGATAAAGTAATTGGTGGTATGATTTGCCTTCCTGACTGGAACGAAGTATTTAAAAGTTGGAAAGGAAATATCTTCCCATTTCACTGGATTGATTTATTTACCAAGAAGAAAACCATCAAATGCCTCCGTGTGGTAATTTTGGGTGTATTGCCCGAATATCAGAAAAAAGGGTTGGATGTAGTAATGTACCATGAAGTAATGCGTCGTGGTTTAGATAAAGGCATGGAGTGGGCAGAGGCATCGTACATTGTGGAAGATAATTTACCCATGTTTAAACCTTTAATGAATATTGGTGGAGAAGTATATAAAACATACAAAGTGATGGAAATGCCTATCTGAAAAATAAAAATACTACAAACATGGAACTATTAAAAGTAAAAGGAATTCCCATTCGAATTCACTGGAGTTTTATACTCATTTTAGGGTATGTTGCTTATGTGAACTATAAAGCCGGCAGTCAGTTTAATGAAATAGTTTGGGCTATTATTTATGTTCTTACATTATTTTTATGTGTTACATTACATGAGCTAGGACATGCGTTAGCGGCATTGCGCTATGGAGTTAAAACGAAAAGTATCACGTTATATCCGATTGGAGGGGTAGCAGCACTGGAAAGAATTCCGGAAAAACCCGGACAAGAATTGGTAGTTGCTCTGGCTGGCCCATTAGTAAATGTAATCATCGGAGGTATTTTATGGCTTTGGGTATTTTTTTCTCCCATAGAATATCGCCTGGAAGACATTGGTATTCGAATCAATGCTCACAACTTAGTGTTAAATCTTGCAGCGGTAAATATCATATTGGTCATTTTTAATTTATTACCAGCTTTTCCGATGGATGGTGGCCGGGTACTTCGTTCGTTGCTTGCATTAGCTATGGATAGAGTTAAAGCTACACAAATTGCCATGTATGTCGGGCAAGCTATGGCCATTTTGTTTGTATTCTGGGGATTTCAAAGTAATCCATTTCTGATTTTAATTGGAGTATTTATCTTTTTTGGAGCTGCACAAGAATATCAAATGGTTAAAAGCAGCGGTTTTTTAAAGAAAAAATTGGTGGCTGACGCTTTAATGACCCGATTTACTACTTTAAGTTTAGCAAATACATTGGAAGAAGTTAAAAATCTAATACTTCAAGGCCATGAAAAAGAGTTTATTGTTATTGATCTTTTTGGACAGCCGGTGGGTATTATGACCCGCGATATTTTAATTCAACATTTAGCATCCGGCAGTAAAGAACTTACTGTGGCAGAGTGTTATCTAAAATCTTCTATTCATTTTAGCCCTGATACTGATTTGGATGAAGCATTTAAGATAATGCAATCTGAAGGGATACCCATTGTTCCTGTAATTGAAAACGAGCAAATGATAGGTGTTATCAACACTGAAAATATTCTTGAATGCATCATGTTAGGTGAAGCAATGCATAAAAAATAGTTTTACATGTCTTTGCAAATTAACGGGTGACTGTTGTAACGTATTGGCCTGCCTAAAGAACTGTATTCTATTACCTTCTCATTCGATTTTCGAATCATTACGTCATCAACTATGTAACGAAGGGATGGGAAGTCATAGCCAATTAAGAATAATTCATAGGTCTTGAAAGGATTGAGTTCAAAGGTACATTCTGTATAACTCCATCCATCATGAATAATTTCACTACGTGCCGGATTCGAAAAGGTTACCCAGCCTTCAAAAGTTCCATCAGTAGCATAACTTTGTACTACAAAACAACCATTCACCGCATTTTCAGCACGATTATACACCCAACACGAAGCAGTATATAATCCGGAAGGAAGCGTTCCTGGGTCTATCGAAAGCAATACATTTCCATCACCCCTGCGAAAAGTACGAACACCTTTTCCATGATGAGGTGCAATAAATGGTTCATCTTCCAAATCCTTTTGAATAACCAACGAATGATTATACGTCTGAAACGTGTTATAATACTTAGCAACGGTATCGCAAGCTGTAGTTTTTCCCCATTCATCACCTGTTAGTAAATAGTATGAATGATGGTTAATTGAAGAAACATATTTTGCACGCTGTAAAAATTTTTTTTCTGTAGAGGTTATTTGGGTTGTATCTGCCAATAATAATAAAGGGCCGGATAAAAAATACGCTGCCAAGGGAGCCTTATAAATTGGAAGATTAAAAGATTCTCGAATAGCTTCGGTTTCTGTTTCAGATGGACGAATTAAAATTCCGCCTACCAACGGTAAATTTGTGTACCAAGACAAAAGATATCCATTAATCATAGACGTGTCAGAAAATGGAGAAGAATACCGAAAACTTGATTCTAACGATAATGGCAAACTTACCACTGCAGAAGGATTATACATCTTTTGAATACGTAAAGCTTCCACCCAAAGCGAATTTTCACTCATCGTAATGTAAAAATTGGAATGTGTAGTAAGTTTACGATGAAATGTTGCATGCATAAATGTAATATCCAATAATCCATACAATACAACAAAGAGCAACATGATTAACGATTGAAGTCTCCATACTTTTTTACACTGGTCATAAAAAATATAAATTCCTGTTAGAGATGTAATGCCAAGTACATAATAAAAGGGCCAAGCAAAACGTGCTACAAAACGAAATTGTTTGGCATAGTACACCCATTCATACAACCACTCAAATTTTGTCAGCCCAAAAACTCCGGTTGCAAAAACAATCAACAAAAATGCCGGAATTAACATCAAACCCAATAAATATAAATGAGAGAATGCTTCATGTTTTTTAATTTTTCGCCATGTGATAATACAACTACACAGTAAAACCCAAAAGATGAATGGCACCGAAGCATTGTCGAAATAATTGGGTTGTTCTTTTGGAAATAGTTTTTGAAGCCAATAGGCTGAGAATCCACTGCCCTGAATAAACCATTCATATACTCCCAAGTAGTTCTCACCAAATCCGCCGGCAACCGGATTTCGGTGAAGGTGTGTATCGGTAATTTGTAAAATGAAAATATACAAGATAACCGGCACTAATGCCAGGATGATTAATTGTATAACGTTTCTATAAGTTTGTAATGAACGATAACATATCATCCATACAATTTGAACCAAACTAACAAAAGCTGTATGTATTAGCCCCAAGTAAGGATGAGAAAAATAAGATGCAGTGATGAATAAAAATAACAAGAGTGCATATCCCCATGTGTTTTCTTTACTCCAACGAAGTAAAAAGAAAATAAGTGCAGGTAGATAAAATACATAGCTCAATGAAAAATTACCTGCCATTTTAAACCACTGGGGAGATAAAAAACCAACCAGCAGGGCAAATAATACACTAAAAAAACGATTCACATGCAGCTCTTCAAAAATCCGAGTTAAGAAATAACACGAAAGAACCAATGGTACAAAGTGAATCAGATTAAAAAAACCAATTGAATACGGCTGAAGAAAAGGAAAAATTGAAAATAATATTTTGCTACACCCAAGCAGCAACGGGTCGCAATCTAAATAAAATAAATTTTCTCCAAATGGATGATTCAGCCACTTGATATCAACCCCATGCCCATCACGCAGATATTGTAAGAACACAAAATAAGCTCGCTGACCATCTTTTCCTAAATCTAAAATATATGAATTGGGAAAGAACAAAAGTTTAGTATAATGAATAATCAACATTAAAACTGAAGGCACCCAGCGGTAGAAAGCAAATGATTTAACAGTCATTATATAAATATTTCTTTAAGAAGATTTTTAAATTTTATATAAATATACTTCCAATAAAACCATTTATCAGCCTTCACGCAAGGTTATTTTTTTATTTTTGCTGCGTGAAAATAAAAGCATCTGCAATCTTCATATTAATTATTCTTAGCGTGCCTATGCTAAGCAAATTGGGATTGTGGGTATATTTTATATCAAACAGAAAAGAAATTGCAAAAACCCTATGCGTCAACAAAGATATTCCTGATTCATGTTGTAAAGGAAAATGTTATTTGGGAAGTCAATTAAAGAAAGTGGATGATCCTAGTCAAGACACTAAGCAAGTTCCACCACTATCAATTAAATTAAAGGAATTTGCTGCTGAATTAATTATTCAAGAAAATCCATTTGGCTTTTATGAAGAAATAAAAATTATTATATGGCCTGATATTAATTTTAAATTACTACAACCCAATCTTTTGCCCTTTTTTCATCCTCCCGAAGTTTAAGAATGTTCTTTTATTATTTTCTTAAACTTATCAATCTATGCAGGTATTAAAACAAATTTTAGGGTGCCTATTTGTAATGTTTTTGTATCAAATAGGTCGGCCATGTGATATTTGTGGTTGTTCAGTAGGCGGAATGTACATGGGAATATTACCCCAGTTTCAAAATCATTTTGTAGGATTCAGATATCAATACCGGGAGTTTACTTCTACCCATACATTCAATCAAAATGCTTACAATTCAACCGATCGGTTTCATACCCTTGAACTTTGGGGTAGGTTTTACCCTCATCGTAAAATTCAACTCATGGCATTTATGCCGGTAAATTATTTTACAAAAAATGAAAACGAACGGGTGACTTCTACCATTGGACCAGGGGATCTAACCGTTTTAACAAATTACATGGCTTACAATACACCAGACACAGCCATAACCTGGTGGAAACATAATTTACTCGTGGGTGGAGGATTAAAATTGCCCACAGGAGATTTCAATCATTATCGAAATGATTCGCTATTAAATCCGAATTTGCAATCCGGTACAGGTTCATGGGATTTTTTACTAAATACTTCCTACACGGTTCGTTATAAGAAATTGGGCATGAATGTAGAGGCAAATGCCCGATTTAATACTTCCAATGCACATGGCTATCGTTTTGGGCATCGTTTTAATGGGGCTATTCGCTTTTTTTTATGGACAAAAATTAAGTCCACTTCATTAGTGCCTTACATTAGCTTTCTTATAGATTATGCCTTAAAAGACCGAAACAGGAATTTAATCGTTTTAGAAAGCGGTGGAATCAATCTAACTCCACAATGGGGGTTGGATTTGTACTTCAAAGAACGATGGATGGTTGGTGCATTTGCATCGCATAAAATGTGGGATTATTTAGGAAATGGAACCATTCAATCCGGATGGCGTTTTGGTGTTCAAACCGTTTTTATTTTTTAAATTTTAAAATCTATTACCATGAAAAGAATATCAAGTAAATTAGCTTTAATGTCATTAAGCAGTATGTTGTTGCTTTCAGCTTGCCATAAACATGACGAAACTGATGTACAAATTCAAATTACCTCTCCCCTGACAAATAGTATGTATCATTTAGGTGATACCGTTAAAATTCAAGGTACAATCACTGGGAATACTGAAATGCACGGATATGAAGTCAAAATTAAAAACCTATCGCAAGGGAATGTGGCATTCATAACCGATTATCATGACCATGGCTCCAATTATACAATCAATGAATTTTGGGTAAATAATGTAACAGAACATAGCGATATGCGACTAGTGGTAAAAGTAGAAGTAGATCATAGCGGAACAATGGTATCAGATTCGCTCAATTTTCATTGTCATCCTATGTAATAACTAAACATTCCTATACAAAAAAGGCAGCTAATTTTGCTGCCTTTTTTGTTTGTAATTGTGCAAGAACAGTAAACTTAAGAATGATTTTAATACTTTTATCCAATAATCTAAATACATATGGGTATTCATAGAGAAGGTAGAACCTGGCTTATTATTAGCTTTATATTATGGGTATCTGTAACTACAACTTTGTATTTACTTGATGCACCAATCCTTGTAATGGCTATTATGAGCGGGTTACTCGGAGTGATATTTTTAATATTATTGCAATTTTTCAGGGTACCGCATCGAATTCCCAAAGTTGGTGATGATTTTATTTTATGTCCGGCTGATGGCAAGGTGGTAGTAATAGAAAAAACCTTTGAACCAGAATATTTAAAGGAAGATGTAATACAGATATCAGTGTTTATGAGCCCTTTTAATGTGCATAAAAATTGGTATCCAGTAAGCGGAGAAGTCGAGTATTATCAATATCATCCCGGGAAATATTTAGTGGCATGGCATCCAAAATCTTCTACTGAAAATGAACGAAGTACTACTGTCATTCGACGTAAAGACGGGAAAAAAATTTTGGTTCGGCAAATTGCCGGTATTTTGGCACGCAAAATTTGTTGTTATGTAAAACCAAAATCGCAGGTTAATCAGGGGGATGAATTAGGCTTTATTAAATTCGGTTCGCGGGTTGATATATTCTTACCACTGGATGCTGAAATCAAAGTACAGTTGAACGAACTAGTTAGGGGGAGTCAAACAATTCTTGCTATTTTAAAGCAATGAACTTCTAGTTTTATGATTTTTGTGTATAAGGGCGTGTAATAATTCGTATGGCTCGCTGATATGTGATATAATTCCAAAGCCAGTTTAAAAAAACCATCATCCTATTTCTAAAACCAACCAGAAGCATCAAATGTAAAAACATCCATCCCAACCAGGCAATATAACCTTGCAATTTAAATCCGTAAATTTCAAACACTGCCTTATGCCTTCCAATGGTTGCCATACTTCCTTTGTTCTTATAAATAAAAGGCTGCATGGGTTCCTTTTTAAGCAAACGAATAATATTTTTTGCAAGTAATCGTCCTTGTTGTTGTGCTACCGTAGCTACCATCGGATGGCCATTGGGATAATTTTTATCGGAAGTCATATATGCCACATCGCCAATAACAAAAATATCTTCATAACCCTCTAATCGGTTAAAGGCATCTACTTTGTAACGATTTCCCCGAGATACAAGTTCTGTTTTAATTCCTTCAATCGTTTTTCCTATCACTCCAGCACTCCAAATCACTGTATCAGTTTCTAATACTTTATTATTACTTAATGTTAGTTGACCATTTGAAGCATTATATGAAATTACCGATGTATTAGTTAACACCTCCACACCAAGCTGTTTTAAAAAAAATTCAGCTTTTCGAGATGAAATTTCACTCATGGACGAAAGTACTCTTGGAGCAGCTTCAATTAAATACACGTGCATCTTAGAAGCATCCAGTTCTTTGTAATCAGCGGGAATAACATACTTCTTTATTTCAGCCAAAGCACCGGCTGTTTCAACGCCGGTAGGACCTCCACCCACAATTACAAAATTGAGAATACGTTCTATTTTACCCGAATCACTTTCACTCAAAGCCTTTTCAAACTCCTGCAAAATATCACTACGTAAATCCAATGCATCTGGTATTGATTTTAATTGCATGCAATATTTTTCTAATTCCTTATTATCGAAAAAATTTGTTTTTGCCCCGGTAGCTATGCATAAATAATCATATGAAATTTTACCAATGCTGGTATATATTTGCTTTTGGTTGGTATCAATAAAATTTACTTCTGCCATTCGAAATATTACATTAGGCATTTTGCTAACGATTTTTCGTAACGGATATACAATAGAATCCGGGCCCAGTCCTCCCGAAGCTACCTGATACATCAGCGGTTGAAAATTAAAATAATTATTTTTATCAATTACAGTAACTTTTATCGGCTTCCCATTCAACTTCTTTATCAGTTCCAATCCGGCAAACCCACATCCTATAAGTATTAAATGCGGAGCATTCATTGTATAAAAATTAATTTTCATAGTTTTTAAATTATATCACCCCTCACAAGTTGAGATAAGTTATAATAACATAAAAATTAAATATTAATTAAGTTTAAAACCAACATTAATGAAGAGACTTTAGTAGCTTAAGTTTATATACCATATTATTTGTGTAAGCCTCAATAATATACACACCTGATGCCCATGAATCAGTTGATACATTTACTTCTGAACCTGAAACAAGTTGATCTATAATAATTTTTCCATAAACATCAGCAATTCGAATTCTGTTGAGCTTTCCGGATGAAAGTGATATTAATGTACTACTTACAGCAGGATTAGGATATACTTTTAATGCTTTATTTTCTGAATCCTCCAGATTGATGTGTAATTCATTGATGTAAGGCACAGCCAGGCTTGAAAGCGCAGCAATGGCAAGCTTGGATGTGCGATGATAATACGAAATATTGAAATAAGTAACACTATCTCTTACTGTATGATACTGCGGATTAGGATCATTATCCCAGTCTTCAATAAACAGCAAGGCAGAAAATCCTTTGTTCCAAAAAGAAGCATGATCGCTATACGTTGCTCCGGGATTATTTATCATAAGATTTAAACCAATATCATATCGTTCATTCACAATGTATAAACTATCCCCTAATGATTCAGAATCGGCAATGGGCCTTACATGAATACGAGCTACGCTGTCATTATTCCCATCCCAAGCAATTGCATCCAGGTTAATGACACCCATAATGGTATCGTTATTGTTTTGAGCCATTGTGGCATAGGCATTACTACCAATCAATCCTTGTTCTTCTTCATCCCAAATAGCATACAAAATCGTATATTCAAAATCATACTGTGAAAGGATTCTGGCAGCTTCCAAAACAGTTGCCACTCCGCTCCCATCATCATCAGCTGCTGGTGCGATGCTTGTATTGGGCAAACCATCATAATGTGAACAAAAAATAAAATAACGATGGGGATATACAAAACCCGTTTGTATAGCTAAGGCATTTTTTCCTAACGAACCAAATTTTTGTGAATCTACCGCCAAACCAAAAGAAGAAAATTCCTGCATGATATAACGGTAAGCCAATTCATTTCCCTGCCGGGTGCGATGCCTGGAATAAATGGTATCTAAAACACCATTTACATATACTCCACGATATCCGGAAATTTCTTCTGCCCTGTACATCAAACTATCAATACTCACCTGTGATAAAATAGAAGATACAACTGGATGTTGCTGTGCTTGTAAGGGCAAAATAGGAGTAATTAAAAATGTAATGACAACATAGAGAAGAATTTTTTTAGACATGAGAGTTATATTTTTTAAAGTTAAGCAAATGACTATTAAAAAGAAAAATAAGAATTCATTTTATCCATTTTTTTATGGCAAGATAAATCAGCAACATGCCCAATACAGATATTACAATCAAAAATACCTTTTGCCTGTCTGAAGCATGAGCTAACGGACGGCTTGCATCAATTACGGTTTTTCCGGTACTATCAATTTCATTCACCATTGACGCATTAACAAAATCCTTTTTAGGAAAATTTTTTTCTAAAAATAAAATCTCTTCATCCCAACTCATTTGACTATAAATGGTATACTCATCTTCCTCTCCAGCTGGTATTTTTTTTCTATTTCGTTCACAATAGTGTACAGTAAAATCACCGGTATTATTTTTTTTAATATAAAGCAACCAAATAGCACCAACTTCAAATGGCATTTTACAAGTGGTAATACAATCATAGTTCACTTGAAATGGAGAAGAAATGATTCCTTTGTACAATGTAATCCCTTCAAATGTTGCCACACCTGTATTTTTGCCAGGTTCAAGTTTTACAACACGAGCCACGGTAATTACTTGAAACGAATCAGTAGCAGCTTTATTCAGCGGAGGCAACAACTGCCCGCAATCACAAGCCAACAAAGAATATGAACCTAATAGAACAAACAGAATATTTAAAATAATTCTACGCATATTCAGATGGCTGATGTTGCTCAAGAAATTCAACTGATTTTTCAAATAATGGGTACATCAAGGTATCTTGCTCAATAAAAGGAACAACTTTTCGGAATTCAGTTCGAAGTTTTTCTATTGAATCACTGCTAACCAGTGGTTTTCTAAAATCAAGGGCCTGAATAGCGGTCATTAATTCAATACTTAATATTTGATACAAATTTTTGGTGATGCGATATGCCTTGGTAGCAGCATTGGCTCCCATACTTACATGGTCTTCCTGTCCACGGGATGAATCAATCGTGTCAGCAGAAGCCGGCATGCATAAAGTTTTATTTTGACTTACCATGGAGGCTGCACTGTACTGGGCAATCATAAAACCAGAATTAATTCCGGGAAAAGGAGTTAAAAAAGCAGGCAATTCGCGATTGCCGTTAATCAACTGATAAATTCTACGTTCAGAAATACTCCCAAGTTCATGCAGAGCAATACTTAAAAAATCAAGAGCCAATGCTAACGGTTGTCCGTGAAAGTTTCCTCCTGATAAGATCAAGTCTTCATCCGGAAATAAGGTAGGATTGTCTGTTACGGAATTACATTCAATTTCAAATACTTTTAAAGCATATTGTATTGCATCCCAACTGGCCCCATGTACTTGGGGTATGCAACGGAAGGAATAAGGATCCTGAACATGCTTTTTAGCTTGAGCTGCAATTGAACTTCCGCTAAGGTACTTCCTCATTCGATCAGCAGCAATAATCTGTCCGTTATGTGGACGTATTGTGTGCAAAGAAGGATAAAAAGGTTCTGTTCTTCCATCAAATGCATCCAATGATACAGATCCGATAAATGTAGCCCACTCCCAAAGATGAATAGCCTGCATACAAATCCATGCGCCATAAGCACTCATAAACTGTGTACCATTCAGCAAAGCCAATCCCTCTTTGCTTTGTAGATTTATTGGAGACCAACCCAGCTTCCGTAATACCTCTGCCGATGATACGCGTTTTCTATTCCAAAATACTTCTCCTTCTCCTAATAAAGGTAAGGAAAGATGTGCCAAAGGAGCCAGATCGCCCGATGCTCCTAAACTTCCCTGCTGATAAACAACTGGCCAAATACCTTCGTTGAACATATCTACCAAACGCTGCACCGTACTAAGCTGAACACCAGAATTCCCATAACTCAAACCGCGAATCTTTAAATACATCATCAGCTTTATAACTTCCTCCGGAACAGGTTCTCCCATTCCGCAGGCATGTGACCTTACCAAATTTTCCTGCAGTTTTTGCAAATCCTTTGCTTCAATTCGCGTGTTATATAAAGCTCCAAAACCTGTATTTATACCATAAATAGGTTCATTATGGCTGGATAATTTTTCATCTAAATAAGTTCGTCCCCTTAGAATGGCTTCTTTACTTAGATCACTCAAGATTATAGTTGCTCCAGGAATCAGAACCTGTTGCCATTCTTTCAATGAAGCGGGCTGATTGCTTATTACTATTTGATTCATGCTTCTTGCGTAATTTGCTGAATAAATTCATCCCAACTTATGGTATGCTGCTCTCCGGTGTGCATATTTTTGATTCCCAGTTTACGTTCCAGCAATTCGTTGGAACCAATGGTACAAACATATTCAGCCTTCACTTTATCAGCATATTCCATTTGCTTTTTAATCTTCACTGCATCCGGATAGATACCGCAACGGATATTCTTTCCTCGAAGTATTTGAATCAAGCGTAAACTTTCTTTGCTTTCTGTTTCGCCAAAATTCAAAAAGAAATATTTGTACCGTGTACTTTCAAACGATGGATATAATTTATGAGCTAACAGGAGGTCATAAATACGGTCAGCACCAAATGATATGCCTACTCCAGGTAATCCGGGCATTCCAAATATACCGGTAAGGTCATCATACCGTCCGCCACCAGCAATACTTCCAAAACCAGAACCCGGCACTTTGACTTCAAAAATACAACCGGTATAATAATCCAAGCCACGAGCTAGGGTAATGTCTAACTCCAACGTTTCATTTGAAACTCCTAATTCATGAGCTGTTTTAATCACATAGCTTACTTCATCCATTCCTTTCATCCCTGTTTCGCTGGATGATAAAAATTTTTTTAAAAAAGAAAGTGTATTTTTCTTTAATTCGGCAGCATCAATTACCTGAGATATTTTTTTCAAAGAATCTTCACTGAATCCGTTTTGTTGCATTTCATGCAATACATTTTCTTTTCCAATCTTATCCAGTTTATCCAATGCAACGGTAAAAGAAACAAGCTGTTTGCTAATTCCAGCTACTTCGGCAATACCTGCTAAAATTTTTCGGTTGTTGATATAAATTTTAAAACCTTGAATTTTTAGTTCTGTTAATACTTCATGTAAAATCAAAATAAGTTCAACTTCATTGATTAATGAAGCACTACCCACCACATCGGCATCACACTGATAAAATTCTCTATATCTTCCCTTTTGAGGATTATCGGCCCGCCACACCGGTTGTATCTGGTACCTTTTAAAAGGAATGGGTAATTGGTGATGATATTGTACTACATACCTTGCAAAAGGAACCGTAAGGTCATATCGTAAAGCTTTTTCACTGATATGACGAAGTAATTTTTTAGAATCTATTTGATTAAGGTCTAATCCTGACACTTTCGGTTCTTTTAAATAATCGCCTGAATTAAGCACTTTAAATATTAACCGGTCTCCCTCTTCTCCATATTTTCCGGTTAATGTTTCCAATTTTTCCATAGCCGGTGTTTCAATGGGTGAAAAACCAAATTTTTCATATACTCGGCGAATGGTTGAAAATATATAGTTTCGGCGGGCCATTTCTTCGGGACCAAAATCCCGCATGCCTTTGGGAGCCGATGGCTTTTGTTGACTCATGCCTTACAATTTTAAGCCCGAAGGTAGAAATATTTGTGCTTAATTAATGCCTTGCAATGCTGTGAATGGATTTTAAAACATTATTTATTTAAAGCAAAATTTACTGTAATTTATTAGTAAATTTGTAACTAATTATTTTTAATAATGAAAAAAATTTTTTTGCCAATAATTGGGACGTTTATTCTATTCTCTTGTGGTCCGAAAAAAGACCCTAATCTTACTTATTTTGAAAAAGCAGAAGAATACAATGATTATATCATTAAAGAACAAGTAGAATTGTTTGCCGCATTTGATGAATTTATTCATCAAATGGAAACCGGCAACATGGATCAATTGCAAGCTTCATTTGATAAGCTCTATGAACGCTCAAAAACTGCAGTTGAACGGATGGAAAAATTAGCTGATTTTAAAAAGAATACTGAGTTTCGTGATAAAAGTAAAGAACTTTTTATTTTTTATAAAACCCAATGCGAAACTGATTTGAAAGAAATGCTGACATTGTTTGAAAAAGACACATTGATGACAGAAGCAGATCAAATACGCATTGAAGAAATTGCTAATGCATTTGATAATACAGAAAAAAAACTAAATGATGCGCTGATTGCTGCCCAAGAGGCATTTGCTAAAAAATTCAACCTGGAGTTGGTAGAAGATAAGCCGCTTTAGTACTTAGCATTTGAATATCCAATATTTTTAGGTTATTTTTATTCGCTTTACAGTATCGGCTTCATACGCTCCGCCCAAATCAACATCATTTCCACCCTGCGACCAAAATTCCACCTCGAGTGTCCTTTTTTCTAGTTTCCAAACTACAAGGTAATAATCCTCAGACTTAGATTCTTTACGCTGTTCTTGCCCCCAAAGCCGGCGACATTTCGGCAATGTATCGCCCAAACCAATTCCATATATTTTACCGGTAAAATGAATTCCTCGTTCAAACCAAGTTGCAATAATGGAAGTTATTTTTTGATGAGCTGCATCGGTGTAAATTATAATTCCATACTGGTAAAAAGTAAAAAAATTAGCACCGCTTCTATCCGGTTTTCCGAGTTTTTCAGATGCTTTTTTCCAATCATCATCTATTTTAACCGGCAACGTGTATTCCAATACATCTAATTGGGTCTGCCGTGTACGACAAGCCGTAATTATTAGTAAAATAAATAATAACAGATAAAGGTTTTTCACCCTTGCTTAAATTGTTGTATAGTTTGCTTAGCAAAATCAGATAATATTAAACGCCCACTAATCTCAGCCCGTTGCTCCAGTAGAGTATCCCAATGCTCTGTTCCACTCCACATGATTCGCTTCAACTCTTGCATAGCCTCCGGGCTACTTTTAGACAAACGTAATGCCAATGAAGATATTGCCTGATCAAGTTCATCGATTGTTGCAAAAACATCCATAAACATTCCCTTTTCACAGGCCCATTTTGCTGAACGCCATTCGGTAGCATTTACAGCCAGAGAATTGAATGCTGATGTTCCAACTTTTCGTTCAACGGCCGGACCAACCACAAAAGGTCCAATACCCACCGCCAGTTCGCTGAGTTTTACAGATGCAGCTTCGGTAGCCAAACAATAATCCACAGCACAAGCAACGCCAACTCCACCTCCCACTGCTTTCCCTTGTACACGACCTATAACAAATTTGGGTACTTTGCGTATGGCATTAATTACTCGGGCAAACCCCATAAAGAACTCTTTTGCGGGTGCAAATTCTTCCAAGATAAGTAACTCATCAAACGATGCTCCTGCACAAAAAGCACCATTGCCTTCACTTTGAAGCACAATAACCCGAACATCCGTACGATCACCAAACTCAGTAATAGTTTCAGCCAATTGCTTCAGCACCATGCTAGGTAAAGAATTACTTTTAGGATGAAAAAAAGTAATAATTCCAATTCCATCTTTTACAGAAGTGTTTATCCCCCCTTGTACAATGATATTTTCCATATTAAAATTTTTCAGTTTGATGTATCACTTGTGCTATTTCACTTTTGTACCAAGCATACCACCGAGTGCTTTGGTATTTTGCATCCCTGTGAATCGGATGCTTTTTCCATTGTTCAATAGATTCAAGGTCTTTCCAATAGCTGATAAAAATTCCCCGATTTCCATTATAAACTGACTGATAACCTAAATACCCAGGAATTTCTTTCACAAGATTTAAAGTCAGTTCATCCATTTCAGCATATCCTTCCAAATTATCTGATCGTAAAAGAGAAAAAGTTACCTGATAGTAATTCCCATCAGGTGGCTGCCTATGCCAGTGTATATACGGGTGTTTATCCATGTTTACGTTGTACCATAGTTAAGATAGTTCCAGTAGCTACGATTTCATTTTTTTCGTCTAAGATTTCCACCAGCCATTTTACAATTCCTTTATCTATATCATCACCACGCCTAAAGTCTTCAGGTTTTTCAACTACCCGTTTATCACTGGGTAATTTTTCCTTGCAGGTAAATCGCACATACACTTCGCTACCAGGATAAGTTGGTTTAGTAAACCGTAATTCATCAATACCATAATTAAGTAATACCGGATTCTTTTCATAACAATCAACAAATAGTCCGGCGGCAATACTCATCATCAGGTATCCGTGTGCCACTTGGCGTTCAAACATTGTACCTTCAAAATTGGTATCTTTTAAATGAGCATAAAAATGATCACCGGTTAAATCAGCAAACTTATCAATATCATCTGCTGTAATAACACGTTTATCCGTGATTAGCTGATCGCCAATTTGTAACTCTTCAAAATACTTTTTGAAAGGATGTTTTCCTGGATCTTTGCCTTTGGCATGCGGCTGATAAACCTGAACAATTTCAGTTATCATAGTAGGAGAACCCTGCAATGCAGTACGCTGTAAATAATGTTTCACACCACGTACGCCTCCCATTTCTTCCCCTCCTCCCGCTCTACCGGGGCCACCGTGAACCAGCATGGGCAGCGGCGATCCGTGTCCTGTATTTTCTTTGGCACATTCGTTATTTAACACCAATACACGACCATGATATGAAGCAGCGCCAATTACATAATTCCGAGCCTCTTTATAATCGGCTGTAACAATGGTGGTTACTAAACTTCCTTTACCAAGCTTACTTAATGCAATGGCTTCTTCCGGTGTTTTATATGGCATGATAGTACTAACCGGTCCAAACGCTTCAATTTCGTGTGGTTCTTTACATCCAAACGGATTTTCATTTTTCAGCAAAATGGGTGATAAAAATGCACCTACTTTGGCATCGGCATCTGCCACTTCCACACTATCCAAACTGCCATATACAATTTGTGAAGTAGCCAATAATTTTTGTACCTGATCAAGCACTTCTTTACGCTGGGTTTGCCCTGCTAAACTACCCATACGTACTTTTTCGTTCAATGGATTGCCAATAACCGTTTGGGCCAACGCTTCTGAAAGTGACCGAATCATATCCTCCATTTTACTTTCAGGAACAAAAATTCGGCGTACCCCTGTACAACGTTGCCCTGCTTTAAGAGTCATTTCCTTTCTTACTTCTTTAACAAAAATATCCCACTCTGGCATTCCAGGATTTACATCGCTACCCAATACAATACAATTTAGTGAATCGGCTTCCATATTAAATGGTACTGATTCACGCAAAATATACGGATTGGATTTTAACATTAGTCCGGTTGAGGCAGAGCCTGTAAAGGTTACAACATCCTGACACATCACATGGTTCAGAATATCTCCGGCACTACCACAAATAAGTTGTAATGCCCCTTCAGGTAAAATTTTGGAAGCAATAATTTCACGCACTACCACTTCAGTTAAGTATGATGTAGCAGTTGCAGGTTTTACTATGCAAGGTACTCCAGCCAATAAATTCACCGCTATTTTTTCAAGCATACCCCATACCGGAAAATTAAAAGCATTGATATGTACGGCTACACCTTCTTTGGGTACCAAAATATGCGTACCCATGAAAGTATTATTCTTACTCAGGTTATGGCTTTCACCATCTATACAAATCACATCGTCAGGGAACTTACGGCGTAGAGAAGCATTAGAAAAAAGATTACCAATTCCTCCTTCAATATCTACCCAACTATCAGCCTTAGTAGCACCAGTTAAATAACTTACCCGATAAAATTTATCCAGGTGCTTACGTAAATGTAAGGCTAAGGCTTTAAGCATATTGCCTCGTTGATGAAACGTCATTTTTCGTAAAGCAGGCCCCCCTACACTTCTTCCATATTCCATTATGGCTTTAAAATCAAGCCCAGAGGTAGTAGCATATGCTACCACTTCGCCGGTAACCGCATTGAATAATGCCTGTCCTTCTCCTGCACCTTCTATCCACTGTCCCAAGGCATAGTTTCCTACTTTTTTTATTGAAACAGATGTTGCTGTATGCATGATGTTATTGATTATTTTTTGAAAACATGCAATTTTAGCGAAAAAAGGTGAAACCGGAAAAAACTGCTAGCATGAAACAAGGATAAAACCTTAATTAAACAATTTGCATACTCATTTTCAGATAATAATTTTTAATTTTATTTTTATAATAAACAAAACCTATGAATGAAGTACACATCCACTTGTTAACTAACCATCTACCTATAATATTACCAGCATGTGGATTATCCATATTATTAGCTGGAATGATTTTAAAATCAGAAGTAGTAATACGGGTAGGTTTTGCCGTGCTAATTGGTAGTGGGTTAGCAACAATACCTGCACAAATTTCGGGAGAAGGAGCTGAAGAAATTGCAGAAAATATTGTTGGAATTAATGAAGCCTCAATCGAAGAACACGAAGACCAAGCAAAATATTTTTCTATATTATCGTATATTTTAGGAGCAGCAGGGATACTTGGTATGATACTTAGTTTAAAAAAATCGTCTGTAAGTAAGTTTTATACACCTGCAATTATCATCTATGGCATATTAGTAATGTATTTTGCTTACAAAACCGGCAACAGTGGAGGGAAGATACGTCATACTGAAATAATTTCCGGAGGTTCTGCTATGGAAACCACTAATCAAAATACAGAAAACACAACACAAGAAAATAACACACCTCAAATACCAATCAGTAAAGAGGAAGATAAAGAATATAAAGAAAAAGATTGATTAAAACTTTTTCAGTACTTACTCTTCATTTCATGTATTTGTAATTCATATAAACCTGCATAAAGAAATTGTGATAATTTACAAATAACAATATTGCTTAAAATTATGTTGGTTAAAAAAATTTACTTTGAATAAAAAAGTATTTTTAGATATATAATTTAATTTTTTCTTATTTACAAGGGAAATATAATTTGCTTTTTTCGTATTTTTTTTTGAATTTAGATTAAAACATTTTGAATATGAAAAAACTACTACTAATTACATTATCATGGATAGGATGTATATTTTCTTTTTATGCACAAAAATATCATCCACACTATCAAGACGGAAAAATTTGGTTTAAAATCAAAAACGATTATCGGGTTATCTCTGCTGTAAATGAAGATCCAAGAAATATTCCATTCAGTCATCTTCCATTATTGCATGAAATCACCAAACAATATAACATAACAAGGCTTAGTCGTCCATTCTTTGCAGCCAAAGGCGATATTAATTTAGAACGCACCTACCTGCTTGAGTTTACTGATTACATGCAGGTTGAAGCCATTATCAAAAAACTTCAAGCACATGCCGGAGTAGAATATGCTGAAAAGGTTCCTCTAGATAAGCATTGTTTAACACCCAATGATCCAAACTTTTCTTCTCAATGGGGATTAAATATTATTGGAGCACAAACAGCATGGAATTACTTTTCAACCGGATCAAACATTGTTATTGCTATTGTAGATGATGCTGTAGAACGTACTCATGCAGACCTTTCACCCAATTTATGGGTTAATCCAGGAGAAACACCTAACAACGGAATTGATGATGACAACAATGGCTATGTAGATGATATCAACGGATATGATGTTGGAAGTAATGACAATAACCCGAATCCCCCAAACTCGCAATACGATCATGGTACGCATGTTGCCGGTATTGCATCTGCCCGTAGTAATAACGGAATAGGAGTTGCTTCAATTGGTTTTAGCTGTAAATTAATGTGCGTAAAAGCTACTAGTTCGCCAACCTCAGTTACCAATGGATATGATGGTATTGTATATGCAGCTAATGCTGGGGCAAAAATTATTAATTGTTCTTGGGGGGGGCCAGGTTATTCTACAACCGGACAAAATGTTATCAATTTTGCATGGAATAAAGGATGTATAATTATAGCGGCTGCAGGAAATGATAATGTAAGTTCACAATTTTATCCCGCAGCATTTAATAATGTTATTTCTGTTGCAGCCACTTCATCAAACGATACAAAAGCAAGCTTTTCAAATTATGGAACCTGGATCGATATTTCTGCACCAGGTAATAACATATATAGTACCATTGTTGGAAATAGCTATGGAAACAAATCCGGAACATCCATGGCATCTCCCATGGTTGCGGGTTTAGCTGGGCTTATGTGGTCACTAAATCCCAGTATGCCCAGAGCTGATTTGATTAATTGCCTGCTTACAACTGCAACCAACATCAATGCACAAAATCCAGGTTACAATGGACAACTAGGTGCCGGTAGAATTAACGCTGCCCAAGCAATGCAATGTGTTTCTACATCATTGAATAATCCACCGGTAGCAGATTTTACAGCAAATTTTACAACTATCACTGCCGGTGGCCAAGTACAATTTACAGATCAATCTACCTACAGCCCAACTAGTTGGAGCTGGTCATTTCCAGGTGGAACACCGGCATCTTTCAATGGACAAAATCCACCCCCTATAACTTATAATACTGCTGGTACATATAGTGTTACATTAACAGTTACTAATGCTAATGGCAGCGACAGTGAGGTAAAAACAAACTACATACAAGTAAATGCTGCGGGGGGATGTGAAGATATAAATTATCCAATTCCTACTGGTTGGAGTCTTGTAAATTATATTACTGGTACAGCAGGTGCAGATGGTTTTGTAAACGGTCAAAATATTTATAATGATAAACAAAAAGCCATGTATTTTGATGCCTCTGCACTACCCTATACTTATTTAACACAATGCTTAATTGCATTTGGAGTAGCTTATTCATCTAATCCAAACAAAATTGTACCGGTAAGAATTTATGATGGTACAGCAGGGCCTGCATCTCAACCCGGAACATTGCTGGCAACCACGAATTTAACCATGGGAGAAATAATGGCAGATGTAAATGGAGGTTATTATACAGTAGCTGATTTTGCTACGCCCGTTACGCTTCCGGCTTCTAAACGATTTTTTGTAAGCATTGATATTAGTAACTTGAGTTGGACCGGTAATCCCAAAGATTCTCTTTCTATTGTAAGTAATACCAATGGAAATACCAACACCATTGCCAATCCGGTGTGGGAACAACAAAGCAACAATCAATGGTATCGCTACAATTCAGCCGGATCTTGGCCACTCAATATTTCTTTAATTATTCATCCATTTTTAACGAATCAACCGGTTGTAGCACAATTTACGCAAACTTCCACTACTATATGTGCTGGTGAAAGTATTACATTTGATGCATCTGGTTCAACCTATCAGGATACATTGCTTTGGGTATTCCCGGGTGGAAGCCCATTTTTGGTTCCGGGAAATCCCAACCCTACTGTGTTCTTTAATACTCCCGGAACAAGAACAGTAAAAATGTATGTAATTGGCGGTGGTTGCAGTGAGCTTGACTCAGCACAAGTTACAATTACAGTAAACCCAACGCCAAACGTAGCTATTACAACCCCAGATAATGAAATTTGCGTAGGTCAAAGCACAACCCTTAATGCTTCCGGAGCTACGAGCTATACCTGGAGCCCTGCCAGTAGCCTTAGCTCTTCAACAGGAGCCACCGTTACTGCAACACCATCACAAACAACAACCTACTATGTAACAGGAACTACTGGTTCATGCACCGGTAACAGTACTATTGAAATAAGAGTTAAGGATGAACCACAAGTAAATGTTACCAATAGTAATTTAAATATTCTTTGTAATGGTACCGTTGATTTTGACGCTTCAGCATCAACAGATGTAAGCACATTCTCCTGGAATTTTAACGGAGGTACTCCTGCCACATCTAATGCTTCGGGTGCTACAGTACAATTCAATAATACCGGCACATTTAGTGTTACATTGCATGCATCTAATATTTGTGGCACGGATAGTTCATACGCTGTCACTGTAAATGTTACTGGCCAGTGTAATGTATCTTTAGACGCATCAGAAATTCAGCAATTCGCAGCCTGGTATGCACCCCTTGATGAGGATATTGTGGTACACTGGTTCAGTAATTTACCATCTACAATTAGCCTGATAAATAATTTAGGTCAGATTGTAAGCTTAGAACAAATACAGTCAATCGGGGAGCAATGGATTCGAATAGACACATCCCCATTAGCTTCAGGAATTTATATTCTAAGAATTGATAATGGAATGCATACCCAGCATGTAAAACTTAGAATTGATTAACAAAAATGTTATCCCACAGCCCCGAGAAATCGGGGCTTTTTGTTAGGGTAGGTTAAAATTGGTTAATTGAGTTTCCTTTTTCTTTAGTTATTTTCACATTATTTTCACCTTTGCATTAATAATAGTTTACTCCATGAAACATTGTTACATTTCGATTCCTATCATTGGGATGATTGTTATATCCTGCGGTTCTAAAAAAAATCAACTGAATGACGTTATAAATCCACCCATTGAAGTAAATTATATTAAAACAAGAAAAGATACTTCTGTTTTTGATAACTATTTCGGGACAATCATTCATGATCCATATCGCTGGCTGGAAGACGATATGAGTGAAGAAACAAAACAATGGGTAGAAGCACAAAACAAAATAACTTTTGGATATTTGAGTAAAATTTCGTTTAGAGATAGTATCAAAAAACGTCTAACAGATATTTGGAATTACCCCAAATATTCAGTCCCATTCAAAGAAGGTGGATATTATTTTTATTATAAGAATGATGGATTACAAAATCAAAGTGTTTTGTATTTCATGAAAAACTTAAAAGATGACCCACAGGTTTTACTCGATCCAAATACATTTTCTGCAGACGGAACTACATCTATTAGCGGATTTAGTGTATCAAAAGATGGGAAATATGCTGCATACAGCATTTCAGAAGGTGGGTCAGATTGGAATACAATTAAAGTAATTTCATTACCGGATAAAAAAGAACAACCGGATGTGATTAAATGGGTAAAATTCTCTGGAATTGCTTGGTATAAAGATGGATTTTTCTACAGTAAATTTCCTGAACCTAAAAAAGGTGATGAATTAAAATCAACTAATCAATTTCAGCAGGTATATTACCACAAAATGGGTACCAGTCAAACTCAAGATCAGCTGATTTATGAAGACAAACAAAATCCGTTTAATGGCCACTATGCAGGAGTAACCGAAGATGAGCGCTACTTAATTCTTTCGATATCAAAAGGAACTTACGGAAATAAAATTAAAGTAAAAGACCTGAACAAGGGAATGAATGCACCTTTTATCACAATTGTAGATGATTTTGATAACGAAAGTGCTATTGTTGACAATGAAGGTGAATTGCTGTATATGTACACCAATATAGGTGCTGGTAAATATCGTCTGGTAGAAATCAATCCAAAATCAGCTCATAAACGAGATACTTGGAAAGAAATCATTCCTGAATCAGAAAATGTACTGACCGGGGTAAATCATTTAGGTGGAAAATGGATTGCTACCTATCTGAAAGATGCATCTTCCTTAGTAAAAATTTTTGATTCATCAGGTAAATTTTTACACGATGTGCCATTACCCACAATGGGAACTGTAAGTTCATTTAGTGGAAAAAAAACTGAAAATACTGCTTACTACTCATTTACCTCATTTGCTTATCCTCCTACAATTTTTGAATACGATATTGAGAAAAATACATCTACTGAATTTCGAAAAGCGGAAGTAAAAATTAATCCCAACGATTACGAAGTAAAACAAGAATTTTATACCAGTAAAGACGGTACCAAAATACCCATGTTTATTGTACATAAAAAAGGGATACGTAAAAACGGGAATAACCCTACTCTTCTATACGGATATGGAGGTTTTGATATAAGCATTTTGCCTAGCTTTAGTATATCTAATATGGTGTTTTTGGAGAATGGGGGGATTTATGCAGTAGCCAATCTTCGCGGTGGTGGAGAATACGGGGAAGCCTGGCATAAAGCAGGTATGTTGCTTAACAAGCAAAACGTATTTGATGATTTTATTGCTGCTGCAGAATTCTTAATTAAAGAAAAATACACCGCTTCTAATAAACTGGCTATACATGGACGTTCTAACGGAGGTCTATTGGTGGGAGCTGTAATGACGCAGCGCCCAGAATTATTTAAAGTAGCAGTGCCAGCTGTTGGCGTACTAGATATGTTACGATATCATAAATTCACGATAGGGCACGCTTGGGCAGTAGAATATGGTTCAAGTGAAGATTCTGTACATTTTGCTAATCTTCTAAAATATTCACCACTTCATAATATAAAAGAAGGAGTTGAATATCCTGCCACACTAATTATGACAGCTGATCATGACGACCGAGTAGTTCCCGCCCATAGCTTTAAATTTGCAGCCACTTTACAGGAAAAACAAAGCGGAAAAAATCCTATATTAATTCGTATAGACACCAAAGCTGGACACGGTGCTGGAAAATCAACCAGTATGGTTATTGAAGAAAGTGCTGATTTTTGGGCATTTATTTTTTATAATTTAGGTATGAAAATTAAAAATCAAACAAATGAATAAATACGTTTTAATTTTTATTTCTATATTTTTTATTCAATTAATATCAGCTCAATCAGTTGATGTTTTAATAGATTTAGTGCAAAAAAATCAGGTTGCCGAGTTAAAAACCTATTTAAAAAAATATCCTAATGCAGTAAAATTAGATTTAGGTGATAATAAAACTCCCTTGCATGTAGCGGCAGAATTTAATAGCTTAGAATCGGCTGAACTTTTATTAAAATCAAAAGCAAATGTCAATGCATCAGATGTATTGGGAATAACACCTTTACATAAGGCATGCATAAATGGATATAATGACATGGTGAAGTTATTAATTTCGTACAAAGCCAATGTAAATGATGGCGGAATCATTGGATATACTCCCATCATGTATGCTGCAAGTAATTGTTCAGAAGAAATATTAGAATTACTAGTAAAAAAAGGAGCCAATATAAATTACAAAGGCCCAATGGAGCAAACTGCACTAATGTTGGCTGCTATAAATGGCAATCTGAATAATGTGAAAAAACTTATCAACTTGGGTGCCGATTACAAACTAAAAGATGCTGAAGGCAAAACAGCATTAGATCTTGCTACTGAAGAAAAGAAAAATGACGTTATAGAGTATTTATCTCTTTTAAATTATTAACCATGATTATTACCCGGACTCCTTTCCGAATCAGTTTTGTTGGCGGTGGTTCGGACTTGGAAGCATACTATTCCAAATCTCCGGGTGCGGTTTTAAGCACCACGATCAACCAATACATGTATATATCTTCACACAAATTTTTTGAAAAGGATAAAATACGAGTCAAGTATTCTCAAACAGAAACCGTTGATCGTGCATCAGATATACAACATCCCATTCTACGCACCATTTTATCCAAGTTTAATCTTACAGGCATTGAAGTAAGCTCCATTGCTGATGTCCCATCGGGTACAGGAATGGGGTCATCCTCATCATTTACGGTAGGTGTGCTACATAATATTTATACTGTTCTTGGGAAAGAAGTATCCAAAGAACAATTAGCTCAAGAAGCTTGTGAAATTGAAATTGATATATTAAAAGAACCCATTGGAAAACAAGATCAATATGCAGCTGCTTACGGAGGATTGAATATTTTTCGGTTCAACACGGATGGTAGTGTAATAACGGAGCCAATAAATCTTCCTTCTGAAATTATTTTGGCATTAGAAAAAAATTTAGTGATGTTTTACATTGGCAATCAAAGAAAAGCATCAGACATATTAACCGAACAGAAAAAAAATACCGGGAAAGAAGATAAATTTAATACCTTGCAGCAAATGGTTCGCTTGGTAGATGAATTAAAAAACTGCCTCATTCAGGGAACTATTGATGAGATGGGAAAAATTCTACATGAAAACTGGCTGTTGAAACAACAATTGGCCAGTGCCATTAGTAATCCCGAAATAAATAGTATTTACCAAACAGCATTAGAAAATGGAGCAACAGGCGGGAAATTGCTTGGGGCCGGAGGTGGAGGATTTATGTTATTTTATTGCAAACCAGAATATCAAACACAATTAAAAAAGGCATTGCAAAAATTACAACCTTTTGATTTTGCATTTGAATACGAAGGTAGCAAAGTAATTTATCGGCCTGAATAATTACCCTGATTTAACCTAGTCAGATTCTTTGTATCTTTCGGAATCATTTTCATTCGAATGAATCTAACTGAATCATATATCCAGCTTCTAAAAGATACTTTGGATCAATTAGACCGCGATCAGATCAATTTAGCAATTGATGCCTTTTTAAAGGTTCGTAACGCCGGGGGTACTATTTATACATTTGGAAATGGTGGAAGCGGCGCTTCTGCCTCTCATGCAGCTGGCGATTTTTTGAAAGGAGCTTCGTATGGGCTTGAAAAAAGATTTCGCGTTATTTGTCTCAATGACAATATCCCTTCGATGATGGCAATTGCCAACGATATTGGTTGGGATGAAATTTTTATAGAACCTTTAAAAAATTTTCTTCAGCCCCATGACCTGGTAATTGGCATTTCGGGAAGTGGTAATAGCACGAATGTGGTAAAAGCCATGCAATACGCCAAAGAACAAGGTGTTACTACCATTGCATTTTGCGGTTATAAAGGAGGCAAGATTAAAGAATTGGCTGATATTGTCATTCACTCCAAAGCCATGGACATGGAAATTGCTGAAGATATACACATGATTGTATTTAACATCATTAAAAAAGAAATGATCAACCGGCTTCATACTTCCAATAGCATGGGTAGCCAATACGATGAGCGTGTAAAATAATTTTGTTATTTCTTGAAGTTGGAAAATATAGATAAAAACATTCGTCCCATTCATTCAGCATGAAAACGTTAAAACCATGCTAAATTTTAAATATCTTACAGAAAAGGTGAAATAAAATCCCTAAAAAATTGCCCCTGAGCATCTTTTTCTGAAACCAAAGGATCTGAAACCCCCCAGTGAATATTCAAATCTGGGTCATTCCAACGAATACATCCTTCAGAAGCTTTATGATAATAATTGGTGCACTTGTATGAAAATATAGTATCAGGCTCTAAAGCTAAAAAACCATGTGCAAAACCTGGTGGTATCCAAAATTGAGTTTTTTGTTGATCGTCTAATAACACTGAAACATACTTTCCGTAGGTTGGGCTAGACTTACGTATATCAACCGCTACATCTAATGCTTTCCCTTTCACCACGCGAACCAATTTCCCTTGATCAAAAGGCGGAGCTTGAAAGTGCAACCCCCGTAATGTGTATTTGGAAGATGACGATTCATTGTCCTGAACAAAAGAAAATCCTTTCACCACCTCCTGAAAAGTTCTCAGATTAAATGATTCCATGAAATATCCACGCTGATCTGAAAAAATCTGTGGCTGAATAATCAATAACCCTTTGATAGGTGTAGTTTCAATTTTCATCCAATCAAAACAACTATTTAATTTTTTTTATTAAAAAAATATTTCCAAAATCCTTTTTTGGGCTTTGATACAATATCTTCTTCGTAATATCCAAAACCTTTATCAAGATATCCGTACCCCATACCATATCCATACCCGCTATATCCATATCCATATCCGTAACCACTGTATTTACCTGTTTTTCTTAAGTCAAATCCATTTAAAATAACAGCCATTTTATCCAGCTTATGTTCTTCTCTGATTTTGTTGAGGTTATTGATAAAAAACTTTCGGGAATAATCTGCCCTGAAAACGTAAATTGGATAATCAGCAATTTTTAAATTGGAGTGTGCATCAGCAACAATTCCCACCGGAGGATTATCAATCAATACATAATCATATTGACTTAATAAATCCTTAATTAAATTACTCATGGAAGCTCCTAAAAGCAATTCGGACGGATTGGGAGGTATTGGCCCTGCAGTGATGTAAAATAAATTTTTCATGCTGCTTTCCCGAATGCAATCTTCCACTTTGTCTTTTCCAATTAGCAATGTACTCAGCCCTTTTTCATTTGAAGCATTAAATCCAAGATGAATTTTAGGTTTCCGCATATCTGCATCCACAATGATAACACGTTTCCCGGCAAAGGCTAAAATTCCGGCCAGATTTATAGCCACAAAAGTTTTTCCTTCGCCTGAAATGGTTGATGTAACAGAAATTAATTTAGAACCGGGTTGATTAGAAATAAAATCAAGATTGGATCGAATTGTACGAAACGTTTCAGAAGTTAACGATTTAGGATATTTATCTACCACCAATTGTGATACCGGTATAATGTCTTTGTATTTAGAAATCACACCCAGTACCGGTGTATGCGTGTATTTGATTATATCATTCACCGAAAGAATTAAATCATGCGTTACATAATGCAACACTATTACGGTAAGAGATAAAAGTAACGATACTACAAATGCAATGGCAATAATAAAATTCCTTCTTGGTGATACCGGAATTGTATTGGGCTTAGCAACCTGTAACACTCTGTATCCAGGTGTATATCCTTCTCTTGCTAAAATATATTCTGCTCGTTTAGAGATTAATTCATCATAATATTTTTGATTAACTTCATAAATTCTTTTTAGCTGCATATAATCTGCTTCCATATTTTGACCACTATTCCCACTAAACAATTCTGATTCTAGGAGCTTGATTCTTTGATTTAAATCATTTACCTGATCTATAACCGTTTGTTTAACATACGACACACTTTCTACCAGTAATTTTTTTTGGGTTTCAATTTGAGCAGTTAATTCCTGATATTCTCGACTATTTTCAGTTACTGACTGCCTCAACTGGTCTCTTCGAATGAGGAGATTATTTAAGTTATTTACAATATTTGAAACATTACCTTGAATATTAGCCTGCGAAATCAATGTAATAAGCTGATAGATATTAATATCTTTAGCCTGTACTTTGCTTATAATGTCATTCAAAAGCATCAACTGTACCTCGTATTCTAATTTCCTGCTTTCAAAATTTTTAATAATGTCCAAGTTTTTATTTGCCAAGGGATTAAAATCGGTAGATTCTACCACCCGGTGTCTTTTTTTATAATCAGCCAAACTACTATCGGCTTCTTCCAGCTTGTCTTTAACTAGCCCTAAGGTTCTGTCAATGTATTCAATAATTCGGTTAGAACTTTCTTTCTTTTTTTCAAGATTAAAGTGCTCAAATTCTCGTGCAATTGCATTTGCCATATCAGCCGCCCGATTATAATTCACGTCGGTTGTAGTAATACGAATGGTTCTTGCAGCTTCATTTAATATACTTATCTCAATACCTTTACCATATTTATTTACAAACTGCGTAGGATCATTAATTTTAAAATAGTAATCAACTTGTTCTTTCAGTAACTGATCTTCATACCTTACAGAAGTAGTTATTTCAAAGTGTTCAGTACTTTCATTTTTATTAGTTATAAAATCATACTCATACTGTTTATTACCTACCCGGTATTTAAGTTGATAATTTGTTAACGATTTAAATCGAATATTTATCGGTACACCGTAAATGGATGCATTTGTAACTCGGGTATAAACCCTATAAGGTCCATTGTTATAATTGTCAAAATCAATAATGCGGCCTTTGTTAAAGTAAGTTATATCCAGGTCCATACTGTCTAAGGTGCGTTGCAAAAAAACCGGCGATCGCATCAATTCAAGTTCTTGGGCCAAGCTGTTATCAAAGTAATCTTCTTTGCTGAGGAATTTTTTTTGCTGAATATCATCAGTAAGCTGTATAATTGATACTGAACGATAAAGTGGAATGGTGTACCTTAGATATAAAAACATACACATTCCAACGATTAAAAAAATAAGCAACGCCCATTTAAGGTTTTTTCGAGTGATGAAAAGGAACAAGCCCAGGTCAAAATCCTGGTTAAACATGGGGATTTCACGTTTTTCTTGCTGCTGACTCATTTGGTAAGAGATATAATCAGTGCTACACTGGTTACAATGGTGGCAATGGTTGTAAATATGGTAAGATACGGGGCAATATTACGATTAAATAGTTGAGCGGGGTCTTCGTAAGGATCTACATAAATAATATCGCCTGCTTGAAGAGCCAAATCAGCCTCTTTCATTCCTTCCAGCGTACTTAGGTTTATTTTATACACTTTAGGATTTTTCAAATCGCCCCGAATGAGTTTAATTCGTTTTGCTTTGCCGGTGTTTGAAATTCCTCCAACTTTTGCTAAAGCTTCTAACAAGCTCATATTATCTCCAGTAAAATCAACAATTTGAGCATTATTTCCGGTTCCAGGAAAAACTATCACCTTGCGATTGGTTATGCGTAATGTTACAAAAGGATCTACACGATAATAACTGTATTTTTCCTGGAGCAAATCTTCAGCCTCTCGTCTTGTTTTTCCTCTTAGGTCCACTCTTCCTATCAATGGAAATTTTGCAGTACCATCATATTCTACCTGAATCTGAATACCATCTTGGCCTGTTCCTTGCCCTGTATTAGTTCCAGAATTATTGAGATTGCTGGTCATACTTACCAAACTTTCTCCGTTGTTTGACAATATACGAACATGCAATATATCATTGGGAGAAATTCGATAAGAGCTATCCGGACCTGTTGAAGAAAATTGATCAAACTGAAAATCTTTGCGTGTACGCAACATTACACTGGGATTAAAAACACTACAAGAGGTAAATAATCCTATGATAAAAAGCATTACAATTCGCTGTATAGGCATTAGTTTATATTTTAAAATATAGTTGAAATAAAGGATAAAGCCAAATGCTTACTCACAATTCAAACCCTTCTTACAAAGGTAGAAAAAGGAATGAAAAACAATGCTCAGGCAGAAACGTAACGAGAGGCGTGTTTTACGGCCTTAACATCTAATAAGTCATGATACAGTTCTCTCATATCATCTACGAGCCGCGTATAGTGAAATTTTTTTGAAACATAACCCCAACCTTCCGCTCCAAATTGTAGGCGCATTGTATCGTTGGAAACTAAATTTGCCAAGGCTTGTGAAAATAATATTTCATTCGGCTGATTCACTAAAATACCTGTTTTACCAGCAGATACAACATTTTCAATTCCACCTACATTGGTACTTACAACCGGTTTTCCTGAAGCCTGTGCTTCAATCAAGCTTACGGGAGTCCCCTCATTAAGCGAAGTTAAACATATGATATCAAGGCCAGCATTGGCAACGTCTATTTCTTTAATCCAAGAAGTAAAAGTAACATCAGCCGGTTTTTTATCTGGATATATGTTTACTGTAAGGCCTAAACTTTTTGTAAAAGCTATTAAGGCCTCCTTTCGTTCTCCATCGCCTATTATGAATGCTCTTAGTTTACGTTGAGTTTGTTGCTTTACGTTCGCAAAAGAACGTATAAAGAGCTCATGATTTTTTATAGGTACTAAACGACCAATAATGCCAATAGCCAGCTCATCCTCTGCCAAATTGTATTTGCTTCGAAAACTGCTTCGTTTCGATTCTTTTTGTTCCTGAAAACGACTTAAATCAAAACCCAAAGGGATTACCGATATTTTTTCGGGTTCACATATCTGATGCTTTACAGATAGCTCATATTTCTGTATATCACTCAAGGCAATAATACGTGTTGAAACAGCAGCCATCTTTCGTTCTACCTGTTTAAATAATTCAGTTTTCATTCGGTTGAAATACGAATGAAATACATGGCCATGAAATGTATGTATTATTACCGGTACTCCGCAACGGTATGCTGCCCAACGGCCTAATACTCCCGATTTGGAAGCATGTGTATGTACAATATCCGGTTTAAATCGTTGAATGATTTCTTTTAATTTATAATAGGCAATAAGATCGCTGTTATATTGAATACTACGCTGCATTTCAGGTATTACGATCGGCTTAATACCCAACTGCTTTAAAATATATTCTGATGAGTCCTCCCCTTCATCAATAGCCCCCCCAACCAATACAGTTTTAAATTCTGGGGATAAATATTTGGTAAGATAAGCTGCGTTATATGTAGGACCTCCGATATTAAACCGGTTGATTATTCGTAAAACTTTAAGCATTCAATCAATTTGTATTAACTAAACTACTATTGAGATGTTAAATTTAAATAAGCGGTTGCACGTAAACAATGAATTTATGGATTGAATGTATTAAAATCTCTTTAACTACACGTTAATATACTGTTTATACCACTGCTGAAATACCAAAATGGCCCATACCTCAAAATGGGCATCTTCGGGATTATTTGAAAACAACTTGGAAATTGAAGTTTTTACTCTTTGCAAATCAAATATTCCCTGTTCAATGATAAAATCGTTATCAACCAGCTCTTGTAATTCCGGCCATTCTTTCATCAACAAATCACGAAGTGGAAGTTCAAATCCTTTTTTGGGACGATTCAATAATTCTTCAGGCAAATCCTTTCGAAATGCATCTATCAAAATTTTTTTTCTTCGGTGTTGATCAATTTTAAAAGCATCTGGCAAACTAAAAGCAAAATTAACTACTCGATAATCCAACAATGGCACACGAACCTCCAAAGCATGCATCATGCTTATGCTATCAACCTTATAAAGCATATCACCCGGCAATACCAATTTCATATCCGCTAAAAGAATATCATTTATGGTGTGGGACTTTGAAAAATGAGAAGTATAATTTTTTAAGAAAATATTGAACCCTTCCTTTTCTGTTTCTTGTATGCTTAGTAAGCTATTAACAAATTCATCACTCCCTATACAAGCCCAGTTTATATAACGTTCCTCTGGTGTGAAGTGAAGCGCTGATGCATAGCGATGTAGCTGACGAATTCGGTTTCCTAAAAACGATTCACGAGATTTAGGAAGTAAAGCCCATAAAGGGGTAAGCACACCTACCAATTTACTTTTTATTCCACCCTGTAAAATTTGAAACTCTGCAGCATGTTTATTATATCCTCCAAACAACTCATCGCCTGCATCTCCAGATAATGCAACAGTTACATGTTTTTTAACATGACGGCATAACACCTGAAATGGAATAGCGGAAGAATCGGCAAAAGGTTCATCAATATGATGCAATACCTGATGAAGGCTTTCTTGCATTTCCCGCATACTTAACTGAAAAACTTCGTGGATGGTTCCGTGCTTTTTGGCAACTAGATTAGCGTATCGGGTTTCATCAAAATAAGGATGATCTTTGTAACCGATAGAAAATGTATGTAATCCTTTATGGTAACGGGCAGCCGCAGATACTACCACCGATGAATCAATGCCTCCGCTAAGAAAAGCACCCACTGGCACATCGGCCACCAAACGATCCTTTACGGCTGATGAAATTAATTCATACATTGTATTGCATGCCTGATTATAATCTTGCTTCTCATCAATACGCAATGGAGCATAGGGTATTTGATAATATTGTTTTTTGGTGTAACCTGCTGGCGTAATGTGAATATAATTTCCGGGTTCTAACTTAAATACATTTTGAAATATGCTGTATGGTGCCGGAATATATCCTAATTTAAAATACAAATAAAGAGCCCCTCTATCTATTTTTTTTTCAATGCCCATTTTAATTAAAGCCCTCAATTCAGAGGCAAAGAAACATCCATCAGAAGTAATGATATAATACAAGGGTTTTATACCATACCGGTCTCGTACTACAATGAGTTCGTTATTTTTTCGATCATAAATTGCAAAAGCAAAAAAACCATTTAGTTCATGAATACAATCAATTCCTTTTTGAATATATAACTGTAGTAAGACTTCCGTATCAGAATTGGTTCTAAAACGAATACCTTGGGATTCCAGTCCGGAACGAAGCGTTTTGAAATTAAAAATTTCTCCATTAAATACGATTGTAAATCGGCAACTAGCATCCGTAAATGGCTGAGATGCTTCCTGGCTCAAATCAATAACAGATAATCGGGAATGCCCTAAAGTACAGGTATCAAATTGCTTGACTTGCTGAAAATCAGGGCCTCGATGTAGCATGGAATGAATCGAAGCATCCAACCTATTGAAAGCTTTTTTGCCTTCTTCGTTAAATGCGTACATCCCCGCTATGCCGCACATGCTAAGGGAGTAATTACAAGTGAATTACCTCACCATAGGCAGCTGCTGCAGCTTCCATCACTGCTTCACTCATTGTTGGATGAGGATGAACTGCCGTAATAATTTCATGTCCGGTAGTTTCCAACTTGCGTAAAGCTACAATTTCAGCGATCATTTCGGTAACGTTAGCTCCTATCATGTGAGCACCCAACAGCTCGCCATACTTGGCATCAAAAATTAATTTTACAAATCCGTCTGCATGGCCGGAAGCCTTAGCTTTTCCACTAGCAGTAAATGGGAATTTACCTACTTTAATTTCATATCCGGCTTCTTTGGCCTGCTTTTCAGTATATCCCACCGATGCAACTTCAGGCTGGCAATAAGTACACCCGGGAATATTTTTATAATCAATGGGTTCAGGATTTTTTCCTGCAATTTTTTCAACACAAACAATTCCTTCATGCGATGCTAAGTGAGCTAATGCCGGGCCTGGAATTACATCACCAATGGCATATATACCTGGAATATTAGTCTGATAGAATTGGTCAACAACAATCTTTCCTTTGTCAGTTTTTATACCCATGGTTTCCAAACCTATACCTTCTATGTTGGCTTCAATACCCACAGCCGATAGTACAACATCACATTCTACAGTTTCGGTTCCCTTAGGGGTTTTTATGAAAACTTTACATCCTTTATCAGAAGTTTCTACTTTTTCAACCGATGAATTGGTCATTATTTCCATTCCCTGCTTTTTAAAGATTTTTTCCATGGCTTTGCTCACTTCTTCATCTTCAGCAGGCAATATAGTGGGCATATATTCTACCAAGGTTACTTTGGTGCCAAGGGCATTGTAAAAATAAGAAAATTCAGAACCAATGGCTCCAGAACCGACAACTACCATGCTTTTTGGCTGTGATGGCAATGTCATGGCTTCTCGATAACCAATCACCCGCTTACCATCTTGAGGAATGTTAGGCAATTTACGAGAACGGGCACCAGTTGCTATGATGATATGTTTGCCCTCTACCGTTTTTTTGGTACCGTCGGCAGCAGCAACTTCTACTTTTCCTTTGGCTACCAATTTGCCGGTACCCATTATAACTTCTATATTATTTTTTCGCATCAAAAACTGAACACCTTTGCTCATCCCATCAGCTACCTGACGACTGCGGGCAATAATTTTATCAAATTCCGCTTCGGCCTCCTTAATTTTCAATCCATACTCGCCGGCATGCTTAATATAATCATAAACCTGAGCACTTTTTAACAAAGCTTTTGTAGGAATACATCCCCAATTAAGACAAATTCCACCCAGGTTTTCCTTTTCAATAATGGCTGTTTTCAACCCCAGTTGAGAAGCCCGAATTGCTGCTACATATCCACCCGGACCACTTCCTATAACAATAATGTCGTAACTCATACAGTATTTTTTAAAATAAAAACACGAAATTAAAAAAATATCTGGGTTTACATTCTGCAATCATTTTTATTTGAACATACCAATAGTTAATGCTGCAGTTAGTGTTGATGTTAATAAAATTAATGCCCTTCTAATGCTACACTTTTAATCAGGCTGTACCTTCGTTATTGATTGTTTTTTTTATTTTAAAATAAATCTACATTCATGACACTTATTAAATCCATCTCCGGTATCCGAGGAACCATTGGAGGAAAAGCAGGAGAAAATCTCACTCCATGGGACACTGTAAAATTTACAGCCGGCTATGCTGAATGGCTCAAAAAAAAATTTCCTAGCCAATCAATAACCGTTGTTGTAGGCCGTGATGCTAGAATTTCAGGGCCTATGATCAGTCAGCTAGTGATACAAACCTTGATTGGTTGCGGAATACATGTAGTTGATTTAGGCCTAAGTACAACGCCAACCGTAGAAGTTGCTATACCCGATTTTCATGCTCAAGGGGGTGTCATTTTGACAGCCAGTCATAATCCCAAACAATGGAATGCATTAAAATTACTCAATGAAAAAGGAGAATTTATTTCAGCAGAAGATGGAAACAAACTGTTGCAAATTGCTGATCGTGGTGAAACCCTATTTGCTGGCATTGATGAACTTGGTTCTTATCGGTTTATAGCCAACGGATATATTGACGAACACATCGAAAAAATACTCGGACTTACACTAGTTGATGTGGATATGATTCGTGAAGCTGAATTAAGCATTGTGGTAGATGCAGTAAACTCCACTGGGGGTATTGCGGTACCCAAATTATTGGAAAAACTGGGAGTAAAAGAAATTCATCAATTGTTTTGCGACCCCAATGGACATTTTCCTCATAATCCTGAACCTTTACCTGAACATCTTACAGAAATTTCTTTTTTCATTAAAAAAAATAAATGTGACCTGGGCATTGTCGTTGATCCAGATGTTGACCGACTGGCACTGGTATGCGAAGATGGAAGTATGTTTGGTGAAGAATACACCTTGGTAGCTGTGGCTGATTTCGTGTTACGTTATAAAAAGGGAAATACGGTTTCAAACCTATCATCTACCCGCGCCTTGCGTGATATAACAGAAAAAATAGGAGGAAACTATTATGCCGCAGCTGTTGGTGAAGTAAATGTGGTAAAGAAAATGAAAGAAGTAAACGCAGTGATAGGTGGAGAAGGAAATGGAGGAGTAATTTATCCTGAATTGCATTATGGCAGAGATGCATTGGTAGGTATTGCCTTGTTTTTATCACACCTGGCTGAAACAAAAATGAAAGCATCCGAATTGAAACAAACTTATCCTGCTTACATTATTTCAAAAAACAAAATTGAACTTACACCGGATATAAACGTTGATTTGGTTTTGGATAAAATTGCAAAAAAATATGCCGGAAAACCCGTAAATACTGAAGATGGAGTAAAAATAGAATTGGGCAATGAGTGGGTGCATTTACGTAAATCAAACACAGAACCTATAATTAGAATTTATGCCGAAAGTACAGATGAAAATAAAGCCCATGCATTAGCAGAAAAAATGATAGAGGAAATTCGTAGCTTTTGCTAATCGGTTTGGTGTTCAGCCCCTTTCAACTTACCTTTGAACAGTCAATTTACAAAGTGATGAAAGTTTACTTGGATAATGCAGCTACCACTCCGATGGATAAGGAAGTGATTGATGTAATGGTTAATGTAATGAATGATTGTTTTGGAAATCCTTCATCCATTCATGAACATGGGCGAAAAGCTAGAGCAATAATTGAAAAATCCAGGAAAAAAATTGCAGAATTACTGAATGCTTCTCCGGCAGAAATTTTCTTTACCAGTGGCGGTACAGAAGCTGACAACATGGCAATACGGCAACCGATAGAAGATCTTGGAATAAAACGAATCATTACCACACGAATAGAACACCATGCGGTAACTCATACTGTTGAAGACCTTGAAAAAAAAGGAAAAGCAGAGGTGGTTTGGCTATCTGTAAGCAATGATGGTAGTATTTCATTAGAAGAATTAGAAAAACATCTTTCGGTACCTGCACCTACTTTGGTTTCGTTGATGCATGCCAACAACGAAATTGGTACCATGCATCCTATCATGTTGATTGGCGAACTTTGCAAAAAATACAATGCATTGTTTCATTCAGATACTGTGCAAACTATAGGGCATTATCCTATCAATTTGCAAAATATTCCTGTAGATATGATCACTTGCAGTGCTCATAAACTGCATGGACCGAAAGGAATTGGATTTTTATACGTTCGAAGCGGAACAGGAATTAAACCAATGATCACCGGTGGTTCACAAGAACGAAATATGCGAGCCGGAACTGAAAATATTTATGGGATTGCAGCTTTAGGCAAAGCCATGGAATTGGCACATGAACACATGGTTGAACATGAACAGCATATTCGTGGCCTAAAAAATTACATGAAGCGAAAGCTCATGGAGGAAATAGAAGATATTCGATTTAATGGAGACGCTTCGAATGATAGTTTGTACACCGTATTGAATGTTTCATTTCCACCAACACCGCACAGCGAAATGTTTTTGATGAAACTGGATATTCAGGGAATATCTGCCTCTGGCGGTAGTGCTTGTTCATCAGGAAGTAATACTGGTTCGCATGTTTTAAATGGAATTCAAGCTGATCCCAATCGTCCCAGTGTTCGGTTTTCTTTCAGCCGTTTTAATACAAAAGAAGAAATCGATTACGTAGTAGGTGTACTCAAAGCTATGTATGCCGGTCAACCCGCAAAATGATGATATGAAACATGGCATCCGCATCACATTTTTAGGAACTGGCACCTCGCAAGGAATTCCGGTGATTGCTTGTGAATGTGAAGTTTGCAAATCTACAGATGCATTTGATCATCGGTTACGAAGTTCCATTTTAATTGAATCTGCCACAACCACTGTGGTTATTGATACCGGACCAGATTTTCGGTATCAAATGCTGCGTGAATCCATAAAAAAAATCAATGCTGTAGTCTTTACCCACGAACACCGCGATCATATTGCCGGCTTGGATGATATACGGGCTTTTAATTTTAAGCAGGGAGAAAGTATTCCATTATATTGCACAGCTGCTGTAGAAAAAGCCATTCGACGCGATTTTCATTATGCCTTTGCAGAAACCAAATATCCGGGAGTTCCTGAGATGCACATTATCCCCATTCACGATGAGCCATTCATGGTGGGAGATATTCCATTCCTTCCTATCAAAGTGTTACACTACAAAATGCCGGTATTAGGTTTTAGAATTCATAATTTTACTTACATCACCGATGCAAGTTTTATTGCTGATGAAGAACTCAATAAAGTAATGGGTTCGGATATTGTAGTATTAAATGCGCTTCGAAAGCAAACGCATATTTCACATTTCAATTTAGAGCAGGCACTTCAAATAATGGATTATCTAAAGCCACAAGAAGGATATTTTACTCACATCAGCCATCTGCTTGGGCTACATCGGGAAGTTCAACTAGAACTACCTCCCAATATTAAACTGGCATTTGATGGTTTAAAAATTGAAATTTGAATTTTTAAAATGTTGCGTTGCTTTTTTTCAATTATTTGGATATTAATACTCAGCTATAAAAGTTATTCCCAAGATAGCGTTACTATCATAAAAAAAGCTTGGATTCCCAATATATCTCTGGAAGCTTATATTGAAGCTTATTACCAGTACGATTTCAATCGCCCAATAGATGGTAACCGGCCATCATTTGTGTATTCGTTTAACCGTCATAATGAATTTAACATCAATCTTTCATATCTTAAAACAAAATTTCAGCATGATAGATACCGGGCTAATTTAGCATTCATGGCTGGAACATACAGTCAGGCAAACTTAGCTAATGAACCACCTTTATTTCGCCATATATTAGAAGCCAACATCGGATTTCGTTTAGCTAAAGGACTATGGCTCGATGGAGGAATTTTCCCATCTTACATAGGTTTTGAAAGTACAGTGGGCATGGATTGTTATAATGTAACTCGATCCATATTGGCGGACAATAGTCCGTATTTTTTCAGTGGTATCAAATTAGGTTATACTACTCCCAATGAAAAATTATATTTTGCTACATTAATTATCAACGGCTGGCAAAATATCCATGAAACACCATTTAACAGTAATAAAGCATTAGGCCTACAAATACAAATAATGCCTACAGATAAAATTACTTTAAATTATAGCAATTTCATCGGCTATGAAACACCTGATAGCGCTAAACACTGGAGATTTTTTAATAATATTTACGGAATTTTTAATATCCATCAACATTTTCAATGCATCACCGGATTGGATATCGGGATACAAGAAAAACAGCCGGGCAATTTATTGAATGTACATCTTTGGTATTCACCCGTATTGATTGTTCGAACTGTATTTGCTAAAAAATTCGCATTGGCATTACGTGGCGAATATTATCATGATCGAAAAGGAATTATTGTGAATATGACAACACCTGGTGGAATTAAAACCTGGGGAATAAGCATGAACTTCGACTATCATCCTTGGGAATATTTAATTTGCAGACTGGAAGGCAAATTTTGGATGAATACCTCCGGAAAAATATTTCAATCGGCCGAAGGTAGTAGTCGATTTAGCCCAGTAATCATTGCATCCATTGCATTTCGATATGGACTATTACTAAATCAGGCTTCATCTAACAAGCACTAATTAGCCGGGTTAGCGATTTTAAGGCTTCATTCCGAAGCAGTGTTTTTCGAACCATAAATTCAGCATATTCATTCAGTTCGGCTACAAAACATTGATTAGCTAATAACACCTGTTGATATTCATTCAATTTTTTTAAACTGATGTTTCCAACAGCTACTACCTCACCATGTATATTATCAGAATATAATATTGTAGAATCATCCATATGTTGTATCAATTCTATTTTTTTGGTTCGTAATAATACACGTATGCTATGTTCATTGGTAAATGCTAACCGATGATTAGATTGATTAAGTTTATGATACTCATATTTATAATGATAATGCAGAGCCACAATGTCTGATAACACGGCTGAACCGGTAGGGTGTCCTCCAGCTCCTTTTCCAACAAATTGCTGTTGATCGCTAAAGGCAGCTTTTACTAATACCGTGTTAAATTCATATAATACACTTCCTATCGAAGAATTTGGTGTGATCAATACCGGTAGTACACTTACTCTTAATTGATTATTATTAACAATTTCAGCTTTAGCTTCTAATTTTACTACTAATCCTGCCTGACGTATCCATGATAAATCACGTGGTGTTAAGGCAGAAATTCCAATATTAAAAACATCATCAGGTGATATGACC
The DNA here is from genome assembly GCA_026418175.1 of Flavobacteriales bacterium. Classification (GTDB taxonomy): domain Bacteria; phylum Bacteroidota; class Bacteroidia; order CAIKAF01; family CAIKAF01; genus BA4. The sequence continues at coordinate 45,907 of JAOABX010000005.1, forward strand.
ACCCCAAAAGCATGAGTAGTTAAAATGATTAATTTATACTTGGCATCAAACCCTTCTACATCCAGCAAGGGGTTAGATTCTGCAAATCCTAATCGCTGAGCTTCAGCCAAAGCCTGCGCATACGTATTCCCATGATGAAAGATTTGCGTTAGTATATAATTGGATGAACCATTAAATATTCCATGAATAGATTGTAAATGCTCATTATTATAATACTCTTCCAAGGTACGTATTATGGGTATTCCACCGCAACTCGATGCTTCATAAAGTAGGGGTGTCTGATAAGTTTTTTGAAGTTCAATCAACTCTTGAAGATGCTCTGCTATCATCTTTTTATTGGCGGTAACTACTGCCTTTCCCTTCATCAAGGAAGATTTTACAATGCGATATGCCTCATCAGCATCATCAATTAATTCTACAATTACATTAATTTCAGGGTCATTTATTATTTCCTGAACATTAAAGGTAAAATAATGCAGGGGTAGGGAACGTGGTTTATTTTTATGTTTAACCGCTATTTTTTTTATCCGAATGAGTGAATTTGTATTTTTTGAAATAATATCATACAATCCTTGCCCTACACAACCAAACCCAATCAATCCAATCGTTAATTTATTTTTCATGGTATAATTGCTTTATTTGTTTATCAGAACTTTGAAATAGATTTGAAAATTGTTTACTAAGAATTTCGGATATTTTTTTGGTTTCTATTAAAAATCCATCATGCCCAAATAATGATTCAATAACAAACAACCGAGCATTCGGTACATGCTGAACAATGAACATTTGCTCATCAATCGGGAAAAGAATATCTGTATCAATACCAATCACTGTTAGTGGGATTTGAATGGAAGCTAATACTTCCTCCAACATACCCCTATTTCTGGCAATGTGATGGCTATCCATAGCATAAAGCAAAGCGATGTAACTAAACGCGTTAAAACGTTTTGCTAATTTTTCACCCTGGTACTGCTGATAACTCCAAGCTTTGTAATGATTCAACGCATCCTTATCATCTGATTGCGTATTTGCATATGTGTTATAATGACGATAACTTAATAACGCTATGCTTCTTGCGGCTTTTAAACCTTCTAACCCTGCCTTGGGGTCAGAGTATTTAAATGTTTTATCAGCTTTAATCGCCATTCGTTGTGATTCATTAAATGCTTTACCCCAAGCAGAGTGAAAAGCATTGGTGGCAATAGGTACTGCATGCTGAATTACAGTTGGCTCTACAATACACCATTCTAATACTTGCTGGCCTCCTAATGAACCTCCAATCAATACATCAATAGTTGGAATACCTAAATACTTCCTCAACAAAATGTGAGCCTTTATCATATCACGTACTGTGATGAGCGGAAATGAATGATAATATGGGTTACCCGTAACAGGATTTATTGACAAAGGGCCTGTTGATCCATAACATGAGCCAAGTACATTAGCACATACAATAAAATGTTTATCCGGATCAAATAATTTACCATTTCCTACTAACCCACCCCACCATTCGGCAGCATCACTATTAGCTGTTAAGGCATGACAAATCCATACCACAGGCTTTACTCCCTTCGCATACTGTCCATATGTATGATAACCGATTGTAAGCGAAGGGAGTATTTCACCGTTTTCTAATTCAAATGCCTGTGAAATATGCAATTCCTGATATCCCATTAATTTAAAATGAGCGGTTGTTTTAACAAATAAGATATTGGGGTTTCATTTGAAAGGTTATCGTTGACCGGGCAGCGTTGTTTTACTTCATCAATCAATCGATTGATGTCTTCTTGAGAAGCATTGGCTTCGATAGCTATTTCTACCTGCAATGATTGAAACCCCGCCCTAACATCAAATGATTGACCCAATAGTCGTAACGGATTAATATCACCCTGTATATTAATTCGCAAATCGTGAATTGTAATGTTTTTTTCTTTTGCGATGATATGTGTTACAACATTTATGCATCCGGCATACCCAGCCAATAAATATTCCACTGGATTTGGAGCATCATCTTCTCCGCCCAATTCTTTTGGTTCATCTATAATAATATTAAATCTTCTTGCTTTTACTTCTGTCTTGGTAGTATTGTAAGCCTTGCCTTGAACACTAAATCGAATAGTTGACATAACATTTACGTTTTTAAATTTTAACCAATTTGATGATGTAATGAATTAACCGTTTGATATATCTTGTCTAATGCTTGTTGCAAGTCAGCTTTAATATCTTCTACATGCTCGATACCTACTGAGAGTCGCAACAAGCCAGGCACAACACCGGCAGCAAGTTGTTCATGTGGCTCCAACTGTTCATGGGTAGTAGATGCTGGATGAATTATCAAGGTTTTGGCATCGCCAACATTTGCCAAATGACTTATTAATTGCAAGTTATTTACCAATAAATCGGCTTCTTCTTTACCGCCTTTTAATTTGAATGAAAGCACCCCTCCATAACCATTACGAAGGTATTTATTTGCCAATTCGTGGTATGGACTACTTTCAAGACCTGGATAATTTACAAATTCTACTGCAGGATGATTTTCTAACCAACGTGCTATCTCTAATGCATTATCAACAGTACGCTGTACTCGCAATGAAAGCGTTTCTAATCCTTGCAACAATAAGAATGAATTAAATGGAGATAATGCAGGACCAAAATCACGTAACCCTTCTACCCGTGCACGTATTATGAAAGCAATGTTGGGCAAGCCTAGTGGATTGTTTTCTCCAAATACCTCCCAAAATTTTAAACCATGATAGCCTTCTGCCGGTTCGGTAAATTGACGAAATTTGCCATTGCCCCAATTAAAATTTCCACCATCTACAATTACTCCGCCAATACTTGTACCATGACCGCCAATCCATTTGGTTGCAGAGGCTGTTACAATATTAGCCCCATGTTCTAAAGGACGAAATAAATAACCGGCTGCACCAAAGGTGTTATCAACTATTAAGGGAATTTGATGATTTTGAGCAATCGTGGCAATCTTTTCAAAATCCGGAATATTAAAACCAGGATTGCCAATAGTTTCTAAATAAATTGCTTTGGTTCGTTCGTCAATTTTTTCTTCAAATGATTGCGGATCATCACCATCTGCAAAACGAACTTCAATTCCTAATCGTTTGAATGCTACTTTAAATTGATTGTAGGTTCCTCCATACAAAAATGAAGTTGAAACAAAATTATCTCCTGATTCCAGTATATTGTTTAAAGCAATGAATTGTGCTGCCTGACCAGAGCTTACTGCCAATGCAGCCACACCACCCTCAAGTGCAGCAATGCGTTTTTCAAACACATCGGTGGTAGGATTCATAATTCGAGTGTATATGTTTCCAAACTCTTTTAATCCAAACAGATTGGCAGCATGCTCAGAACTATCAAACACATACGAGGTGGTTTGATAAATAGGTACAGCCCGCGATTTGGTTACCGGATCAGGTGTTTGGCCAGCGTGCAGTTGTAAAGTTTCAAAATGCAATGTTGTTGACATAACGATATAATTTAATTGGTTAATAAATACAAATGGAAATGAAAAAACATACTGCCGATGGGTGCACTATCGGCTGGAAATGATAAAAATTACTGCACCCGGATTACATCCAGCAACACATGCAGCAACAACAAGAATAAAATGGGGAAATTCTAAAAGCGGAATATTTCACCTGTTGGGTGAAGTTTAGATTTGGAATGTTTGTAATTACTTTCATGTTTAATTTACATTTATCTTTCTCCGCTCCACACCATGTGGAGTTGGGAGCAGGATTTGGCACCGGTTTTCCAATTCCCAAAAGGGAACTTATAGTTGGTTGCCAGAGGGTCATAGAGCCTGTTCTCTCACCTCATTCTCAATAAATCTTAGTACAAAACGTACACCAGAACGTTGCAGCAAATATAAAAATAGAATGTTTGAATTTGCAAGTAATTATAAAAATAATTTTTCAATTACCCTTAATTTCCTTTATTTATGAGATTTACAAAAGCAACAGATAATATTCTATTAACATGGTGAAGAAAAATTATTGTAAATCCACAAAGAGTAATTTATTTATTCATATAACCGCTCATTTAAATTTTACTAATTTTCAGTGGTGAAATCTTTTCAACTTCGTATCACATCAATAAGTCACTGGCAGATCTTTCAGGTCATCCGGTTTTGTTCAGTTATCGGAACAAACATTTTATTTACAAAAGGTTTATTAGAAACCTCAGCAATTGGGGTATATGAAAGTATTTTATTAATTGCAACCATTAGCAGTTCATTTTGGGTTAGTGGTATCATGCAAGGTTTATTGGGTGTATTTCCGAAAAATGAAAAATCGCCTGCTTTGTTCAACTCCTTTTTCCTGTTAACCATAATTGGATTAGTAGTAGCCATTGCTCTTTATATTACGCAAGAACAATTTGTCAACTGGTTTAATATTTCAAACACAACGTTGTTTAATAAACTTTTTATCTGGTATCTTGTATATACTACTTTTAATAATCCAACTTATGTAAATGAATATTTTTGGATGATGACTAACAGAAACAAGCCACTGTTGCTATATGGCTCGTTAATATATTTCCTGCAGTTTGCGGTTCTAATCTTACCACTTGCTGTTGGATTTAGTTTGCTTCAAAGTTTTCAATTATTGGCAGTTCTTTCTATATGCAAATGGATTTATTCATGGATAATTATTTACCAACACAGCCAAGTATTGATTGAACCTAAATTTATTCGAATTCTTCTTTCAAAGTCAGTTCCACTTGCTGCAGCAACTCTTATTTCAGGATATGCGCAATATATCGATGCATGGATTGTAAAAAAACACTTTGACGATGCTACATTTGCAGCATTTATGTACGGGGCTCGTGAATTTCCACTATCGCTTATTATGGCCAATGCATTATCTGAAACCTTAGCTAACCGAATTCGGGTCAATGGAATACACGATAATCTAAAAATCATTGGCAATGAAGCAAAAAAATTAGGGCTAATATTATTTCCGATTACCTGCCTTTTAATTGTAGTTATGCCTGTCTTATTTCCGCTAATCTACAACCATGATTTCACGCTGAGTGCCAGTATTTTTAATATCTATTTATTACTGATTATTCCCAGATTATTATTTCCACAATCTATTCTTATTGGTTGCGGGAAAAACCCAATTATATTGTGGAGTGCTGTGATTGAATTAGGTATAAATATCGGCTGTAGTCTTCTTTTATTGAATATAATGGGAATTGAGGGAATTGCCTGGGGCACAGTAATAGCCTATATGGCCGATAAGATTTTTTTATGGTTATATGTAAGTAAAAAGTTTCAATTGCCATTACAATCTGTTACTCACCTTAAATTATGGATAACCGGAAGTTTAACTGTACTTGGGTTTTATATAGTATATCATCAGATTTTATCAACTTTCTTACTATAGAATTGTTAAATTTAATATCAAATTTTAATCGCCATGATACTCCGAAAAATTCTCTATTATCTAAATCCATTAACCTTATTTAAAAAATCACCTCATCCTGAAGGTATCAATTTACGCATGATGCATGGAATTAATCGCATAAGTTTATTTATGTTTCTCATTGGTTTAATCATAGTATTAATTAAGATTTTTTCCAAATGAGTTTATTTAGAAATTGGGGAATTTTCATCATTATTTTGATAATTTTTTCATGCAAAAACAAATCCAAGCATGAGCATCATCATGGGCAGGCTAATGAACATATGCACCAAAAATCGTTTGATGAATTGGTGAAACAATTTGAAGACCCGCAACGGGATGTTTGGCAAAAGCCTGATACTGTCATTAAATTATTAGGTGACCTGAAGGGCAAAAAAATAATGGATATTGGCAGTGGAACCGGTTATTTTAGCTTTCGATTATATAATGCAGGAGCAAATGTAATATGCGGAGATGTAGATGATGAATTCCTAACCTATATTCGAAAAAAAATAAAAGAAATCAATGCAGATACCAATCGAATTAGCACCCGAAAATTAAAATACGATAATCCAGTTTTACAAAAAGAAGAAGTTGACCGGGTAATTATTGTAAATACATATCATCATATTGAAAATAGACCTAGATATTTTTCTAAAGTTTTTCAAGGCTTAACGCCTGATGGTAAATTAATCGTTATTGATTTTAAAAAAAGAGAACTTCCTGAAGGCCCGCCCGTTAAAATGAAACTTACAGAAAAGGAAGTAGAAAATGAATTAAAAAAAGCCGGATTTAACACATTTCAAACCGATACGACCACATTGCCCTACCAATACCTTATTATAGCCGGAAAGTAAAACATTTGTGGCATTTTGATTTTGCACGTACATTTGTGTAAATAATACCGAGTTTATGAGATTTTTACTAGTACTAACACTATTCTTCTCATTATTATTTTATTGTAATGCACAGATAAGCATCATGCAGGAAGAATTGTTAAAATACAATTCACTGGGGTATGATGAAACATACTATCAAACCTCAAATATACCTGCATCTATGTCAAATACTAGAAGTAATTGCAACTTAAACAAAATGGTTTTTGGTTGGCACCCCTATTGGCAAAATGGTTTAGAAGTTAATTATCAATGGAATTTATTAAGTGACCTTTGCTTTTTTAGTTACGAAGTAAATCCAAACAATGGAAATGCGGTTAGTACTCATGGATGGGCTACCAATGCAGCTGTTACCACTGCTTTAAATCAAGGCAAAAAAGTTCATTTATGTGTTACATTATTTAATAATCATGCTACATTTTTTGGTAACAGTTCAGCTCAAACCACGCTTATTAATAACTTAATCAATGCTATTCAAACCAGAGGAGCTCATGGAATAAATATTGACTTTGAAGGAGTACCTTCTTCACAAAGCACCAACATGACCAATTTCATGATTAATTTAAGCAATGCTCTGCATACAGCAAATCCAAATTACCAGCTAAGTATGTGCTTATATGCAGTGGACTGGAATAATGTATTTGATGAACCGGTATTATCACAATATGTAGATTTTTTTACCATCATGGGTTATGACTATTATTGGACTGGTAGTTCACAAGCAGGCCCAAACGACCCGTTATATGGTTTTACAGATGGTTATGATCGTTCGCTTTCCAGAACTATCACATATTATCGTAATGCTGGAATTCCCGCAAATAAATTAGTATTAGGGTTACCCTATTATGGTAGGGAATGGGAAACAGTTTCCAATGCAATTCCTTCAAATACTACAGGAAATAATGTTTTTAGCAGAACATTTCGCGTAGTAAAAAACAATGCTTCAGGTTTTTATACAGCTGCAAACGCTCAATACAACCAACGAAGCCAAACCACATCGTATATTTTTCAAAACTCCGGAACCTGGAGACAATGCTGGATTACTGAAGGATATGGAATGCGACGCAGATTTGATTTAGTAAACCAACGTGGTTTAAAGGGTATAGGCATTTGGGCATTAGGCTACGATGACGGGTATTCTGATTTTTGGGATGCTATAGAAGCTAAATTTACCGACTGCAGCAATGTTCCATGCAAGGATACCATTTACGATGGAGGTGGACCATTAGTTAATTACTACGATAATGAAAACTATGCATTTACTATTTCGCCAACCGGAGCTGTTCAAACCACATTAAACTTTCAATCATTTGCTACGGAAGCTAATTATGATACTTTATGGTTGTATGATGGCCCATCCACTTCCTCTCCATTAATAGGTGCCTATCATGGTAATAACAGTCCCGGATTTATCACTTCCAGTGGCCCGAGCATCACGCTTCGATTTAAGTCGGATGGTTCTACTCGTGCTGCAGGATGGATGGCTATATGGAATTGTATTACCGATAATACCCCTCCCACTACCTCCATTCAGCCACCAGCGTCTTGGATTACGCAGGACACACTCATCCAATTTACTGATTTTGACAATCTTCAATTAAACGGAACCTATTGGAATGTATCTGATTTTGATGGAACCTCCTGGAGAAGTAATCCAACCCATGGATTTTACAACGACCATTTCTCTTCACTACATCCTGACTGGCAAGTATCAACTGGTACATGGATAATTGAAAATGATAAATTAAAACAAACCAATGAAGCTGAAAATAATTCTAACATTTATGCATGGCTTGATCAATCGTTAAGCGATGAATATGTATACGAATGGAAGGGGATAACCACCGGAAGTGGAACTAACCGACGTTCAGGTTTTCATTTTGCTTCGGATAACGGTGCTTTGGCTAACCGTGGAAATTCCTACTTTGTTTGGTTTAGAATTGACAACCAAAACTTACAATTTTATAAAGTAACTAACGATGTATTTTCATTGGTTCATACGGTGCCCTTTATTACTACTCCCGGTGTTGAATATTTATACCGAGTTATTTACAACAGAATTACCGGAAAAATTTCAGTATTTGTGAATGGACAATTTATTGGCAGCTGGACAGATACTAATAATCCTTATCAAAATGGGCAGTACATTTCCTTTAGAAGCGGAAATGCAATATATACTGTGGATGATTTGAAAGTTTATAGAAGTAGATCCTCCTCCAGTCAAATAACAGTTGGCAACAATTCTGCCATGATTCGCTATCAAAATCCCGATCCAATATCCCCTGCCGCAAAAATTACATCTTTAGTTAAAGACCAGGTACATTTATTTTCTTCTGCTGAACAGCTTTTAAATATTGACTGGACAGTACCAGAATTTTCTGGATTCATTTATGATGGAGGAAGCATTGATATAGACACATTTATTAATACTCAAACCTTTTCTGCCAATTGGCAAGGATGGACTGACCCTCATTCAGGAATCGCCTATTATAACTATGCCACAGGCACCGCACCCGGCTTGGATGATGTAATCCCTTTTACTAACAATGGGATGAATGAGTTTTGCAGTTACAATACTTCAGCTATTCAACCCGATGGTACACAATATTTTCATACAATTCAGGCGGTTAATCATGCTGGATTAATCAATGAATCGAGCAGTAATGGATTTTATTTGATTTTTTCTACTACTTCCACAATAAATGAAAAACATTTGGCTCGAATTTATCCCAACCCAACAAGTAAGTTCGTATACATCCAGTCGGAAGAACCTATTACTACAGTGCGTATTATAGACCAAACAGGAAGAACTCAACTTGAGATGAATAGCAAGCACCCTATTCAAACTGTGAATGTTCAAAACCTTGCAGCCGGTATATATTTTATGGAATTGAATTACAAAACAATGATTCGAATCATTATCGTTCCATGAAAAAACTTTTATTCCTTTTTTGTTTTTGTGGATTTGTTTCTTGTACATTAAAATACGAAGTTACAGAAGCCACATTTGAAAAAATTACAACAGGCCCAGGACCAGAAGATATGGTGCTCGATACTTTTCAAGGCCGTAATCGTTTACTTATTTCTTGTTCAGAGCGAAGAAAAAAACAGCCACCTAAAGATGAAATATGGGATATAAATATTGATACAAAACAATCAAAAATTCTACCTCGTACAAATCATCCAGATAGTATAATATTTCATCCTCACGGAGTTGATTTAGTATTTGATGAAAACAAGGCATGGCTAATGGTAGTAAATCATGAAGAAAAAAAGAATCGCCATAGCATTTTACGTTATTTAGTTCAAGAAGATGAATTAATATTTGATACTATATTTTGGAACCGCCGCTATTTAAAATCGCCCAACGATGTGTTTGCTGACACGAAAGATAAATTTTGGGTAACCAATGATGCATCTTCCAGAAACAGCAATTTGGAGTTATTGTTAAAAATTAAAGGTGGAAATGTAGTATATTTTAATGGAAATTCATTTGTCAAATCTACTCCTGGTCTTGCATTTCCCAATGGAATTGTACATGTAGAAAATCAACTCATAGTTTCCACTTCACGTGAAAATAAAATATTTTCATTCCCATTGAATGATCAAAAAAAAGCTATTGCATCAGGTAAAATTGTCCTAGCCAAAGCAAAGGGCTGGGATAATTTTAGTAAATATAATGATACACTATTGTTATGTACGGCCCATGTAAGACCTTTAAAATTTATAAATCATTATAAGCACTCCAACAACAAATCACCCGTAGCAATATATTTAATTAACCTAAAGACGAAGAATGCTGAATTATTGTTTTATACTGATGGCCTTGTGATCAGTGCTGGGTCAACGGCTATTTTTTATGATGGATATTTATATGTATGCCAGGTTTTTGATCCGTATATTGTTAAAATATCATTAGCCAAATGAAACCGGGAGACTATGTAGTTTTTTTACATGAAAAAGGTGGCGGGAAAATTATCCGGATCGAAAACAATATTGCCTGGGTTGAAACCGATCAAGGAATTGACATTCCTTATCCCATTTCTGAACTTGTAATTATTGAAAAATCAGAAAAAAAGCCGATAAGTTCTAGTCTATCTACACCTATTATTAAAGAAAAAAAGAATGAAATAAAATTATCAAAACCTAACGAATCCGAATTTAACTGGGAATCGCTGGAAGAAAAGAAAATCCCTAAGATTAAAGATCCGAATTTTAGGGCTGATATTACATACATTGGTGAGTCACACCATCAAACAAAAATGTTTAAAAATTCCAACGAAGAAGTGTGGGAAACCGATCTTCATATTCATGAGCTGATGGATGATTTTGAGCGGCTAAGTCCCAGTGAAATTCTTGAAATTCAGATAAAACACTTTCATGCCTTTATGGAAAAAGCCATTCGTCAAAAAATAAGAAGAGTAATCATAATTCACGGAGTAGGTACCGGTAGACTAAAAGCTGAGATACAAGCAGCAGCATCAAAATATCCTACCCACTCAATTCACGATGCTCCTTTGAAAAAATATGGCAGGGGTGCTACCGAAATTTTGCTTCGAATATCAGGTTAGGAATGAAAGTGTTGACTTTTATATTTCGAAATTGCCTGTTTATCGTACTTAACAAAAAAATAAAGCCAAATAACTCGAGAATAGCGAAATAGCAAAGGGAATGTAAGCAATAAAGCACCAGCTATTACTCCAATATAAATTTCCCAACGATACCAATCAACAAAAGGAAACAGCGCTACAAATACAGCGATGCTAACAGCCACAGTTAATGCATAACTAACATATCCGGCACCAAAATAAAACCCGGGTTCAGGCTGATAATCAAGCCCACAAGCGGGACAATGTTGATGCATTTTACCTGCATTACCCAAGTTATAAGCATTTTTATGCACGAATACGTCCCCTTCATGACAACGAGGACATTTCATTTGAGCGATGCTTACCAATGTTGAAGCCATTACATAATATTTTAATGCAAATTTAGAGCATCGCCATAAATGGGTATGTGATTAAAATCACATGTTTAATTAAACAAATCTTCTAAGCTAACTACATCTCCGGGGCTATCCAAAAAAACGGCTTTATTATCTTTAACTACAATAGGCATTCGAATCATATCATGATTATGAGCCAAAACGGTTAACCAGTCATGCTCCGACAAATCTGCATTTGCATAATCTTTCTGAAACTTTTCAGATTGCTCATTCACCATATCGCGTGCCGTGCAATTTAATTCTGCGGCCAACTCTTCCAACCTTCGAGGAGTTATTGGCTCTTTCATTAAATCTATTTCAACTATATGGTCATGCTGAGATTGTAACCATGCTAATGCTTTCTGATGAATTCGATTTTCACCATCCATAAAAATCTTAATATAATTTGATGCCATACTAACAATTTTTAGCAATGATACTTTCCATTTACTAAGGGAAAAATGACTTTTGTCAGTTTTTAATAAAAATAAAAAAGAGGGTTAATGCCCTTTTTCAAAAAAAATTCAGATAGAAAGCTATTTGATTAGTAGCTTTTGATGTACCGACTTATTATCAAAATAAAAACTTATAAAATATAATCCCGTACTCAAACCCGCCAGATTTACATTCATCAAATTATCTCCTTCTTTAATTTCTGTACATATACTCCTAATAACCTTGTACTGGGCATCAGTGATAATCAAAATTAAACTAGAATTAACAACTGAATGAATATTCACACTTACATAATCAAAAGCCGGATTAGGAAAAACATTCAACTCAAAATTCGTTGATTCTTCATAATCATCAATGCCTATGGAGCTATAAATAAAGTCAAAATATGGAGTTCCCAATGCAAGAGAGCCGGTTGCTGGCCTTAAATCAGGGTCTGAGTTATAATTACCAAACGGATTAATTAATTCAATTTCTTCAGATAAATGCAATGTATCATTGGTAAGCATCCCTCTATTTATAAAATCATTGGTTGATCCGATACAAAGAGTATCTGCATTGGATAGCCTCCAATCAAAATTGCAACCTGCAATGATGTTTGATCTAAAAGCAAGGGTATCTAAACAATAATTTGCAGCTGTATTTCTTCCATCTAATAAAAATCCGGCTGAAGGGAAGCCAACAAAAATTGAATTATAAACGCTTAATTTGGTATTTCTTCTTAAATGCAACGCTCTTCTATAATTAGTATTTACAGTATCTCCATTTTGCGGATTGATAGGGCCGATGATGGTTACATTTGAAAAAGTAGGCCTGGTAGCAGGCATTCTGTAAGAACCATTTGCATCATTATCTGATTCGAAACCATTTGATCCCGATTGATCAGCAAAACGGGAGTCGCGAATGGCACAAGCAAATTGAACACGCCCACGAAAGCCATTATCTGTATCAAAATCATCATCTAGTCCTCGAAATGCAACCAGATACTTTGCATCTACTGTACCTCCAAACCATTCAAAAGAATCATCTCCGCTATAAGATACCTGCACATGGTCAATTTTAGTTTTACGCCCAACTGAATATAATGATAAACCATTGATCTCCGAATTAGGATCAGGGGTAAGTGAGATACCACAAAACTCTATACGCACATAAGAAAAAACACCAGAAGAATCATCATCATTATTGCCACCATGAACTCCGGTTTGCGTAGATACATTTCCAATACCACCTTCTACAATAGCATTTGAACCAGCAATTAGATTATGCTTTGCAGCGCCACAAATTACAACACCTCCCCAGTCTCCATAATTTCTTAATCCCGGATTAGCATTCGATGTGAAAACAATTGGCTGATTTGCTGTACCTTGTGCAAAAATTTTAGCACCCCGTTCAATCACTAAAGTACCTTTACCACTACCCCGAATAATCGTGCCGGGTTCAATTGTTAGCGTAGCTCCAGGTTTAACATAAATAATAGAATTATTCAAGTGATATACATTAGTATTTGTCCATGTAGTATTTGTGGTAATATTAGCTGTAATATTCACCGTAGTAGTTGGATATATTTTATATTGAGGATTAAATTCACACCAGTCATCAGTCCATCGAGGGGTTGGAGATGTTGCAAATGCTCCTATGAATGAAGTTTCTTCCCAAAAATCTACTTGTGCCTCCAAATGAACTATATTCAAACAAAACAAAACAAAAAGAATTAATCTACGCATCACACTATGAATTAATGTTTTGTTACAATGATATATCAAAGTCTAAATATTTAGTAAATCATTAAGGTTAAATAAAAGTTACATAATAATAAACACATATAAAAAAAAGCGAGGCCATATTGTAATAGGCCTCGCTGATAAAATTTATTAAGCTAAATTATTTGATAACCAGTTTAAACATTTTTGTTCCAAAATCAGTATCCATAACAACCAAATACAAACCGGTATTCACACCTTGAACATCCAAAGTATAAATATTGAATCCGTTGGTAATTTCTAAATCAGAATAATTTTTTATAATTCTTCCGCTTATTTCAACCAACTTAATATTCATTGAACCTGAAGCAGATGCATTAAACACCAGTGTAGTGAAGTTTTCAGCTGGATTAGGATACAATTTTAATGAATTGAAATCAACAACTTCTTCTAAAGAAGCATAATAAGGGAAATTAGATGATACACCACTACATCCGTTAAAATCTGTAACTTCAACACTGTATTGACCATTGGTTGATACTGTAATAGTAGATGATGTTTCACCTGCAATAGCATTACCATCTAAATACCACTGATATGATGCATAAGGTAAAGTTGTACTTAAAACATTACCATCTTGCTCAATAACAGGGGAGGGATTTTCATAGATAGTAATTACCCCATTACTTGTAGCATTATTTGAACCATCAACAACTGTAAGTATTGTAGCATAGGTACCGGGAGTATTGTAAGTTACAGTTACCGTTTGCTGGTTGGAAGTTGAAGGAGTACCTCCAATAAATGTCCATGTATATGAATCAGCCCCTGAGGTTGTTGCTGTATAAGTAATAGAACCTCCTTCACAAATTGAATTGTCTGAGAATGTGAAAGCTGCTAAACCTGTTGTATATGAATATGGTGATGAAGTTGCTGTACAACCAAATGAATTTGAAACAACAACAGAATAATTACCAGCTACGGTATCAGCATTATAAGTTTGATTAGTAGCACCTGAAATTAAATTGCCATTTAAATACCACTGATATCCGGCATAACTACCAGTTGAAAGCGTTGTTCCAGACTGAGTAATAACCGGAGTAGAAGGTAACGGATTAACAGTAATAATTGTTGTACTACTAGTAGATCCCAATGTATTTGTTACAGTTAAAGTAACAGTGTATGTACCAGGTGAATTAAATGTAGCAGTTGGTGAAACACTTGATGAACTTGATGGAGTTCCACCATTTATAGCCCAAGAAAAACTTGTAAACGACTGTGGATTTGCTGTAAATGTAACGGATTCACCCTGACAAATAGATGTAGAAGATGGAACAAATGAAGCATTAGGAGCAACAGCCAATGGATTTAATAATGAATGTGTGAAAGAAGCTCCAGAATTAGCCGGCGACCCGTTAGGGCGAGCATCAGGATTTGTAGAATTATAAGGATCAACAAGATTTACTGAAGCAGTAGTATTTAACGTATCAACTTGATTATTCGAATTCATGAAAAATGTTCTAACTCCAGCAGAATTTGTCATACACAAAGTATCAGAAACAGGACTAGATGCCAAGCTCCAGTCGGTAGTCATCCCTGCCATGATACTATGCCTGTAAAATGAAGTATCTTGACAGTAATTTGTTACGGTTCTTCTTCCATCCATCAATATACCTGTTGGATAACCCATAAAAATGGAATTAAAGATGCTGGCCGCAGAATTTCTTCTAAAATGAAGAGCTCTTCTGTATAAACTATTAATTGATACAGGATTTGATGTATTGATAGGTCCTACAATGGTTACGTTAGAAAATACGGGTGCTGTTTTAGGTGCACGTGTAGAACCATTAGCATCATTATCAACTTCAAAACCATTAGAACCCGATTGATCTGCAATAGCAGGATCACGCCAAGAAAAAGCAAATTGAACACGACCTCTGTACCCTAAGTCACAATCAAAATCATCATCCCAACCTCTGAAAGCAACCAAGTAACGAGCGTCAACAGCTCCTCCAAACCATTCAAATGAATCATCACCAGAATAGGAAACTTGAACGTGGTCTAGCTTGGTTTTTCTTCCCACTGAATATAGAGATAATCCATTAATTTCAGAGTTTGGATCAGGAGTAAGTGATATTCCACAGAATTCTATTCGAACATATGAAAATACTCCTGAAGAATCATCATCATTTGTTCCTCCATGAACTCCGGTTTGAGTAGATGCATCTCCAATACCTCCTTCTACAATTGCATTAGGACCTGCTGTACTATTATGCCTCGCAGCACCACAAATTACCACTCCTCCCCAATCTCCATAATTGCGGGAACCTACAGGTTTATTTGATGTAAATACAATGGGCTGCGATTCTGTACCTTGTGCAATAATTTTTGCACCACGCTCAACGCATAATGTTCCTTTTCCTGTTCCACGAATAATTGTACCAGGTTCAATGGTTAATACAGCTGGTGGTTTTACATAAATAACCTCATCATTTAGTAAATAAACGTTACCAGATGTCCAAGTTGTATTTGTTGTAATATTAGAAACTACCTGAACTGTTGCTGTTGGATATGCCGTATTTTGAGGATTAAAATTACACCAGCCATCCGTCCAGCGTGGGGTTGGAGTTGGAGCAAATGCACCTCGGTAACTTGTGCTTTGAAAAAAAGGTGGTAAAGTCTGTGCTACAAAAGACAAACTGTAACAAACAAAGAATGCTGATAAAATTCTTTTCATGATTTCAATTTTTTTTAGCAAAAGTATTTGCTTAACGTTAAGTCAAATGCAGGAAATTATTATATTAAAGTTAAGCAAGCAACCCTTGGAATGAACACAATTATTTTAAAACTTAAAACCTATAGAAAAGGATATTTGCTGACCAACCCGTTGGCGGATCATTAAATTATCAACGGAATCGTCATATACATTGTTCAGATTATTATCCTGATAAAATATTCCGTCGTAAGCTATTAAATCTTTAAAGTTCAAACGCAATTCCAATGCTTTCTTAAGAAATGATTTAGTAATCTGGACGTCTAATATAGGACGTGGATTTTCAATGATGGATGGATAATAATAATTACCTACCGACCATATTCTTGGCCCAATATAATTAAATGACAAAGTAAAACCGAAATCATATTTTGAATCATTATATTGAATGGACGCATTGATGATATAAGGTGACTGACCTTGCATAGATCGTTGTTCTTCTGTTCCGGATAATGTATCAGCAACATTCACATTTGAATAAATGTATGCAAAATTGCCAATCAAGCTTAATCCATCAAAAAATCTTGCATGACTGTTTGATAATAATGAACCAATATTCACTTTATATTCTAATTCTGCACCAGCTGCCAAAGCATATGGAACATTTATATACGTAAATGTTCGATTAGTAGCACCAGTAAACAATACTTTTTCAATAGGATTTTCAAAATACTTAAAGAATCCACTTACAGATACAATTTGTCCACCTTGAGGATACCATTCAAAACGTAAATCAGCATTCGTAATTTTTGTTCTTTTCAAATTTGAATTTCCGCCCGCCAGAGCAAAAATACTGTAATCGTAAAATGTAAATGGTGCCAATTCACGTGATTCTGGACGAGTAACCGTTTGAGAACCGGAAAGACGAATATTAAACTTAGGATGAAACCCATAAATTATATTAATTGATGGAAGAATATCATTCACGGTAGTATCCAAATTAATTGGTGTATCACCAGAAGTGTATGTGGTAAGGTTTTGTCTGAAACTTTCAAAGCGTGCCCCCCAAACAAATTTCAATTTATTATCAAAAAAAGAATTTTCGAGCTGGATATATCCGGCCGCTGTTGTAGCAAAATAGGCGTACGTATCAGATTTTCGTGTTACTTCTTTAATAACTAATCCTTGATTGCTAAAATGACTGCTTTGGAAAATAGTATCAATAGCTGATACGGATATTTGTGGCATATCAGCACCACCTATACCATACGTAGTATACCCTAATACACGGGCTCCGAAATCACGGTCTTTATATTGTAAGTAGGAACCGATTTTTAATTCATGCCGCGTTGCTCCAATTTTAAAAGGATAACTAAAATCAAAGGTGCCTGAATAAATATTATCAATTTGATTAGAAAAGAATCTGGAAGCAATGGATTGTTGTACAGTACCCGAAAATGGTACAAAAAATGGTTGCAATGTATCGGTAGCATCTCTACGATATTGCAAGACTTTATAATCTGGGATTATCCTATTCAAACGGCTGTATCCGGCTCCCCATTCAAATTTAATTTTTGATTTGGGTAAGGAATGTTCACCATTGAGGTGAGTAGATAATAACATGTTTTGTGAGTAAAAGGTATTGTATGAACGAACATCAAATTGCTGATCTAAGATAATTCCTTCGCGGTAAGTATGCTGATCGTTAGTATTTACATTAAACATGTTTTTGAGGGTAATTCGGTTATTACTTCCATTGGGCTTGGATGAAATAAAGGCTACATTCCACAAAGCCCCCCATAGTGTATTAATGGTAAATTGATTATCAAGATAACTTACCAACTTCCCCACCAAATCAAAATCATTACGTTCAATCTCTCTTCGGGTGAACATATTATTGTATGTTAACCCAAACACACTTCCAAATTCTTTTTTTCCTGTAGTATTATCTCTTTTCGATTTGGGAATTAGGTTAAAATTATGCCCCATGGAATATTGAAAACTTAGTCCTGGGGAGGCTGAAATTTTTTTAACCGGGAAATTATTTTTAAGTAACCTTGCGTATTCAACCAATTTATCATTATTATTATTAGATGAATTTACCATTTCTTCATTGGAAGGGAAAGCAGCAGGTAATTGTCTAGTACCATCATCAATGCCAAAAAAGTCAGTACTTCCACCATTTTCTTTTCTAAATTCTGAAAACGTTGTTATGGTATTAAAGGTGGTTCCTAACGAAATGGAATAATAATTCTTGTCAGGTATATTTTTGGTGCTTACTTGAATAATACCTCCAGCAAATTCACCGGTTAAAGATGGCATGGCTGTTTTAATAACTTTTAAGTCATTTAACAGTGCCGAAGGAAAAATATCGAAAGAAAAAGCTTTCCTGTCTGGTTCAGAGCTTGGCAATGGCGAACCATTTATAAATGCAGCATTATACCTATCAGGCAAGCCACGAATAATCACAAAGTTATCCTGTATTGTTGCACCACTAACTCTACGTAAAACTTCGGCGGTATTTCTATCCGGGGTTTTTCTAATTGCTTCAGCACTAATCCCATCAAAAAGCACAACACTGTTTTTTTGCTCCAAAACCAGTGCTGAAGAGGTTTCTCTATCAACTGTAGCCTCAATTACTACCTCACCCAATTCTTTTTCAGCCGATTGCAGAGTAATGTTTAAGGCAGTTATTTCCTTAGCCTTTACTACTACTCCAGGTATTACTTTTGTTTGATAAGAAATATAACTAACTTGCAAGTCATACGTTCCCGGTGCCAATTCTAATTTATACGTCCCATCAATATCTGTAGAGGTACCTTTGGTAGATCCTTTTACCATGATAGCTACCCCAATTAATTCTTCTCCGGTGGATTGATCAACTACTTTGCCAGCTACAAAACCGTTTTGTGTAAATGAAATGATGGAAAATAAAATGGATGTAGCTAGGGCTAAAAGCTTTTTCATATTGTACTTTTTATGGCGCAAAAGTACATCTAGCTTTTGGCAACCATATTAACCTAATGTTAAGTAAAAAATAAGATAATTTTAAAGCGAAGGGTTACTTGAAAATTGCAACATTTATTTGATCCATCCATTGTCGAACTAATTCTCTTACACAAATATCTAGCAGTTCCTGATCTGTCTTTCTATCAGACGAAGCCTCAAAACGTGACCTCCATTTTCTTAAATCTGTTTGAGAAATATATCCCGTAGTTGGATAAAGATCTTCAATTACTCCATTATATTCAGCAAATTTTACCTGATTGATTACTGATTTTTGAATAAGATCAGAATAGGTTACTTCGCCATTAGTTGCATTAAACAATCGATATCGAAAAGAAAGGGTTACCTGTACCTCTTCGGTTACTTCCTTATATTTTACTTCACGATACTGATAATTACTCATTTGTGTTCCGGTCCACTGATCCCAGTACAAAACCCGTTCACGTAAATACGCCACTTTTATTTCTTCTTTTCGGGGGGCTGGAGTATAGTTTAAAGAAGTTAGTGCACCAATCATGTATCTCGAAACCTGTAAACTTTTAGCAACAGCCAATGCATCTTTATCAGAAATGGGTAAATTAACAGAAATATTAAGTTTCCTCATGGCATCAAAAACAGTTTCCCGATCGGCAACCTGAAGCAATTGATTGTGCTGTCTCTGAAATTCTGAATGCATCAAGCGATATACCTGATCAGCCAAAGAAAACTGACTAGTTTGGTTATCTAATGGAAAAATTACCAAACTAACCGAATAGGATTTTTTAAGTTCTTCCAAATATTTATCTGTATCTCTATACCCTTTGGAAATTGCATCCACCTGTGAAAATGAATTATAGGCAATGGCATATTGCCTGCGCTGATAAGCATCCATAGCATTCATATAAATTGGATCTGCTTGAATAGCTGTACGTAGGCGACCTAAATTTTCATAGGTAGGATCCAATTTTTCTATTCGACGTAAAAAATCTGTAGCCAATGAATAATCCCGATTGTCAATAGCCCGAATAGCACTATGATAGTATTCGCGACATAACTCTGCAACGCATTCTTTATATTTATTATGTAAATCAGAAGGGACTTCTAACGTTACTTTTCTCCTTTCCACATTTTTTTGCAACCTGTCTATTTCCTGATATTGGTCAATAGCCCTAGAATAATTTTTGGAAGTATAACTGATATTAAAATCCTCTACCAACTCATTCATGAGACGTTGTCCGGATTTTTTCATTCCCTTTTTAGCATCCTTATTTTCTGGATCGCGTAGTAAAGCTTCGTTATAATTTATAACAGCCTGTTCATAATTTCTGGATTTTTCAAATTTCTGAGCTCTTTTTATATATTGTTTAGCCCCATCACAAGAAGCAAACACAATTGATATTCCAAGTATCAGATATATTATTTTTTTCATTCTATTTTAATTCCAAATTCTTTTAACATAAAACAAAATTCATGCAAAAATTTACCCCCCCGCCCTTTTGGCTTTATACCCCATTTCTGTGAGTAATGATACAACTTTATCTGCAAGCTCTCCTTGAATAATGATTTCACCGTCTTTAGATGATCCGCCTACTCCGCATTTCACTTTTAATGCTTTTTCCAATGCTTTCAATCCAGATTCAGGCCCAATGTATCCACTTACTATGGTTGCAGCTTTTCCTCCCCGATGTTTTTTCTCAATTCGCACTTTTAAAATAAATTGACCGGGAACTTCTACATTAAGTTCTTCATCTTCCTCTTTGAGTTTTTTAAGGTATTCAGGATCAGTAGAATAAACTATTTGGCTTTTATTTTTCATAAAAAAACTTAACTTTGAAAACGAACTCCAAGAATATGAAAAAAATATTTACAACAATTGTTTTATCTTTCTTTTTTAGTTTTTTACATTATTCTCAAATTACAACAACCATAACTCCACCCGCTAATTGTGTTCAAAATTTAGTTGGGCCAGGAGTACAATATTCAAATGTTTTAACCTTTGGATCAAATCTTAATTCATTTGCAACGTTTACTGGAGGTACATCTGTTGGATTAGGATTTAACAGTGGTGTTTATTTAACGAGTGGTAATATAAATTCTCAAGCTAACCTAAATAACCCACCTTCAACTTTAATAAGTCATGCAAATGGTGCTCCTGGCGATCCAACATTAAACTCGCTTGGTGCCGGCACAACCTTTAATGCGACTGTCCTTCAGTTTGATTTCGTACCAACAGGAGACACTATCAAATTTCGCTACATATTTGCATCCGAAGAATATAATTTTTATGTAAACAGTGGATTTAACGATGTTTTTGCATTCTTTCTAACAGGGCCTAACCCATCAGGGCCTGCCTATGTGAACACCAATATTGCATTAATACCTACTACAACTATTCCTGTTACAATAAACAACTTAAATAATGGGCAAGCCAGTGGCTGCGCATCTGGCCCTTGTGAATACTGTCAGTATTATGTAGATAATTTATGTGCAAACGGAAATTTTGCATACAACGGATATACGGTTGCTTTAACAGCCATCGCACCCGTTGTTCCTTGTCAAACATATACAATTAAGTTAGCGGTAGCTGATGTTGGCGATCAGATATTAGATTCTGGGGTATTTTTAGAAGAGGGAAGTTTCGTCAGTAATATTATTCAATCGAGCTCAAATATTAATTTTGGAGGCGTAGATACTTTGATGTTTGAAGGCTGTAGCCAGGCAACTATCACCATCGTTAGAACACCTGCTCTAACCAACGATACAATAATTTTTAATTATGGCGGCAATGCCTCTATGGGTATTGATTATAATATGTTACCCGATACATTGATATTTTCACCCGGAAATGATACTTTATTTTTAGTTGTAAATACCATTAGCGATAACTTTCAGGAGATGAATGAATTTTTATCAATCACCATCAATGCCGGAATATGCTCTAACTATGTACCAATTAGCACAGTAAATTTATACATAATTGATGTTGATTCATTGACGCTTAATGCAGTGCCAGATTCAAGTATATGTGCCGGAGAGCAACTTACCTTGAATATGCAAGCTTCAGGAGGTACGATTTTTAATCAATATTTATGGATTGTGCCAGGTGTGGGTAATATTGCAAACGATACGGCGATTGTTACACCCATTCAATCAGGTTATTACTATGCTGCCGCTACAGATATTTGTCTTCAAATTGTTCGATTAGATTCAGTATTTGTTACCGTTTTCCCAAGCCCACAAATTGTAACAAATCCCAATGAATTGTGTTCGGGGGTTTCTGCAGCCATTGGAGACCCCAATGGAAATACAAATTTAAACTGGGTATGGTCGCCGGCAACAAATCTTAATAATCCAAATATTCCGAACCCAATTTTTAATGCTAATTACATTGGAACAGACTCTTTGATTTTTATATACAATGTAGCTGTTGACTCTGCAGGCGTGGTCTGTGCATCAGATAGCGTAATGATTATTTTGTATCCCAACCCTCAACCAAATGTTACCCCAGACAGTATGGAAGTTTGTTTTCCACTTAGTGTTAGCTTAGATGCAGGGACAGGATATGCAGCATATCAATGGTCAAACGGAGTTACCAGTCAAACACAAAATGTAACTACCAGTGGCTGGTATATTGCCACTGTAACCGATGGAAACAACTGCCAGGGAAGAGATTCAGCTTATGTGGTAATTTATCCGCGGCTTACCTTTACGTTAAATGATGTAAATATCTGTACCAATGTTTCAACAAATATTGGTTTTAATACCAATCAAAATCAATTCAATATTGTATGGACCCCGAATGATTATTTAAATAATGGGAATATTTCAAACCCATTGTTTCAACAAAGCAATCCTGGTCCTAATCCGGTTACCTATACGTATGTTGTTACATCTGACTCGGCTGGGTTTGTATGCTATTCAGATACAATGAATGTAACGGTTTATCCGATTCCATCATTCAGCCTACCCAATGATACGGTTTATTTTTGTGAAAACAGTAATGTAACTATAGATGCTGGTAGCGGCTATGCTTCGTATTTATGGTCAAATGGCTTTTTAACACAATCCATTACAGTTAGTGACACCGGATGGTTTACTGTAACTGTAACAAGCAATATCTTATGTAGTAATATTGATTCCTCGTATGTTATAAAAATATATTTACCCAATTTCAATATACCTGATATAACCATTTGTGAAGGGGATACCGCTATTTTAACAACCCCATCGTGGCAGGGAAGCTTTTTATGGAACACCGGATCAACTGACACGCTATTACTTGTTACCCAAACAGGAACATATACTTTAACTATAACAAATTCATGCGGTACAGGTACTGATACTATTCAAGTGATAGAAAAGCCAAATGCTAATATTACACAACTCCCCAATGTATTTTCGCCCAATGGAGATGGCATGAATGATGAATACTACATAGCAGACCTTCAATTTGCAGAAGAATTTACTATACTGATTTACAATCGTTGGGGAAGATTGCTGTTTGAAACTAGCGATGCCAGCATTGTTTGGAAAGGTGAAGGTGACGGAAATAGCGAAGCAACTCTTGGAGTTTATTTTGCTGTACTCAAATACAAAAATTGTTATGGTGAAGAAAAAACGCTCAATGGGAATATTCATTTATTTAGATAGGAAATTCTGTATTGGGCAGATTGAAAAAAATGCTTCACAATTTTGTAATTAATAGATGACCGTGGTTGTATAACATACAATGTTATACTGTAATTATTTATAATTATATTTCTATAAAAACAAGTTAAACGCTTGTGCTTGTGATTTAATATTGCATAAATTCCATGATATTTCCCAATATCAAAACGTTCTTCCTCGGTTTTTTCTAGATGATTAGCTTTTACAAATTCTTTCAATATTTCATCATGATATTTTTTCCAATCATTTTTATACCTTTCTGTAGGTATTGACGCCATTAATTTTTTGCATTCAGCTACATAATGATTTCCTTTAGCATCATCTGCATATGCTCTGGAGATTATTATCTGTTGTATCGTCATTGTTGTATCATGATAAGCACTAGGAAATAAAACAGAAAAACCCTTCCCAGCACAAACCCATTTATATCGGGGGGCTGCTTGCAATCCAAGTCCTGAAATAATTATTATTAAAATAATTCTAAACATGTTTATTATTTTTATCTGTACCTTTACAAAGATAGAATTATTGAAATAGTGAAAATTGGTACTATGAATAAGTTAGTTATTCTTATAATTGGCATTGCCAATACTTTTAACTTACTTGTAAATGCACAACACTCTCCTACCCGAATAGTCTTTCCGCTTACTGCCAGTGCATCGATATCAAATATTACTGATGATGGATGGAATGCAAGCATCCTAAGTCTGGAAATGAGGGATTACATGGGGAATCCTGACAAATTATTTTTAATGCAACAAAAGCAAAAAGTATCAACAAAATATCCGATTAAAAAATCAACAAGTTCAAACAAATCAGGTTCAATTCCAGCTCCCGTCATTAATACTGGATTTGATGGAAATCAGTTTAATAACAGTGTCCCTTTGGATAATTACTTAGCAGTTTCAGATAGCAATAAAATTGTATCTGTTTCAAATGTGCAATTCAGGGTTTATAGTACTGATGGTACAAGCCTTTTGAATAAAACATTGGCTCAATTTTGCCAACCTGTAGGTTTGGGTGGAATCAATAATGGTAAGTTTGATCCAAAAGTAATGTATGACCCAATAGAAGACAAATTTATTGCAGTTGTATTAAATGGATTCAATTCAACGTACAGTAAAATAATCGTTGCTTTTTCGCAAACTAATGACCCAACCGGAATTTGGAATTTTTATGTATTGCCAGGCAATCCGTTTAATGATACTACCTGGTTTGATTATCCAGCACTAAATATTACCGAAAACGAATTATTTATAACAGGAAATCAGATACGTGAAAATGTGAGCTGGCAATTAGGTTTCAAACAAACTGTTATATGGCAAATTAAAAAGAAAGAAGGCTATGCTGGTTTGCCTTTGGTTACAAACCTATGGAATGGGGTTGAATATAATGGAAGAAGAATCAGAAACTTGCATCCGGTAAAAGGAGGTTCTTCCATTCAGGGCCCTGGACAATATTTTTTAAGCAACCGAAATTTTGATATTCAAAATGATACATTATTTATTTTACATATCAATGATACAATTGATGCTCCTGGGCTTACATTAACAATTAATATGACGCATACAGACAAGGCATATGGCGTTCCACCTAATGGAAGGCAAAAGGGAATAAACCGATATGCAGCAACAAATGATGGAAGAATTTTAACGGCATTTTATGAAAATGGGAAAATTCAATTTGCCTCCAATTGTATTGATACTAGTAACGGAAGAAGTGGAATTTTCTTTGGTATAATTTCCGGCGTAGATAATCAAAACTATACAGTTAATTCTACGATTATTTCGGTGGATACATTGGATTTTGGATATCCAAATTTATCATGGGTTGGGGAGGGAATTCAAGGTAGTCAATCCATTTTATCGTTTGAACATACCGGCGAAAATCGTTTTCCGGGCATTTCCACCTTGTTTTATTCTGATGGCGAATTTTCAGATATTATTACTGTAAAGGAAGGAGTCGGCAATTTGATTGTTTTATCAGATACTATCGAACGTTGGGGTGATTATTTTGGTTCACAACCCGTTTACAACCGAAATGGCAAAATTTGGATTGCTGGAACGTATGGTAATGCAAGCAACCGCCATCAAACCTGGATTGCTCAAATAGATAATCCATACGGAGCAGAAACAAATATTCCAACCGTTCCACCGGCTCTTTCCTTGAATTTGTTTCCCAATCCTTCCTTTGAAATGGTTTACCTAACGGTTGAATTGCCTGCAACCGGAAATGTTAAAGTTGATTTATTAGATTTAAACGGAAAATTTATTGACTCCATTTTTTATGGAAAAACAAAAATCGGGAAAAACCAATTTTCATTTAATGCAGCCCCTTTAGCTGCCGGCACCTATATTCTTCGGTTTACTGTAGAAAGCTATCCAGCTGTTAATACCAAATTTATAAAGCAATAAATACTGTACAAGGTTAGCATGAGTGCAGAATTAATTTTAGGTATTATAGGGAGCTACTTTCTGCTGCTTATTATCATTTCTATTTTTACTAGTAAAAAAAGCTCAAATGCCACTTTTTTCACAGGAAACAGGCAATCTCCATGGTATTTGGTAGCCTTTGGCATGATTGGCGCATCTTTATCCGGTGTAACTTTTATCTCCATTCCCGGTAGCGTTGGAAATGACAACATGAGTTACATGCAAATAGTAATGGGTTATTTTGCTGGATATTTAATCATTGCATTGGTGTTACTTCCGTTGTATTACAAGTTAAACCTTACCAGCATTTATGGATATTTACAACAGCGGTTTGGCAACTATGCCTGGCGAACAGGTGCTTTTTATTTTTTGATATCCCGTCTTGCTGGTTCAGCCATCCGATTGCTTTTAGTAGCTAATGTATTGCATGCATTTGTATTTCAATCTTGGGGTATTTCGTTTGAGTCAACGGTTATAATTTCAATTGCACTCATATGGGTTTATACTTTTCGTGGTGGAATTAAAACAGTAGTTTGGACTGATACCCTTCAAACTTTATTCATGCTTGCAGCCGTAGGATTGACAATTGGTTTCATATGCTCAGCCATGAACATTTCATTGGTTGAAGCAATTCAAAAGGTAAAACAATCCCCTCTTTCAAACATGCTCTATTTTGATGATTGGAGAGCAGGAAATTACTTTTGGAAACATTTTATAGGAGGCATGCTTATAACCATCTGTATGACAGGTTTGGACCAGGATATGATGCAAAAAAATTTAACGTGCAGAAATATTCACGAAGCACAAAAAAACATGTTGAGTTTTTCTATTACCCTAGTTTTTGTTAATTTATTTTTTCTATTTCTTGGAGCCATGCTTTATATTTTTGCTGCCAATCAAGGAATTGAACTACCCAAACATCCGAATGGCAGTTTTATAGCAGATCAGGTTTACCCTATTTTTGCATTAAAATCTAATATGGGCATGTTCATCGGAATTGTATTTATTCTTGGTTTGGTTGCCGCGGCTTATTCAAGCGCCGATGGCACATTAACAGCATTAACAACGAGCATTTACAATGATTTTTTAAATACAAATAATTATTCTGAAAATAAGAAAATAAGGGTTCGTAAAATAATTCACATTATAGTTAGTCTTGCCATGCTGGCTACAGTTGTAATTTTTAAATATACCCTTACCAGCAGTGCAATCAAACAGGTTTTGTTTATGGCTACCTTAACCTATGGGCCTTTGCTGGGACTATTTGCTTTTGGTATACTATCAAATAAAAAGCCCAGAGACCGTTGGATTCCGTTCATATGCATACTTTCGCCCGTTATATCTTATTTTATTAATACAAATTCTTCCGCTATATTTGGAGGATATCAAATAGGTTATGAATTATTGGCAATTAACGGCCTCATTACATATATTGGATTATCCTTGCTCAGTATAAAAAACAACCACTTACAAAACTGAAAATCGGTTCGCAGGGTTAATTTTTAAATTTTACTTTTGTAAAAAATTTCAATGAAAACATTCATTCATATTTATTGCTTTTTGATACTTTTTTTAGTGGGATGGAGCTGTAAAAGCGAAGCATATCAAGTTATTCATGTTACCAATAATCAAACCTGTGAATCCAACGGAATTTTTTATTACCTTCCACGTACAGTTTTAGTAGCTGATGTTACAGTTAAAAAAACCACTTTTATTCCAGGGCCCTTGTATGAATTTTCCGATAGTTATTTAGGTTATACAGGAATTTCAGAAAAGCAGGAAAAATATGAAATAGCCGAAATAAAATTAAGCACCAAATCAGAACCAGACCCTGATCAGCTCTATTTCATTGAATTAAAAGATAAGCAGAAGGTTTTAATAGAATATGACAAAACAGGTATTATTCGAAAAGTAAATGAACTATCAACCAAAGAAGAAATCAATGCCAGGGAAACTGCTCTACAATATGAAAAAAAGGAAAAAGAAAAGCATGAAAAAAATATTACACTTATCAATTTGAAAGAGAAATTAGATACCATTTATACCCGCCAAATACACGAAGGCGGAGTAATAATTGAGAATCGTCAAATAGAAAGAGTATTGATTAAAAGTTCGAAACAAGAAAGCGCCAAGGATGCCGTGAAAATGATTAATGAAATTCGCAGCCAAAAATACCGTTTAATTTCTTATAGCGATGAATTGGCTTATCCTGCTGCTACCCTCGAAGTAATGCTGAAAGAATTGAACAAACTTGAAAATGAATACCTAAACCTATTTCTTGGCACTTCGGAAGTTCAAACATTAACATACCAATTTGAATTCAGGCCTCATCCGGATAAGAAGGGCATACAACCATTTTTCAAATTCAGCCCTAATAAAGGTATTAACGATTCCTTAAAACTGATTATGGAAACAGTATATATACAACAGGAACCAGCAGGTATCACACAAGGCGCTTCTCGATTTATTGCTGATCAACAAACAGAAAAAAAAGGTAACAAGAATACAGGAATTGTTTACAGAATTCCAGAAACTTGTTTATTTAAAATCATTTTGAATAATCGGGTCATAGCACAACAAAATTTTGCAGTAGCTCAACTTGGAGTTTTACATGCTTTACCTGCAGAAAATCTTTCAAGTATTAAAGCACAATTTGACCCCACCACCGGGATGCTAATGCATGTGGGAACAAATCAGTAAAGCTTATTTATTTCACTATTTTCATGATTTCAATAAGAAAGTAGCCTAGCATTATTAATAAACAGGCATATACCAAAAGCATCACACCAAATCTTGCACGAATTTTTTCTCGCCTGCGGTACTGATGAATAGAAACCAGCTTTTTATATTCATGCTTATGTTTTTTTTGATTCCCATCTTGTGAAGTATGAGAATCTAAATTTTTAGGTTCCATATTCTAAATTACATTTTTTTCAAAAAACAAATGAAAAATTCAACCACATTCTTAAAATTTAAAATTTCTTTGAGGTAATAAATATTAAAAACTCATTATTCTGAATAGCATATTGAAAAAAACAAAAAATAATTTGTATTGACTTTCCTATTCATTTACCAAGAAAACTTAGATCATCTAATCATACAACTCGTCTGCTGTTTCTATGGAAAAATCATAACTTTGAAAAATTCAAATGAAGAAGAAAATTATTGTTTCAGTAATCAACGATCTTGTAACTGATCAACGGGTAGCTAAAACCTGTAATACACTACACGATGCGGGTTATGAAGTAGTTTTAATTGGCAGAGTTCTACCTAACTCTCCTCCCCTACTTCCGAAGCCCTATAAACAAATTCGAATGAGACTACTATTTAATAAGGGGCCTTTATTCTATGCCTTTTTTAATATTCGTTTATTTTTCTATTTACTTACACATCGAGCTGATATTTTACATGCCAATGATCTTGATACATTATTGGCAAACTTCCTTGTTTCTAAAATCAAGAACAAGCCCTTGGTTTTTGATAGTCATGAATATTTTACCGAAGTGCCTGAACTACAGCATAACCTGTTTGCCAAGAAGACCTGGAAAGCCATTGAGCGTTTTATTGTTCCTAAACTTACCTATTGCATTACAGTCAATCAATCCATTTCCATGTTATTTAAACAAGAATACGGGATAGATTTTAAAGTTTTGAGGAATCTTCCTCCGGAATGTAAAATACAGGAAAAAGTAAGTAGTCATGTACTAAATTTACCCGAAAATAAATTTATCATCTTATTGCAAGGCAATGGAATCAATATCCATCGGGGCAGCGAAGAGCTTGTAGAGGCCATGGAGTATTTAGATGATTCCTTTTTACTTTTAATTATTGGAAATGGTGATGTTATTCCTAAACTCAAAAAAATGACCGCTGAAAAAAACTTACAAAACCGAATTCATTTTATTGGAAGATTGCCCTATGATGAGTTAAAGAAATATACAATAGTAGCTGATTTAGGAGTTACTTTGGATAAAGACACCAATCTAAATTACCGATTCAGTTTACCTAATAAGATTTTTGATTACATCCAGGCCGGAACGCCGGTATTATCTTCCAAATTACCTGAACTGGAAAGAATCATAAAACAATATGAAGTAGGCGAACTTGTAGATGAGGTTACTCCTAAAGCTATTGCAGCAAAGATTCAACAAATGTTTAACAATAAAGCGCAATTAACTCAATATTCTATAAACTGTAAAAAAGCAGCCGGCGAACTAACCTGGGAAAATGAAAAATCAGTACTTATTGAGTTGTATTCATCCATTGAAAAAGATTATATGTAACTTTGCACTCAGAAAAAATATATTTCATGAAACACATTATTATTACCGCGTCTGTGGCAGGCATTCTGTTTAGTGCATGCGGATCAAAAAATCAGGCACAACAATTGAAAAAACCCGAAACACTGGATCAAAAGGTAAGTTACGGAATTGGTTATGACCTGGGGAAAAACTTAAAAAATCAAGGCATTGAATTAGATGCTCAATTAGTTGCCCAAGGAATCATGGCAGCTTGGAATGATTCAGTAAAGCCATTATTAACAGAAGAAGAAATGAATCAGGCATTTGCTCAGTTTCAACAGCAGCAAATGCAAAAAATGCAGCAACAAGTTCAACAACAAGCTGCAAAATATGAAGCTGAAGGGCAACAATTCATGGAACAAGAAAAAGCCAAAAACAAAAATTATAAAGTTACCCAATCAGGTATGATGTATTTGGTAAATAAAGAAGGGAAAGGAGAAAAACCTACCCTAAATAGCCAGGTTAAAGTTCACTACAAAGGGTACTTGATAGATGGAACTGTATTTGACAGTTCGTATGACCGCGGACAACCAGCAGTATTTCCAGTAAGCAATCTCATTAAAGGCTGGCAGGAAGCCTTAGTGATGATGAGTCCTGGTGCTAATTATAAACTTATTATACCAGCTAATCTGGCATATGGAAACAATCCTCCACCCAATAGTCCAATCAAAGCGGGCAGTACCTTAATTTTTGAAATGGAATTGCTCGAAATTGTGAAGTAAGTGTTTGGAAACTTTATAAAAACCCAAACTTCGGTTTGGGTTTTTTATTTATTTTAGTTAAACACATTATACACATGAAAAAACATCTACTTTCAGTCTTCACAGTTTATTTATGTTTTGGTATAAACGCACAAATTATACGGGGAATAGTAAAAGATCAGGATACAAAAGAAGGATTGTTTGGAGTGAATATTATTGAAAAGGGAACTACGAATGGTGTTTCGAGCGATTTTGATGGACAGTTTCAACTTAAACTCACTAAAGGATTGCCTACAGTGCTTGAAATTTCAGCACTTGGATACAAAAAGAAAGAAATACAGGTAAATTCTTTAAAAGATCAGTTACAAATTTTTATTGAAGCCGATCAGGTATTACTTGAAGAAATGCAAGTTAGTGATACCCGCATTACTGAAAAACAAAAGGAGGCCCCGCTAACCGTGGAATCTATGGATGCTATAGCGATAAAACAAACAGCTGCCGCATCGTTTTACGAAGGCCTTGGAGCATTGAAAGGAGTTGACCTTACCTCCGCCAGTATTGGATTTAAAATCATTAATACCAGAGGATTTAACAGCACTTCTCCAGTTCGAAGCTTGCAGCTTATTGATGGAGTAGATAATCAATCACCCGGTTTAAACTTTTCATTGGGTAACTTTTTGGGTGCATCTGAGCTTGATATTTTGAAAGTTGACCTGGTACAAGGAGCGAGTTCCGCATTTTATGGCCCTGGTGCATTCAATGGAGTCATTGCAATGAGTACCAAAAGTCCGTTTGATTTTCCTGGGCTCAGTGTATCATTAAAAGGTGGTGAACGTAATTTATTTGAAGGAGCAATCCGTGTAGCAGAAAAATTTAAGGATAAAAAAGGATATGATCGGTTTGCATTTAAGTTTAATTTCTTTTACCTGCGTGCCGATGACTGGGAAGCCAATAATTACGATGCCTCTACAGATTCAAAAACAGGCCCGGGAAATCCCGGCGGATATGATGCTGTAAACATATACGGAGATGAAGCTTTAGCAAATGGCTATGATTTTTACACAGATTTATCATTACGTAAAGACCGGCCAGGATTGGGAATTTTTTACAGAGACGGATATCGGGAAGAAGACTTGGTTGATTACAATACTGAAAATTTAAAAAGTGCTCTTTCTCTTCATTACATGACGCGCAAAAAAGTGGAAATTATGGTAGGTAGTAATTTTGGATACGGTACAACCGTATATCAAGGTGAAAATCGTTATAGCCTGAGAGATATTTCTTTTCATCAAAACAAAGTTGAAATTAAACAGAAAGACAAATTTTTTGTGAGGGCTTACGCAACACATGAAAATGCCGGGAATACCTATGATGCAGTAGTAACAGCCTTTTTACTTCAAAACAACAATAAACCATTAGGGTCAGGATTTAAAAACTGGAACAATGATTATTTAAGTTATTGGGAAAATAATATTGCCTTTCAAAACAACGGTAGGCTTTATGACGCTTTTTTAGCATTGTATGGCTACCCGTTTCCCTCTTCATTTACTTCAGTAAATAATTACAATTTTGCTTTGGCCGATTCACTTCTTGGTTTACTAAGTGATTCATTGTATGCATGGCATCAAGAAGCCAGGAATTATGCAAATAATTTTACCCATGGAGGATTGTTCAGTCCTTATTTTGAACCCGGCACCTATTCTTTTGATACTGCTTTTGCAGGTATTACAACTCGCCCCCTGGGACAAGGAGGTTCCCGCTTAATAGATTACAGCGCATTGTATCATGTTCATGGGGAATATAAATTTCGATTCAAACCTGGCAAAGACAAAGAAAAGTTATCAGGTTGGGATCGTTTTGTTAATGGGCTAAGCACCCTTGACTTTACCGTAGGAAGCAATTTTAGAATGTATACCCCCGATTCAAGAGGTACTATTTTTTCTGATACGAATGGAGTAAAAATTATTAACTGGGAAGTTGGTGCTTACCTTGGAATTGAAAAACGCTGGGAGAAAATCAAAATTAATGGTACCATAAGGGTTGATAAAAATGTTAATTTCCCGGTTCTTGTCAGTCCAGCATTTTCGTTGGTACATACCCCTCATAAAAATCATACTATCCGTTATAATTTATCAAGTGGAGTGCGTAATCCAACACTGGCTGATCAATATTTATTTTACAATGTTGGAAGAGCAACCCTTCGCGGAAATATCACTGGATACGATTCATTAATTACAGTTGAATCTTTTCAAGACTACATAAAAAACAATTTTGACCCTACCGTATTACGCTATATTAACAGTGGCAAAGACTCAACACGCATTGATCCGGTTCGCCCAGAACGGGTATATTCGGCAGAAATAGGATACCGGGGAATTATTTCCAACCGATTGTACATTGATGGAAGTTATTATTTTAGCTTATATCAAGATTTCATTGGATACAAAGTAGGTATTGACGGTGATTTTGATATTATCGGATTTCCTACTGATAAAACCAAGGTGTATCGTGTAGCGACCAATGCCATAGAAATAGTTTATACTATGGGATTCAGCACACAACTAAGCTATTATTTTGCTAAATATTTTACACTTAGCGGAAACTACACATGGAACAGGCTATACCGTACCGGAAATGATCCAATAATTCCTGCATTCAATACCCCGGAACATAAATTTAATATTGGTATAGATGGTAGAGATATACAGATGAAAATCGGGAAAGTTAAAATCAATAATTGGGGGTTCAACGTAAACTTCAAGTGGATAGACGGGTTTACATTTGAAGGCTCGCCCCAATTTACAGGAGCTATACCCTCTTACTATATGTTGGATGCACAACTCAATTACACTCTGAAAAAGGCACACCTTACTTTCAAATTGGGAGCACAAAACCTAACTAACAATAAAGTATTTCAAGTATATGGCGGACCTAGGGTAGGCCGTATGATATACGGTTCGGTTCTTTTCGATTGGAATTTCAAATAGATAGTTATAATTCTAATTGAAACAATGGATTTACTATTTGGGAAGAAATAATTGCTGATTGTTTTATTAATTTTGAAAAAACGAAAATAAATAGATATGAAAAAAAAAATCGTTACACTTGCCTTATTCAGTGGTCTTTGGGGCTTCACATCAGCTCAAATTACCCGCTACCTGGATGATGTTTTTCCCAAAAGCGGTGTAGTAGTAACAAACAATGTAGTTTTTGGTGAAAATTACTATTTTTTAAATTATCCACCAGCACCGGCAGGCACCAGCTCCAGCAATCCAAAAGATACAGTTTTGTTGATGGATGTTTACCAGCCTTCAGCCACAGATACAGAAACTGAACGTCCGTTGGTAATTTTACTTCATACCGGTAACTTTTTGCCAAAATATATCAATGGTTCTACTACCGGAAATAATAAAGACAGCGCGATGGTTGAATTGGCACATCGTTTTGCTATGAAAGGATATGTAGTGGCGGCACCCAACTATCGCTTGGGGTGGAATCCCTTAGCTCCTACTCAAACCGAAAGAACACGCCAAATATTAAATGCTGTTTACCGTGCCATTCATGATGCACAAACTTGCGTTCGGTTCTTTAAAAAAGATGCTGCAACAACTAATACCTTTAAAATTGATCCAAAACGCATTTTCTTGATTGGAAATGGTTCTGGCGGATACGTTTCCTTAGCATACGGCTTCTTAGATAAACAAAGTGAAACCCAACTTCCAAAGTTTTTAGATGATAATGGAAATTCTGTGGTGAACCCTGCTTTGGTAGGCGATGTATATGGAATGGGTGGAACCTTTAATATTTATAATCATCCCGGATACTCTAACCAAGTGGCCATGATTGCTAATCTAGGTGGTGCCATGGGAGATATATCGTGGATGGATCAAGAATGGCCTCGTATTCCGGTAGCAGGTATTCATTGTCGTAAAGATCCGTTTGCTCCATTTGATAGTGGTAACGTAATTGTACCTGTTACCAATCAAGTGGTAGTGTATGTTCATGGCACAAGAACTGTAGTTGCAAAAGCTGTTCAGCAGCAATTAAACAAAATTTGGGTGGATCACAACTTTACTGATCCAATTTCTGCACGTGCTTATTCGTTAAATCCCAAAGCTACACACGAGGGGTTATTCCAAATTGAAAGGCCAACAGCTCCTGGTGGTGAAGAAGCTTCTCCCTGGAACTGGTGGGATTCAACAACAGTTGTTGCCGAAGCAGCTTTGGTTGGACAAAATGGTACAACTATTCATACCAACAGTTTAGCCACTAACCCTGATATGAGTAAAGCCAAAGCAATGGCATACATTGATACCATTGTAGGGTTTCTGGCTCCACGCATGTATTTGGTGGTGCAAGATCAAAGTGTGGGTATTGAGACCCAAGAAGAAATTGAGTTCAACATTTTTCCCAATCCTGTAACCGAGCAAATCACCATCCAATTAAGTGGTAACGGTATTATTTATACCGTTGAGCTTCTTGATTTAAATGGCAGAGTGATTGTAAGAAAAGACAACATCATGTCAAATACATATACTGCTGGCCGAAACGGAATTGCTTCAGGTACCTACATTTTACGAGTAATGAGTAACAAAGGAATTGTTACAGAGAAAATTTTAATTAAGTAA
This sequence comes from Flavobacteriales bacterium, assembly GCA_026418175.1. Lineage (GTDB taxonomy): Bacteria > Bacteroidota > Bacteroidia > CAIKAF01 > CAIKAF01 > BA4. Next base: position 81,797 of record JAOABX010000005.1, read on the forward strand.
TTTACCCTATAAAACAGAGGAGTTGAAATATTCAGCTCCTCTGTTTTTATAAGTAAAGCACTAAACAAGTAAAGATATTATTCGATATTTGCGTGCAAGATTAACTGCTTCGATTTTATTGTGTACACGAAGCTTTTCATATATATTTTCAATGTGCTTTCTAACGGTTTTTGGACTGATAAACAACTTTTCAGCTATTTCTTGATAATTTAGCCCTTGGGCGATATTTTCTAAAATTTCAATCTCACGCTTGGATAATTGATATTGATCAGATATTGAATTATCAATGGGTTTTCCAGTACGAATTAATTGTAATGCTTTACGTGCTATTGAAGTTGACATAGGGGCTCCACCTTCCATGGCTTCATGAATGGCTTCATACAACGCCATGGGTTTTTCATCTTTCAACAAATAACCAGAGGCTCCAGCCATGATTGAATCAAAAATATGATGTTCGTCTTCAAAAACTGTAAGCATCAATACTTTTACTTCCGGAAATAACTCAGAGATGATTGCAGTAGCTTCTACTCCATTCATCTCGGGCATGTTTATATCCATCAAAATAAGATGTGGAATGGGACCTTTTTTTAATTTCTCAATTAAATCATTTCCATTAGATGCTGTGTAAATACACTCCAATTCATCAAATAATTCCAAAGTATGTGCAATGGAATTTCGAAGATATTCTTGATCGTCGGCTACTGCAATTCGAATTTTTTCCATATTGAAATATCATATTTTATACAAAACTAATCAACATACCTGCCAGTATACATACGTCAATTGTCGTATTTATAAAAAACGCTGATTTGTGTTCCATTTCCGGGCATACTATTTATTTCAATCTTTGCATTAATTTCATTTGCTCTTTTCCTCATGTTTTTAAGCCCATTTCCAGTAATAACTCCCGACATATCAAAACCTTTTCCTTCATCCTTAATTACTATCGAAAGATATTGATTTGTACTCTGTAAATCAATCATAATATTTTTAGAATTAGAGTATTTCATCGCATTTTGCAATGCTTCTTGAACAACGCGATATAGATTAAGATAAACTATAGGATCAAGAGAAGGGTTATAATTAACAGAAATATTTAAATCAATATTGTAATCTAATTCATTCACATACATTGTTGCCAGTGTTTTTATTTTTTCAGCTAATTCTAATACTTCGTACTTATCTTTACTTAAAGCAAAAATTGTTTCTCTCAAATGTTTCATTGTATTTCGGCTAAATTGGCTTAATTCTTCCAGCCGTTGCTTTTCCTTTTCAATATGCTGTGGTTTTAATCGAAATGTAATATTATCAAGAACATTTATGATATATGTTAACTGTGATCCAATGTTATCATGCAATTCTCTAGAAATTCGCTCTCGTTCTTCCTGCAAACGCATGTGGGTTTCAGCTAAACGCAACTTTCGCCTAAGTCGAATTGTAGCAATAGTACGAACTAAAAATATCAACAAAATGATAGAAATGCCTATAACAGTATATCGAAACATTGAGGTTTGATAAAATGGCGGAATAACAGATATTGGTATTTGCAACATAGTTGGATACCAATCTTGGCCTGTAATACGATACTTTACTTGAAAAATATATTTACCATAAGGAAGATTAGAATATAAAGCAGAACGTTGACTGTTATTCAAATAAATCCAATTCTGCTCATACCCTTGAAGCCTGTATGCAAACTGAATGTTTCCCTGATTTCTATAGTCTAATGCGGCAAATTCAAAAAAAACAGAACGAATACCTGGCTTCAATAAAATTTTTTCAGGATAAAAAAATTTACCAATTACGTAATTTGTATCACGTAATGATAAATCTCTAAAATTAAATTTTATATCAGATAAAATGAGAGGAGATTCTGCTTCTGGCTTTGTAAAATGCTCCGGTTGAAACATAACAAATCCGCCTGTGCCACCAAACAAAATACATCCATTCGACATCCGATGCGATGAGTTCTGACTAAATTCTATGCCCTCTGTTACATCAATCATGGAATACATTCTCACCCGGTGAGTATTCGGATCAAGCATGCCCACTGATGTATTTGTTGAAAACCAAATTTTATTAAAGTCATCAGGTACAAATGTATATACCACCTCATCCGATAATCCAAACCGATTATCAATTCTAAAAAATTTTTTTTGACTATCATTCCACCCACAAATCCCACCCCCTAAGGTTGATATCCATAAATTCCCTCGATAATCATCGCATACAGATGATACAATAGGAAAACTAATTGAATTTGTATCCTGCTCATTATACGAATAATGAATCATTCTATTTGAGTCAGGAATAAATATTGACAGGCCATGAGCCTGGCATATATAAAGAGAAGAGCGTGATTTAGACCAATATGTACTTAAAACAAAATTATTATGTTCAGGCAAATATGTTGAAGGGAAAATGCAACGAAATTTCTCATCGGTACTTCGATAATATGTAATTCCGTTTTTTGATGAAAAATAAAGTTCTTCTGATTTGCCTGGTGCAATATGATATAATACATCATCAGTAATCTTGCAGCCATGGGTAGTATCAGCCAAATATTGTTTTATGCTACCAGTTACCTTGCTCAAACGAAAAATTCCTCCACCTGTAGTTGTAATCCATAATTGTTGTTTATTATCCAAGTATAAAGCTGATACCCGTTGTTTGATTTTATTTTGATATATTCTTCTTACTTTATATTTCCAATCTAACACCTCATTTCTTAGAATTACTTGTATTGGATGAGAAAATGAGACCTCCAACAATCCATCATCTACTCCTATCCATACACTTCTTTCACTCATTGCATAAATTCCCCACACAACGGTTTCTTTGCTTGAAATATCAGAAGTTTTTAATGAAATATACTTAAATCTTGAAGTAAACGGATCATAAATATTGATACCATTATATTCAGTACCAATCCACACCTGATTATTTTTCGTTTGAAAAATTGAAATAATTGAAGATGAAATAATTCCATCTCTACGATGTTTTTCAGGTAAAACATGAAAGATATCATTAAAATTATCTGGATTGATTATATAAATTCCATGTGATGTTCCTACCCAATATTTATTATCATTTGATTTAATAATTGCATTTACTTTACAGGGAGCTCGTTCAGGAAGAATTCTTAAAAGAGTATTATTTTTATAAAAGTACAAACTACGATTAGTACCTATAAAAAATGTACTAGTATCTTTTGCTTCTAAAAACGAAGTAATATATTCCTCACTAGGAATTTTTATTGGATAACGAATGAAAGAACGATCATATCGAACCAGTAACACTTCCTCATTCGATAATAATGCAATGGAATGTTGGGTAGGGAAAAAGTTTTGGTACTTCACATCATCAAATATATTTAACTGAGAAGGAGATAATATATAATAGCGTAAAGTGGAAGCGTGAATAAGCAAAAAATCATTTTTCCGAGTAAGTACATACCCGCCCGGCAAAACAATGGTCTTAAAAAATGAATTATGAAATTCTCTTCGATTTTTATCAGGCCCAAAAAATCTCCTAAATGTATAAGTTGCCCGATCCATTCGATTCAATCCGTTTCGGGTTGCAATCCATAGATACCCCAACGAATCTTCGGTAATATGAATAATAAAATTATCAGAAATGGAGGAAGTATCATTGGGCTGGTACTTAAAGTGACGAAATGAATATCCATTAAATAAATTCAAACCGTCTTGCGTTCCAATCCAAATCAATCCGTCTTTATCCTGATAAATGCAGTTTACTGTATTTTGTGATAACCCCCCCGCAATGGATATTTTTTTAAATCGAAATCCTTGTTGAGACAAACCAGATTGAAGAGTGATTAAAAAAAATAGAAATGTTACAAATAGCTTTTCAATATTCACCCTTTTATGTATTGGTGTAAAAATCATGGTTGGCTTTTATTGAATGCTTTATTTTTCAAGCTATTCGTACAAAGTTAAAACTTTGATTGGATGATTGGAAGAACCAGCTCTACGGGTTTAATTAAAAAAAATGCCATTTATCGTATTAAATGATTTATGTAATTTAAAAAAAATTGATATAACCTAACCTAACCAACTACCACAGAATCTTAAGTTATTGGTAGTTTGTTTTTAGCAAATATTCTTTTTTCAGATACCAATGTTCCCGGTAAAGAAACCACAGCAGAAATGAGGAAAAAGAGAAGCGAAAACCCCACTCCGGTTTCAGGAATAACTCCCAACCATTTAGAGCCATAGACAAAAGTAAGTTCTCTGGCACCAACACCTCCTATTGTAAAAGGTAACGCAGAAAATACTGATGAAATTAAAAACAATATCAACAATTCAGGAATGTCACTCTTAATATGCATGGCATGTAATATACTCCACGCAGCAAGTATTTGTAAACCTTGCACGATTAATGAAAGAAAGTAGCCTTTCCACAAGCTGGGCATAAAATCGGGGAATATAAACCTGGTTAATAATAAATAAAATGCAATTAATAAGATAAATAATAATAATGCTAATATCAAGCTTCCATGTATTGGAATGAAAATTAATAAAACATCTGCAAGAAAAAGTAATGCCATCATACCGGTAATTCGATCATATAAAACCGCAGAAGTTGTTTTCTTCCATGAAGAATGTAAATATTTATTCAATAACATTACTTTGTAAGCATCACCACCAATACCACCAGGCAAAAAAAGATTATAAAACATGCCTAGCCAATAAAGTAAGACTCCTTGACTTAAACTTAAATATGTTCCTATATTTTTAAAAAAAAGATTTAATCGTAATGCACTAAGGCCCTTAGAGGCAGCATACAGAAAAAATGGTGGAATTAGCCATAAAAAATTAGAGGCATTTAAATTTGCTTTCAATGCTGTAATATCCGTTTTAATATAAGCGAGATATAGGCCGCTAATACTAATTACAGCCTTAATAAAAAACCACCCAACTGATTTAAATTTTTTTGTTGCCAATGTAACTTTCCTTGATACGATAAGGTTTTTTCTGCTGCGATTCGTAATAAGTACGCATTTGTATTTCAGCAATAAATCCGAAGGTAATAAGCTGTATGCCTCCTAATACTAACAAAATACCAAGTAGCAAAATGGGACGCCCCCAAATATCGTGTCCTAAAATTTTTTCAATGAATAAATACATATTGATTATTACACCAATAGCCAATGTTATAAACCCTACTGTACCAAATAAATGCATTGGCTTTTGAAGGTATTTTTGAAAAAACAAAACTAACATCAAATCACTAATTACTCGAAATGTACGGCCAATACCATATTTTGAAACTCCTGCCATTCGTGGATGATGTTTAACAGGCATTTCTGTAATGCGAGCTCCTTGTAAATGAGCCAATACAGGAATAAATCGATGCAATTCGCCATACATATTTAAATTTTTGGCTATTTCTTTTTTAAAAACTTTTAGTGTACAACCATAATCTGATATATATACGCCGGTTAAATAACGAATGATTGCATTGGCAATTTTGCTGGGTATTTTACGCAATATCATACCATCTTTACGCTTACTTCGCTTCCCTGCCACTAAATCCCAATTTTCTTTTTCTAATAATTCAACCATAGCTGGGATATCGGAAGGGTCATTCTGTCGATCACCATCTAGGGTAACAATGTAATCACCCTTGGCAGCTTCTATCCCGGCAGACAATGCATGTGTTTGTCCATAATTTTTTTGAAACACAATCAAGTGAATAGTTTCATCATTCAATGCAAGAATGCGATGACAAGTTTGATCGGTTGAACCATCATCAACCAAAATAATTTCGTGTGAAAACTCAAGCAACGCTTGATGAATTTCAGATATTAATGGAACTATATTATCTTCTTCGTTTTTAAGTGCAATAACCAACGACAACTTCATGCAATACAATTATAATATTTAAAAAAGTTGACCAAAAATATGAATCGAATGGCCGTAAAAAAAGTCTCTTTAATATACTCCTGCTTATCAATTAAAACAAATCGCGGTTCAAAATAAATAGCATATTTTTTAAAAACATCATCGAACAAGCAAACAGAGACACATAGAATTGAAAATAGAAATTTATTTTTCAATCCAAACGTTTTTACATGATCAAACTCTTTTTCTATTAAAACGTCTATATAAAGAAGTTCTGATTTATTTTTAATATTTGAATATCTATCATGAACTGATTGCTCTGTCTTTAAATATCCAAAACAATAGGTTGATCCAAAATCTATTATCAAATTTTTACCAAGAAAATCTGATAACTTAAACAATTTATTGGTATCTAAAAAATCTGTATGCAAAAAATCAGTGACTGGCTTTACGGCTTTATTTTTATTGATTAATGAAATTATGTTTTTTAGATTTTTGTTTTTATAATTTTCCAAAAAATTATTTGAGAAGTTTAGATTGGCTAATTGCAATGAATTTCGCTTGATATGATACACAATTTCATAATATAAAAAGTGAGGAACCAATGTTTTCATACTTGGAATAATTCCACATTTATTAAATTTAGATTTAAGCAACGTGGCTTCATAATCGTTCAATGCTATTATTGAATCAACTGATGCAAACTGATAAACTTGATTTATTTGAAAAAATCTCCCTTCCAAATAAGCAACTAAAAAATCATAATATTGAACGTATGGAGCGGAACCTTCATAATAATATATTTCATTAATCTCATCTTCTAAAGTTTCACCTTGTATCTTTAGCAAATCGCCCAGTGATTGAAGATTATTTTCATTCGAAAAGTAGTAATATAAAAAGGCTTCATCGTTTGCTATATTAATTGAGAATTTTTGATTTATTACATACACTGAATCTTCTTTGCATGAATATGTATTATTTTCTTCGTACCACCATACATCCGGATAATTTGAAAAATTACAAGATAAATTGAATGTATTATTTTCTAAAAATTGATAGGCCCGCTTATTTTTCATGCTTGCACTAAAAAAAGAAAAAATATCAAGAAAGAAATAATTACAAATAAAATTTTCAAAGTCAATAAATTATTATTTAATTAAAATTAGTTTACCTGTGAACTGATGCAATGTTCCAAAATTATCTTTAACATAAATGCGATACACATATACACCCTGTGGAGTCTTTAACGGATCAGCACCTCCGATACTACCATCCCATCCATCGTTTATGTTTCTGGATTCAAATATACAACGCCCCCAACGGTCGTATATATACATTTCAAAAGAGTTTTCCTGCAATCCTATACCTTTCACTTCAAATTTTTCATTTTTATCATCCTGATTTACTGTAAAAGCATTGGGTATAAACAATGAAAATTCTGCAATTACATTAATTATCATAGTATAAGAGTCTTTGCACCCGTTTGCATCAAAGGCTGTAATGGTAACGGGATAGGAGCCTTCTCCACTGGTAAATTGATAAATAAAATTATCCTGATAAAAATTTTGTCCTTCAATTTCCCAAACAAAAGAAGTATAATACTGAGAAGCATTAAAAAAATGCGCATAGGGAAACAATACATTCACCACCGGATTATCCACTGTAAAATAAGCCATCAATGTATCGTTTTCAATATTATTTACAACAATCAATGTATCTAACCAACAACCTAAATCATCCGTTACTCGAATGTATAACAATGAATCGCCAACTGCACCCACATATACCGGATTGTTGGAAGTAATGTTTTGAAAATAATCTGTAAATGTATATTGATAAGGGGGGGTTGTACCATTGACCAACACTGTTATTACGCCCACTCCTTTAGAACAAGTATCAGCTTGTTGAACTACCTGAAAACTAAAGCTTGTCGGGTCTGATACTGTTACATTGGCTGTGGCAGTGCACCCCTGTGCGTCTGTAACAGTAACCACATAGTTGCCTCGGGCTAAACCAGTTGCAGTTTGTGTATTTTGGGTCGCAGGATCGCTCCATAAGTATTGATACGGGCCAATCCCTCCAATAACATTTACGGTGGCCTGTCCGTTATCCACACCGCAATCTGCATCTACAACCGTAACACTAAGCATCATGGCATTGTAATTAAATGAGATATTGGGAGTTGAAGCATTGGCCTGATTTCCACAAATATCTTCAATCACTCCCGATATGGCTAATGTAAAATTTCCACCAGAACTAATGGGTGGAGATAAAGCAAGCACATATTCTATAGAATATGCAGCCCCAGCTTGGCAGTCAATCCCTGTTGCGGATGTAATGGTATAAGGGCCTCCGGGACCTGTAAATGAAAAATCAGAGGGCTGCACTGAATTACAAGCAATATTCTCAGAAAATGTTACGGTAATACTGCTGGCATTGCAGTTCAGGTTAGGCTGAACTGAAACCAGGGATGGTGGAACGTTATCTGGCACTTGAGCCGTTGAATTGCTAAAATCTAGCCGATACCCATTAGTACTTTGTGAAAAATTTGAGATATATAGAACAAAACGCTGCCCTGCTGAAACATTAATGGTTGGTTCATCTTGCGGATTTGTTCCCCCATTGGCTCCTGTAATTCCATTATTTGTAGTATAACTGGAAAAATTACATTCTACTTCGAGTGATCCGTTAGTTTTAATATCAGAACAATCCGCATTGGTTAAATTAAATAGAGCCCAGTCATAATCATCAGTGGATACATAAGGAATAATATTAAAATGCAATATTCCGTTTGTTTGAACCGTAAACGTGTACCAAATTCCATTGTCTTCACCGGTAGCCAGGCAGGATAAAATACCGCTAATTTCGTTAGGAACATTATCTGGCGGAACATTAAGTACTGGTACATCATAACTTATTTGGCACACCGGTATGGCTCCCATACAATCTCCAGAAGATGCCTGAGCATATAAAAACCTTGTTGTTAGTTCTATTAAAAAAAGCAGAACTAACAGACAATGTGAAAGATATGAATATAACGAGCCCAATATACTTATATTCAAATATACAAAATAATAGACACTTATAGAAAACAAATAGTTGTATGTACAGTACTTATAAACGAACCTGTGTGTATATTGTTATTAATTTCGTTCTGGTTAGTATTTAAAAATGGTGATATAACATACAGTATTTATAACTTAGCGCACAGAAAATCATAAAATTTAAACTATAAAACGTATGAAAATTACCGTAGTAGGTGCCGGAGCCGTAGGTGCTACCTGTGCAGATAACATTGCTAGAAAAGAGCTTGCTGAAGAAGTAGTATTGCTCGACATTAAAGAAGGGTTAGCCGAAGGGAAAGCATTGGATATGCTTCAAACAGCTTCTCTATTAGAATTTGACACCCGTATTACCGGAAGTACAAATGATTATTCAAAAACCGCAAACTCTGATGTGGTAGTGATTACCTCCGGTGTACCACGTAAGCCCGGAATGACCCGCGAAGAACTGATAGGAATTAATGCCGGCATTGTAAAAAATGTTACGGAAAACATCCTGAAGCACTCTCCCAATGCAATCATCATCGTTATATCAAACCCGATGGATACCATGACTTACTTGGCTTTAAAAACCAGTGGAATTCCTAAAAACCGCATTATTGGTATGGGGGGAATTTTGGATAGCGCCCGTTTTAAGTGTTACTTAAGCCAGGAGCTACATTGTTCACCAAATGATTTGCATGCCGTGGTTATTGGAGGGCATGGTGATACAACGATGATCCCATTAATTCGTATGGCTACACTAAATGGTACTCCTGTTACAACCATGATAAGCGAGGAAAAACAAAAGCAAATTGTAGCCGATACAATGGTAGGGGGAGCCACTTTAACCAAATTAATTGGAACCTCCGCTTGGTATGCACCGGGAGCAGCAGGTGCTTTATTGGTAGAAAGCATTGTAAGAGATCAGAAAAAAGTTTTTCCATGTTGCGTTTACCTAGAAGGCGAATACGGACAAAAAGACATTTGTCTGGGTGTACCCGTAGTAATTGGTCGCAACGGTTGGGAAAAAATAATAGATTATAAACTCAATGACGAAGAGCAAGCTTTATTTAATAAAAGTGCTGATGCCGTAAGAAATATGAATGAAGTATTGACTACGCTTGACGTTAATGCATAAGCACATTTAAAATAAAACAAATGAAAAAAGCTGTCTAAATAAGGCAGCTTTTTTATCTTTACAAGATATTCAACATTCATAATCATTTCATGAATAAAAACCTTTACATATATAAAATTTATTCCCTACTTGGGATACTCATTTCAAGCCTTCATGCACAAACTTTTGTTGATAGTATAAATCATCAATCATATACCCGCTATTTTAGAGTTCATTTGCCTTTAGGATATAATCCATCCTTCTATTATCCATTAGTACTTAATTACCATGGTTATACTTCTAATGCCTTACAGCAGGAATTATATACCGGCATGAGTACATTAGCAGATGAGCAAAATTTTATCGTGGTATATCCTGATGGCATTGCTAATTCTTGGAACGTAGGCTTTTTACCACAACCATATTTTTCAGGAATAGATGATGTGGGTTTTACTAATACCTTGCTAGATACTTTAATTGCACGCTATTCTATTGATACAAGTAAAGTGTATGCCTGCGGCATGAGTAATGGGGGATATATGAGTTACCGTTTGGCCTGTGAACTAAGCCATCGAATTACTGCCATAGCCTCAGTTACAGGGTTAATGACTGATAGTACTTCCTATTATTGTAATCCTCCGCGTTCTGTACCTGTATTACAAATTCATGGTACAGCTGACCCGATTGTTAATTATAATGGAATTCCTGGTTCCCTAAGTGTTAATGAGACTCTTACTTTTTGGGCAAATCATAATAGCTGCGGAAATACAACAACTACTATTAATATATCAAATAATAATACAAATGACTTTAGCACGGTTGAACAAATTGATTATACAGGATGCAGCAGTTGCGGTTGGATTCGCTTTTTTAAAATACAAGGCGGTGGACATACCTGGCCCGACGGAGCTGTAGATATCCCTAGCTATGGGCCTACCAATCGAGACATTAATGCAACCCGTGAAATCTGGAGTTTTTTTCAAATGCATAGCATGCCTTGCTATGTTAGTATAAAAGAAGAATTTACTGAACAAATAAAGATTTTCCCTAACCCTGCTTCTGAAATTATTCAAGTACATTCTGAATATCCAATTGAGCGAATCACACTAATGGATATGTCAGGGAAATGTTTGTTGCAATCTTCAACGAATGAATTACACGTTGCAAATTTACAATCTGGCATATATTTGCTTTCAATTGTAACAATTCACAGTAATTATACAGTACGTTGGATTAAAAGCCCTTAAAAAGAAGCATAATTTTAACAGATATAAAAAACCATGCAAATTGAAATAGGAAAACCCGCTCCACCATTTAGGTTATTTAATACCGAAAAACAGGAAATTTCTCTTGAAAATTTGAAAGGCAAAAATGTGCTACTGCATTTTTTTCCGCTGGCCTTTACCAGTGTTTGTACAGCGCAACTCTGCAATGCCCGTGATAATTTAACTATTTACAATTCCATGAATTGTGTAGTGCTTGGTATATCTGTTGACTCATTATTTTCACTTGCCGAGTTTCGTAAACAACAACATTTGAATTTCGATTTACTAAGCGATTTTAATAAAACCACAATCCGTGATTATGGACTGGTCATTGAAGATTTTGCTTTTGGAATGAAAGGTGTTAGTAAACGCGCCGCCTTTCTTTTAGACAAAGAGGGTATTGTGCGCTATGCTGAAATAACGCCATCGCCGGCAGATCAACCCAATTATCTGGCTATTCAAGAGGCTTTAGCCAAACTATAAACAGTTTTTAAATTGTATATAGTTTCATGTAAAGGATGAATTTCTCCCCATTTACTTTTTCATTCAAAAAAATTTTTACATTGGATTAAAAATTACCCGATTATGATTATTGGTGTACCCAAAGAGCTTAAATCGCGTGAAAATCGTGTAGCCTTAACACCCGATACTGTAAAAGACTTGATAAAAAAAGGGTTTACAGTTCATGTTGAAAATGAAGCCGGTATAGGTTCATTTATTACGAATGAGGCCTATCAGGCAGCAGGTGCCACAATTAAAACTAAAGATGAAATATATCGTGAAAGCGATACTATTTTAAAAGTTAATGCCCCACAACCAGATGAAATACGCATGATGAAGCGGGGTGCATGCTTGTTAAGTTTTATGTGGGCAGCTACCAACCCTTCATTGGTCGAAGCCTGTGTGGATGCTGGTATTAGTGCATTTTCCATGGATGCCATTCCCCGTATTTCCAGGGCTCAAAAAATGGATGCTTTGTCATCGCAGGCAAATTTAGCCGGATACAAAGCTGTATTAATGGCAGCCGATAAAATAGGTAAAATTTTACCAATGATGACAACTGCTGCCGGAACCATACGGCCCGCCAAAGTAGTAATATTTGGAGCCGGAGTTGCCGGGTTGCAAGCGCTTGCTACTGCAAAACGACTTGGTGCAGTTGTTGAAGTAACGGATATTCGGCCTGAAACCAAGGAACAAGTAGAATCATTAGGTGGAAAATTTATTACTGTGGAAGGTGATGACTCTATAATAATTGAAGGTGGATATGTAAAAAATGTAAGTGAAGATTTTTTAAAAAAACAGCAGGAAACCGTTGCCCGTCATGTCAAAGAAGCTGATATTGTAATAACTACAGCGTTAATTCCCGGCAAAAAAGCCCCATTGCTTGTAACAGAAGATATGGTAAAAAGTATGCGGTTTGGCTCCGTTATAGTTGATATGGCCGTAGAGCAGGGCGGTAATGTGGCCGGCAGCGAATTAAATTCTACCGTAGTAAAGCATGGAATTACAATTATTGGCGAAAGTAATATCCCCTCTTTACTACCGATGAATGCCAGTGATTTGTATGCAAAAAATATCGTTGCTTTTTTACTTCACCTGGCCACACCAGAAGGATTCAAATGGGAAATGGAGGAAGAAATTACCAAAGGTTCACTTATCACCCATCAGGGAAATCCTGTACATCCTAGTGTACTTAGAACACAACATGCTTAATTTTAATCCAAAAATTTATAAATAAATATGGAAACTATCTGGCAATTTATTATTGAAAACAAAGAAATTTTCTACTTCGTGATTTTGGCTGTTTTTGTAGGTGTAGAAGTCATTGGAGGAGTGCCCACCGTTCTTCATACCCCTTTGATGAGCGGAGCTAATGCCATACACGGAGTAGTTATTGTAGGTGCTATTTACGTCATGCTAAATGTTGATCCTACCAACTACCTATCGTTGGCCCTTGGATTTTTAGCCGTATTTCTAGGAACACTTAATGTGGTGGGGGGGTTTGCAGTTACTGATCGCATGTTGGAAATGTTTAAAAAGAAAAAATAATAAAACTTTAAGGATTCAATTACTTCAATAATTTTTAATCTATGATGAATCAAAGCCTACTTGAAATAGCCTATCTCATCGGTTCCGTAACTTTTATTGTTGGATTAAAAATGATGGGAAATGCTAAAACGGCAAGAAATGGCAATCTGATTGCTGCAGCTGGAATGTTCATCGCCATTGTTGGAACCATTGCATTACACGATAAGCCAGTAACACCATTAATCTACGGGCTTATTTTTAGTGCCATTGCATTAGGTTCTGTAGTTGGCTGGATGGCTGCGAAGAAAGTACAGATGACCAAAATGCCTGAATTGGTTTCAATGTTTAATGGCATGGGAGGTGCCTGTGCAGCCTTGATTGGACTTATGGAATTTCAGCATAATGTAGGTAACACGGGATCTATGATTACAATCATTGCAGGTACAGTAATCGGGAGCGTTTCATTTTCCGGAAGTATTATTGCATATTTAAAATTAAATGGCACCATGAATAAACCACTCCGTTTACCATCTTATAATATAATTAATACAGCAGTACTTATCGGAGTAATTTTATTTGGTGCATGGATTATTTATAGCGATACTGCCGAAATGGCAATTGTTTATGCATTATTTGCTATTGCAATCCTGTATGGGGTTTTATTTACTGTTCCAATTGGTGGTGCTGATATGCCGGTAGTAATCTCTTTACTTAATTCATTTACCGGATTAGCCGCAGCATTTGGCGGTTTTTTGTATGACAACAAAATCATGCTTACCGGCGGTATTTTAGTTGGTTCTGCAGGAACGTTACTTACCCTAGTGATGTGTAAAGCCATGAATCGCCCCTTGAGTAACGTGATATTTGGAGCATTTGGAGAGGGAACTGCTTCCTCAGGCGGCCCAGAAGTAAAAGGTTCTATCAAAGATGCATCTGCTACAGATATTGCCATTCTAATGAATTATTCCAAAAAAGTAGTTATTGTTCCCGGCTACGGATTGGCTGTTGCTCAAGCACAACATGTAATTCATGAATTAGAACAACTATTAGAGGAACGCGGGGTAGAAGTAAAATATGCCATCCACCCGGTAGCCGGACGCATGCCCGGACATATGAACGTATTATTGGCAGAATCGAACGTAGCTTATGAAAAGCTGGTAGAAATGGAAGATATTAATCCTGAATTTGAACAAACTGATGTAGTATTGGTTGTTGGTGCCAATGATGTAGTAAATCCAGCAGCAAAAACAGATCCTTCTTCTCCCATTTATGGAATGCCTATCTTGGAAGTTGATAAGGCAAAACATATTATTGTGAATAAACGCAGCATGAGTGCTGGGTATGCTGGAATTGATAACTTGCTATTTTATGACCCCAAATGTAGCATGTTTTTTGGTGATGCAAAAAAAGCCCTTACTGAGTTGGTTAATGAGTTAAAAAATTTGTCTTAGCTCTTAATTTGCACTTTTGTTAAATATTATATGAAGTTAATAGCAATTCTATTGGTTTTTTTTGACTGTAAAATCAATAATAGATGTCATATTAATGGTGTTAGAGTCTAATCCAATAAGTTGCAATGAGCTATTTTCATATGCATTACCTGACTGATGGTCATGAAAACAAAACTGGAAGTAAAAAAAAACTATGATATAGAACCATACTACCCCTTTGAGATTTGCTTTACAAGGGGATTAGAGTGTTTGTTTGAAATATTTTCATTAAGAAAAAAACTTTTTAATATTCCTCAAAATAATTGCAAACATCCATGTGTATTTCATTTTCAATTTATACTTGAATACTTGAAATCACCAAAATTTGTAAAACTATACTTTCAACGTCTATTGCATAAATTAAATTGCTTATTATTTCTTGTTAAACATATTAAACAATATGATCATGAGATTCATACAATTATTTATTTTTATAATGACTTTCATAATTACTACAACGAATTCCGTTTTTTCTCAAAACAACAGAATTGATACAAATCGCGATAGCCTAAAAACATTCACTATTAAAGTGAAAGGTATAAGTTGTTCAATGGATTTATCCATGATTTCAGCCAATGTTGAAAAATTACAAGGAGTGATTCGTTGTAAGCCTCTTAAACAAGGCCCTACATCTACCTTTGAAATTACATACAATCCATCCAAGGTTAGCGAAAATGAAATTTTTTTAGCAATTGAAAATACCGCAAGTTGCGAAAATCCTGATGAACGACCTTATAAAGTAAAACAATAATCTACAGAAGTCTGAATTATATGATACTTTAATAAAAGTATAATGAAAATACATCTGTTATTTATTGGATTATTATTCCCCTCGTTCATATTCGCTCAAACCATTACAGGAAAAGTAACTAATAGTAAAAATGAACCACTAATAGGAGCCAGCGTTTATTGGCTAAGCAATGGACGAGGAGTAATAACCAATAATGAAGGAGATTTTAAAATTGAAATTGATACTTCAAGGGTTAAGAAACTTATTGCCAGTTATGTTGGCTATAAAGCTGACACGATTCAAATAAAGGATCAGATACTAGTTTTATTTCGATTAGAAGAAAAACAAGCATTAAATGAAATAATTGTAAAGGATCAACGCGATGGAGTAATTATTTCAGACATCAATCCTATTAAAACCGAACAAATCACACAGACAGAATTAAAAAAAGCTGCCTGTTGCGATCTGGCCGGATGTTTTGAAACACAAACCACAGTACAACCTCAAACCACTAATGTACTAATCAATTCAAAAGAACTTCGTATTCTGGGTTTATCAGGAGTATACAATCAAATACTGATTGACGGATTCCCTATGATACAGGGGCTTTCATATACGTACGGAATCAGCACTATTCCCGGAACATTGGTAGATAATATTTATGTTTCAAAAGGAGCAAACAGTGTATTACAAGGATTTGAAAGCATCAGCGGACAAATAAATGTAGAAACCAAAGAACCTGACCAAACCGACCGCCTGTTTCTCAATGCTTACATGAATAGCTTCCTTGAAAAACATTTCAATGCAAACTATACAATCAAACAAAAAAAATGGAGCAATCTGACAGCTTTTCATACGGTACAACCAGCCAATAAAATTGATCGGGATGCAGATAGTTTTCTGGATCTTCCGAGGCTTACACGCTACCTAATATCAAACAAATGGAAATACGGAAACGAAAAAGATTGGGGATTTTACAGCAAAATCGGTTTACGATTCTTCAACGAACAACGAATCGGGGGGCAAACTTCATTTGATGTTGAAAGTGATAAAGGCAGCTCTACTACCTACGGGCAAAGCGTCAGCATCAATCAACCGGAAATATGGACAAAATCAGGATTCAGGATTAATGACAAACATAATATTGTTTTATTCGCTTCCGCATTTCATCAACAGCAACAATCATTTTTCGGAACAGTTAAATATAATGCACAACAAACCAGCTTTTACAGTAACATGCAATATGAACTAAATTATGGCAAACATGGGCTGAAAACGGGAATCAGCTATCGCTATCTAAACCTCCAGGAAATTGTCTCTTTTACTGATACAACATTGCCCAGAACCTATGCAGGAACCTACCATCGAATAGAAAATATACCCGGCCTATTTGCTGAGAACACCATGCGTTTTTGGAGTAATAAACTCACCTGGATCGCAGGTATACGTGCTGATTATCATAATCAATTTGGATTTCATTTTACACCAAGAACTCTATTGAAGTATGATATAGCTTCAAAAACCATTGTACGAGCGAATATTGGTACGGGATGGCGGACAGTTAACTTTTTTAGCGAAAATATCGGATTATTGGCAAGTTCTAGAAACATAATATTTGAAGAAGAACTTCATCCTGAAAAGGCTGTAAACTTCGGTATTAACTTTACGCAAAAATTTGAAACTAACGATCTGAATTTTTCAGGATATTTTAGTGCAGATTATTACAGAACTGATTTTCAAAATCAAGTATTTCCTGATTACGATACTGATCCAACAAAAGCGATTATTAAAAACTTTACAGGCACAAGTGTAAGTAATGGAGTTCAGGCTGAACTATATCTGAAAATATACCGGCGATTTGAACTGAAAGCAGGTTATAACTTTCTGGACGTTTACCGAATTGTAGGAGGTACCAAACAGTTGTTTCCATTCAATGCCATGCATAAAGTAATTACAACGCTAAGTTATAAGCCACTATCAAACAAATTTCATATTGATATGAACATCCATTGGTATGGTAAACAGCGGCTGCCTGATACAAAATCAAATCCAGCAGAGTTTCAACGTCCTGATTTTTCAGAGCCATACACTATTGTAAATGCTCAATTTACTTATACCTTAAATAATTTTGAAATATATGTCGGTTGTGAAAATTTGCTGAATTTCCGCCAAATACAGCCAATCATTAGCTGGCAAAATCCATTTAGTCCTTACTTTGATACTTCATCAATTTGGGGGCCTACAAGAGGGTGGGAGGCTTATATCGGAGTGCGATTTGTATTAAATGATAAATAAAATAAATTTAAAAAACACATTCATCAATACAATAGAGCATATTAATAAATCAACTTTTACATTAGTGTAAAAAAAAATCAATTGAAAAATATTTCGAAAACAGTTTGGATTCTATCATGGGTAAGTTTATTTGCAGATACAGCCAGTGAAATGCTGTATCCTGTAATGCCAGTTTATTTAAAAACAATTGGATTCTCGATGTTGTTAATTGGAATCCTAGAAGGCATAGCTGAAGCAACAGCAGGCTTAAGTAAAGGATATTTCGGAAAATTATCAGATAATACCGGGAAACGTACTCCGTTTGTTCAACTTGGTTATACACTTAGTGCAATTTCAAAACCCTTAATTGTTTTATTTGCATATCCACTATGGGTGTTTTTTGCTCGTACACTTGACCGGCTTGGAAAAGGAATTCGAACTGCTGCCAGAGATGCTTTACTTTCAGAAGAATCAACCCCACAAACCAAAGGGAAAGTATTTGGGCTTCACCGATCCATGGATACATTGGGAGCAGTAATTGGACCTTCCCTTGCACTCATCTATCTGCATTTTTATCCACAAAATTATGTTACACTGTTTTATATTGCATTTATTCCGGGTATTGCGGCTGTAATTACATCTTTACTACTTAAAGATAAAAAAATACTCCAAAATAAATTCTATCAAAAAACATCATTTTTTTCCTTCTTCCAATATTGGAAAGTAAGCTCATTAAACTATAAAAAAGTTGTTATCGGCTTATTATTATTTTCCATATTTAACAGTTCAGATGTATTTCTTTTGCTAAAAGCTAAAGAATCGGGAATAAGCGATTCTTTATTAATTGGTATATACATTTTTTATAATCTTATTTATGCATTATTTGCATTTCCATTAGGAATTATTGCAGATAAAACAGGATTAAAAAAAATTTTTTTATTTGGCTTGATATTATTTGCAATAGTGTATGCAGGTATGGCCTTTAATGAACTTCCATATATGTTTTATATTTTGTTTTTTATGTACGGCATTTATGCTGCATCAACCGAAAGTATATCCAAAGCATGGATAACTATTATAACAGATAAAAAAGATACGGCTACTGCCATTGGAATGTTTTCCTCCTTACAAAGTATAGCAACATTAGCAGCCAGCAGCTTAACCGGGTTAATATGGCATTTTTGGGGTGCAGAAACAGCATTATTGATTTCAGCCGGAGGAACTATATTGGTGATAATTTTCTTCTTGTTTTTTGTAAATAATTCAAAGTAATTTTATTATAGGTAATGCTATATTAAAAACTTTCGTTTGACGGAAAAGTTGATAATTTGGAAATGATGTTTAATTTTGCCTTATGATTATGAATTTGTCTTTGCATTATCACTTTCATTGCTTCCCTAATGGGTAAGCTTAAGTGGTATTGCAATTAAAGCATACGCACAAAGGCTTACCAATTTTGGTAAGCCTTTGTTGTTTTGAAGTGAACATAAATGCAAACATAATGTTAAACATGCAGCCTCAACTTACATGGTATAGGAAAAAGTACAACTATGGATTGGCAAGAAAAAGAAGTGGTGTGGCAAGAGACTTACCAATTCTATGGGAAGAGAATCCTAAGCGCAATAATAAAAGTCTGGTACAAATCCTATTGAGGATAAGACGGTACAAACTGCTCTAAAAATTAATTCTATGGATAAACTTAAAATTGCACTACAAAAATCAGGAAGACTTCATGAAGATTCGGTAAAATTGCTGAAAGAATGTGGAATTGATATCAGTAATGGTTTAAATAAATTAAAAATTGAAGCTGAAAATTTTCCATTGGAAGTATTCTTTTTTAGGGATGATGATATACCTCAATATGTGGAAGAAGGTATTGCTGATGTAGGAATTGTAGGCGAAAATGTTCTAGTAGAAAAACAAGCGCTGGTGGATGTGATTGAACCTTTAGGTTTTGGTAAATGTAGATTATCTATTGCAGTTCCAAGAGCGGCAGCATATGATAGTTTGAATTGGCTGAATGGGAAAAGAATTGCAACCAGTTATAAAAATTTACTGCTACAATTTTTAAAGAATAATAACATCGAAGCTGAAATACATGAAATAAGCGGATCGGTGGAAATTGCTCCTAGTATAGGTTTAGCGGATGCTATTTGTGATTTGGTAAGTACGGGTAGTACATTATTTAGTAATGGTTTGAAGGAAGCCGAAACGGTATTTAAGAGTGAAGCTGTATTAATAGCACACAAACAACTCAGTGATGAAAAACAGCATTTATTAAACAAACTTTTATTTAGAATAAAAGCTGTAAAAAAATCAAAACATAATAAATACATATTACTAAATGCCCCCAATGAAAAGTTAAATGCCATCTGCCATATCTTGCCTGGTATAAAAAGCCCAACAATATTGCCTTTGGCAGAACCAGGCTGGAGTTCTGTACATTCAGTAGTGCATGAAGATCATTTTTGGGAAATCATTGAACAGTTGAAAGCCGAAGGCGCCCAAGGAATATTAGTAATACCTATTGAAAAAATGATTGTATGATACAAGTAATCGCCTATCCTGAAACTACACAATGGAAAAGCTTAGTACAGCGTCCGGTACTTGACAGAGAAGATTTAACTAACCGGGTAAAAGATATGCTGGAAGATGTGCGCCTAAATGGAGATGATGCAGTACTAAACTATACCCGCATGTATGATTATGCAAATGCTAAATCTTTGCGAATAGAAGCATCCGACTTCAAAAAATCGGTAGAAAATGTGTCTGAAAATTTAAAAATAGCCATTGAAATGGCTATTCTAAATATCCAAAAATTTCATTCAACACAACATGAAATAGAACATGTAATAGAAACCATGCCGGGAGTGAAGTGTTGGCGTAAAAGTGTAGCCATCGAGAAAGTCGGATTATATATTCCGGGAGGAACAGCCCCTCTATTCTCAACCCTGCTTATGTTGACCATTCCGGCACAAATTGCTGGTTGCAATGAAATTGTAGTCTGTACTCCACCCGACAAAAATGGTCGAATTGCGCCTGAAATTCTATATTGTGCCCATCGTTTGGGCTTGCAACAAGTATTTGCCTGCGGTGGTGTACAAGCCATAGGTGCCATGGCTTTTGGAACAGAAACTGTACCCGCAGTTTATAAAATTTTTGGCCCCGGTAATCAATACGTAACCGAAGCCAAACAACAAATTCAAAGCTGGGGCGTAGCCATTGATATGCCTGCAGGCCCGTCGGAAGTATTGGTTATTGCAGAGCCTGATGCAAATTCATCATTTATTGCAGCTGATTTATTATCGCAGGCTGAACATGGAGCCGATTCACAAGTAATTTTACTCACTAACGATGAAAAGTTAGCATTACTTGTTCAGCAAGAATTACAACATCAAATTAATGTATTACCAAGAAAAGAAATAGTACACAGAGCACTTAAAAATAGCCGATGCATTATATTAAACAATCGGGATGAGATGATTGAATTTAGCAATATGTATGCCCCTGAACATTTAATCATTCATGCAAAAGATACGGCATGGTATGAAAATCGCATTAAGAATGCAGGTTCGGTATTTTTAGGAGCTTACACACCGGAAAGTGCCGGCGATTATGCCTCTGGCACAAACCATACATTGCCGACCAATGGTTATGCCAGAAACTATAGTGGTGTATCATTGGATAGTTTTGTACGAAAAATCACATATCAACAAATTACTACAGAAGGTTTAAAAGCATTAGGTAATACTATAATAGAAATGGCCAGAGCAGAACATTTGGAAGCTCATGCCCAAGCAGTTGAAATACGAATGAATACATTAAAACAATGATGAAGATAGAAGATGTATTAGAATTGGTTCGTCCAAATATTAAGCAACTTACTCCCTATTCATCTGCTAGGGATGAATACAAAGGCGAGGTCGGAATTTTTTTGGATGCCAATGAGAATTCCTTTGGATCACCGATAGATCCATGTGTCAATCGTTATCCAGACCCCTTGCAAACTCAAGTTAAAAAAAAATTAGCAAGTATAAAAAACATTTATCCTGATCAAATTTTCTTGGGAAATGGCAGCGATGAATCCATCGATGTATTGCTGCGAACGTTTTGTAAGCCCGGGCAAGATGAAGTCATTATTCTTCCTCCAACCTACGGCATGTATGAAGTGGCTGCAAAAATTCATGAATTGCAAGTAAAAAAAATATTATTGGATGATACATTTCAACCGGATGTAACAGAGATATTAAATCAATTTAATTCAAATACCCGCATGATCTTTTTTTGCAGCCCGAACAATCCAACGGGAAATTTGATGGATTATGATCGAATTAAAATTGTATTAGAAAAATTTAAAGGAATTGTAGTGGTAGATGAAGCTTATATAGATTATGCTAAATCTTCATCCTGGATTCAGGAATTAAAAAACTACCCTCATTTAGTAGTTTTACAAACCTTTTCTAAAGCCTGGGGATTAGCAGGTATTCGGGCAGGTATGGCTTTTGCACACCCACAAATCATTACTATTTTAAATAAAGTAAAAATGCCCTATAATGTAAGTTCAATTACTCAAAAATATTTGCTTGAGGCTATGAATAATCAAGCATTTGTTGAATTTGCCATTCAACAAACAATACAGGAAAAAACTCATCTAATTCAAAGATTGCAACAATTTAAATCAGTAAAAACCATCTACCCATCGGATGCAAACTTTTTGTTGGTTAAAATGAATCAGGCTGATGAGGTATATCAACAATTAATTGAAAAGAAAATCATTATCCGCAACCGTAGTCGAGTAGAAAAATGTAATAATTGCCTTCGTATTACCATTGGTAAGCCTCATGAAAATAAGGCATTGTTAGAAGCATTATCACAAATAATAAACTAAAAAAAGCAATGTATAGTATGAATAAACCACGCATATTATTCATTGATCGCGATGGAACATTAATCAAAGAACCACCAATCACTTTTCAGGTGGATCATTTCGATCAGTTGGAATTTTTACCCGGAGTGATTCGTCATTTGGGAAACATTGCACAATCAAGGCAATACCGATTGGTAATGGTAACTAACCAAGATGGACTTGGAACAGAAAATTATCCGGAAGAGCGTTTTTGGCCTATTCAACGACTCATCATTCGCATATTGGAAGCTGAAGGAATTCATTTTGATGAGGTACATATTGACCGTTCCTATCCACATGAAAATTTACCTACCCGAAAACCAGGAACAGGTATGTTAACTCATTTTTTAAATGGAGAGTATGATATAGAAAATTCATTTGTAATTGGAGATCGGTTAACAGATGTGATGTTGGCAAAAAATTTAGGTTGTAAATCTATTTTTATTCACAACTATGATAATCCACAACAATCAGAAATACCAATCGACTTCATTGCCTTTCATTGGAAAGAAATTGAAGAGTATTTACTACACCCCCCGAGAATAGCTAGTGAACATCGAAAAACCAACGAAACAGAAATAAAGGTTGAAATAAATTTGGATGGAACCGGAAAATCATCTATCCACACCGGTATTGGATTTTTTGATCACATGTTGGAACAAATTGCCCGACATGGTAAAATAGACATAATGATTCAAGCAAACGGCGATTTACATATTGATGAACACCATACCATTGAAGATACTGGAATTACATTAGGTAAAGCTTTTACAAAAGCCATGGGAAATAAAATGGGGATGGAACGATATGGATTTATTTTACCCATGGATGATTGCTTGGCTCAAGTTGCGGTTGATTTTGGTGGTAGGCCCTGGATTGTTTGGAATGTTGATTTTAAACGCGAAAAAATTGGAGATATGCCCACCGAAATGATTTTTCACTTTTTCAAATCATTTAGTGATGCTGCAGCTTGTAATCTCAACATTCAGGCTGAAGGCCAAAATGAACACCATAAAGCAGAAAGTATTTTTAAAGCATTTGCAAAAGCCTGCCGCATGGCACTGAATCGAGATACAAAATCCAAAGAACTCCCCACAACAAAAGGAATCGTATGAGTAATACATTGGTAATGATTGATAATTACGATTCGTTTACCTACAATTTGGTACATTATATTGAAATGTATTGGGATGGAGAATTGGCAGTCATGAAAAACGATGCTATAGATTGGGATGTATTAGAACAATGCTTTGGCATCATACTGTCTCCGGGTCCTGGATTACCCAATGAATCTGGCATGCTGATGAAAGCAATCAACCAATACTTTTATCAAAAACCTATATTAGGTGTTTGCTTAGGGCAGCAAGCATTAGCCGAAGCTACAGGAGCTCAATTAAAAAATTTATCAAATGTTTATCATGGTGTAGCAACACCAATTAAATTAATGAATATAAAACATCCTTTGTTTAAAGATTTACCTCCAACTATTTCAGTTGGTAGATACCATTCTTGGGTAATTGATCAATCTACATTAGGAAATATGTGGGAAATTTCTGCTATAGATGAGAATAATGAAATTATGGCTATTCAACATAAAACTTATCCTGTATGCGCTGTACAATTTCATCCTGAATCAGTGCTAACACCAAATGGGAAAAAAATGATTGAAAACTGGATTAATAGTTTATATAAACACCCATGAAAACTGTCATTATTCAATATAACGCCGGGAATATCACTTCTGTGAAAATTGCTTTAGAAAGACTTGGTGTTTCCTATACCTTGAGCAATGAAGCAGAAATTATACAACAAGCCGATCGGGTCATATTTCCCGGTGTGGGGGAAGCCTCTTCAGCGATGAAGTATTTACAAGAGCGCAATTTAGATCTGGTGATTCGTTCGCTCAAACAACCGGTATTGGGAATTTGCTTAGGGATGCAATTGCTATGCCGTTATTCAGAAGAGGGGAACACCCAATGCCTAGGTATCATTCCAACCGATGTAAAAAAATTTAATAATCAACTTAAAGTACCTCAAATCGGTTGGAATACGATCAATACTTTAAATGATTCAATATTTAATAATATCCCAGAAAATGCTTTTGTATATTATGTTCATGGATATTATGTTCAGAAAAATGATTATACCATTGCAACAACCACGTATGGCTTAGATTATTCAGCAGCCATTCGTAAAGAAAAGTTTTGGGGGGTACAATTTCATCCTGAAAAATCAGCACAAATCGGAGAACAAATTCTAAAAAACTTTTTATCCTTTTCATAATGGAAATAATACCTGCAATTGATATTATAGATGGAGCTTGCGTTCGTTTAACACAAGGCAATTACCATGAAAAAACTATTTATGCTTCAAATCCTTTAGAAGTTGCCAAACAAATGGAAGATCATGGAGTAAAATCGTTGCACTTAGTAGATTTAGATGGAGCCAAAAAAGGAAAAATCATACATTTAAAAGTATTAGAAATCATTGCCAAAAACACCTTATTAAAAATTGATTTTGGAGGAGGTGTAAAAACAGTTGAAGATGCCAAAAACATAATAGAAGCTGGGGCTCATTGGGTAACCATCGGTAGCTTAGCTGTAAAACAACCAGAAACCATGATGAAAATAATTAATGCAATAAGCACTGAAAAAATAATGTTGGGAGCGGATGTAAAAAATGAATATTTGCAAATTCACGGATGGCTTGAAAATACAGATATAACGGTTTACCAATTCATAGAAAAATATAAAAATCTTGGTATTCAACGTTTTTTTTGTACAGACATTTCAAAAGACGGAATGCTGGAAGGCCCTGCTATTGATTTATATCGAAAGATATTAAAACAATTCCCCGAAATTTATTTCATAGCGAGTGGAGGAGTAACATCCCTTAACGATTTGCAAAACTTAAAATCCATTGGTTGCAAAGCAGCGATTGTAGGAAAAGCCATCTATGAAGGTCACATTCGCTTATCTGAAATTCAAACCTGGAATCAACAAAATAAAAGCACATGTTAGCAAAACGAGTCATTCCATGTTTAGACATTAAAGACGGTCGTACAGTAAAGGGAACCAATTTTGTAAATCTTCAGGATGCCGGTAATCCGGTAGAATTAGCCATTCGTTATGTACATGAACAAGCTGATGAATTAGTTTTTCTGGATATTACAGCTACACACGAAAACCGAAGTACTCTGTATCAATTGGTGCATGAAGTAGCTTCGTGTGTAAACATTCCTTTTACTGTAGGGGGTGGTGTTCGCAGCATTGACGATGTAAACATGTTATTAAAACAAGGTGCAGATAAAATTTCCATCAACTCAGCAGCTGTCAGAAATCCTACCTTAATTACAACATTAGCAAAAGAATTTGGCAGCCAATGTATTGTTTTGGCTGTTGATGTTAAAGAAGCCATCCCGGGAAATTGGTTCGTATATTTAAACGGAGGCCGCATAGCCACTGAAATAGATGCTATTTCATGGATTCAAGAAGCTGTTGATCGTGGTGCCGGTGAAATCTTATTAACTTCCATGGATCATGATGGAACCAAAAACGGATTTGCAATAGAACTAACCCGTAAAATATCTGAATCTGTTACTGTACCGGTAATTGCGTCAGGCGGAGCAGGTAATATGAAACATTTTGAAGAAGTTTTTAAAATTGGAAAAGCTGACGCAGCATTGGCTGCCAGCGTTTTCCATTTTCAGGAAATAACAATTCCTGAGCTGAAACACTATTTATCCAAACATCAAATACCCGTTAGAATATGAAACCTAATTTTACCAAATATCCCGATGGATTAGTACCTGTGATTATTCAAGATGCCAATACCCGAGCCGTACTTATGCTGGGCTATATGAATGATGTAGCTTGGGAAAAAACCCAAAATGAAGATGTTATTACTTTTTACAGCCGAAGCAAGCAACGATTATGGACCAAAGGCGAAACATCCGGAAATTATTTAATTAAAAAACAAATTTTACTCGATTGTGATCATGATTGCATTTTAATTCTTGCTGAACCGCAAGGAGCGGTTTGCCATACCGGTTCTGATACATGCTTTGGTGAAAGTAATTGTGGAAATTTTCTAAAACAATTGGAAAAAATTATTGAAGATCGAAAACTACAAAGAGATTCCAACTCATATACCGCCACTCTTTATGCTAAAGGAACCTCTAAAATAGCACAAAAAGTAGGTGAAGAAGCGGTTGAATTGATTATTGAAGCCATGCAAAGTAATGATGAGCAATTTCTGAATGAAGCAGCCGATTTACTCTTTCATTACCTGGTACTACTTCATCAGCGTAATAAGAATTTGGAAGATGTAATCAAAATACTTCATTACAGGCATTCAAAAACAAAATAATATTATCTACAGATTTTTTAATTATTATGACCGCAGAATTATATTTTTACAATTTGTTTTAAAACATGAAAAAATTTCAGTTACTCATCATTTGCCTGTCAATTCATTTTTTCACATTTGCATTGCTCCATGCTCAAGATTGGCTAGGCTATCATACTAGCACCTATGCCGGAATTCAAGGCATTCATGTAAACCCGGCATTGATTACCGGCTCTAATTACAAGAAATTTGATATAAGTATTGTAGCTGCTCATGCCAACTTGTCGAATGATTTTTTATATTTTGATGCGGCAACGATTACTAATCCAAACATATTTTCTCGATCAGACTTTTTTGATACGTACGTAAGGCAAAACCTGAATGGAGCTACTAAAAACGCCATGTTGAATGCAAATATCCAAGGGCCGGCGTTTTTATATCAATTCACTCCCTATGATGCCATTGGATTTTCACCCAGAGTACGTGCTTTTGCAAATATAGACCGATGGGATGAAAACTTTGCTAAATTAGTAGTTGAAGAATTGAATTATCCACCCAATTGGAATAATCAGATATCCCGACAGTTTATGAGTGCTACCGCCCAAGCATGGGTTGAGTATGGCATCACTTACGGCAGAATCATTTATGCAGATGAAAAACATACCATCAAAGGAGGAATTACTGCCAAACTATTACAAGGGCTAGGAGCCGGTTACCTAACATTTACTGATTATTCATACAATTTCTATAATGACCAGGTAATGGGTATTTATGATACATATGCCAGTTTTGGTATGAGTCAAAATGTGCAGGACCAAGAATTCAGGTTTGGGTTTGAAGGAGGGCCTGGCTTTGGTATGGACATAGGTTTTACCTATGAGTTTAAACCAAATAGCATTTATGGTAAAACTGGGTTGATTCGACCAAGAAAAAGCTCCTATGGAAGAGAAACAGGAATTTGGGCCAAAGATGAAACACGCTATAAGTTTAAGGTAGGCATTTCATTTAATGACATTGGCGGTTTAATGTATGCTAAATCAACCAACAGCCGGGATTTTTATGCAAATGTAGATAGCCTCCCATTATCTGTTTTTGATAATGTGAACGGGCCGGCTTCATTAGCTCAAACCCTCCAGGCTGTATTTGTGCAATCTAATAATCATTCCAACTTTTTCATTGATTTACCTACGCATCTTCATCTGTTTTTTGACTATCGAATTGACAAAGGATTTGCAGTTCATACCTCATTGATGCTACCATTTAATCACGGTATTTTTGACCATCATAAAAATCATTACATTTATCAATTGGCCGTTACTCCACGTTGGGAATCAAAGTGGTTTGGCATTTATCTGCCGTTATCATTTAATGAATATCTGCTTTATAATTTAGGAATATCTTTTCGTTTAGGACCTTTGGTGATTGGAACTGGAGATATATTAGGCACATTAATGAAGCGTGAATATGCCAGTTTGGATGTACATATGGGATTACGCTTAATCTTCCCCAAAAAAACTAAAAAAGTTAACCGTTCTAAATGTCCAACTTATCTTTGATATGTTAATCTATTTTTTTTGATTTTAGTTGGTGATTTCACCTTTTCCTCTACTTTTGAAATCCAAATTATATCTCCATGATTACGATTATTATTGTATTATTTGTTTTAGGCTATTTAGCCATTGCGTTGGAACATCCCCTGAAAATAAACAAAACAGCACCTGCTCTATTAACAGGAGTATTAGTTTGGACAGTGTTTGCTGTATTCAGTCCCACTGAAGGTATTCTTCAATCAGAAGGTTTTTTACGATTTGTTCGTAATTTACAAATAGAAAACCCTACACAATTTGCCAAATTAGATGAACATGGATTATATCTGCATTTTGTTGGTCATGAATTGAATCATCATCTAGGAAAAATTGCTGAAATTTTATTCTTCCTTTTAGGTGCGATGACAATTGTTGAACTTATTGATGCCCACCAAGGATTTAAAGTAATCACCAATAGAATTACTACTACCGATACAAGAAAATTATTATGGATATTATCATTCATTACATTTTTCATGTCTGCTGCATTAGATAATTTAACTACAGCTATTGTAATGGTATCTCTGCTTCGCCGATTGATACATAATGCAGAACAGCGGAAATTTTTTGCCGGTGTCGTAATTATTGCAGCGAACGCTGGTGGTGCATGGAGTCCTATTGGTGATGTAACCACTACCATGTTATGGATTGGTGGACAAATTACAGCGGCAAACATAATCATCACTTTAATTATTCCCAGTTTAATTTGCTTAGCTGTGCCATTGCTTTTCCTCACTTTTCGACTAAAAGGAAAAGTAACCCGTGCAGCCTACGATTATGAAGGCCAAAAAGAAGTGGAAAAAATAAAGGGGAGCCGTACAATGTTTGTCGTTGGCTTAGGTGCATTATTGTTTGTACCGGTTTTCAAGACTATTACACATCTACCTCCTTATTTAGGAATGTTACTCGGATTAGGAGTTGTTTGGATTGTATCTGAGCTTATTCACATTGATGAGGAAGAAGAACAGAAAAAAAGCTACACTGCCATTCATGCATTAAGTAAAATTGATACATCGAGCGTATTATTCTTCCTTGGAATTTTGATAGCCATTGGAGCTTTAGAATCAACCCATGTATTAAACAGACTTGCGGAAGCAATGGATAAAACCATTGGTAATTTAGATATCATTGCCATTTCTATCGGTTTACTTTCTGCAATAGTAGACAATGTGCCGTTAGTAGCCGCTGCGCAAGGAATGTATGATATAGCCACATATCATACTGATCATAAAATTTGGGAATTTATTGCCTATACTGCCGGGACAGGAGGTAGTGTACTCATAATTGGTTCTGCAGCAGGAGTTGCCGTAATGGGAATGGAAAAGATTGACTTTTTTTGGTATATTAAACGGATTAGTTTATTAGCCTTGCTCGGATATTTTGCCGGTGCTGTTGCTTACATGCTAATACATCCAATCTTTGCAGTCTCTCACTAATTTCTATCAAAGCTTCTGCATAAGGTATTGATACATGTTCAGCATAGATTCAATATCTTTCTTATGTACTTTTTCATTGGGTGAATGCACTTGTTCTTCAGGTGCTCCAATAAAGCACCAATCTACCGGATAAGGGCTTTGCTGTATATATCCACCATCGCTACTACCGGCACTTTCTACTTCCAACTGAAATAATATGCCTGATTCTAAAGCCAGATTGATTATTTTATTAAGGTAACTTCTTCGAGGTATTCCTCGGTCACGCATGGAAATAACAACTCCATTTCCAGGCTGTACCCCTTCTGTTGCCCAGGTTATATCACAAATTAGAGCTTGTGTTACATTTAATTGCTCTACCATGTAACGCGTTAAAAAACCTACACTGCCTCCTCCATGTTCTTCATACGTGCTAAAAACCAATAATCCATGCTCTAATGTTTCAGCCAGTTTTAATGCTATCCAAACACCTAGCCGATTATCCATATAACAACATTGAACAAAATCATCTGTTTCGTGCCAGTGAGGTTTAAAAATTAATTCTGTTCCCCGCTCAATCTCACGATGATATTGAGCCCGAACTTTACCATTTTCAATATCATTATGAATGATGCATTTTATTTCACCCATCGAATCATTACCAATCAACTCAATGCCATCATCTGTAACCGGACCGCCTATCCGTATCAATTCATTATTGTACCCTACGGTAAACCCAATTGAATCCATATGGGCAAATACAGCTGTTCGTGGATTCCCAAATTTTAGTATCAAACAATCCTGAAATGCCTTACCGGAAATTATTTCAGGCTGTACTTTCCATTGAGAAGAATGCTGGTAAACATAATCAGTAATAAACTCTTTCATGGGGGCTTCATTGCCCGAGGGTGCCTTTATCTGACATAATTGCTTAAGAAGAGAATATTTCGTACTCATTAGCCAAAGATACCAAAGCGTTTAAATACGAACGATGATTCTTAATTCTTATACTTATAATTTCCAAGTAAATAAAAACGTTTTCATGTTAATTATGAAAAAGAAGGCATGTAACTTTCAACAATACTATTTAACTTTATGTTTGTTTTTTGTAAGATGATAAGAAAATTATGGATATTATGTAGTTTATTATTTTGGCAAATACAACTCAATGCCCAAATCAATGATGATTTTCAGCGTGGGGTTGTTGTACTTGCCAATGGTGATACCATTCAAGCCGATATAAAACAAGTACGGGAAGATCGATTTTCAAAATCTATAACCATTATTCGTTTGGGTAGCAATGAGCAGGAAAAACTCTCTCCTAAAGAGGTTTCATACTTTCGATTTGGAGAAGAAGAATACGTTACCAAAGTTGTAGATGGCAAAGAGTACTTTTTGCGAAGAATAATACATGGAGAAGCCAGCCTTTATGAATTTAGCTTTCGGGAGAAAAAAGGAGGTAAATACCAAATTATTACTCGTTATTTTGTAGAAAAACGAACATCAAAGCAATGGGCAGAAATTACTGCTAAAACTTTTAAAAATGAAATGAGCAATTTCTTTAGTGATTATAAAAGTTTGGCAGATAAAATTACCGACAGGTA
This sequence comes from Flavobacteriales bacterium, assembly GCA_026418175.1. Taxonomy (GTDB): domain Bacteria; phylum Bacteroidota; class Bacteroidia; order CAIKAF01; family CAIKAF01; genus BA4. Next base: position 113,467 of record JAOABX010000005.1, read on the forward strand.
TTATACCTATAAAGAAAAAGAAGCTGTGGTAGAAGATTATAACGAATGGGTAAAACAAGGTAAACCCGGAAATACCTGGCGAATTGAAGACGGAAACTTTACCCGTCCTGAAAATGAATACAAGGAAAAAGAAAAAGTGATAAATCGGGAATCCAGGAAATATAATTCAGGGATTTACGGTTCCCGATGGGGGATTGATATTCCTCTTTTCGCTAGTTATGGGTTTGTATCGTATCCGGAGCAACTCAATGCTGCCGTTATTACCAAAAGCAATGGATTTGGTTACGATGTAGGTATCGGAGCCCGTGTAAATGCACTTCCAACGTTAACGATCCGTGCTGGGCTTCATTTTTGGAATAAGCGATTTCATTCATATTTTCTTGCCTATGACCCCAACGACAATCCTCCACAAACCTATCAGGTAGATGAATTTGGCACCATTCATTATGCAGGAATTTATGCCATAGCAGATTACGAAGTGAATAATGTAGTGGTAGGCGGTGGTTTTACTTTTTCATTTTGGAACATGTACCGGGCTGATTTTAGAATTAAAAATAGCAACGGAAGCCTTGTTGGGGGGGATGAAAATGTAGAAGAATCAATTTTGGCCAATCGTTTTAATCATCAGTTTGATTTTATTTTACATTTTGGATACAAATTTAATTTACTAAATAATCAACTGAAAATCAAACCTATGTTTCAATACATTATGCCCATGGTACCATTATTTGAATTTTCTAACCCATCGCTTCAAGGCATGTCGGTTACCGGGTATCTTGTACAATTAGGAATTATTACTGATATTGGATTTAAAGTAAAGAGTTAATAGTATTTTGTAGTGTTTTTCTAATTGTTAATCATTTTTTGATAATCTGAATTGGGGAATCCCCGCTGAATGGTTATTTTCGTGGCTCAAATAAAAACGAGCATCCATGAGTGTATTAGTTAACAAACATTCCAAAGTAATTGTACAGGGATTTACCGGCAATGAAGGTACCTTTCATGCGGGTCAAATGATTGAATTCGGAACCAATGTAGTAGGCGGGGTAACACCAGGAAAAGGTAGCCAAAAGCATTTAGATAGACCTGTTTTTAATACTGTAGCGGATGCCGTTAAAGAAACCGGCGCTGATGTATCCATTATTTTTGTGCCTCCAGCCTTTGCAGCTGATGCTATCATGGAAGCAGCCGATGCCGGTATTGGAGTAATTGTATGTATAACAGAAGGAATTCCTACCAAAGATATGATTATGGCCAAAGAATACTTACGTGATAAAAAATCACGATTAATTGGCCCTAACTGTCCAGGTATTATTACTGCCGGAGAAGCCAAAGTTGGCATCATGCCAGGTTTTGTTTTTAAGCCGGGACGAATTGGTATTGTTTCTAAATCAGGAACTTTAACGTATGAAGCGGCTGACCAGGTAGTTAAAGCAGGATTGGGTATTTCAACTGCCATTGGAATTGGAGGTGACCCAATTATTGGAACAACTACCCGCGAAGCAGTAGAATTATTTATGAACGATCCGGAAACAGATGCCATTGTCATGATAGGAGAAATTGGAGGAGGAATGGAAGCCGAAGCAGCCCGTTGGATCAAAGATAATGGTACCAAGCCAGTAGTAGGATTTATTGCCGGACAAACCGCTCCTCCCGGACGCCGCATGGGGCATGCCGGTGCTATTGTTGGTGGTGCTGAAGATACAGCCGCTGCAAAAATGAAAATTATGCGTGAATGTGGTATTCATGTGGTTGATTCTCCAGCAATTATTGGCAAAACTGTAGCTAGTGTTCTAAAAGTAACAGCATAAAAAAGAATGCTTATGTTAGAAGCCACCGCACATACCTTGACGGTGGCTTTTTTATTTGTAAATCAATCGGATATCACTGAACCAATAGCTACCTTTACTGTTTCTTTCAAAAACTCATAAAAATGATAACAAATCAGTGGTACATCGTATGTTTTACAGAAGAGCTAAAAAAAGGAAAACCCATTCAGAAAAAAATCGTAGGAAAAGAAGTAGTAGCTTTTCAAACAGTTAACGGTAAAATTTATGTATTGGAAGATCGCTGTTGTCATCGAAACGTTCATCTCTCTTTAGGATATATTAAGGGCGAATATATTAAATGCGGTTATCATGGCTGGGAATTTAATGGGAACGGACAATGTACTTACATCCCATCGTTGCCCCCGGATGAAAAAATACCCAAAACAGCATGCATTAAGGCTTATTCCGTTCAAGTAAAATACAAGGCCGTTTGGGCTTGGTTTGGGGATGAAGAAAAGAAAGACGAGGTGCCATTACCCCCTATGCATGAAATGGAACAATGGCCAATTGTTTTTAATTATCATGCAATAAGAGCCAACATAAAGCTGGTAGCCGAAAGTTTATTTGATGCATATCATATCAACCACGTGCATCGCAACAGTATCAAAACTTTTATGGGGAACCTACATGATGAAAAATTGAATTTCAATCTGCGGGTTACAGATACTTCATTAGAAGGCAATTATGATCGTGCCAACGAAGGCAGTTTATTTGAGAAAATATATTTTGGATTTAGTAAAACAGTTGATACCCATTTTGGCTACTGGTTTCCTCATACCAGCAAGCTGGATTTAAGATTTAAGAAACACTTTACCATGCCTGCCCGGCAAATGGTGATTTATGAGCATTTTTATGAAATTGATGAAGAGCATGTAATGATGATTCAAATAACAACCTGGCATAATATTTTTCGCTTTAATCCTTGGTTTGCCAAGTGGTTTATGCTGAAAAAAAGCATGCGAATTGTGGAAGAAGACATTGCTTTTCTTGAAAGCAATAAACATTGGCATGAACAAGCTAATCATCGTGATTTACTTATCAAAAGCGATGAAGTAACATTTGAATTTACACGGCTATGGAATAAAAACATCCAAAAGTATGGAAACACTGCGCAGGAAAATCAGACAAAAGCTGAATAATTACGAATATACACTTAATCATCCAGATACTTCTCTTCCCTACTGTATAGAACATCCCAAAAAAGTGGCAGTAATTGGGGGAGGAATTGCTGGAATATCCGCTGCCTGTAACCTGGCTGAACGTGGTTTTGATGTTCATCTCTTTGAAAAAAATGCTTTTTTAGGTGGAAAAATTGGCTCTTGGGAATTTGGGTCAAACGGTGAAAAGCTACGCACTGAACATGGCTTTCATGCATTTTTCCGGCAATATCATAACCTGAGAGATTTTTTAAAAAAACTGGGAGCAGATAAGCATCTCATCCCCATTGATGATTATGTCATTCTATTTGATAAAAATCAAAAACAAGGATTTAAAGGGCTGAATTGCATTCCTGGACTAAATATTTTGGATTTGAGAAAACATGGTGTATTTAATTTTTTTACGTTTATCAATCCTTTAAGTATTCCGTTTCTGAATTTACTAAAATTTGATTTTGAAAAGACCTATAAAAAATTTGATGGTGAAAGTTTTGAATCCTTTGCAAAAAGAACCATGATGCCCAAAAAAATGCGTATTGTGTTTAACTCCTTTGCCCGGGCATTTTTTGCAGAACCTGAAGATATGAGTATGGCAGAACTCATCAAAAGCTTCCATTTTTATTTTTTAAGCAATGAAGATGGCTTATTATATGATGTATTGCATGATGATTTTCAATATACTTTTATCAGGTATTGCGAAGATTTTTTAAATAAACACAATGCTAAAATCTGGTATAATACTCCCATTCATGAACTAGAGAAAACAGAAGAAGGGTTTATGGTTCATGGAAGAAAGTTTGATTATTGTATCATTGCCAGCGATGTAAAACATACACGTCGCTTGATTGAAAAAAGCAAAGGGCTAGAAAATTGGCCAGAAGTTACATCTAAATTTACTACTTTAAAAAATAGTGGAAGGTATGCTGTTTGGCGATTATGGACAGACAAATTTGAACATGATGATAATTTACCATTTTTCATTTTTACAGACCGTTTGAAATGCTTAGACAGTATTACGCTTTATCATAAAATGGAAAAAACATCGGCCGAATGGAGCTATCAAAACAAAGGCGGAATTTTTGAATTGCATTGTTATGCTGTTCCTAAAGATTTGATAAAAGATGAAGATATTAAAGAAGCCATGCTCTTTGAATTATTGCATTACATGCCGGAATTAAAAGGCCTGAAAATAATTCATGAATATTTTCAGCATCGGGACGATTTCCCGGCATTTCATGTAAACCAATACAAAAACAGGCCAGAAATAAAAACTGGAATTCCGGGCTTGTATGCTGCCGGTGATTGGGTAAAAATGAACAATTGTACCATGCTGATGGAAGCAGCTTACACTTCGGGAGCTTTAGCAGCAAACTATATTTTCAGCGAAGAGGGATTGCAAGAGAATCCATTACGCTCTGTACCTACCAAAGGATTGTTGGCTTGAAAACTACTTTAACCTGCTTTCTACTAAATAACAAATAATATGGCCAATGAGTATGTGCATCTCCTGAATACGTGATGTGATATCTGATGGGACTATAATACTTACATCACAAATTTCCGATATATCACCGCCTTCTTTTCCTGTTAGGGCAATGGTTTTACATCCCATAATTTTAGCTTTTTCCAAAGCCTTGGTAACATTGGGACTTTTTCCCGAAGTAGAAATACCAATACATACATCATTTTTTTTGGCCAATGCCTCCAACTGCCTGGAAAAAACATTGTCAAATCCAAAGTCATTACTTATGCTTGTAATAGAAGCTGAGCCAGCCGTAAGTGCAATGGCAGGTAATCCTTTGCGTTCCATTTGATACCTCCCGGTAAATTCAGCAGCCAAATGCTCTGCATCAGCTGCACTGCCTCCGTTTCCAAAGAAAAAAATGGTGTTTCGTTTTTTGGCTGCTTCCAGGCAAATATCAGCAGCTTGTAAAATTTCTGATTGAAGTACATTCAGACATTTTTCAGTGAGCAATTTATGCTCATTGAATTCATCTACAATATACTGAGCAGCAGTTGCTAACTTTTCCATAGTTCATTCAATTCATCCAATTTAACAGGCACTGTACCCGCTTTAGATACCACTGTTCCGGCAGCTAAATTAGCAAGTTTTATTGCTTCTATTTCATTCCAACCGGCAGCAATAGTTGCTGCTAAAACAGCAATTACCGTGTCTCCAGCTCCACTTACATCATACACTTCACGAGCTTGTGCAGCAATATGCTTCATTGTTTTACCATTAACAAAAGTCATACCTTTATCCGATCGGGTAATCAGTATTGCAGGCATTCCGGATGCTTTCAATGCTTTTTTCGCAGCTTTTTCAACTTCGTCATTCGTATTTAAAATCGGTATTCCTAAATATTCCCCCAATTCTTTCAAATTGGGAGTAATGTAATCGGCACCGGCATATTTTTTCCAATCGGATGATTTGGGGTCAACCAACACCGGAATTTGCTTTTTATTACAATATGCAATAAGTTTTTTAATAAGCTTTGAATGCACAGTACCTTTGGCATAATCAGAAATAACCAGCACATCATGTAAGCCAATTAAACCTTCGGTGATATCTAATAAAGAGCGAATTTCATCTTCGTCCAACGAAATAATTTTTTCCCGGTCAATACGTACCACCTGCTGATGGCCGGCAATAATTCGTGTTTTAGTAATGGTAGGCTCTTCCACTTCCAGCAAAATACCGTCTATATCATATTTTTCAGCCAATAGTTTAACATTTTCAGCATCCTCATCTTTTCCAACCAATCCGATAAGAGTTACTTTTGCCCCAAGCGAAGCTAAATTCATCGCCACATTACCAGCTCCTCCTAAATTCATGAAAGTTTTATCTATATGAACAATAGGTACCGGCGCTTCGGGAGAAATTCGGGGGGCATGACCCAACAAGTATTTATCCAGCATCACATCTCCCAATACTAATACCCTGGAAGATGAAAAATCAAGAGGTGATTGATTGTTTTTTTTATTTGGCATAATGTATCAAAAGTACAAAACATATCTGGGGAAATAAAAGCAAGAAAAAACTTTCATTTCTGCATATGAAAAGTTTTAGGAAATTCGTGGTGTGTTTTCGCGTCCGGGGATAAAATATATTTTGCTTGCCACGATTTTTTTTCAACTCATGAATACGTGTGTAAAGTTTGTTCCACATATCCCCGCACATCAAATCATCTTCTTCCGTTCCATAATTTCACTAAGCGTTAGCTTTATTCATCTAAAATTACTCAACATCCACCCTTGGGGCAACAATAAAGTGGCGCTTATTTTAAGAGGTATTTTTGGCATGGCCAGCCTTACTGCATTTTTTATAACCTTACAACGAATGCCGTTGGCTACAGCAGTTACTATTCAATACCTATCTCCCATTTTCACCATCATTTTCGCAACATTTATTCTAGGCGAAAAATCAAACCCTTTACAATATCTATTTTTTATTATTTCATTTGCAGGCGTTGTAATTGTAAGGGGATTTGATGATCGAATAGCAACCAACGATTTGATGTTGGGTATTTTATCTGCCATGTTTTCTGGTTTGGCATATAATATGATTCGAAAATCACGTAACTCAGAACATCCGATTGTTGTTGTATTTTATTTTCCGTTGGTGGCCTTACCAATCATTAGTGTATGGTGTTTAACTGAATGGGTAAACCCGGTGGGATGGGACTGGTTGTTTTTAATATTTACTGGCATTTTCACTCAAATTGCTCAGGTATTTATGACCAAAGCGTATCAATTAGAAAAGGCATCCACAATATCCGGCTTACAATACTTGGGGTTGATTTATTCACTCAGTATTGGATATTTTATTTTTGATGAAACCTATTCATGGCTTAGCTTGGTTGGAATGACCTTAATTGTATCTGGCATTTTATTTAATTTATTATATGAAAAACTAAAAACTAAAAACTAATGAACATTCATTTCTCTGGAAACATAAAAAAAATGCGAGCACAATTACAGGAGCCGGTACTTTATCATTGGGAATTGGGAACTCAACTCATTGAAATGAATACATTGATTGGAAAAAGAATTAAAATTCAATTTGAAAACCAAATCAATTGCACGGTATGTGGTAATATTACTCCCAAAGCATATGGACAAGGATTTTGCTACACCTGCTTTACTGAATCTCCCGAAAACTCTGAATGTATAGTAAAACCTGAACTTTGTGAAGGTCATTTAGGCAAAGGACGGGATGCTCAATGGGAATATGAGCATCATGTAAAAGAACATTATGTTTATCTGGCACTATCCAGTGGAGTAAAAGTGGGTGTAACCCGCGGCACACAAGTGCCTACCCGGTGGATTGATCAGGGAGCGAATGCTGCTATTGTATTTGCAAAAACACCTTACCGTAAACTGGCAGGTTTGATTGAAGTGGAGTTAAAAAAATACGTTACAGACAAAACAAACTGGCAGGCTATGCTTAAAAATCATGTAAACGAAGATACCGATCTAATAGCTGAAAAACTACAACTGTCAGAACTGCTCCCTTCATATCTTAAGTCTTATTTAGTACCATCAAACGAAATTACATATATACATTATCCTGTAATATCATATCCTGAAAAAGTAAACAGTCTTTCATTAGATAAAACACCAGTGATAGATGGAACATTAATAGGAATTAAAGCACAATACCTGATTTTTGAAGGAGGACAAGTGTTCAATATTCGAAATTCGACCGGATATAAAATAAGCTTAGAAGCTAATTAAAAAATAAAAGGGGGTATAATCCCCCTTTTTAAAATTACACTATGATTCACTAAACTTATTTTATAACCACTTTCTGCACGGTTCCATGTTTTTGTTCTCTAATGAAATACATGCCTGCAGGTAATAATACTTTTACCTCGTATGGATAGGAATAAACTTCATAAACTCCTAGCATCTTTCCACTCATATCCATCAGCTCATATACTGCTGGCTGAGTTCCCTGAATAAAGAAATGTCCTTCATTCGGATTGGGATAGATACCCCAATGCCAATCTGTATTTTCATCATCCAGAGAAAGCCCCACAATATCATAACAAGCGGTTGTATCTATACATCCATTAAGTATTACTACAGCAGCATACGAACCATTAGCTGTAGCTGTATATGTTTGTGATACTTCACCCAAAATAGCTGAATTGTTTGAACAATTTAACCACTGATAAGCAGCTCCACCCTGAAGCGAGGTCAGAACAGTACCTGTTTGTAGTACAGCAGTATTAGGCATGCTATTTACCATTACCATATGGCTAACCGTTGTATTACAAAGCCCATTATTGACAGTTACCGTATAGTAACCGGCATGGCTTGTAGTAACGCTATTTATTACCGGATCTTCCAAATTGGATGTAAAGCCATTGGGCCCACTCCATGTATATGAAACCATGCCAGAAGGTATTGTATTAAATGATAGAGTTTCACCTTCACATAGCGGTGATTGGAACGTTACACTTACCTGTGGCCCTTGATAAACATTTACATACAATACATCATTGTCAGTACATCCATAAACGTTTGTTACCGTTACAATATAACTTCCTTCCATTAGTTCTGTTGCACTAGGGATACTCGGATTCTGGAGATTTGAGCTATAATTGCTTGGTCCCGTCCATTGATATCCAGCATATCCAGAAGGAGAAACAGATAATTGAATAGTTTCTCCATCACATACAGCCGTAGTACCGGACACAGTAATATTTGGTCGTGGATAAACTTGCATGAAGATTGAATCTGTATCAGTACATCCATAAATGTTCATTACGTGTAACACGTAATAACCCGAAGCCAATGTATCCACTTGGGGTATAGAAGGATTTTGCAATGGACTATTAAAATTGTTAGGGCCTGTCCATTGATAAGTAGCCATTCCATTAGGTGTTGAAAACAACTGCAGAGTTTGTCCTTCACAGAATACCGTATTGTTTACAATTGAAATTTGAGGATGTGCGCTTATAAATACTTGTGTTTGAGTACTTGCAGAACATCCATACATATTACTTACTGTAACAAAATAGGTACCTTGCATGGCTGTAGTAGCAGAGTCAATTATCGGATTTTGGTCTGTAGAGCTAAACCCGTTAGGCCCTGTCCATTGATAATTCATTCCAGCAGGATTTGCAAAAAGCAATAAGTCATCGCCTACACATAATATAGGAGCGTTTGTTGTTGCATTAGGTAAAGGAGCAGGGTTAACCGTAATGCTAAATGATGTCTGGCTATTACATCCGCTAGCATTTGTTGCTGTTAAAAAATATGCCCCAGAATGATACCCTTGCAATCCATAAATCCATGGATTTTGCTGTGTTGATATAAAGCCATTAGGTCCTGTCCATAAATAATTGCTTGCACCTGAGCCAGCTGTTAGTTGCACACTATCGCCTGCGCAATAATTATTTTGACTATTCAGAATCTGTGCAACCGGTTGTGTATTTACCTGGATATAAATTGAGTCTTTGGCCGTATAACTACAATTTCCAGTATAGCCTGCCACTAACTTATACCAACCGCTATTTGCAACTTGAGCCGGACTAATGTACACGTTTTGATTAGTAGATACATATCCTCCGGGACCAGTCCAATTGTAGTAATGTAAATTGCTGGGAGAGGTGTTGATGGTAATTGCATTGCCCTCACAAATATTATTACTTCCTGATAAATTTAAGGTAAAGCTACCGCCTCCAATATTCACATTAGTTTGTGTTGTAGCACCACATCCATTTGAATTAACTGCCTGTACTATATAATTACCGGCATTAGAAATGTTTACCTGATTGATTTGAATCGATTGTGTCGTTGCAGAAAATCCATTAGGCCCAGTCCATTGATAAGTTAATCCATTGGGTACCACATTTAAATTTAAGGTATCATTCAAACATAAATTAGTATTCCCTAAAATAGCAATGGTGGGTGAAGGATTTATACCACTAACGATTACTGTATCTTTTGAAAAACAGCCTCCTGGATTAGTAGCTGTTACAATGTACATACCATTATGACTAATATTTGATGAAGCAATAACAGGATTTTGAGTAGCCGATACAAATCCATTGGGTCCAATCCAACTGTAACTACCGGCGCCCGAAGGATTAGCAAACAGTAAAAGCGACTGGCCTTCACACGTAGGAATTGTAGCCGAAGCATTTACTACGGGTAAAGGATTAACAAAAACATTAATTAATGCCGAATCCACACATCCCCCAATACCTGTAACGATTACTTTATATTGGGTACTTGTAGTTGGTGACGCCTTGGGATTACTGATACTAGCATTACTTAAACCGGTTACTGGCAACCATTGATATGATACGCCACCATTTACGAATAATTGTGCAGAGTCGCCTGTACAAATATTAACATTGTTGCTATACGATGAAATTGGTTGAGGATAATGTTGAATAACAATGCTATTGGTTCGCGTACAATTATTCGCATTTGTTACTGTTACAGTATATGTACCCGGATTAGCCACCGTAATGGATTGAGTAGTGGCATATGTATTCCAATAATACAAAGTATCAGCAGAATTAACCGTAAGCTGCACATTTCCTCCCGGACAGAATATGGTGGGACCACTGCTTGTGATTAAAGGAACTGCTGGTAAATTATGAACTGTTACTTGTACAGTATCTTTTGCAATACAATTATTGGAATTAGTAACAGTAACTATATATTGGCCTGATGAGCTAACTGTTATTGCCGAAGTTGTATGGCCGGTGTTCCATTGATAAGAAACAAATCCATTTCCTGCATTGAGGGTTACCTGATTTCCTTGACAGAACGCCAACGGTCCGGATGGATTAATATTTACATTTACTGGTGTTTGCTGTACTTGTGTAAATGCAGAAAAAACCCCACATCCATTATTGTCTATGGCATATACCCGGTAGTAACCGATTGTATCTGCTTGGTAGGTTTGTCCTGTTCCAACAATGGTTCCTCCCCTAAACCAAGTGTATGAAGAAAAACCAGGAGTAGCAGTAAAATTTACAATATTACCCGGACAAATTTGTTGAGTGGTATTTGGAGAAATAGAAACAACCGGAGGACTTGCACATGGTAAAATCTTAACTACTGTTCGAAATACAGGCCCCCATTGATTGTTGGCTCCTTTAACCCGGACATTTAGAACCTGAAATCCAGTATCCGGGAAAAAATTCCAGCTCTGCTTAAGCGCTTCTATAGCATTATTAAAATTACCATCTAATGCAAGCAATGGAAACCCATTTCCTTGTCCAGGATCGGTATTAAAGAAAAATTCACCCTGTTTTACTAAAATATTTCTTTTCGGTAATGAATCCGTTACTTGCAATATTGTTCTAAATACCGGCCCCCATGTACCTAAGGTATCACGTACCCGAACATGTAAAATATGATTCCCTAATCCAGGTGCAGTCACTGAACGTAAGGCAGTTTCAATCGCATCGCTAAAGTTTCCATCAAACGCAAGTAATGGTGTGCCATTACCCGCTCCAGGATCGGTATCAAAAAATAATTCACCGCTTCTAATACGTATTGGACGTTTGGCTAAAAGATCAGACACATGAATAACCGTTCGAAACGTAGGCCCCCACGTTCCGGCATGGTCTCGCGTTCTAATATGCAATACATGATTACCTAAGCCAGGTAAACTACCATTTTGTGTTACGCTTTCTACAGCATCATTAAAGTTTCCGTCAAAAGCCAACAAAATATTTCCATTCCCCTGGCCGGGGTCTGTGTTCCAAAAGTATTCAGCTTGACTTACCCTGATATTGCGAACATTGAGCGGATCGGTAACATTCACGATAGTTCGGAATACAGGCCCCCAAGTACCGGAATGGTCTTTTACACGAACATGCAGCGCATGCATCCCTATTGATGGTGCTGGGCTATTTCTTACAGCTGCCTCAATAGCATCGTTAAAATTACCATCGAACGCAAGCATGATGATTCCATTTCCTGCACCCGGATCATTATCCCAAAACATCTCCGCTTCAGCAATTCTGATATTTCTTACAGATAAAGGATTAACCACATTTACTACATGTTTATACGTAGGACCCCATGTACCGTTATTATCCTGAACACGCATATGTAGCACATGCATACCTATAGTTGGCGAAGGTACTATTCCAGATGAAAGAACTTCAATTGCATCATTAAAACTTCCATCTAAGGCAAGAAATGCCGTACCATTTCCAACACCGGGATCAGTATCCCAAAAAAACTCCCCGGCATTTACATTAATACTTCTAAGTGTAAGTGATGTAGTGGTATGAAATACATATCGGAAAACAGGCCCCCAAGTACCCACACTATCCCTAACACGAACATTGAGTGTATGAAAACCTGGAGATCCGGGAGATATCCCATTTTTAAACAACGCTTCAATGACTGAATTGATGCTTCCATCCACTGCATTAACGGGAGTGCCAAGACCTACACCGGGATCTGTATCAATGAAATATTCAGCTTGGCGCAATCCGCGTTGGGCTATAGTTGTTCCAAATGCAAACAACCATAACATCCACATGAGTATATATTTTTTGGTTGCCATATTCAAAAAGTTTTAGGATGTTAAACAAAATATACTCCTACCCTTTTGAACAGGCTTAACGATCAAATGATTCAGCTCGAATATTCAATGTTCCGCTTTGAAGTACTGTTCGTGGAGCTCGTACAAAATATACGCGGGCTGAACCAGTAACTGGATAAAAGTTATCCAAGCTGTATGATCCTCCATAAACACCTACATCATTTACCGTTAAGTTTAAATCATAATAAACTGGATCCGGATATCCTCCATTGATTCCATCAGAACCCACGTTCATTTGACCAGTAGATGTATTTATAGTAGTATTGGAAGTTAGATTATTGGTTCCATTATTAGATAAATTAGAAAATGGGCGATTGGAGTAATTGTAAGAAGCTGCAATTATACCAGAACTAGTACCAACAATTGATGAATTATTAGAATTATTATTTAATAATATTAAATTATTTAACACATTGGTAGTAGCATTGGATGCATGCCCATTAAACGTAATTCCATAGGTGTAATATGTAGCAGTTGAATAAACAGTATTATTTACAATAAAGTTTTGGCCAATTGATGAGTTTTTAGCACTATTAATCAAGATACCTGCAAAATAGTATGAAGAATTATATGTATAAGAGGTGCTTGGAGCAATAATTAAATTATTAGAAACATAAAAAAATTGAGAAGAAGAATTTAAGGTTATACCTCTAATATTATCATAACAACAAAAATCTGTAAGATAATTAATCCTATTACCTACAACATATAATGTATCATTGGTTGCAACCCCATCCGTATTTAGATAAATAAATGCGCTGGATTGCAAATCAGATGTTGCATCAGCTTTAATTTCATTACCAATTACTTGCCCGTAGCGCAAAGCCACTGACCCATCATTGATTTGATTGGATACAACATTTACATTAAAATTGTTATAATCTAAATTAATGTTTCCATCATCCATTCTACAATTCATAATATTTACTTCACAACGTGTACCAGCAGGGCTATTACCCGAAGCAGTTATATCACCTACTATGTTTCTCATGTGTAAAATAGAAATCTTTCGACCCACCGCAGGGGTTATGGTAATATTCCCCTGCATAACCCAAAATGTACCTTCTGCATTTGACAATAGCTGAACGGACTTATTGATTGTTAAGTTTTCGGTATAAGGCACCCCGCCGGCTTTTGGCTGAATAATAATGCGATCTCCATCATTAGCTGCAGCTAAAGCAGCTGTTATAGATGAATAACATCCACCACTACCGCTTTCGTTTACACATAAATCTACAGCATTTACTGAAAATACAATAAATGAAAGAATGAAGGTTGAGATAATTGATACTACATTTTTCATAGTAAATAGTTTAAGTTAGTTTATACACAAAAATCACTCGACTATTCTTTATTTACTATAATACATATGTAGTATTCGTGTTAAATTTTTCTTATTTATGATTTAAAATTTAATGTTTCCTGATACGTTTTGCCCAATACTCCCAAAACTCTTTTCTGGTAGTTGAATCTGTAAATATCTTACCAATTACACTTAGATATTGCTTCCATCCGTAAGAAGCATGAGTACCTAATGGTTTAGTTGCTTTTGATTCTTGTTTTTGTTCTGGTATAACTTTCAAAAACTGATTTTCAAGTTTGCTCAGTTTATCAGCCTGTTCAAAATTCTTTTTAGCTTTTTCAAAATATCCTTGTTTTTCAAAGAGTAACCCCAGATTGTTATATGCAATTGCATCATCCGGATCTAATTCAATTGCCTTTTCATAATCGAGAATAGCACCTTCTATATCTCCTAGACTATCTTTAATAAAGGCACGGCTAGCATATCGGTAAGGATTTTTCGGTTCAAGTATCACGGCCTTGTCCATATCTAACAGGGCTAGGCTCTTCTTTCCTAAATGAAAATATATCACACCGCGTTCGCTGAGCAGCATTGCATCATCCGGTGATCTCTGAAGGGCTTTTTCTATTACCTCCAGTGCTTTTTCCGGCTGCCCCATTCGTAACCAGCACACACACATATAGTACAATACCTCTTTGGGATTTTCTCCACCGTCCAATGCCCAATTTAAAAACTGCATCGCAGCATTCCATTCAGAAGCCTCCATCTTAATTCTTGCCCGTTCAAGATTTTTCATAAATTATACAACCAATACATAACAAAACTGTTTATTCATTATCGAATTTCAAAACATTTCAAAATTTTTTATCTTTCTAGGATTTTATTGAATTTTGATAGTATGATTGACCGGCAGAAAAAAAAAGAAAGCTTAATTCGACTAGCCACCTCCGGTAAACTACATCCTTACCAGGTAATGTTATATTTAGGAATGGCTGCCAGCGGATTTCTGTTTCTTATACTTACAACCATGTACGGCCTTCAGCGATTTTCTGACGAAAACTCTCGGTTTACTATGGAAATTCCACGGGCATTTATTCTATCTACCTTAATTATGCTGGGTTCTAGCTACACGTTAAAACAGGCTAAACAATACTTCTTCAATGATTATATTAAAAAATCGGTTACCTATTTATTGTATACATTATTATTAGGTTTTGCTTTTGGAGCAGCTCAAATTTTAGGTTGGATAGACTTGTATTCAAAAACCCAAAATTCTTTACATCCCAATGTCGCATCTTCTTATGTATATGTAATTTCAGGAATTCACTTTTTTCATGTATTATTTGGGTTGGGTTATCTCTTGGCCATACTATACAAGACTTACATGCGTGCTAAAGATTTGGTGGCAGAATTAATCATGGTTACCAACCCGTTTGAAAAACGAAAAATAGATATGTTATCACGCTATTGGCATTATGTTGATGGATTGTGGCTGTTTTTATTTTTAGTGTTTGTCCTTACTTTTTAATTTAATGAATGCCATTTTAATGACTGTAATTGAAAGATTTCACCAACTTTTTTACAACATTGTAAACCGCTTTGTAGTATGTATTCCAAAATTTCTTCTTTGTATCTTTGAAATATGAATGAGCATTTAGATCCGGGACAGGAACGACTTACTAATACTGAACGAGAAATTGAAAAAGTACTTCGTCCCGTTGAATTTAATGAATTTACAGGGCAGCAAAAAGTAGTAGATAATCTCCGAATATTTGTAGAGGCTGCTAAACTTCGTGGCGAAGCGCTGGATCATGTATTGTTACATGGACCTCCCGGGCTTGGAAAAACTACCTTGGCTCACATCATTGCCAACGATTTGGGGGTAGGTATTAAAATCACTTCCGGACCTGTTCTGGAAAAACCGGGAGATTTGGCAGGTTTGCTCACAAATTTAGAACCGCATGATGTATTATTTATCGATGAAATTCACCGCCTCAGTGCTGTGGTAGAAGAATACCTTTATTCAGCCATGGAGGATTATATGATTGATATAATGATTGACTCTGGGCCCAATGCACGAAGTGTTCAAATCTCACTCAACCCTTTCACCTTAGTGGGTGCCACAACACGTTCCGGGTTACTCACTGCTCCGCTTCGGGCAAGGTTTGGCATCAATGCTCGATTAGAATACTATGATGAAGAAACCTTAACACGAATTGTAAAACGCTCCTCTTCGATATTAAAAATTGCTATTCATGATGATGCTGCACACGAAATAGCTCGAAGAAGCCGTGGCACACCGCGTATTGCCAATGCTTTGTTGCGAAGAGTAAGAGACTTTGCTCAGATTAAAGGTGATGGAAGTATCACTTTTGAAATTGCACAAATGGCACTTACTGCCTTAAATGTAGATCGGTATGGGCTGGATGAAATGGATAATAAAATCCTTACCACCATGATTGATAAATTTAAAGGAGGGCCTGTAGGTTTAGGAACCATTGCCACAGCAGTTAGTGAAGATCCTGGCACTATTGAAGAAGTTTATGAGCCTTACCTAATTCAAGAAGGATTTATTGTACGCACTCCTCGTGGCCGCATTGTACTTGAAAAGGCATACAAGCACCTGGGCCGTATTCGCCCGCTGGACAACCCTACCCTATTTGATTTTTGATTTTCCGGAATGCAACGCCCCTATCAACTCAGCCTTATTATCAAAAACACAGCCCGAGATTTGGGTTTTGATTATTGTGGTATATCCAAAGCTGAATTCATGCAAGATGAAGCCCGGCAATTAGAAGAATGGCTCAATCGTGGCATGCATGGTAAAATGAAATACATGGAAAATCATTTTGATAAACGCACAGATCCCACTAAATTGGTTGAAGGTGCAAAGTCGGTCATATCTTTATTATACAATTATTATCCCGAAAAAAAACAACAAGCCGAAGCTCCACAAATAAGTAAATATGCTTACGGAGAAGATTATCATTTTGTCATAAAAGACAAACTCAAAGAATTGGTTTTTCGCTTGCAAGAACAAATCGGAAATTTTTACGGAAGAATATTTGTTGACAGTGCCCCAGTGCTAGAAAAAGCCTGGGCCAAACGCAGCGGATTAGGTTGGATTGGCAAACACACCAATCTTATCAACCGTAACATGGGATCATTTTTTTTTATCGCTGAAATTATTTGTGATTTAGAATGTGAACCTGACAGCCCCATTAAAGACTATTGCGGAACTTGTACTCGTTGTATAGACGCCTGTCCAACCGATGCTATTGTACAGCCCTATGTAGTTGATGGAAGCAAATGCATCTCCTATTTCACTATCGAACTCCGTGAAGAAATTCCACAGGACATGAAAGGAAAATTTGAAAACTGGATGTTTGGCTGCGATATCTGTCAGGATGTTTGCCCGTGGAACCGATTTGCAATGCCACATCATGAAACACGCTTTTTACCGAATGAACAGCTTATGCAACTTAGCAAAGAAGAATGGATGGAAATAACAGTTGATGTATTTGATAAATTGTTTAAGAATTCTCCGCTCAAACGTGCCGGATGGCAAGGCATCCAAAAAAATCTGAAGTTTTTGGACGATTAATTAATTCCATCTCATTTAAATAGGTAAGATATTTACTTGTTAAGAAATATTTCTTGCATATCCACTCCGCCCCAGTTGCCAGAACTCATAAGCAGCACAGAACGTTTGGATGCATTTAATTGGGTTGCAAAATTTCGTAACTCTTCAGGATCCGTAATCACCCGAAGCGATGGTTTTTGAAATGCCTCCTTTACATCATCCGGAGTAATTGGTTCCAATCGTTTATTTGCAATGGTATGCGGATTATAATAAACCACAGCTTCTGCCGCATCCTGCATGCTGCCTACATATTCTTTTAAAAAATTACGATTCAGACTGCTAAATGTATGTAATTCCAATACACAGGCAAAATGATGATGCGGAAACTGAGCTTGTACCGCTTGAACAGTAGCCTTTACCTTTGAAGGTGAATGAGCAAAATCACGAAATACCACCCGCTTATCGTCCTTAATTAAAACTTCAAGCCGCTTGGCTGCTCCTTTAAAAGAAGTAATAGCCTGGTAAAATTCTTCAGAGGAAACACCCAAAGCTTCACATACCTTACGCGCTCCCTCCAAATTCATCAGGTTATGATTACCAAATACCTGTAAGGGTATCTCTGTTGCATTGGGTAATATCAAATATGTTTGGCCATTCGCTACACGATGAGCGGGTAATCCATAGGTTATGTTTTTTATATCCTGCCGGCCTACTGCATGCACTGTATCCGACAAAACTTCATCTTCGCTACACCAAATAAGTATTCCACCTGGCTGTATGGTTTGAATAAATAATCTAAATTGTTCTTTATATTGGTCAAACGTAGGAAACACATTCATATGGTCCCAAGCAATGCCACTTATGAGTGCTATGTGGGGTTGATACAAATGAAACTTGGGAATAGGCTGTAAAGGAGACGCCAGGTACTCATCACCTTCTATCACAGCCATTGTGCTTGATTGATCCAATCCTACCATGGTATCAAAACCTTCTACCAACGAGCCCACCAAATAATCAAATTTTCGGCCGCTTTCTTTCAACACATGCATAATCATAGAAGTGATGGTCGTTTTTCCATGACTGCCAGCAACCACTGCCCTAATTTTATCTGATGTTTCTTGATACATAAATTCCGGATAGGAATAAATGGGAATCCCCAACTCCTGCGCCCGAATTAATTCCGGATTATCAATGCGTGCATGCATGCCTAAAATAATGGCATCCAGTCCAAGATGAATCTTTTCTGGGAACCAGCCAATGGTGGGTGGCAAAATTCCGGCTCTTTGCAAGCGGCTTTTTGAAGGTTCAAAAATCTCATCATCCGAACCGGTTATATGATGTCCTTTTTTATGTAAAGCCAACGCCAAATTATGCATAGCTGCTCCTCCGATAGCAATAAAATGCAAATTCATGAAATACACATTTTAACTCCGAAGAAAAACAAAAACCACAGACTGTTACGTAACTTTATCATGAAGTTATTCACCCAATAATATCAATATTCATTTCTACTTTTCTGCTTTTATTGACCCGACATAAATTCAAGATTCTTGAATAGTTTGCGTCAATTTGACTTTCATTATAATAATAAAACGCCATTATGACACGTAAAACCCTTACAATCTGTATTGGAAAACTATTTGATTATATACAGACGAATATTTTGTAGATATGAATCTGAACAATTTCACAACCAAATCGCAGGAAGCTTTGCAACAGGCTTCACAAATTGCCTTCGAAAACCAACAACAGGCCATTGAATCAGGACATATCCTAAAAGGCATGTTAGAGGTAGATGAAAATGTATTACCCTTTTTATTTAAAAAACAACAAATAGATCCTACACTCATTACAAATGGTGTGGATGCTATCATTGCTAGCTATCCCAAAGTTAGTGGCGGACAGCCATACTTGAGCAACGATGCTTCGCAATTGCTGCAACGTGCTACTGCCATGCTAAAAGAATTTGGCGATGAATATGTATCGCTGGAGCATTTGCTTTTGGCCATGCTCAACGGCAAAGATTCGGTATCCCGATTGTTGAAAGACAAGGGAATGACCGAAAAGGGATTAAAGGCTGCCATTCATGATTTGCGAAAAGGCCAACGAGTAACCAGCCATAGTGCAGAAGAATCTTACAATGCACTGGAAAAATATGCCAAAAACCTGAATAGCTTAGCTCGATCTGGAAAGTTGGATCCAGTTATTGGCCGCGATGAAGAAATTCGCAGGGTATTACACATTCTGTCGCGTCGTACTAAAAACAACCCCATACTTATTGGAGAGCCCGGAGTAGGTAAAACAGCCATTGCTGAAGGGTTGGCTCATCGCATCATCAACGGAGATGTGCCTGAAAACCTAAAAACTAAAATCATCTATTCCTTAGATATGGGGGCTCTGATTGCCGGAGCTAAATACAAAGGCGAATTTGAAGAGCGATTGAAAGCCGTGGTTAAAGAAGTCCAAGCTTCTGAAGGTGATATCATCCTGTTTATTGACGAAATTCACACCTTGGTAGGTGCCGGTGGCGGACAAGGTGCTATGGATGCAGCCAATATTATGAAACCTGCATTAGCTCGTGGTGAATTGAGAGCCATTGGTGCTACTACATTAAACGAATACCAAAAATATTTTGAAAACGACAAAGCTTTAGAAAGACGTTTTCAAAAAGTATATGTAGATGAACCCTCTGCAGAAGATGCTATATCCATACTACGTGGAATTAAAGAAAAATACGAAACCCACCACAAGGTGCGAATAAAAGACGATGCCATTATTGCTGCCGTTGAATTGTCTCAACGTTACATTACCGATCGTTTCTTGCCTGATAAGGCAATCGACCTAGTAGATGAAGCAGCTGCCAAACTTCGTTTAGAAATTAATTCCAAGCCTGAAGACCTGGAAAAGATCGAACGCAAAATCATGCAGCTTGAAATAGAACGAGAAGCTATTAAGCGTGAAGGCAACGAAGCAAAGCTGGAAAAACTTAATGAAGAATTGGCTAACCTGAATGAAGAAAGAAATAGCCTACAAGCACGCTGGAAGCAAGAAAAAGACATTGTAGAAGCCATTCAAAAATGCAAAGTTGATATTGAAAACCTGAAATTTGAGGCGGAACAAGCTGAGCGTGCAGCCGATTACGGAAAAGTAGCTGAAATACGCTACGGACGAATCAAAGAAAAAGAAGCAGAAGTTGAAAAATTACAAAAACAATTGGCCGAAATACAGGGAGATAAAGCCTTGATCAAAGAAGAAGTAGATCCGGAAGATATAGCAGATATTGTTTCACGTTGGACTGGTATTCCAGTAAGCAAAATGCTACAAACCGAACGCGAAAAATTATTGCATTTGGAAGAAGAACTTCATAAACGTGTAATTGGTCAAGATGAGGCTATCGAAGCTGTAGCCGATGCTGTAAGGCGTAATCGTGCAGGGCTGCAAGACCCAAAACGTCCAATTGGCTCTTTCATCTTTTTGGGAACCACTGGCGTGGGTAAAACAGAATTAGCCAAAGCATTGGCTGAATATCTATTTGATAACGAAAATGCTATGACCCGCATTGACATGAGTGAATACCAAGAGAAACATTCTGTTTCTCGCCTGGTGGGAGCTCCTCCCGGCTATGTTGGATATGATGAAGGTGGACAGTTGACCGAAGCCGTACGTCGCAAACCATATTCAGTAATTTTACTGGATGAAATTGAGAAAGCACATCCCGATGTATTTAATATTTTATTACAAGTGCTCGATGATGGTCGATTGACTGATAACAAAGGCCGCGTGGCAAACTTTAAAAACACCATCATCATTCTTACCTCAAATCTTGGCTCACACATCATACAGGAGAATTTTGAAGACCTGGATATGAAAGACCGAGATGCAGTGATCGCTAAAACTAAACATGAGGTATTTGAGTTGCTTCGCAAAACCATGCGTCCGGAGTTTTTAAACCGAATTGATGAAACAGTAATGTTTTTACCGCTAACTCGGGAAGATGTGCAAAACATTGTACGTATGCAATTCCGCCAAATTGCAGAAATGATGAAGCACAACAACGATGTGGAATTAGAAGCTACCGAAGAGGCCATTCAATGGATAAGCCAGTTGGGGTATGATCCGCAGTTTGGAGCCCGGCCTCTGAAACGGGTAATTCAGCGTAAGGTATTAAATGAATTATCCAAAATGATTTTATCGGGTGCTGTGAACAAAGATCAGAAGATTATTGTTGATGAATTTGATGGCCAAATTGTATTCAGAAACCAAGCCAAATCTTAAAAAAATGTTAATGGCTAAACAATTGAATTACCTATATGTTTATAGGTTGTAAGTTTGACTTAATTTAGTTTTTTTCATAGTAGGTTGGTTGTCGAAGAGGAGGCTCCAAAGCCTCCTTTTCGGCTTTTATACGTTATTGACATTAAACCTACTTTAAGTTAGTTCTATACGCTGCCGACTGTTCAAAAACTGCTTCAAATACAGCCTGTTCGATGGCATCAAAAGTCAAATTACGGCGTTGATAAACGCGTTGTGCAGTTTCAATAGCATCTGCTAATTTGTAGGTTGTAAATCCTAATGCACCGCCCCAGACAAATGAAGGAATAAAATTTCGCGGGAAGCCCGGCCCAAAAATATTTGCACTTACACCCACTACTGTTCCCGTATTAAACATTGTGTTTATACCACATTTGCTATGATCACCCATTATGAGCCCACAAAACTGAAGGCCTGTATTTTCAAATCGATTGGAAACGTAGCTCCAAAGTTTTACCGGAGCATAATTATTTTTCAGGTTACTGTTATTACTGTCAGCCCCTATATTACACCATTCACCAATTACTGCGTTACCCAAAAAACCATCATGCGCTTTGTTAGAGTACCCAAAAATCACAACATTATTTAACTCTCCACCCACTTTCACATAAGGCCCCAGGGTAGTTGGGCCATATATTTTTGCTCCCAACTTAGTTTGACTATGTTCGCCCAAAGAAAACGGGCCTCGAATCAATGTACCTTCCATTACTTCAGCATCACGAGCAATGTACACGGGTCCACCGGTAGTATTGATGACAGAAGCTTGAATAACTGCTCCCTGTTCAATGAATAAACGATCGGCTGGGCCAATCAATATATTTCCGGCAGGCAAATGCTGCGAAGTTCGTCCAGTTGTTAGAATTTCAAAATCAGTTTGAATTTCTTCACCACAACGGGAAAAAATTTCCCAGGTTCGCTTCAGTTGTTTTACTGGAAAAGACAATTCCTTTCGGGCAAAAATATCATATCGCTGAGTAATAAAATCTTCCCAACGATCTTCAGTAATCCAACCCCCAACACATGTATCCAACGAAAAAAACAGTACGTTGGTTTGTTCCTTGGCAGACATCAAAAATTCAACCAATTGAGAAGATGCGATTACCTGAGAGGCAATGGCCAATATCAATGGCGCAGAAGCTGATGGAAATTTTGTTTGTAGGTAAGATTCAGTAACTGTTGCGGTAGGCTCTTGCAGAAAGTGTTCCCATCGCTGGCGAATGGTAAGAATTCCTGTACGGATATCGGCCACCGGCCTGGTATAGGTAAAAGGCAATAAATGCCTGCGAATGATAGGATCGTCAAATAGTATTACAGTATGCATATAATAGGTTTGCTGGTAAAAATAAAAAACCCTGACTTGATTGTCAGGGTTTTAAAAAATTTATTCACCAGTCATTTACTTATTTTCAGCTTTTTTGGTTGTATGCTTTTTGTATCGGTTCATGAACTTATCTACACGACCTGCCGTGTCAATCAGCTTCATCTTACCGGTAAAGTAAGGATGAGATGTATTGGAAATTTCCACTTTGAACAATGGATATTCATTACCATCTTCCCACACAATGGTATCTTTTGTATTAACGCATGACTTAGTAAGGAATGCGTAATCATTAGATACGTCTTTAAACACAACCAATCTGTATTCTTTCGGATGAATGCCTTCTTTCATAACACAATTTTCAGGGGGCAAATATACAAATGCTAATTATAAATAAAAATATTCTGTGAAAAATTTCTTTCACAAATAATATTTTAGTGTGTTAACGATTGAATGTGGTTTTTCAACCAGGTTTGTTCCAAGGGCTTTACCCAGCAGGTTGTAATATCTCCCAATTGCTGGATAGTATTATCAAACACCAAGGTCAATCGTTGTATCTCTCCGCTATGAAGTAAGTGTTCTAACTGAGCTAGGGGAAACGAACGGACTTGCTGTGTAGGCTCATGCCAATATGCAACCTGAAGACGGTCCATTAATGATATTTTCAAATCAAGCTGTAATTGCTGAATAAACCGAAACATTTTATCAATAGAACATCCAGAAGCCTGAGCCTTTTGTTCATCAACTGCTACAATGATAAATCGATGCAACACTACTTGCAATTCGGCCATAAGTTTGGTGCCGTGTGCTGCCCAATCATTGATAAACCCTGTTCCCCGTTCACGAATTACGATTTCTTCTTCCGGTGTAAAAGCCCTTGATGCCTGATAAATCCAAATTCGGCTGTGTAGGGGAAGTTCAAAGGCTGGAATGTGTAAATCATCAAAGGTCATTGGCTTGAGCAATCATTTCAGCAATATCCAATACTTTTACGCTATCTTGTTTTTCTTTAAGCTTTACTCCATCTGTCATCATTGTATTACAAAATGGACAAGCTACGGCAATCACATCAGGATTAAGGCCGAGAGCTTCTTCTGCACGTTCGATGTTAACCTCTTTATTTCCCTTTTCTGCTTCTTTAAACATTTGTGCACCTCCAGCACCACAACAAAAACCTTTAGCCCGGCTACGATGCATTTCAGCTATCGCTACATCTAACTTTTCAATCACTTCGCGGGGTGCTTCGTACACATCGTTAGCACGGCCCAAATAACAAGGGTCGTGATATGTAATTTTCTTACCTTTAAACGCTCCCCCTTGTACCTTTAACTTACCGCTATCCAGCATCTGTTGCAAAAACTGAGAGTGATGCATGACTTCATATTCTCCGCCCAACCCCGGATATTCATTTTTCAGGGTATTAAAACAGTGTGGACAAGCGGTAACAATTTTTTTTATTCCATATCCATTCAGTATCTGAATATTCTGAAAAGCCATCATTTGAAACAGGAATTCATTTCCAGCTCGTTTTGCCGGATCGCCCGTGCAACTTTCTTCAGTTCCAAGGATGGCAAATTTGGTTCCGGTGTGGTGTAAAATTTTAGCGAAAGCCTTGGTTACTTTCTTGGCACGATCGTCAAAACTGCCAGCACATCCAACCCAAAATAATATCTCGGGTGTTTCACCATTGGCAGCCAATTCAGCACATGTAGGTACTTTGATTTTTTCTTCCATAAAAATCTATTCTTCAAAAACTTGAATGGTCTTAACTTTTTCTACTAAATCAGTGAACTTACCGGTATATCGGGTAGCTCTAACCATATGATTGTCTATCCAGTGGTAATTGCCACCGCGTGGTTTTCCCATCAATAAACCGTGATACTTAAAACCATGACGATTTAGCCATCGCTCAGTAACTTCACGGTGGGCTTCGGTTCGCGATGTAAAGAAAGTTATTACATGTCCTTCATCATACCACCGGTTAATGGTTTCAAGTGCATCAGGAAACAAAGCTGCCGTTTCCATCCGCTCCGGTTCTTCGTTAGGAATGTCTTCACAAATAGTGCCATCAATATCAATCAAATAGTTTTTTATATGCTCCGGCAATACCGGACTAATCCGCTGGCCATTTACCACTATTTCTTTTAATTCAGACATTCTTAATATTTTAAATTCTTGGCTCTTTATAATTCATTTATCCAATTAGCACGATCCATCGGAGAAAACTGCCACGGAGCACCGTTGTTTTCAACGTTGGTAAACATAGCATTTAGAGAAGCTGGAGCTTTGGATTGTTCCATAACCAAATCACGACGCAATTCTAGTATAATTTCGAGCGGATTGATATTGACCGGGCATGCCTGTACACAGGCATTACAAGAAGTACATGCCCATAATTCTTCTTCGGTAATGTAATTGCCCAGCAAAGATTTACCATCGTTGTAATCTTTGCCATGTTTATCAATATTTCTTCCAACTTCTTCCAACCGATCGCGGGTATCCATCATAATTTTTCTTGGCGATAACAATTTGCCCGTTTGATTGGCCGGACACTCTGAAGTACATCTTCCACACTCGGTGCAGGTATATGCATCCATCAGGTTTTTCCATGTCAAATCGGTAACATCTCGAGCGCCAAATTTTACCGGAGCTGCATTGGGATCAGCAGGAGCAGCGTAAGGATCTGCTGATGGGTCCATCATAAGTTTTACTTCCTTAGTAACAGCTTCTAAGTTTGTAAATTTTCCCTTGGGTTTAAGATTGGTATAATAAGTATTGGGAAATGCTAGTAAAATATGGAAATGCTTGGAATAAGGGAGATATACCATAAATCCGAGAATTCCCAATAAATGGCCCCACCAACCAATGCGCTCCAGCAAGTGCAAAGTATGAACATTGGTTCCAGCCCAAATGTCCGACAAAGCATTAGAAACAAAGAAAGTACCGGTTGCATGAGTTTCTCCCAAACGTTGTAAGGCTACATCAGTACTGTTCATCAGCATGATGCATGCAATAAGAAAAATCTCACCCAACAAAATAATGTTGGCATCGCGGGAAGGCCAGCCTTTTAATTCTGGTTTTTGAAAACGGGCCAGGCGAAGAATATTTCTGCGGGATAAAAACACTATGGTAGCAATAAAAGCCAGGATAGAAAGAATTTCTATTAGATTTATACCCAAGGTGTATATTCCTGATAATGCTGTATTTTCAAGCAATTGCCAAATGGAACGATGGCCGTTGGTAATTCCATCTACAATAATTTCAATCAATTCTACTTGTGTAAAAACAAAAGCCAAGTAAATAAAAATATGAAGTATGCCTGCAACTGGACGAACTACCATTTTACTCTGTCCTAGTGCTACCATTGCCATAGTTTTTAAACGAGCTGCCGGTGTTCCTTCCAAAACAGCATCTTTACCTAATAAAATATTTCTTCTGATTTTTAAAACCTTCATAATAAACAGCGTAAACGCTGTCCCAAAAACAAGAATAAAAACAATAGAACTTATCATGCGCTATTTTCTTTTATAATCTTACAACCTTAATTTGCTTTGATTTGTTTAGTTTTTTGAGGCTGTTTAGGAGTTACTTTTTTATTAATATGTATAAATGAAAAATGTAGATAACGTTCCGGATTGTCTTCAATATCCGAAATTAAATTATTTAATCCTTGAGCTGCTTCATCTAACTGACGATAAAGTTTATCATCGTAAAGCAAAGCACCCAACGTTCCCTCTCCCCGGTTAACTTTTTCCATCAGTTTATCTACTTTTTCAATCACTGAGGTAGCATTGGCAATGGTTTCTTTAAAGTTAGACTTTGCCAGAGAATCAGTAATTTCATTTACATTCTCTAAAATAGAACTAATTACATCATTATTTTTTCTCAAGTTTGCCGTGATAGATTCTACATTACTAAATATGCGCCCTAATTTGTTTTTCTCCTGAGCAATCAAGGTATCCACACGTAGTGTAGCACGTTCCAGATTTTGAAGCACTTTAGGAATTCGTTGTAAGCTTTCTGCCAATTTACGGGTACCCTCTTCGTCGAGGATGGCTTGAATAGGGACTAAGATTGAATCTACATTTGAGATGAGTCGTTCTACTTTTTCTTTTAAGGGTTGAATCATTTTATTTACGGAGGTTTGAAGATCTTCTTCTATGAGTGTGTGTAATGTATCACCCGGTTGTAAAAGCTCGGTTGAACTACCCAAAATTAATTGTATTTGCTTAGAACCAAGCAAGCTGGAACTTACTATTTTAGCTTCTGTATCCTTAGGAATTTTCAAACCTGATTCACTCACCCTGAATTTTACCACTAAAAAACCCGGCCGTTCATTCATTAACCGAATGTCTGTTACAGCACCAACATTAAAACCGTTCACTGTAACCAAGCTGGAAATACCCAACCCGTCCACACGATTATATACAGCGTAAAACTCACGGTGTTTTTTAAAAATATCTTTGCCTTTGAGAAAATTGAATCCCCAAAAACCTACGGCCAATGTAGCAATGACCAGTACAGCAATTTTTACTTCACGGGTGATGGCTATTTTCAAAGCAATTTGGTTTTAAAGGTTTATAGCCTAAATACAATAAACTCCACAATATTAATTTTTTTTGTTGAGAATCTCTAATGCTTCTTTTACAGAGATTCGTTCCGAACCATTAAAAGCCACCACAAATGCATCAGAATAGCCTTTTTCACGAATGGATTTTTGCAAAGCCGTAGCTGCCTCCAGAGTGGTTTCGTTACCAGAAGTATACCGGTAAATGCCGTTTACCTCTACCATTTCTACCTGCGAAATTCCCTTAAATGCTTGATCATCTAGAGATAATTTACGTGGTGAAGACAAAAACTGTACTTTAAACCGAATCTCGGTGGGTTGGGATGTGTTTTCTGAATTTTCTTTTTCTGATGTTTCTTTGATTTTTTGTTCTCCGGAATCACCTGCAGTGCTACCGGAAGATTTATACCCTTTATACTCACTTCGGGCAATGGGCTTAAATTCTTTTTTCATCCCGGCATATTGATCGCCCTCTACTTCCTTTTTGTATTCGGTAAAAGCTTGAAAAATGGCGGAAGCCATAATCTCCTGACCTACGGCATCAGCCAAGAATTTTTCCTCCTCAGCATGGGTAGCAAATCCCGTTTCAATCAACACGGAGGGCATGGCTGTGCGAACCAACACTAAAAAGCCGGCTTGTCTCACACCGCGGTCGTGCCTACCGGCATAATGCTTAAAAAAATGCTGAACTTTGGAAGCAAATGAAATACTTTGCTCCAAAAATTTATTTTGATATAAAGAAAATATTATGTTTCCCTCATCGGAGTTCAGATCAAAACCTTCATATTCTTTTTGGTAGTTGTCTTCATACAAGATAGCTGCATTTTCTCGCTTCGCTACAGCCAGGTTGGCTTCTGATTTGTGCAAGCCCATAACGTAAGTTTCAGCCCCAAAAGCATTGCTGTTACCTCCGGCATTTACATGGATACAAATAAATAAATCCGCTTTGTTGTCGTTGGCAATTTTAGCCCGTGTATGCAGTTCAACAAAAACATCTGTTTTACGGGTGTAAACTACTTTTACATCATCGTAATGGTCTTCTATAAGTTTTCCTAGCTTGAGCGCAATAGCTAAACAAATATCTTTTTCGTGGGCAAAATTGCCATGGCAACCCGGATCCTTTCCTCCATGCCCGGCATCTATTACTACAGTTTTTACTTTTTTACCAAGTAAATGACGATACAATTTTTCAGGATTAGGGTCGTTATCGGCAGCAACCGGCAATATCCATACTATCCTAAAAATCAGTAACAGGAAGGCAACCCGCAACATGTTGATATTAATGAAACGACGGCGAAAATGCATAGAACCTGATTTTTGCGTAGTTTTGGCCATCGGGATATAAACAATTTTCATGCAAATTTAGCTGGCATCTGTGCTGAAGATTATACATACAGGGTTGATTTTATCCACACTTTTAATAACATTCTCCTGCGCTACTCAGCGACAGAAGCAGAAAAACAGTACCTCCGGTTTGGCAAAAAAAAACATCGCAGATTCCCTATTAGCCCTTACCAAAGATAGCTTAAACAGCGATACTGTGAAATTAATCCCCATGGGCAAAGGGAAATTTACCAGCAACAACGATTCATTGGCTTTCCTTCAACCACCCCAAGACACAGTTAAAAAATCCAAAAAAAGCCCCCTTGAAGACAAGGTAGATTACAAAGCACAAGATTCAGCAGTATTTGATGTAAAAAACAAAGTGATGTTTCTTTATGATACTGCTAAAATTAACTACCAAACCATTCAACTGGAAGCAAACCGAATAATCATAGACCTTAATAAAAAAGAACTGGATGCACAGGGAACGACTGACAGTACAGGAAATTTGTTTGGAAGACCTGTTTTTACAGACAATGGGAAATCGTTTAATGCCAAAAGCATGTTATACAATTTTGATACCCGGAAAGGTCTTATCACCGAAGCTGTAACCAACGAAGGCGAAACTTACCTACATGCCGAAGTGGCGAAGAAAATGGATAATGATATTATTTATGTAAAAAACGCCAAATTTACTACCTGTATAGACCCTGATCCACATTTTCATATTCAAACCAGCAAGGCCAAACTCATTCCCGATGAGCTAATTGTAACCGGGCCAGCTAATTTGCGTATTGCAAACATTCCTACCCCGTTGGTAGTTCCATTTGGATACTTTCCTACTCAAAAAAGTAAATCATCCGGACTTATTTTACCAGAATACGGAGAATTGGCTAATTATGGCTTTTTTCTGCGTAATTTAGGATACTATTTTGCCATTAACGATTACCTGGATCTTACACTTAACGGGGATATATACACTAGTCTGAGTTTTGGTGCCAGGGCACTGATGAACTATAAGAAACGGTATAAATATTCCGGAAATTTCGGGTTAGGTTTTTCTCAACTGCAATATGGTGATCCGCAAATAGCCACTGACTTCCGACAAAATCGCGATTTTAAAATTATTTGGAACCATTCGCAAGATCCAAAATCCAATCCTACCATCACTTTTAATGCCGCTGTAAATATTGTTTCAGGTACGTTCAATACTTTTAATGCCAGCAATGTGCAGGGCATCGTACAAAACCAGTTTCAATCAAACATTGCTTTTTCTAAAACATTTCGGGGCACGCCGCTGAGCATTTCACTGAACCTACGGCATAATCAAAACACGCAAACAAGGCAAGTGAACATTAGCCTTCCTGACTTTGTATTTAATGTAACCAGATTCTTTCCATTTAAACGCAAAAAACAAGTGGGCGAATTGCGATGGTATGAAAATATTGGAGTTACGTATTCCATGAATATTCGTAACGACATCAATACCATTGATACCATGTTTGCCCGTGACTTTACAGGTGTATTAAAAAATATGAACAACGGTATCCAGCAACGGATGAGTATTAGTACAAATCTCAAATTATTAAAATACATCACCTTTACCCCATCTATAAACTATGTTGAAAAATGGCATTTTGCAAATCTTCGCAAAGTTTTTGATCCAGCACAGCAATTGATGGTAAATGATACCATTCGAGGTTTCTTTAGCACCCGCGAAATGAATGCATCTGCTTCTCTTACTACTATTCTATACGGAATGTTTACGTTTAAAAAAGGCGGAATAAAAGCCATTCGACACGTAATGACACCGACGCTTAATGCTAATTTCAGGCCGGATTTGGGCGATATAGTTAAAGGATATTTTGGCCCCAATGGTGAATTTATAAGCTATTCGCCCAACCAGATTGGTTTGTTTGGAGCTTCACCCAGCGGAATGAGCGGAACTGTGGGTTTCAATATCAATAATAACTTAGAAATGAAAGTGAAATCAAAAAAAGACACTATTACTGGAGAGAAAAAAATTCCTTTGCTGGAGGTACTAACTGTGGGCATGAATTATGATTTTGCCAGGGATTCTCTTAACCTTTCAAACTTAGCACTTGCCGGAAGAACTACATTGTTAAACATGATTGGAATCAACTTTGCATTTTCTTTCGATCCGTATGCGTATGAAATAGTGAATGGGCAAGCTGTACGCATCAATCGGTTTCAGGTAACACAAAACGGACAGTTAACACGTTTAACCCAGGCCAGCCTGAATGTTAACTTCACACTACGAGGTGAATCGAAACGAAAACAAGAGGCTACACAAGGCTTATCACAAGCCCAGCAAATGATTGCTAATCAGCCGGATTATTACAATTATGTGGACTTTAATATTCCGTATAGTTTATCATTAGGGTATAATATCAGCTACAATAAACCTTTGGATAAAGAGGCTATCACGCATGCCATTAACATTCAAGGCGATGTAAATATTACACAAAAATGGAAAGTGAGTGTAAATTTGAATTACGACATACAGAATAAACGTTTCACTACTTCACAAATAAATATTTTTCGAGATTTGCATTGCTGGGAAATGCGGGTATCCATCATTCCGTTTGGCATACGACAAAGCTACATGTTTACTATCAATGTGAAGTCTCCCTTGCTGCAAATGCTTAAATTACAACGACAGAGTGGATGGGCTAATTTGAAATAATATTGTTACAATTTTTCGACTTCAGACAAAAATTTTTCTGCTTGATTTATAATTTGTCGCTGTTCATCGGAATTAAATTTTTCCCATGTTCTATACATCATACCAATGCGTGGATTGTTATACAACTTATCTCTATGCCGATGATAAAAATGCCAATATAAACTATTGAACGGACAAGCCTTTTCACCGTATTTTAAAGATTTATTGTAAAAACACGATGTACAATAATTACTCATTTTATGCATATAATTGGCACTGCCAACATAGGGTTTAGTAGCCATAATTCCTCCATCAGCATATTGGCTCATTCCTCTGGTATTGGGCATTTCTACCCATTCTATAGCATCGGCATAAATACCCAAATACCAAGCATCCACTTCATCCGGATGAACCCCTGCCAACAAGGCAAAAGCACCAGTTACCATCAACCGTTGTATATGATGTGCATATGCATGTTGCAAAGAACCTTGAATGGTTTGCCGCATACATTCCATTTGGGTTTCGCCCGTCCAATAAAACGTTGGTAAAGTAGCCTGATGTTTAAAGTAATTTAACGTAGCATATTCAGGCATATGCATCCAGTAAATTCCTCGCACATATTCTCTCCATCCTAAAACCTGTCGTATAAACCCTTCTACAGAAGCTAAAGGATATCTTTTAGGATTGTTTTTCCAAGCATCTTCAACTTGTTGTATTACTTCCATGGGATGGAGCATTTTGGTATTTAGCGAAAATGAAAGTTTTGAATGAAACATTAACCAGGCATTACGTACCATAGCATCCTGATAATGACCAAACCATGGCAGCGCATGTTCTATAAAATGATTTAGCAATTCCAAACTTTCTTTTCGGGTTACCGGCCATGTAAAATTCTTTGCATCAACTGAACCGATAGTTTTGATACCAGATGTATGGATTTCTTTTTCGATAGAACGTAAATCTTTGAAAAATAACAAAGGTTGTGGAATGAGTTCTTTTCCTGAATATTTATGCCTGTTTTCTGCATCATAATTCCAAATTCCACCAAGGGGTTTATTTTCAAGCATCAAAACTCGCGTCTTCTTTCGTTGATTACGGTAAAAGGTTTCCATTAAAAAATGTTTCTTCCCCCTAAATATTTCTTTTAATTCATCGCGTGTAGTTATAAAATGTTCAGAATCGTACACTATAGTTTTTATACTTTTTAATGATAACCATGCTTTGATTTGCTCATCTAACCGATACTCATCCGGCCATTGGTATTCAAACCTTTGAATATTATATTTATCCATCAACCAGTCTAAATTTTTAGTGATGGATTGATCATTTTCCGGATCATTTATTTTCAAATGATATACATGATGCCCCTGCTTTGAAAGCCATTGGGCGAAATTATACATTGCAGCAAAAAAACCAATTACTTTTTGAATGTGATGCCTTACATAGTCGGTTTCTTGCCTTACTTCCATAATTACATATAACACTGAATCATTTTTTTCTTGATACCAACTATGCAGATAATTTAATTGGTCACCAAGAATTAATCGTAAGGTAGTATAGCTATCTTTTTGTGGTTTCATACATGAATGGTTCCTTCTTCCAATTGTCCAAAAATTATAGACTTTCCCTTCGATATTCTCCATCCCGATATCCATGCTAATATGGCATCAACCTGATGCCAGGTGTGGATATTATCAGGAATATTAATCTTTAATTTTTTTTTCAATCGAAATAAAAATTCCGGTATTTGATCTTTCATTTTATAACAAAAAATTAAATCCTCGTATGCTTTATAAACCAAGCCTTTGGGATATACTTCGTATACCGAAATTCCATTCAATTTCCATATATAAGCTAAACGCATAGCTCTTGCGGTTAGCCCTCCTAAAAACATAGGACTCATGGCTTGTAATTCCTGGTCACATTTTCTATAAAAAAAATTGTCCGATTTATTGTAGAAGCCTCCTGGCAAAGACAAAGGAGCATCTATGCAAATAAAATCAGGTTTATATATTTTAATAATTGCCTCTAGCCAAGCATCTGTATCTTCACCTTTTTCAGATACTACAACATGTAATTCATTATTTTCTTCCCATGCTACACAGGTAGTACCAGCAGTTTTTGCTCCATAGTCAATACCTATCCAACGCATGGTATGATTTATTAGTTAGCCATGTTTTTACATACAATCCCTGCGCATCGTATTGTGCTGCCTGTTTTTCAATTTTAAAGTACCGATCTTTCCGTGAATCGTTGCCAACGCCGGCAATGTACATCCAGTTCCCCCAATTGCTGCATACATCATAGTCCACCAAACAATGTTCAAACCAACTGGCTCCCCAACGCCAATCGCACCGCAAGTCGTTCACCAAAAAACTTGCTGCCAACTGTCTCCCCCGATTACTTAAATAACCAGTTTGCTTAAGTTCTGTCATACAAGCATCTACTAAAGGCACTCCGGTTTCTCCATTTTTCCATCGTTCAAAATCTTCAAATGTTCCAACCCAATTTCTTATTCTTTGGGTAATACCAGTTAAATAAAAAATTCTCTTTCCAAATTTCCAGGTAACCCATCGAAAGAAATCTCTCCAAAGCAATTCAAATATCAACCAATATGTTGATTCATTGGCTGTAATATCTTTTTCAAAACGTTTAACTTCTTCATATACACGCCGTGAAGAAAGACTTCCTATGCTAAGCCAAGGTGATAAACGTGATGAATATTCTGTACCTAACAATTCATTACGAGTTTCTTTATACTTGGCTAATTGTTGGGTTCCCCAAAAGTAATGTTGCAATCGAATCAACGCAGCATCTTCTCCTCCTGCAAATGAATAGGGAGTTAGCAAAGTTTCTAATGCTTGCAAAATACTTACAGGCAATACATGTAATCCGCTTTTATGCTCAATCTCTTTTGGCCAAAAAGGTAAATGAACTGGTTCTGAATATGTTTTTCGAATAACCCAATTCGATTCTACTTGCTTACGAAATTCAGTAAACTGAAAAGGCAACTTAGTGATAGAAAAAGGCAAATCTAACGGATGCATCAACGATTTTCCGTAATAGGTTTTTACAAACCACCGGTTATTAATGTTGTTCACTAAACGAATTTCAACCTGTTGTTCTTCCCAAGCAAATTCTTTTTCAAAACCAATTACATCCGGACTAAATTTTATTGCCAACTCCGGAATAACCTCCTCCGGCCGACCCCAAGCTATATACAAATCACTTCCTTTTTCTTGTAACTTGCGTTTTAATGCCCATACATTTTCCAATATAAATTTCTTACGATGCATCCCCACTCTTTCAAATCCGAACACAGACATTCCAAAATCATCGGGATTAAAACAATAAACAGGCAAAAAAACATCTGCCTTTGATGCTATTTCGCTAATCCACTCATGATCGTGCAATCGTAAATCATTTCGAAACCAAAACAATACTTTTTTCATGCTTCAGATAGATAATGGTATTTTGATTTTTTTCTGCATGCATCACTGCAATATTTTACTTCATGCCATACCCGCTCCCACTTCTTACGCCAACGAAAAGGGCGTTGACAAACTGCACAAATTTTTTCTGGCAGATGCAATTTTTTATGTGCCATAATTCCAAGAAATTTTTTCACTTTCCCGATCAATTTTAGCATACTGTAAACGCATCTCTTTTTGCGTGGAGTGATAGCCATCTAACCCACATACCGTTGTTATTTGCAAGGCTTGCAAATCCACATATCCATCCTTGCTAATTACTTCATCTGACATGATAATTTCTACAATTTTTCCTACCATAAAAATGGTTCCGTTCGCTTGAACGGTATATTCTTCCACCCATTGCAATCCAATTTTTACTGGACTTTCTTTTACATAGATAATGGGATATTCTAACGATTGTTCTTCATGCAATCCGGTTACTGTAAATTCTGAAACATTGGCCGGGTATGGTGCACTACACTGATGTGCTTGTTGAATTATAGAAATCGGTACATGATTTAAGGAATAATATCCTGTGGCACGAATATTTTCATACGAATGGCGTGGTACCGTAAGAGGCCGAAACACCAAACCAATCAATGGAGGATCAGCACCTACGTGAACTGCCGATGAAAACAAAGCCAAATTTGGATTCCCCTCCCGATTTTGGGTAGCCAACAAATGCAATGGTTTAAATCCGGTAATGGAATTTATCAAGTTTCTTCTGAAATTTTTTTCCAGTTCTGCAATTTCCTTCAAATGAAAAGTTTTCATTTTTTTAAATTCTTATACTAGACATTCCACCATCAATATGTATCACTTGTCCTGTAATCCAATTATCCGGATGCAATAAATGCATGGCCAAGGGTACAAAATGTTCTGGTTTACCAATCATCTTTAAGGGATGCCGCTCCTGTGCCGATCGAATTTTATCTTCACTTGATAGTAGTCTTGAAGCTAAAGGAGTATCTGTAAGCGAAGGAGCTATACAATTTACTCGAATATTCGGAGCCCATTCAGCGGCCAGTGAGCGCATAAGCCCTTCTAAGGCTCCTTTAGCTGCAGCTATAGAAGCATGAAACGGCATACCAGTTTGTACTGCTACAGTGCTAAAAAGCAATGCTGAAGCTCGACCTGCAGCCTGCATAGATGGATAATACTGTTGAAATGTGCGCACTGCTCCCAACACATTCACATTCCAATCCCGTTCAAAATCTTCGGGTTTTAGCATTCTAAAAGGCTTAAGGTTAATACTTCCGGGTGCATAAATTAATCCGTGAAGTGGTTCTGAAATCGTAGGAAAAACAGGATGTTCTTCTTCTATATTTAAAGCATACCAGCGCACTCCCGGTAATTGCTCAACGCCCTTGGATTCTCTGGAGC
>JAOABX010000060.1 GCA_026418175.1 Flavobacteriales bacterium
ATACGAGGTGTTAAATAAAGTTCACTTCCAAGAAACAATTTTACTTTCATGTCTAAGGAAGCTTCAATCAAGAGATTGTAATGATTTTGTATTGTATGAATATCACTTTTTACAGTAGGGTGATTAAGATGAGGAGTGAGTATAATATAGTTTATGCCCATGTTTTTGTAAGTTTGTAGAATTTGCAAAGATTCTTCAAGTGTTTCCACACCATCATCAACTGAATAAAGAATATGATTATGAATATCTAACACGCAAATACCCCCAACCTTATACCTTATCCAATTTACACATATTATTTTATCAAAAAAGCACAAAAAAAATAATTTCATGTTATTATCTTTTATGTTACAAATGTATGCTTCAAAGGAGGGTAATTAGAATTTAACATAAATTAGAAAAAACAATCGACTTTCGTCGATTGTTTTTTCTATTGTTTTTCTCTTTCATGATTTTTTGTATGTTTTCTCTTTCTTTTTGAACCATCTTGCGTGTAATAGTAATAATAATAATAATAATAATAATAACCCATATATTTTTCATTGATTCCATTGATAACTATACCTAACAATTTTGACGAAGATGTTACAATGTTCTCGTACGCTACTTTTAAAGATGGTTTCTGGGTTTTGTTAGCCCTTATCAATAATATTATTCCATCTATATATTTTGATACAATAATCGAATCTGCTGCTGCAAGTATTGGAGGGAGGTCTATTACTACTCG
>JAOABX010000061.1 GCA_026418175.1 Flavobacteriales bacterium
CGAGATAGACCATTTAGACGGTATTATGTATGTAGACAGGGCGTATGAAGTTTATAAGGATGAGTAAAAGCCATAGGCTAAAAAGTAAAGCCTATGGCTTACTTTTTAGCCTAATATACAAAATAAATTTAAGGTATAAAATACTTTTTTATCCATAATAAATTAAGTATAGAAAATATTGACAAATTATTATTATTATTATTATTATTATTATTATTATTGTAGTGCACTACAATAATAATTTAGGAGGTTAAAGATATGAGATTAATAAATTATAGAAAAAAGAAGTGTTTTTCAACAATTATGGTTCTTTTATTAACTATTTCAGTTGTCAGAGCATATCAAGTTGTCAGCATAACAATATATAAAGGGCAAAGTGGTTCAGATAGTATTAATGTTGTACATAAAAATGGAGATATGAAGACATTTGGATTTAATGATACAACTTCTGAAAGACCTTTATGGGCTGAGGTTTATCAAGATGTTATTGGGCCAGATAAAAGAATAGATTATCTATCAAAATTAATGCCTCCAGGGACAGGGGATAAAGAAAATTTTGTACCTTTAAGAGCAGATAGAGCACCAGCAGGACAGTATTATATGCATTTAGATCCAGATGGTACTTTATAAAAAGGTTGCTATGGGGCAGGAAAATTAGTTGATTATGGTGATTAATACACAGTGCCTCTTGGCACTGTGTATATTT
>JAOABX010000062.1 GCA_026418175.1 Flavobacteriales bacterium
CAGCAGGAAGGTGTCGATTCGGCATGGCACTTATATGTAATACAGCTAAAGCCGGGAGAGCTGGCTTCAAAAAGAAAAGAAGTATTCGAGGAGCTTAGAAGCAGGAATATTGGTGTGAATGTGCATTATATTCCTGTTTACTACCATCCCTATTATAAAGGATTGGGTTATGAAAAGGGCTTGTGCCCGAATGCAGAAAGCCTTTATGAGGGGATTATCACTCTGCCGCTTTATCCAAAAATGGAAAGCGAAGATGTGGAATACGTAATTAAGAATGTAAAGGATATTATTAATAAAATGTGACCCATCCCCATACCCCTTCCCTGGCAGGGAAGGGGCTGAATTAGGGGGACGTGGAATAAAACCTTCAGGTTTTATTCCACGTCCCCCTATAACCCCAAAAAATTAAATTGCGAAAGGGTGTTTTGAAATGAATATACTAGTTACCGGCGGTGCCGGATTTATTGGACGCTGGGTAGTGAAAAAGCTGTTGGAGGATGGACATAAGGTGTGGATTCTGGACAACCTTTCCAATGGTAGTGAAGCAAATCTTAAGGAATTTGCCGGAAACATAAATCTTGCAGAGTTCATTAAGGGTGACATAAAAGATGTACCGACCCTTGAAGCACTATTTAAGAATGGATTTGACATTTGTTATCATCTGGGTGCCAGCATAAATGTACAGGACAGTATTG
>JAOABX010000063.1:0-320 GCA_026418175.1 Flavobacteriales bacterium
GGGTTATTGATGTCACCGCTTTAAATGTAGATGCACAAAAGATCGCAAATGAATTATCCATTAAAAATAAAACGCTGGATCAGGGAGTTGAACAACTAGTTGGAAGTGCAGTTAAAAACGGCTACCTCAAAGATGAAAACACCAATGCTATAATGCTAACGGTTACAAGCACCAGTGACAGTAAAAACAAAAAACTAAAGGCAAAAGTGGCAGTCACAGTACAGAAAAAATTCAAATCGGAGAAAATCAGCTCTGAAGTTGTGGTTGATGAGGCAAACGAAAAGAGTCGCAGCGAAGCCATTAAGCAAGGCATATCTCCA
>JAOABX010000063.1:330-686 GCA_026418175.1 Flavobacteriales bacterium
GCTTAAGCTTGTTCAGAAGCTTCTAGAGCTTGAGCCCGATTTGAAAGCCGATGACCTGAAAAACAAACCCGTTAAGGAGATTTTAAAATCCATCAGGGATAACGCCAAATCTCAGAAACCCGGTAAGCCTAATAATAATAATAATAATAATAATAATAATAATAATAATAATAATAATAAAGAACGAGGGAAGAATACAGAAAAAGTCAAGCATTCCCCAAAATCAGGTTCAACACCTAAAAATATATTTACACCGTTACCCTCAAAGGATAAGGATAAAGGTAACAATAAAGACAAAGATAGAGATAAGGATAATGTTAAAAATGGCTGGGGTAAGGACAATATTAAGGATAGGA
>JAOABX010000064.1 GCA_026418175.1 Flavobacteriales bacterium
TTGTCTAATATTCCCAACGCACAGTTCTCGATACTCCGCCTTTCAGGCGGAACTCGAACTGACCCGACGCGAACTCAGCGTGAAAATGAGAACGGAGAATACCGTGTTCACGCTCTCATTCTGTTTCTCATTCTCCGCTCTGTATTCCGGCGGGCGGGCGGAGTGGTAGCTGGCCGCAGAGGCTGCTTAGCAGGGCTAAGGCGAGGAGGCGGAACGGCAGAAAGCCCCCGCAGCCATAGCCCTGCTTGGCAGCCCCAAGGACACTATAAACGTAGCACGCCGAAAAGCCGCCAAATAAAATGACTTATGTAATAGAAAAAAAACTATTTTTGCAGCTCAAATTCTCATGCAATGAGCAAAAAACATCCTGAAGCAGACGAAACAATTGTTGACTTGGGTTCTACGTACCAGCAACTGGAAGCGTTTTTTAATAAGAATAAAAAAGTTATCACCATCGTGTTGGGAGCCGTGGTTGCATTAGTGGGCGGCTATATGTATTATACTGAAATGATTCAAAAGCCTAAAGAAAAAAAGGCCTTGGAAGAACTTTTTACGGCTGAATTTTTCTTTGATAAAGATTCTTTTAACCTAGCATTAAACGGCCGTGAAGGTGAATTTTACGGTTTCCTGCAGGTGATTGATGAATACGGTGGAACCAAAGCCGGAAATTTGGCGAATTATTACGC
>JAOABX010000065.1:0-226 GCA_026418175.1 Flavobacteriales bacterium
GATCTTTTAGAAAATGGGAAATTCTATAAGTTTTGTGAGGAATTTGGAATTGATTGGTTGAATCTTGATAAGAGCAACATAATCGTCTTAAAAAATAAAAATGGAAGCGAGCTTGACGACATAAAAACAATTGAGGACAATCTATCTGCATCTGATCAAATTTTGAATTTCTTGAGGGAGATGACGGAAGATAGAAACAGTGTGATTCACTGCTCAATAGCGGGAG
>JAOABX010000065.1:235-517 GCA_026418175.1 Flavobacteriales bacterium
ATTTACATAATCACGACCTCGTTGGGAAAGGCAAAAATAGTTAACGATCTTTTAGAAAATGGGAAATTTTATAAGTTTTGTGAGGAATTTGGAATTGATTGGTTGAATCTTGATAAGAGCAAGATAATCGTCTTAAAAAATAAAAATGGAAGCGAGCTTGACGACATAAAGACAATTGAGGACAATCTATCTGCATCTAATCAAATTTTGAATTTCTTGAGGGAGATGACGGAAGACAGAAACAATGTGATTCACTGCTCAATAGCGGGAGGGCGAAAAAGC
>JAOABX010000065.1:527-673 GCA_026418175.1 Flavobacteriales bacterium
ATTTACATAATCACGACCTCGTTGGGAAAGGCAAAAATAGTTAACGATCTTTTAGAAAATGGGAAATTTTATAAGTTTTGTGAGGAATTTGGAATTGATTGGTTGAATCTTGATAAGAGCAAGATAATCGTCTTAAAAAATAAAAA
>JAOABX010000066.1 GCA_026418175.1 Flavobacteriales bacterium
TAATTATACAACTTGGCTAGGAACTTTTTTCTCTCTTTCCGATTCCCTGGAAATTTGGGTGGTGGTCAGGTTGAAAGAAAGCCAACTTTTGTAAAAAACTATCCCAATATAAAAATTTCTCATAGTTCTAAATTGTATTTTTATCTATTTATGGACGAATTGTAGTTAATGTTAAAATAGCTTCAGTAACTTGTGTCGAATTTCCTCCAGTCATAACATTAAGTGTACCTCCCACTCTGATTGATCTTATATCAAAAGTATATGAGCCAGTGGTTGGTATTGTGTAAACTGCAATACTAGCATATGGGATATACCAAGGTGTAGTGCTGTTTATTTCTGTACGTGTATAACCACCCACTGCTATCATTGTTCCATTGACAAATGGAGCTGTATCAATCCATGCATAACCAGTTCCGCTAGAATAAGCATGTACACCAGAATAATTTATATATACAATATCTCCTGCATTCCATGTAGAAGTTATACTGGCTCCAGGTAAAATTTGCCACGTAGCATTATTTATTATTGAACCGGTACTTTCCACACTTAAAAAACGAGGTCCATCCATAAAACGCTGCCATCTTGTTCCATCCCAGCAATAATGGCCCGGAGTAACATTGTTAGGGGCAGTTCCTGCAG
>JAOABX010000067.1 GCA_026418175.1 Flavobacteriales bacterium
CTCCAAAACAAATACTTGTTGTATTTGCATTAATAGTTGACTGCCATACTATACTAAAACTATTTCCTCCATTATTCCTGTACAACCTGTTATAATTCCAATCATTACCCTCTAATATATCTAACCAACCATCATTGTTGTAATCTCCAAAACAAATACTTGGGGTATTTGCATTAATAGTTGACTGCCATACTATACTAAAACTATTTCCTCCATTATTCTTGTACAACCTGTTATAATCCCACTATTACCCTCTAATATATCTAACCAACCATCATTGTTGTAATCTCCAAAACAAATACTTTGGGTATATGCATTAATAGTTGACTGCCATACTATACTAAAACTATTTCCTCCATTATTCTTGTATAACCTGTTATATCCACCCCAATCACCCTCTAATATATCTAACCAACCATCATTGTTGTAATCTCCAAAACAAATACTATAGGTATTTGCATTAATAGTTGACTGCCATACTATACTAAAACTATTTCCTCCATTATTCTTGTACAACCTGTTATATCCATCATTACCCTCTAATATATCTAACCAACCATCATTGTTGTAATCTCCAAAACAAATACTTTGGGTAACATCATTATAAGGTGATGTCCACACTATACTAAAA
>JAOABX010000068.1 GCA_026418175.1 Flavobacteriales bacterium
GTATGCATTGTAGTAATTATTGGCAACGCATGGTATATCTGCGATGATGAAATAAATATCCCTCCACAAGTATTTATCCCAAAATTGTCATTAGGGATAATTTTCTAATGGCGGTCATTAGGATTTTTTGTTATTATCTTTTTAAAAAACAATTATTTAACGTTTTCTGATTTTACAAAATTTAGTTGAATTTTAATGTAAGAAAATCTTACGGTAAAAATGGACTATAAAATAGAATTTACAGATAAAGAAATCACTCCTTGGTCAGGCATCTTGATGTTGATTAAGATGTTGGAAAAAATGGATTTTGATGCTTGCCTTGATCATTTACCTTTACCCCAACAGGGAAGTAACAGAGGATATTCTCCTACTCAACTTATTAAACAATTTATTACAAGTATATGGTGTGGTGCAAATAAATTTGAACATACGGAAGTAACCCGGCAAGATGAGGTAATAAGGAAGTTTTGGAACTTTAAAAGGATGGCCGGACACAAAGCCTTTCAACGCTTTTTCAATAAGTTTGATCAAGCCACCAATCAGAGGGTGTTTACCGGGTTGTTGAACTGGTTTTTCAAAAATCTTCATTTTGACAACTTCACCTTAGACATTGATAGTAGTATTC
>JAOABX010000069.1 GCA_026418175.1 Flavobacteriales bacterium
GCATTATCGCCGTCGCCTGATTAACTTTAAAGTTGTGATTTGCTTTCATTCTTTGACTTATTGATATTTGTTACAGCATACAAAGAGGTATCATCCTTTGTTTGAATGTTGTGATTTGCTTTCATTCTTTGACTTATTGATATTTGTTACAGCAATATTCGCAAACAAAGGGTGGATATAGGGGTTGTGATTTGCTTTCATTCTTTGACTTATTGATATTTGTTACAGCATTAATTGATATTCGAAAAACTAAAGATTTGTTGTGATTTGCTTTCATTCTTTGACTTATTGATATTTGTTACAGCTTTTAGGTTTAGTAGGTGGATATTTAATCTGTTGTGATTTGCTTTCATTCTTTGACTTATTGATATTTGTTACAGCATTATGTCTGTTACTTTGGTAACTATCTGAGTTGTGATTTGCTTTCATTCTTTGACTTATTGATATTTGTTACAGCGAAGAATGATTAAATATTTCAACCCTTTTAGTTGTGATTTGCTTTCATTCTTTGACTTATTGATATTTGTTACAGCTCAGAATATTTGCATTGAATATGCTGAATGTTGTGATTTGCTTTCATTCTTTGACTTATTGATAT
>JAOABX010000006.1 GCA_026418175.1 Flavobacteriales bacterium
GGGATATTCCACGTGTAACTTCCGGTATTGGGAGCTCCGGTAACTATGGGATTCCAACTCATGCCACCATTCACAGAAAGATTAATATCCACCGTTGGCCCACAACCGGAGCAAGTCCACGTAATATTATACGAAGAACCCGATTGCCAAACTTCACCTCCATTGGGTGAAGTCAAATCTAGTGATGGTTGTGAATATCCCAAGGTTATACTCACAACTAAAACAAGAAGGAATAAAATCTTTTTCATAACTAATAATGTTTTGGTTCAATATCAAAAGTATTTTATCCTAATATGCGTTTTAAATTTTTTACATAATTCTTACATGTTAAGAAATTAGTTTTGTCAATATATAACCAGCCATAATGAGGAAATCAATAATAAATTAATACATCTTAAAGCCAAGAATTAATCAAGTGTTTGGCCGGGCTGATTTGCTTTTTGCAGAATTTGCAAGTATTCTTCAGAAGAAAGATCGCTGAAATAATAATTTACCGGATTAACCGGTTCCCCATTTTTTCTCACCTCATAATGCAAATGAGGGCCTACTGATTTTCCTGTATTTCCTACCAATCCAATCAATTCACCTCGTCTTACTTTTTGGCCTTGTTTACATTTTAATTCAGAAAAATGTGCATAGAGTGTTTTATATCCAAATCCATGATTGATAATTACATGAATACCATATCCCGAGTCATCGGCACCAGCAAACTCTACCACGCCATCACCGGTAGCATACACCGGTTTACCCACATCTGCTACAAAATCCATCCCGGCATGAAACTTCACGGTTTTATATATTGGATCAATACGATAACCAAAACCCGATGTATTAATTTGCAATTTCAGGTCTTTTTTCAAAATTGGAAGAATGGCTGGAATGGAAGC
Source organism: Flavobacteriales bacterium (assembly GCA_026418175.1). Taxonomy (GTDB): domain Bacteria; phylum Bacteroidota; class Bacteroidia; order CAIKAF01; family CAIKAF01; genus BA4. The sequence continues at coordinate 888 of JAOABX010000006.1, forward strand.
CAACATTTTGTTTTTATTTTTTACCATTTGCCATACCTCATCATATGATTTACTTTGCACTACCGTTCGTTTAGCCAAACGATCTACCCGCCGCGTTACTTGTTTTATTAGTTCACTATAGGCATACCCATCAAGCATTTTGTAGCGATTCACGCCTCCATATCCTGCCTGGCGAATTTCTTTGGGAACCGGCTCAGCCTCAAAAATCACTCGATAAATATTATCATCTCTTTGTTCCAAATCCTGTATGACTGCTTCAATCCTATCTAATTTTTCGTTCAACAGCGAATAATTAAATTCAAGATTAGCAATCTCTCTCTTCAACTGTTTTTCTTTTGGAGAATCTATGTATTGATAAGCCAATATTATTACTACCGTAGCAAATACTACACCTGTAGCAATGACGTACAAAACCCTTAGAAGCTTTTTTTGCCAGCTTTCTACATAGCGTTCGTAACGCAGGGTTTTGGTATTGTAATAATATTTAATCTTCGACATGACCGATTGGGCTAATCATGCTATTACGAAGATATCAAACTACTTTGATTTTTAATTCATGAAGTAGAAAACCTATGGCTAATGTTTAATTACAAAGTAGTATTCAAAATGATGAATGCTTATCAATAAGCTTTTAAAATCCAACATAATAGCCAATATTTAATCCAACGTTGTACAAATATCCAGTTATGGGGGCATCAATAATTTTAAGTATTCCATACCGAAAAACCGGTTCTATCCGCAAATTCATTCTTTGAGTAATTCTATAATCAATTCCCAAACCTAGCATAGGAGATAGATTAATCCGTTTATAATCAAATTCCGTGTCTGTTGTTTCTGTTTCAATATAATTCATATAAAACTTTGAAATAGTTTGTGTTTCTTTAATAAAAACATTGGTAATAATTCCACCGGAAATTAAAAAACGTACTTTCCTTTTGCCAACAGTGAAAAAAAATTTCAGAGGAATATCAATATAATGAAAATGATAATTATATCTAACCTTTTCATAAGCCGTTGGGTCTATCCCTCCTCCGGGAGGAGGAGTCATATTTAATATTTTTGTTTGATAGCCTTTGTCTGAATAATGAATACCGGTTTCTATACCAAAAAATCGAGTAAAATGAAGCCCTACATTAACACCTCCAGTAAAACTGATTTTAGGAATTTCAATGCTATTATGGGAGCTTATGTTAAGGTCGGTTTCTTCATCGCCATCCATATTCTTTAGAGTACGGTAGCAAACATCTGGAGATAGATTAATTCCAAGTTGAACTCTTCGGAAATCCCGTACCGGTTTTGTTTTTTCATTAGGCTGTGCATACAATGATTTCTCGGTAAATACAACCGATAAATTCCACATTAAAAATGTAAAAATTAAGATTACAATTTTTTTCATATGTAAGTTTAAATTTAATAATAAAATATTACCGTATATTTTTCTTAAAAAACTCACAACATTAAAGATTGGGATTTTGATTCAACAGCCCGAACTTCAAAATTCACTGTGCTTTGAAAATATCCTGTATTTTTGCCACCGCTCCTGCACCAAATAAAGCATAATAAAGCAAGCTTATGAACGCCAAAGACATTCGCCGCACATTTTTGGAATTTTTCAAAAGCAAAGGTCATCATATAGTACCTTCAGCCCCCATGGTTCTGAAAAACGACCCTACCCTATTATTCACCAATGCCGGGATGAACCAATTCAAAGACCTTTTTTTAGGAAATAAGCCCATTGAATACCCCCGCATTGCCGATACCCAAAAATGCCTTCGGGTATCTGGTAAACACAACGACCTGGAAGAGGTGGGGCTAGACACCTATCACCACACCATGTTTGAAATGCTGGGCAACTGGAGCTTTGGTGATTATTTTAAAAAAGAAGCAATTGAATGGGCTTGGGAGCTTCTTACCCAACATTATCGCATTGATAAAAACCGGATGTATGTTACCTATTTTGATGGTGATGCTGTAGAAAAATTAGAGACCGATACAGAAGCCCAAAATCTTTGGCGTAAATTTCTTCCGGAAGACCATATTTTACCCGGAAACAAAAAAGACAATTTCTGGGAAATGGGAGATACAGGCCCCTGTGGACCTTGCTCTGAAATTCATGTGGACCTACGCGATGAACATGAAATAGTCAAACTACCGGGTCGCGAACTAGTGAACAAAAGCCACCCGCAGGTAATTGAAATCTGGAACCTGGTATTTATCCAATTTAATCGCAAAGCCGATGGAACATTGGAACAACTACCAAACAAACATGTAGATACCGGCATGGGCTTTGAACGCTTGTGCATGGTATTACAGGGCAAAAAATCGAATTACGATACCGATGTTTTTACTCCTTTTATATACCGTCTGGAAGAATTAAGTGGCCAATTATATGGCCGGAATGAAAAAACAGATATAGCCATGCGGGTCATTGCAGACCACATACGTGCTGTGGGCATTGCCATAGCCGATGGTCAATTACCTTCAAATACCGGAGCAGGGTATGTTATTCGACGCATTTTGCGCCGTGCTATTCGTTATGGCTATTCATTTTTAGGATTTAAGCAACCCTTTATTTATCATTTGGTAGATGAATTGAATGAAACTTTAGGGGATACATTTCCAGAAATATCGCGTCAGACGGAATTTATAGCCACGGTAATTCGTGAAGAAGAACACTCATTTTTACGCACCCTTGAAACCGGACTGAACCGCCTGCGTGAAATTTCAGCTCAAGCAAAAGACAATATTATTCAGGGAGATAAGGTATTTGAGCTGTACGACACCTATGGGTTTCCGGCTGACCTAACCCGCCTCATTGCCCATGAGCAAGGATTGCAGGTAGACGAAAAAGGATTTGAAGAAAGACTGCAAGAACAAAAAGAACGCTCCAAAGCAGCAGGCAAAATAAGTGCCGGTGATTGGGTAGTATTGCATGATGATAACCAAGTAACTTTTGTGGGATACGACAAATTAAATACTCATTCTAAAATATTAAAATACAGAAAAGTAAATTACAAAAACAAAGAAATCGTTCAAATTGTTCTTGACCAAACCCCGTTTTATGCAGAAAGCGGAGGTCAGGTAGGCGATAAAGGATGGCTAATTTCTCCCAAAGAAAAAATTCGAGTTGTAGATACCATCAAAGAAAATGACCTGATTATTCATATCACCGACCAGATTCCTCAACATCCAGAAGAAATATTTGAAGCCAGAGTTGATCAACATTTACGGAATATAACAGCGAATAACCATTCAGCCACCCATTTGCTGCATGCCGCACTGCGCAAAGTTTTAGGCACGCATGTAGAACAGCGGGGTTCATTGGTAAGTCCGGATTATTTACGTTTTGATTTTTCACACCATAGTAAACTCACCGAAGAAGAATTAGGACAAATTGAGCATTTGGTAAATGAAAAAATCAGAGAAAATATTCCTTTGGATGAAAAACGGAACGTTCCGTTTGATGAAGCTACAAAACTTGGTGCCATGGCTTTGTTTGGTGAAAAATACGGTAGCCATGTGCGTGTAATTACATTTGACCCGAAATTTTCTGTTGAGCTTTGCGGAGGAACCCATGTAAAAGCCAGCGGCCAAATTGGGTACTTTAAAATCATTTCAGAAAGTTCAATAGCAGCAGGAGTACGTCGTATTGAAGCCATAACAGGAGAGAAAGCAGAAGAATACATCAACGGAGAACTAGGATTACTAAATGAATTGAAACAATTGCTCAAAAACCCCAAAGACCCGCTTAAAGGAGCAGAAACGTTAATTCGTGAAAACGAAACCTTGAAAAAACAATTGGAACAATTCAAAGCAACCCGTGCCCGTGAAGTAAAAAATCAATTGAAAAAATCGATAAAACAAGAAAACGGGATATCCATTCTAACAACCCGGCTAGATTTAGATGCCGACTCCATCAAAAACATTGCTTTTGAGCTAAAACGAGAAATACCTTCACTCTATGCGGTACTGGCCACTGAACAAGATGGAAAAGCATTAGTTACGGTAATGCTTGGTGATGAACTAGTTCAGAAAGGATGGAATGCAAAAACTATGATTAATCAAATTGCAAAAGAAATTCAGGGAGGAGGTGGCGGACAAGATTTTTATGCAACCGCCGGCGGGAAAAATCCGGCTGGTATTAACAATGCCTTGCAAAAAGCCCGCGAAATTATACCTATCTAATTAAGGTATGGTTTCAATGGCTGTAATTACTTGCTTATAAATTTTTTGAAACTGTTCCGGCCGGGCTACATAATATTGATAGCTTGCCTGAAATGTAATAGTATCAGTGTGATGTGCCTGGGTAATTTCGAATAACACTTTATCAGGGTTTTTCATGAATTCATCTGGCAACAACTGTTGTGTTCGTGCCCCTTTTGCCAAATGAATATCAACCAAAATAGCTTTCATTTGATCAGCAGAAAGTATTCCTTGTGGCAACTTATCCGTATTTTTTTTACAGGCAGTAATAAGCCATAAAACGAACACCAGGCTGAAAATACGCATCAGTACAATGTAATTTTATCAGTTCCGGCAAGCACGCCGTCTATATAAATCTCAATCTGATATACCCCTTTGTTAAACACATCCTGATCCCACGTAATATTCTTGGTTAGCTTCTGGCCATCGTAATTAATGTTTACACTGCGTGAATAGGGTATTTCATTGCCAGACTCGGTAGTGAATTTTTTTACACCCTGACTTACATCTCCCATCACATTTCCATCTGGACTAATAATTCTTAGATAAACGGTTTTATTTCCGGTGCTAGCCAGTGGGTTTTCATCCACCACAATGGTAATGGAAAGTCGCTCGGTTTTTGCAGCTTTGTCTGTTTCTTTTTCCTTGCCAGAGTTTTTTACGTTGAGCGACTTGGTTGTAATTGAGTTAAGTTTAAGCCGAGATGCAACATCTACTTTGCCCTTTAGTTCTTTGTTGGTTTCTTTGGTTTGCTTGAGTGCAACACTCAGCTCCGTATTTTCATGTTTCAATTGTTTGTTTTCTGCTTCCAATTGTTCAATGCGTTCCAAATAGCTGTTGGCCGTTTTCCGTAGCTCTGCATAGCGTTGTTGCAAAACCTGGTAATCCTGTTTGGTTTCAATAAGCCGGGCAATTTGTTTTTTCTGTTCTTCTAATTTAACATAGGCTTCAGCAAGCAGCGAATCAAGTTCTGCAGAACGGCCTTTATATTGTTCCAAATCAGCAATGGCATTGTTGTATTCAATTTCCAACTCTTGTTTTCGGGCCGAAAGCGAATCGGCCTGAACTGTAATATATTCTTTTTCTACAATAATCTGCCGATTTTGAAAATACTGAAATATATTTCCCCCCACAGAAGCCAACAATAATAAAGCCAGTACGGTAATGATGTTATTTTTTGTTTTCCCTTCGTTACTCATATCCTATTTTTTTCGTGATCCAAAAGTACAATTTAATGAGAGATTTATGATCTTTGAAAGCCCTGCTTATAAAACAAAGCAGGTTAATAATTATTTTGTAAAGCAATGAATCGTAGAGAAGTTTTGAAACGGCTAGGAGCTACAGTCACAGGGTTATCCCTAGCCCCACATCTAATGGCCTCGCTGGATGAATGGTTTGTAAAAGAATTTAGCAAGGCTGATTTTGGTAAAGATTTTAAATGGGGAGTGGCTACAGCAGCTTATCAGATAGAAGGTGCGTGGAATATCGATGGCAAAGGAGAATCCATTTGGGATCGGTTTACCCATAAAAAAGGAAAAATTCATAACAATGAAAACGGTGATATTGCCTGTGATTTTTATCATCGTTATCCTGAAGATATTGATATCATCCGGCAATTGAACATGCAGGTATTTCGTTTTTCTACTGCCTGGACCCGAATTTTACCAGAAGGAACCGGAACTGTAAACCAAAAAGGTATAGATTTTTATCATCGAGTAATTGACACATGCCTTGAAAAAGGAATTGAACCATGGATCACCTTATACCATTGGGATTTGCCTCAATCTTTAGAAGACAAAGGTGGCTGGGCAAACCGGGATATCGAAGGATGGTTTAGCGAATATGTTAATATTGTTTCAAAAGCCTATGGCGATAAAGTAAAAAACTGGATGGTATTTAACGAGCCGATGGCTTTTACAGGTTTAGGGTACATGGCTGGAATTCATGCCCCTGGAAAAAAAGGAATTGGCTTATTTCAAAAAGCAGTTCATCATGTAGTAATTTGCCAGGGCGAAGGAGGGCGCATTCTGCGAGCCAACGTGAAAGATGCAAACATTGGTACCACTTATTCGGTAAGTGCTATTCATCCAAAAACTCAGGCCAAAAAGCATGTGGAAGCAGCTAAGAGAATGGATGCCCTGTTTAACCGTCTGTTTATAGAACCTGCACTGGGACTTGGCTATCCGATTGATGGGTTTTCATACCTTAAGAATATGGAGAAACTAATGAAACCTGGCGACGAAGAAAAAATGAAATTTGATTTTGATTTTCATGGAGTACAAAATTATTTCCGCATTGTGTCTCGTCATAGCCTGTTTCCTCCGGTGATGTGGGCCAACCAGGTAAAGCCTCAAAAACTGGTGCAAAATAAATCAGACCTTACCGACATGGGTTGGGAAGTATATCCTGAAGGCATTTATGAAGTGATTAAAAAATTTGCTGCATATAAGGGTGTTAAAAAAATCATTGTAACAGAAAATGGCGCTGCATTTCCTGATGTGGTAGAAAATGGCCGGATACATGACACACGGCGTATTCAGTATTTTAAAGATTACCTTGCTCAAGTATTACGGGCTAAAAAAGAAGGCATGCCGGTATTTGGCTATTTTGTATGGAGCCTGATGGACAACTTTGAGTGGGCAGAAGGTTACAAGCCCCGATTTGGACTGGTATATGTAGATTATAACACTCAACAGCGTATCATTAAAGACTCTGGATATTGGTTTAAAGATTTGTAAAAAGAAAAAAGGCTGCATTTGCAGCCTTAATAATATCCTTTTAATTAAGTTCTATTATACTTTCACCCGTTCTATGTATTCGCCGGTTTCAGGGTTTACTTTAATCAATTCACCCTGCTCTACAAACAATGGTACAGAGATGGTTACTCCAGTTTCTAACGTAGCCGGCTTAAGCGTTCGGGTTGCAGTATCGCCTTTTAATCCTGGTTCAGTGTATGTTACCTGTAACACAACAGATTTAGGAGGCGTGGCATATACCGGATTTTCACCTTCAAACGATACCCGTACCATGGTACCTTCTTTTAGAAAATTTACTGCATCGCCAAACAAAAACTCGGCTACATTGTACTGCTCATAGGTATTGGTGTCCATGCAAACCAATGAATCTCCTTCTTTGTAGAGATATTGTAAGTCACGCTCTTCAACCCTTACAACTTCCACTTCTTCATCCGGGCGGAATCTATTTTCTGTTTGCTTGCCGGTTTTTAAGTTGCGCATTTTAGCTTGATAAAAAGCACGTAAATTACCCGGTGTACGATGCTGGTACTCCATTATTACACACAATTCACCATTGTAACGGAGAAATGTGCCTACTGACATATCAGATGCTTTTGCCATAAAAAAATGTTCTTAGGTGCAAAAGTATTTAATCTGTTTTATGTATCAAAAAGCCTATGGGGTTAAATACAAATTCAAATAATCAGTAATCTTTTGCATCAGGTGTATGCGGTCTTTGCCAGATACATTGTGTTTTTGATCCGGATAAACAAAAAAATCAACCTGCCTGCGAGCTTTAATGCAGGCATTGATAAATTCTAAGCTATGTTGCATTACTACTACATCATCTTGTGCACCATGTATAATTAATAATTTATCCTGCAAATTGGTGGCTTTATTTATCACCGAAGTTTTTTCATAGCCATCTTCGTTGGTTTGAGGAATATCCATATACCGTTCACCATACATAACTTCATAATATTTCCAGTCAGTAACCGGTCCACCAGCCACTCCTACTTTAAATACTCCAGGGTAGTTTACCAATAAGGATATTGTCATAAATCCGCCAAAGCTCCATCCGTGAACTCCAATACGAGAAGGATCAACAAACGAAAGTGATTTGAGATATTCAATTCCTTTCATTTGATCAGCCATCTCAGCTTGTCCTAACTGGCGATGAATCACACTTTCAAATTGAAAACCTCGATGGGCCGACCCCCGGTTATCTAAAGTAAATACCACATATCCTTGCTGAGCCATATAATACTCCCAAAGCCGGGCACCCGCCAGCCAACTATTGGTAACCAGCTGGGCATGTGGCCCGCCATACACATATACTAATACCGGATATTTTTTCTTAGGATCAAAATTAGAAGGTTTGATAAGCCGTGCATTTAAATCGGTAATTCCATCAGCCGCTTTGATGGTAAATATTTCTGCTTTGGGCAAGTCATATTCTACCAGCGGGTTGACAGACTTGGAAGAATTCAGTTCATTCATTTTCCCCACTTCAATAATCTTTCTGAAAGAAGGTACATCCACATTATTATACTGATCAAACACATAGCGCCCCGTAGCATTTACTTTACATGCATGCGTGCCAGGTTCATTCGTAAGTTGGGTAATTTTCCCAGATTTCAAGTTTACCATGCAAGCATGTCGCTCCAAGCCGCGGGTTTGTGTACGCATAAAAAACAAGTTTTCTTCCTTTTCATCGGTCCCCAAAATTTCAGTTACCTCCCAGTTGCCATGGGTCAACTGGCTAATAAGTTTACCAGAAACATCATACAAATAAAGATGATTGAACCCGTCGCGTTCACTTTGCCAAACAAAACGTGTAGGAGTTTTCTTTAAAAACCAAAGCGGTTGTTCAGGCTCAACCCAGCGCTCGTTCTTTTCTTCAAACAATGTCTTTACCAATGCACCGGTTTGTACATCGAATTGATTTAATTTCAAGTGATTCTGATCGCGATTCAATACTCCGATATACACGTATTTTTCGGAAGGGTCCCAACTGATAGCTGTTAAATACTGGTCTTTCGGTTCACCAGTTTGCATAAATACAGTTTTATTCTTCGCAACATCATACACCCCCAATGTTACCTGTTCACTGGTCATACCAGCCATAGGATATCGAATGGGTACTTCCTGTGCTATTCGGGAGGCTGTGTTCACCAATGGATATTCTGTTACCATCGTTTCATCCTTGCGGTAAAATGCCAGGTAATTACCATTGGGCGACCAAAACATGCCTTTATTGATTCCAAATTCCTGACGGTGTACATAATCACTTCCGTTTATAATGCCTTTATTTACATCCCGAGTTATTTCAATTGGATTTGGACTTTTGCCAGCCAGAAAGATATTATTATCAATAGTAAAAGCAGCTAGCCGTTTGCCGGGATGTACTTCAACCTGACCAGCCGATTCTTCCAATAAAAGGGTATGTACAATTTGTTTTTGATGAATATCCACAAAGACCAGTCTCCCATCATGCTGAAAATAAATAGTTCTGCCATCGGCCCACTGAAACGTATAAGGAAAATAGGTGTACTTATTCATTCCTGCATTAACCAACAGTTGATCCATTTCTGAAGCGTCCATCAAATGAAATGCATCCGCCTTACCAGGCACCATGCCTTTGAGCGTGAAGTATTTGTCAAGGAAAACAAGAGTATCACTGTTCCCTTTCCAGTTAACAAAATCCAACTGTTCGGGGCGAAATTTTGTCCACTGACCGGTTGCTGCATCCTCCAGTGAAAGTTGTTTTTGTGAAAATGCTTGATAGCTCGCAAAAAAAATCAGAAAATAAAATAGTTGTTTCATCGGCCACATTTGTATGAAAGAATTTTAGCAAAGAACGCAAGTTACAAAGATTCATCAAGCAGTAACTTGCTAAAAAATAGATTTGAATTGCATTAAGACAGCTGTAAGTAAAACAAATTTTTTAGTCATTATCAACTTTAAGTTCGTGTTAAAAAAGTATTTCCTGCAAGCTGAAAATAGGATTGAATATTTCAAAATCCTTAAATTCTTTTAAAAACGCTGGAAACTTTAAAACTTTTTTTGGTTTCCACAGTTGCCTGATTACTTTTGCGCTCGCTATGACAGAGGACAAACACATACATATAATTTCTGCCTGCCATCACTTGTTTTTACGCTATGGTGTAAAGAGTGTAACCATGGATGATATAGCCAAAGAGTTAGGCATGTCAAAAAAAACCCTGTATGTGTACTTTAAAGACAAAAAAGACCTAATAATGAAAGTGGTTTCCAGTTATTTGGAATACCATAAAGCACAAATGGATGCAATTTTTGCAAAAAAACTCAATGCCATTGATGAATTGTTTGAAATATATGCTAAAAACAAATCGGAATTAGGCGAAATGAAAGCCATGGTGCTTTTTGAGCTACGCAAATACTATCCGGAAGCCTGGAAGAAATACAACAATTTTAAACGTTCTTACATACCGTCATGTGTGGAAGAGAATCTGAACAGAGGTAAAAAAGAAGGATTGTACCGTAACAATCTAAATAGCCGAATCATTGCTATTGCTTACACAAATCTTTTGAACCTGATATTTGAATCTGATCAGTTTGGAGAAAAAGAATTTGACTTTAAAACCCTGTATCTGGAGCTTTTTTATTACCACATTCGCGGCATTGCCAGTGAAAAAGGCTACGAATACATTGATATGAAAATGAAAAAAATGGGATTAAGTAAATAACAGCTATGCGTACCACACAAAAAATTTTATGCGTGCTTTCTACATGTTTTATGTTGATTAAAGCACCCGCTCAAAATAATAAAACTGCTTTTAGCTTGCAGGAAGCCATTGATTTTGCTTTGCAAAATAATGTTAACGCTATCAATGCTTCAAAAGACATTGAAAAAGGGCGTCATCTTATCAATGAAAATATTGGATCCGGGTTAGTTCAAATCAACGCTAGTGCACAATACAATTACAACATTAAACCTCCGGTATTTATTTTTCCAAATGTATTAGGCCCCAATCCTGACCCCAATCAATTTGTAGCCATTAATGCCGCACCATTAAACAGTATGAACGCTTCTGCAACAGCATCAATGGTGGTTGTGAGTGGACAATATTTTATTGGTATTCAAACTGCCAAAACATTTTTAGAATTAACAAAACAACAAAAAATTAAAACAGATCGTGAAGTAAAAGAACAAGTATATAAAACATACTACCTGGTTTTAATTGCTGGAGAATCAGAACGCATCTTGGATTCATCACTAAAAATCATAAATCGTAGTGTATTTGAAACAGAGCAGTTGCATAAAGAAGGGTTGATTGAAGCATTGGATGTAGAACAATTAAGACTAATTCAATACAACACACAAGATGCATATAACCAGATCAAACAATCAAAAGAATTAGCTTTAATATCACTAAAATATCAAATGGGGTATCCCATGGAAAAAGAAATTCAATTAACTGATAACCTTGAAAATCTTATCCATGCAGCACAATTTGAAGGACTGATTTCAAGCCTCACTGATTCCATTGATGTTCGTTCAAACATTGACTATAAATTAATATCTCAAAAGCTATTAATAGATAAAAAACAAATTCAACTACAACGAGCCGCAGCCTACCCAAGCCTTTCTACATTTTTTACAGTAGGTGGAAATTTCTTTAATAATGAGCGTTGGTTGTTTCTGGGTGAAGGAACATCATCCAATCTTAACGGTGTGATATGGGGCTTTCAATTAAACGTTCCAATTTTTTCAAGCTGGAGTCGGGTATCCAAATTACAACAACTAAAAATTGAAATGCAAAAAACCCAAAATCTGCAACGCAATGTAGAGCGCGGACTTCAGCTAGGTTATCATAATGCCAAAACCCAGGTTACAAATAATTATAAACGATACTTAACCGCCAAAAAAGGGTTTGAGTTGGCTGAAAAAATACGGCGAGTAAACAACATCAAATATCGCGAAGGATTAATATCATCGCTTAACCTTAGTCAAAGCGAACAGCAATACTTTGAAAGTCAGCAAAAATATTTTCAGGCCGTTTTTGAGCTATTAAATGCAAAAATAGAGTTGGATAAGTCCATGAATAAATTTTAAGAAACAGAACAAACAACGAATAAATAAGACGTATGAAAAACATCTTTGTAATAAGTGGAGTGGCAGCCTTACTATGGGCTTGCGGAGGTAAAGCACCCGACAATTTGGAAGCAAGAAAAAAGCAATTAGATAAGTACAAAAATCAACTTCAGGAATTAGAATTAAAAATAGCTGAGCTAGAAAAAGAAATTGCATTGATGGATACCTCCGGTAGTACCGGACTAAAAAGTCGATTAGTAAAAGTAGATACCTTGAAAGGTTCTGAATTTGTACATTATATAGATATTCAAGGAACCATTGATTCAGATGAAAACATTTTAGTAAGTCCGGAGATGCCGGGAGTAATAACTGCCATACATGTTAAAGAAGGCGACCGTGTAACCCGTGGAACCCTACTTGCCAATATGGATGCATCTACACTTAGCAATACATTGGAAGAAGTAAAAACTTCACTGGCATTGGCTACTACGGCGTATGAAAAACAAAAAAGACTATGGGATCAGAACATAGGCAGTGAAATGCAATATTTACAAGCAAAAACACAAAAGGAAAATTTAGAAAATCGGGTGAAAACCATAGAGGCCCAAATAGCCATGACACGTATGAAATCTCCCATTAACGGTACTGTTGATGCCGTTAATGTAAAAATTGGCGAGATGGCTAATCCAGGATTGTCAGGCATTCGGGTAGTAAATCTTGATAAGGTGAAAGTAAAAGCCATGGTGAGCGATAATTTCATTGCCAACATCCGAAAAGGCGACGAAGTAATTATTGAACTTCCGGATATTGGAAAGGTAATTAACGCAAAAATCAGTTTTGTAGGGCAAGTCATTAACCAACAAAACCGTTCATTTGCAGTAGAAGTGAATTTAGACAATAAAGAAAAAATGCTTCGCCCCAACATGATTGCCAAATTAAAAATCAAAGATTTAAAACTGGAAGATGTATTGGTGGTTTCATCAAATCTAATACAACGAGCTGGCAATCAGCGTTTCATCATGGTAGCCGTAAATGAAAACGGTAACTATGTAGCACGCAAACGTGAAGTTACTACCGGCAGCGAATACGACGGAAAAACCGTAATTACTTCTGGCCTGACCAATGGTGATTTAGTCATTGTATCAGGTCAAAATGAAGTAGTAGATGGCCAACCCTTGATGTTTTAAGATATAGAAGTACAACCGGCGAAAATCTCTAATAATGGAAGTTGAAAAATTAAAGGAGTTAAAATTTACCAATTGGTGTATTCGTAATCGCACAGCGATATACGTATTCTCCATATTAATCATGTTTGGCGGATATTATTCATTCGTAAAAATCCCGAAAGAACAGTTTCCTGACATTGTGGTGCCAACCATTTCGGTTATTACCATTTATCCTGGCTCTACTCCGGAAGATATTGAAAATCTTATTACCAAACCCATTGAAAAACAACTCAAATCAGTTAACGGAATAAAGAAAATTCAAAGTAATTCCATTTCAGATGTTTCCATCATCACGGCAGAATTTAATACCAATGTTAAAGTTGATGTTGCCAAGCAAAAAGTTAGTGATGCAGTTGATAAAGCCAAAAATGAATTACCTAACGACTTGAAAGATGATCCGCAGGTAAAAGAATTCGACTTCTCTGAATTTCCTATCATGAACATCAATCTGGCTGGCGACTTGCCGTTGGATAAGCTGAAAAAATTTGCTGAAGACCTGGAAGAAAAAATAGAAACACTTCCCGAAATCACACGGGTAGATATTGTAGGTGGATTAGAGCGCGAAATACAGATCAATGTGGATATGTATAAAATGCAACAGGCCTCTATTTCGTTTGGAGATATTGAAAGTGCCGTTGCCCGAGAAAACTTGAATATATCAGGCGGAGATTTACGCATAGATAAATTAAGACGAAATGTTCGTATAACAGGCCAATTTCGTGATCCAAAAGAAATTGAAAACATCGTGGTTCGTTCATTCCGTGGAAATACAGTGTATTTAAAAGATATTGCTGAAGTAGTTGACGGATATAAAGAGAAACAAGATTTTGCCCGATTGGATGAAAAACCGGTAATCACATTAAATGTGATTAAACGTTCTGGCGAAAACTTGCTGAATGCCTCTGATAAAATAAGAAAAATCATTGATGAGTTCAGATATTCAAAATTTCCAGATGGTCTGAAAGTAACGATTACAGGAGATCAATCGGATAATACACGCACCAACCTTAACGAGCTATTTAACACATTAATCATTGGCTTTATATTAGTAATGGCTCTTCTCATGTTTTTCATGGGTTTAAAAAGCGCCTTCTTTGTAGCATTAGCCGGTCCTTTATCTTCTGCTGTAGCATTTTTAATTATGCCCGGGCTAGATTTTACACTTAATGTAATTGTTTTGTTTTCATTCTTACTAGCTCTTGGAATAATTGTGGACGATGCCATTGTGGTGATTGAAAATACGCATCGTATACTACATCAATACAACTTTTCGGTAGAACAATCAGCCAAATATGGGGCCGGCGAAGTATTTGTGCCGGTTTTAGCAGGAACGCTGACCACACTTGGCCCATTTTTTCCATTGCTTTTTTGGCCGGGAATTGTGGGCAATTTCATGTCGTATCTTCCCATAACACTTATTCTCACCCTGGGAGCATCACTCTTTGTAGCTTTTGTTATCAATCCGGTATTTGCGGTTTCGTTCATGCGCAAAAACGAACATCTGGAAAAACCAACTGTAAAAACATTAATTCGTGCTGAAATTGTACTTGGGGTATTAGCTTTGGCCGGCTATCTAGCATTGGGCCGGGGGCTTGGCAATCTCATGGTATTATTTATGATACTAACTTTAATTTATCATTATTTCCTACATGGATTTATTCAACGCTTTCAGGATAACATGTGGCCTAAAGTGGTAAAAGCATACCGCAAATTGCTCTCATCTATAACCTATAAAAATAGACCTGTATTTGTAGTATTAGGCACCGTAGGATTATTAATTCTAAGTTTTGTGATAATGGGAATTCGCCAACCGGAAGTGGAATTTTTCCCCGATCCAGAACCCAATTTTGCATATATATATTGTGAAATGCCCATGGGTACCGATGCTAATGTTACAGACTCTGTTACAAAGATTATTGAACAACGGGTTTATGAAGTTATTGGACACAATAATCCTAATGTTAAATCAGTAATATCAAACATTGGCTTAAACGCTGGAGACCCCAGAAATCCAGATCGAGTAGCTACGCCGCATAAAAGTAAAGTTTCAGTAGCCTTTGTGGGATTCTCTGATCGTACCCCAGGATTTAGCACCCGAAAAATACTGGAAGAAATTCGTAACAAATTTAAAGACGGGATTGCCGGTGCTACCATAACAGTTAATAAAGAACAAGCAGGTCCACCCACCGGAAAGCCCATTAACATTGAAATAAGCGGTGATGATTTTACAATTTTGCAAAATCTTGCCCAAGAATTAAAACTTCGAATTGATGATGCAAACATACGTGGCATTGAAGAAATAACTTCTGACCTGCGATTGAATAAACCTGAAATCGTTCTAAAGTTTGATGCTGAAAAAGCCCAGCGCGAAGGAGTTTCTTTAGCTCAAATCGGAATGGAAATGCGTACCGCCCTATTTGGAAAAGAAATTTCCAAATTTAAAGACGCCAATGACGATGCCCCTATCATGCTGCGTTTGAAAGAAGAATACAGAGATCAGGTGGAAAAATTGCTGAGCTTGCAAATCCAGTTTATGGACATGGGTACCGGATTATTCAAAAAAGTGCCTGTAGGTTCATTTGTTTCATTGGAATATAATGAATCATTCAGCAGCATTAATCGTAAAAACCAAAAACGCGTCGTAACCCTTTCATCCAATTTAACAAAAGGCGGTAATGCCAATGCGATTAATGCAAAAATCAAAGGAATTATTGCCGATATGGATATCCCGGAAGGATATGAAATTCGTCAAACCGGTCAACAGGAAGACCAAAAAGAAACTTCTGATTTTTTAGGTGTAGCTTTTCTCGGTGCTTTAGCACTTATGTTTTTCATCATGGTATTACAGTTTAATTCAGTAGTGAAGCCCCTGATGATGTTTACTACGGTTGTATTCAGTTTAATTGGAGTATTTTTGGGTATCTCCATTTTCGGAATGAAATTCTCCATCGTAATGACCGGCGTAGGAATATTTGCTATGGCCGGAATTGTAATACGTAATGGCATTTTGATGATTGAATTTATAGATGAAATGCGTGCCAGAGGCATGAATGTTGTTGAGGCTGCGGTTGAAGCAGGCTCTATTCGTATGACCCCAGTACTATTAACAGCCGTTTCTACCATTGCCGGATTAATTCCTTTGGCCATAGGTATGAACATCAACTTTGTTACATTATTTACCGATTTAAATCCTCATATTCACTTTGGTGGAGATAACGTGGCGTTTTGGGGGCCATTAGCTTGGACTATGATTTTTGGCCTTACCGTGGCCACTATGCTTACACTTTTAGTGGTGCCGTCTATGTATATCATGGCTTATAATTTCAAATATCGTTTCTTAGTACGTAAAAAGTAAACTTTAATAAATTTAAGAAAAAGCCGGAGTCTGTTCCGGCTTTTTTTATGGTATTTTTATCAGCAAGTTTTGCTATGAAAAAATTTTTCTCATTCATCAGCCTGTATGTGTGGTGGCTGCTGTTTGTCTCAGCTCAATCTATATTTCGGCCAGATTCTGTTATTATCATATACGCTCCTAAATCAGTTCCAACCCATATTATCCGTCAAGGATTTGTATTTGGCAAAAACGATGCAGACGAATTTTTGCAATTATATTTTACCAAAGAAAACGACCGCTTTGGATATCAAATTTCTGCATTTGAACCCATCTTGTTGAAAGAAGCTCAAATTACAGGAAAATTCACTCCACCTACGCAACCATTCCTTTTTAGTAACGGATTTCAAAGCTGGTCACACAGCCGATTCCTTTCACCCGGCGAAAAACAAAAACCCATTAAAAACATCATGCTTCCATATGCTCAACACTACGGAGATTATCATTATTTCAATTACAATAAATTTCCTGAAGACCAACACTCGTGGACTTACACCTTTGCTTTTGTGGATGAAAATATTATAGAGTTACTCGCATCTGTAAACGAAGACCCAGGCTATACGCTAATTCAGTGGAATTATTCATCCGGAAAATTTGCTATTAGCCGAGATTGCTATGGAAAAATAATTCATCTAGAAAATGGCCGTTGTTTGATTTAATTCATAAAACTGACGTTGAATACAGAGCCTGGAACACATGGAGTGTAATGTATCGGAATAATCAACCCGCTACGTTGCCTCAAAAAGCACGTGGTTGGACAAGCTGGTATTACTACTATACAAACATTGATGAAAAGACTATTTTACGTAACCTTCAAAACTTTTCAAATCAGCCGGATGCCATATTTCAAATTGATGATGGATTTCAAAAATCGGTAGGCGAATGGACCCAACCGAATAAAAAATTTCCTCATGGCATGAAATACATAGCAGACAGTATTCATGCTACCGGTAAAAAAGCCGGGCTTTGGTTGGCTCCGTTTATTTGTGAAAAAAACTCACTAATATTTCGAAAACATCCTGAATGGATTGTTAAAGATTTAAACGGAAAACCTTTAAAAGCCGGATACAATCCAGGTTGGAGCGGATGGTATTATCCGTTGGATATTTATCATCCGGAAGTACGCAAATATTTAGCAGCAACTTTTGATACCATATTAAATCATTGGGGATTCGATTTAATCAAAGCTGATTTTTTATTTGCTGCCGGCATCATGCCTCGGCCTACCATGAATAAAACCCGAGGTGAAGTTATGGCAGATGCCATGGAATGGTTGAGGGAATTAACTCAAGGAAAATTATTATTGGGATGCGGGGTTCCTTTAGCTGCAGCTTTTAAACGGGTGGACTATTGTCGTATCGGAAATGATATTCATACTGGTTGGGAATTCAAGATTCTAAAATCCCTACGAGCAAGCGAACGTCCTTCTACCTGGAGTTCATTAACTAACACGATTACCCGAAATTCGCTAGGAAATCGCATGTTTATGAATGATCCGGATGTATATATTCTGCGAGCAAAAAAACAATCATTACGCGATGATGAAAAAGTACTCAATATTTTAATCAATCATTTGTTTGGCCAACTACTGTTTACTTCAGATGATTTATCTGAATATGATACAGAAACACGCCGTATTTATGAGCATTTTTTAGGGCTTAATTTTTATCGTACCACTCTGAAACCATTGGCAAAAGATGTATACAGTGTACAAACAAATTTAAATAAAAAGCCAATGCGCTTTATTATGAATTTAAGCAATAGAAAATTTATTTTTAAAACCGAAACACAACAAGCTTCAATTCCTCGCAGGAGTGTATTTTTAATTACCCCGGAGGGTAGCTTACAGCACATTACCCTACAACAATTAACATCGTTAAATTAGATGATTAGATATAATGAAGTTTAATCATGTTGGTTTGCCCTTTTTCGTGCATGGGCACACTGGCTGTATGTACCAGCAAATCGCCTTCTTTCACATATCCCGATTTTTTTAATATATATGAACTTTCTGCAATGGAATGATCGGTACTTACAAACTTATCGAAATAAAATCCCCGAACTCCCCAAATTAAACTAAGCTGATTGAGAATTGAACGATTGCCGGTAAAAACAAAAATATCTGCCCTTGGCCGATAACTCGAAATTTCAAAGGCTGTATACCCTGTAAATGTCATGGTAACGATTGCTTTTGCTCTTGTTTTCTGAGCCAATTCAACGGCTGCCCGGCAAATGGCATCCGTTACAAATCGCTCCCGGGTAATGTGCATATAATCGTTGTTATAAATACCTTCAAAATTCTCTACGTTTTGAATTATTTTCTGCACACTTTCAACTACTCGTATCGGATATTTTCCCACTGATGTTTCTCCGCTCAACATCACAGCATCAGCCCCATCCATTATAGAATTGGCCACATCATTAACTTCAGCTCGGGTAGGATTGTAATTCACAATCATACTATCCATCATTTGTGTTGCAATGATAATGGGTTTTGAGGCTTTCAGGCATTTTTTTACGAGTGCTTTTTGAATCAGAGGCACTTCTTGCATCGGGATTTCTACACCTAAATCACCGCGAGCCACCATAATGGCGTCAGCTTCTTTGATAATATTATCAATATCTTCAATTGCTTCCGGTTTTTCAATCTTGGCAATTACCTTGGATGATTTGTTTCGAGCAGCAATTAAATGTTTTAGTTCAATTATATCTGATGCCGAACGGACAAAAGATAGCCCGATCCATTCTACATCATGATCCAAAGCAAAATCTAAATCTTCTAAATCTTTAGGAGTTAAACAAGGCAAAGAAATTTTAGTATTGGGTAGATTAAATCCTTTTTTTGATGCCAACATTCCACCATTGATAATTTTTGCCCGGGCTTCATCTTTGCCATTGGTAGAAATAATTTCAAGTACAATTTTTCCATCATCTACCAGTACTTTTTCTCCCGGTTTTACATCTTGTGCAAACTTATCATAACGAATATATACCCGCTCTTTAGTTCCTATTCCATCTTTGGTTGATATGGTAATTTCATCCCCATCTTCAAGCAACACTTCTCCATTTTCCATATCGCCTATGCGCATTTTAGGGCCTTGCAAATCAGCCAGGATTGCAAGGTTGAAATTATGTTCTTCATTAATACGACGAACATTGGCTATCATTTTCTTCTGGAATTCGCGATCACCATGCGAAAAATTCAACCGAAGTACATCCACTCCGGCCAAAACCATTTTCAGCATCACATCATATTCAATGGAAGCCGGCCCCACGGTAGCAATCACTTTTGTCTTACTCTGTATCTTAGTCATACCATCTATCTTTATGTTAAAAGTAACAAAGTTTCTCTGTTTTTGATTTTCATTACATCCAGTTCTGATGCCAGAATAACAAATTCAATGCGATGAATCCTTTCTAAAATCTGCTCTATGTCGCGGCTATCAATTTCGCCCTTAATGATGAGCAAAAAATCAATACCACTCAAATCAGGGAACATAATTTTTGTTCCAAATTGGTTAGCCACCAAAACATACGATCGAAATAGTTCTTCATCGTTAAATTCATATCGTGGAAATCCTTCCTCCGGCTTTTGCTCATCAGGTATAAAATTATCTGTCCGTTCAAAACGAAATTCTGCAATATGATTAAGTGCCCAACCTAAACGATAATCTTTTTCATGACAAGAAATACCAATAAGGGCAAAATCATACGTTGGTTCAACATCCAGTCGGTATTTGGTCATAAAACCAGTTACTGATCTGCTCAAAGATCAAAAAAAAAGGTAAATGAATATTAACGTGAAGGATTATTAACAATACAGTAACGCCTTTATTCTTTTTGGGCGTTATAATTTTTAATTAATGTTGGCAAATCGTCAAGTTTAATTTTCCCCTTTTCAACCTGCTGTGCTAAGACTGTATTATCTGAAATTAATTCAGCTACTTGCTTTTTCCAAGAGCTTTGTTTTATTAATGTCAAATTGGTTTCGCCCTGTTTGCGATAGTACATTTCATATTTGTAAGTATCTGCCCCACCTTGTGTATAAGGTATTTGATGTTCATACAGCTCAATCGCCCCATAAGCCAGTTCTTTTAAAAAAACTACACCTTCATCCAATTTATAAGCAATGTATGTTTCGCTGCCTGCAGTAAAACTTTTTAATTCCGAAGCTTTAATGGTTCGTTTTTCTTCTTCAGAAATTTTAATGGTTATTCGATCTTTAATCTCATCACCGGATTTGAATTTAATTCCTCCTTTTAATGTATCCCCGTTTAGCATTACAGCAAAACCTTCTTCAAATCCTTTATTGCTTCCTTGAGCATAAGTAATTGCCCCTAAACAAAAAGTAAACAGATAAAAAAAGACATTTCTCATACGTATAAACAATTTTAAAAATTAGAACTCTCTGTATAGATAACATTCATTAAGGTGGTTCCTACAGCATGAAGGGTTTGTTTATCAATGATAGAAATATTATCCTTTAGAGTATGCCAGTGATCTCCAAAACCAACCGAATTAACAGCTGGGTCAAAGTTTATAATATCAATGGTTGGAATTCTGGCTATTGTATTAACAAAATAATGGTCATCTGTAATCGGATCAATCTGTTTCATGATAAAATAATTTCCAAAACCTAATGCATGAGCCATGTTCCAAACCTTTTCCACAACAGACGAAGCATATTTTAAACTCCATCCTTCTTGGCAGAATCGGGCATTGGCTGCTCCAACCATATCCAAGAGTATGCCATATTTGGCATAATATCCGGGCACCGGTAAATTTCGGCTCCAGTATTGGGCCCCTAAACAATATGTTTCGGGCTTACCCCCTGCATCTCCATAATCTTCGCCATCAAATAACACAATATCCACTCCCAGCGGTGGCGAATTGAGGTGAAGCAACCTTGCAATTTCCAATAATACAGCCACACCACTTGCTCCGTCATCAGCACCCAATAGCGGCTGTTTGGGATTTTCTTTATCGCGATCAGCAAAAGGACGAGTATCCCAATGAGCAAACAATACTATTCGATGAGTATTGTTTTTATTAAACTGTGCCATGATGTTTCGAATACGTAACGCTTCGCCTGTATATGCAATAACAGTTGTACTCTGAACAATCACATCAGGAGTAAACTTTTTTAATCGGTTAATTAAAAAATCGCCACAGGCCACATGGCCTTTTGTATTAGGAACACGCGGCCCAAATGACACTTGTTTTTCAATCATTGCAAAGGCAGAATCTGCAGAAAAAAACGGAGCATTACCAATTTCATGAGCTATAATGCCAGATTGATTGTTTTGTAATGTATCATTCGCTAACTTTATAGGCTCTGGCGTAGGTTTGGAGCCGCAGGCTAGTAGTAAGCCTGCCAAACAGATTATTGCAAAAAATTTCTTCATCTTAATTTATTTCCCAAGTTGTGCCTTCTTTTCCATCTTTAATTATGATACCTGCTTTTAACAACTCGTCCCGAATTAAATCAGAGGTTGCCCAATCTTTTCGGTCTCGAGCTGACTTTCTAATATCGAGCAATAATTTAATAACCGCTTCCAATTGATTTAATTTACCAGATGTTTCCTCTTCTGGTTTCAAGCCCAGCACATCTATCATATACAAATGCATTTGCTTTTTCAAGAAATTCAACGAAAGTTCATCCAATTGTTGTGAACCATCTTTGCATCCATTGATAACACGAACCGCTTCAAAGAGTTGGGCAATAAGAACAGGGCTATTAAAATCATCATTCATTGCTGCCTCACATTCAAAATTCCAGGCATTCACGTCCCAAGTAGATATATTTCCGGACTTTAAATTGTTCAATTCTTTCATGGCCTGCACAAGCCGACGGTAAGCTTTTTCAGATGCAGCCAACGCATCCATACTGATATCGAGCGTGCTGCCATAATGTGCCTGAAGTATAAAAAATCGAATAGCCATGGCACTGTATGGTTTATCTACTAAGGGCGGCGTGCCATAAAGCAAATCGCGAGGTAAAATAAAATTGCCTTCGCTCTTACTCATTTTTTTTCCATTCAGAGTAAGCATATTGCCGTGAATCCAATAGCGAACAGGATCTTCATCGTTAGCTGCACAATTTTGTGCTATTTCACATTCATGATGTGGAAACTTCAAATCCATTCCACCACCATGAATATCGAACTTCGTTCCTAAATATTTTGAACTCATTACCGAGCATTCCAGATGCCATCCCGGGAATCCTTCGCCCCATGGTGAAGGCCAACGCATGATGTGTTCCGGGCTAGCTTTTTTCCATAAAGCAAAATCTAACGGATTTCTTTTTTCTTCTTGTCCTTCCAAATCGCGGGTACCACTGATTAGCTCATCAATATTCCTTCCGGATAAAATTCCATAAGGATGTTTTTCTGCATACTTTTTTACATCAAAATATACAGACCCATTTACTTCATAAGCTAACCCCTTAGCCAAAATGGCCTTTGTCATTTCAATTTGTTCTACAATATGTCCGGTAGCCGTTGGCTCAATAGACGGCGGTAAGCAATTAAAAATATCTAACACTTGATGAAAGCTGTTCGTATATTTTTGTACGATTTCCATGGGTTCTAACTGCTCCAACCGAGCCCGCTTGGATATTTTATCTTCTCCTTGATCTGCATCATTTTCTAAGTGGCCTACATCAGTAATATTACGAACATAGCGCACTTTGTAGCCACTGGCAATTAGCCAACGATATATCAAATCAAAGGAAATGAATGTGCGTAAATTCCCTAAATGTACTTCATTATACACAGTAGGGCCGCAAACATACATCCCCACAAAGGGGGGATTTAAAGGCTCAAACAGTTGTTTGGTTCGTGTTAGCGAATTATGGATATATAACTTACCAGTCATGCAACGAAGATACAGGGCAACCGCCAATTTGCCAAGTATCGTATGTTCACAAGAATTAAATTTAATTAAATTGAAAGAAATGGCTAATTACTTTTCAGGCCGCATTTGCGGAAAAAACAACACCTCTTGAATGGTGCTTTGGTTTGTCATCAGCATCGCCAGGCGGTCTATTCCAATACCTATTCCGCTCATCGGAGGCATACCAAATTCCATGGCACGGATAAAGTCATGATCTATAAACATGGCTTCATCATCTCCGCGTTCCATCAGTTTAACTTGTTCTAAAAAACGCTCATATTGATCAATCGGATCATTTAACTCAGAATATGCATTGGCAATCTCCTTGCCATTCACCATAAGTTCAAAACGCTCTACCAGTCCTTCTTTACTTCGGTGCTTTTTGGTTAGCGGGCTCATCTCAATTGGATAATCAATAATGAATGTGGGTTGTATAAAATGTTTTTCACAGGCTTCACTAAATATTTCATCAATCAACTTGCCACGGCCCATGCTGGCATCCGTTTCTATATGAAGCTTTTTACACACTTCGCGTAAATCGGCTTCACCCATATTACTAATGTCTATTCCTGTATGTTCTAATATTGCGTCATACAAGGTTACCCTACGGAAAGGCGCTTTAAAACTGATGATTTTATCACCAACAGGTATTTCAGTGGTTCCGTTCACATCCAAACAAACTTTTTCAAGCAACCGCTCGGTTTGCTCCATCATCCAAAAATAATCTTTGTAAGCAACGTAAAATTCCAGAATAGTAAATTCAGGATTATGGGTTCGGTCCATTCCTTCGTTTCTGAAGTTCCGGCTAAACTCATAGACCCAATCAAATCCGCCTACAACCAATCGCTTTAAATACAACTCATTAGCAATACGCAGATAAAGCGGAATATCTAATGCATTATGATGCGTAATAAAAGGACGGGCAGCAGCCCCTCCAGGAATACTTTGCAGTACCGGAGTATCTACCTCCAAAGCCCCTTGAGCATTTAAAAATTCACGAATGGAGTTGATCATCCGGGTACGTTTTAAAAACGTTTCTTTTACATGCTCATTTACCACTAAATCAACGTATCGCATCCTATAACGAAGCTCAGGGTCTGAAAAAGCATCATATACATTCCCTTCGGAATCGGTTTTTACCACAGGTAAAGGCCTAAGCGATTTTGAAAGCAATACTAGCTCTTTAACATGCACTGAAATTTCTCCGACCTGGGTTTTAAATACATACCCTTTCACTCCAATAAAATCTCCCAAATCCAATAGCCGTTTGAAAACTGTATTATATAACTCTTTATCCTCTCCTGGACAAATCTCATCCCTGTTCAGATAAATCTGAATTCGACCACTACTGTCCTTCAATTCGGCAAAAGAAGCTTTCCCCATGATGCGTCTACTCATCAGTCGGCCGGCCAGGCATACTTCGGTGTAATTTTCTGGGTGTTTTTCAAAGTTTGCCTTAATATCAGCGGCATATGCATTAACGGGATATAACGGGGCCGGATAGGGATCAATGCCCAGTTTTCTTAATTCATCCAGGCTTTGCCTGCGAATGATTTCCTGTTCCGATAATTCGTGCATCATAATAAATTAAACATCACTCAATGAAGCTGCGAAATTAGGGAAAATCACTTTGGAATTAGTATGTTCAAAATATTTGGTGTATCTTTGTGCTGCGTTTTTTAAATCATACCGCCAAGACTCGATGCTGCCTGCGGAAGGCAGTAACCCAAAGATTCCCAACAAAATTTTAATGAATTCTTTGTGTTAACGGGGCTTTGTGGTTTTTAAACACATTTCTATGACAAAACAAACTAATGGGTTCCTCGAACTGGGACTCAGTGAAGGCATTGTGAATGCTATCACCCTAAAAGGGTTTATTCAACCAACTCCAATTCAGGCTGCAACCATACCGTTACTGCTTAGCAACAACGTAGATGTGGTTGGACAAGCACAAACCGGAACTGGCAAAACGGCAGCCTTTGGACTTCCATTAATTGACTTGCTTAAGGAAAACCAAAAACAGGTTCAAGCATTAGTACTAGTCCCAACCCGGGAACTTGCATTACAGGTGGCTACTGAACTTATCTCCTATAAAGGAGAAAAGAAATTGTTTATCTCGACCGTGTATGGTGGTCAAAGTATTCAAACCCAGATACGCGACCTGAAAAAGGGAGTAGATATTGTGGTAGGTACCCCGGGAAGAATTATGGACCATATGGAGCGTGGAACCCTGAATATTAATCATATTTCCCACCTCATTCTGGATGAGGCAGACGAAATGCTGAACATGGGTTTTGTAGAAGATATTGAGAAAATTTTAGCTCAAACACCCCAAAATAAGCGTGTGCTCCTTTTTTCAGCGACGATGCCTTCCAAAATTTTAGATATTGCTAAAAATTACATGGGTAAATACGAATTGATCAAGATTACACCCGCGGTTTTAACAACAAACTTAACAGAGCAAATATATTACGAAGTCGCCGCAAAAGACAAAAAAGATACTCTTTGCCGGATTATTGATTTTGCCGAAGATTTTTATGGATTAGTATTCTGCCAAACAAAAATTGAAACTGATGAAATAGCCCAATACCTGCAAGAACAAGGATATGAGGCTGAAGCCATTCATGGAGATGTATCACAAGCACAACGAGAAAAAACACTGGCTAAATTCAAAAAGAAACAAATCAATATTTTAGTAGCAACCGATGTCGCTGCCCGCGGTATTGATGTAAAAGACCTGAGCCATGTAGTAAACTACTCCCTGCCACAGGATGCCGAAACATATGTACATCGAATTGGCCGCACGGGCCGGGCCGGTAAAACGGGTACTGCCATTTCAATTATCTGCCCTTCAGATTACAGGAAATTTGCCTTGATAAAACGGATTGCAAAAACAGAAATTAAACGCATGGCTTTACCAGATGCACAAAAAGTTGTCCGAAAAAAAATCGAAAAACTCAAAGCAAAACTATTTCAACTTATTGGAGATGGAGAAATTGAACCTTACTTTGAGCTTGCACATGAACTGCTGGGGGGAATTGACCCTGAAGAAATGGTAGCCGCCTTGCTTCGCTTACACCACAAAGACGAATTTAATCCAGAAACCTATAAACCTATCAAAGAAGTACGTTCAGAAATCAAAGCAGAGGCCCGTTTTGATAAAGAGCGGGGAGAAACTAAACGGTACAGAAAATCATTTGATGGAGAAAGCAACGGTGTGCGCCTATTTGTGGCCAAAGGCAAATTGGATGATATGACTCCCCGTAAACTAGTAGAAATGTTGCAAGAAGAAACCAATGTTCCGCAACGATTGATGGACCAAGTAAAAGTAATGGAAAAATTCTCTTTTGTAACTGTACCACAAAAAGAAGCAGAAACCATTGTGAAGCATTTCAGAAGAACTGCCGGAAAAGGGAAACGATCGTTGGTTGAAATAGCTAAAGATTAAACAAAAAAGCCTTCACAAAAGACCTTTTTTATGGAATGTATATTTAATTACTAATTACCCGTTATGTTCTATAGCCTTTAATGCCTTATAACTATGGCCAAAGGTTGGGCAATTGCAGTTGCTTTTGCTCTTACAAGAAACAGCAAATAGCAACATACAGCAATAAAAAATAAATGCAATTCTCATGCTTTATTTAAAAATCATCCAACGAAGGGAGAGGCGCTTTTTCATACGCCTGTTTTTTAGGAAGCAGATGATTTATAAAAATTATATTTACTAATTCATCATCCACAGTTTGTATGGTTCTCGAAATTCCGTTGGTAATAGAAATTTTTTGATCATACTTGAATTTGGGCAAATACGGCTCATATCTTCCATCTACAAACTTGATAAATATGTCTTTAACATCACCTTTTTCTACTTGCACTTTGGCTGTATAACAATCGTTTCGGCTACCAGAACGAATGGAAAGAACTACCCCATCGTGCCATCCATCTTTAATTTCATGCGAACCACGTATTTCAAAAGCTTTGGCCCACATAGCATAACAACTCTTATCTTCCTTATCAGATGAAGACTGAGCAAACAGTACCAAAGAACTGCTTAAAAAAGCAAATACATATAAAACTTGTTTCATGAGAAGAATGCTTCAGTTAGTTTTCAAAAATAATACTATTCACCTGATTTGCAAACGCTGTACCACAGAACAACAGAAGTTTAACATTATTTCTTCAGTCCAATTTCCGCCAACCGTTCATCCAAATATTCTCCGGCGGTAATGTCTTCATATGCTTTAGGATGGTCTGCATCTATGCAGGAATCTAAACAAGCCAACGACATACTGCTTTTCGGATGTAGGAAAAACGGAATAGAATAACGGCTAGTGTGCCATAATTCGCGTGGAGGGTTCACCACCCGGTGAGTTGTTGAACGAAGCCTATTGTTAGTTAGGCGCTGCAACATATCTCCCACGTTTACTACAATTTGTCCAGGAAGTGCTTTTACATCCACCCATTGGCCTTTTTTGTTCATAACCTGCAATCCATCCGCAGAGGCCCCCACCAACAGAGTAATAAGATTAATATCTTCATGTTGTTCTGCCCGAATGGAAGATTTAGGCTCGCTGGTAATTGGTGGATAGTGAATAGCCCGTAAAATTGAATTGCCATTGTGTGTAAACGGAACAAAATAATTTTTATCCAATCCCAAATACAAGGCAATGGCTTCTAACAAATAACTACCAGATTTTTCAAATTCACGATAAGCAGCACGCAACGTAGGTACGAAATTAGGTGCTTCGGGTACCTCAACATTTTCAGGATATTCATTCTTTACGGGGTCATTATCTAATACTTCCTGCCCAAATTGATAAAACTCTTTTAGATCTGGAGCATCACTCCCTTTGGCATGTTCTTTCCCAAACGAAGTATAACCCCGTTGACCTGCTAATCCCGGTATTTCATACTTTACCTTTATTTCTTCCGGAAGTTTAAAAAATTGTTCAACTTCCTTATACAACCGGGATATTAACTCATCAGGCACCCCATGGTTTTTTACCGCAACAAAACCCACTTCTTCATATGCCTTACCAAGTTGCTGTACAAATTCTTGCTGTTGTTCAGCATTTCCCTTTGTGTATAGGGCTAAATCTATACACGGTATTCCAACTTCGTTGCTCATGTTTGACATTTTTTAGACGGGTAAAATAACAAAAAATCCGGCGTATGAAAAAAGAATAATTACGCCGGATTAAAAAATTTAATGGATACCTTGTTTAGTGATGATGGCCGCCAGGTCCATGAACATGGCCATGATCCAACTCCTCTTCAGTGGCAGGGCGTATAGCAAGTATTTCTCCGCGGAAATGCAACGCTTTACCAGCCATGGGATGATTGAAGTCAATGGTTACATTCTCTAATCCACGCTCTTTCACTATACCAATTAACGGATTCCCATGTTGATCTTGCATACGGATAGGCTTGCCTACTACTACCAAATCATCGGCAAATCTACCATTGATGAAAAAGGCTTCTACCGGAACCTTTACAATGGCATTTTCATCTACTGGCCCATAGGCATCTTCACTTTCTAATATAAAATCGAATGTATCTCCCACCGACAAGCCAGTTAACTGCTGTTCAAAAGCATCCAACAAATTGCCGGCACCCATTAAAAAAACAAATGGATCTTCAGCAGTAACTTTTTCTACAAGTACGTCTGATCCTTTTTCTGTTAGCTGATAGCTAATGCTTACTACGTGATTTGAAGCTGTTTTCATTCAATAAATGTGATTTGTGATTAATTAATTCTATCGGAGGTAGATTCTTACGCGAAAATCGCCTACGGCAGAAATATCATAACAAAGATATAAAAAAAGACTTGGGGTCAAAGAATTGAAGAGTTAATAAATAAAAAAAGGACAATGTACATGGTACATTATCCTTCTCTCTTTTCAAATGATTTAGGATTGATTGAAAGCAAAGTAAAACATAGTAAACTTATAATTCAATAATGCATTTAGCGTATTTTTTTCTTAATAATTCCCTTTATAACCTCATAGGCAAACTTTTTACAACCAAGAAGTTTTTGAATAAATTAAGAAGTTCATAAATTTATTTATCGGACAATGAGCCGTAAATTAGAAGCGTGTTCAATGGTTTTTGTTCATGTGAAAACCTAGGTAATTTCTGAATAACGGCCTCGTAATTCAACTTTATATTCTCCGGGTTTCATTTCAGATTTACATACTTCGACAATTATTTCCAGCGAAACCAATGCAAGCATTTTCCCTTTCACTTAATAACCAAGGTATTCTTATCCAAGGTATTCTTATCCAATGGAAAACAGTATTCTGCATCAGGCTTATTTAAACTATAATAATATCGTAATAACTCAACATTCATAAAACAACCTTTAATGGATACAATACAGGTTTTGAGGGCGAGGCATCGTTATGGAAAGAGGCAATTTGAAGGTTAAGTAAATACAAACCGTCAGATACATAATCCGGTACAAAAATCAGCTCTGTAATGGTTGCATCTGTAACCGGTTGATGCGGATAATTCCAAAAAGCATGATGTGCTGCCAATACCCCTTCATCTTCTTCCCGATCTACCGAAGGTAAGTCAGTGAGCCAATGTTTAATACCAACAGTTCTTAGCCAAGCTCCCACGGCATCTTCAAAATACGGTGGGTTTGTATTTGAATAATTTCGAGTTTTTTTTCCTATATCATTGGGCAGTGTACGGATTATAATAGCCTCTACTCCAGTTAAATCTCCTGCAAGACTTTTAACTTGGTTTAATGATATACGACGATCACCTCCAGGAATGTGTTGGGGTTCTATGCTTATAAGCTTGGCCAAAAAGAAAAAGGACTTCAGGCATTCGTTCACTGAAAAAAATTCACTGGATATGTGGCCTACACACTCGGTATGCGTTCCGTGTCCATGAGGGTTAAAAAACACGTCCCTAAAATTTACGCTCCCCCCCCTGACCACATCGCCAATAAAAAATTCATTTTCAACTGCCCGAATTACTACCGGACCGCAATACCAAGCTGTGGGATTAGAAGTACCATTTTGGAGTGGCAACGAAAGATCATACGGTTTTGAAAGATCTGCCTCAAACGAATATATATTATTGATTATTTGAAACTTAAGTTGATTCATAAATAAATTTCCATGATTTTGAGCTACTAAATTAACATTGTTTGAACAGCACATGCAACCCTAATTATTATATTTACATCTATATATTTAGTTTGTATGAAAATTAGCTTGGCATTGATATTTGGATTGTTTTTGTTAAAGTGTGATTCTCAAAAGGTTAAAGATTGCAAAGGAGAACCCAAACCGGATCAAATGTGTACCATGGATTACAATCCGGTATGCGGTTGTGATGGGAAAACATATTCAAATGCTTGCCGGGCTGATGCAGAAGGAATAAAACATTGGACCCAAGGAGAATGTAAATAATTGCTGACTAATTTGGAGAATCTAGAAGAAATAATCAACGGATGCATAGCCGGTAAACGATTGGCACAAAACACTTTTTACAAAATGTTTGCGCCAAAAATGTATGGGGTTTGTCTTCGCTATGCCAAAGATTCAACTGAAGCAGAAGATATTTTACAAGATGGATTTATCAAAGTATTTCAACATATGGGGTCTTTTAAACATGAAGGATCATTCGAAGGTTGGGTTCGTCGAATTATGATAAATACTGCGTTAGAAAGATTCCGTAAAAAAAATCCCTTGCTTCCGGTTGGCGATATTTATCCGGTAGCTAAAAACATGAAATACGATGATATAGAAAGTAATATTTCTGCCGATGAATTGCTTGCACTGGTGCAAAAACTACCTCCCGGATATCGCACAGTATTTAACCTGTACGCCATAGAAGGGTATTCGCATCAAGAAATTGGTGAAATGTTGAATATCAGCGAAGGAACGTCGAAATCCCAATTAGCAAGAGCAAGAGCTGTTTTACAAGAAGAAATTGCCAAACTATACAAACCTGTTCAAAAAAAAATAGTTAGCTAAACTGAATGGAAAAGAAGTTTACAAATATTGATGAGCTATTTAAAAACAAGCTGATGAACTATGAGGTAGAGCCTCCGGCTCATCTATGGAATAACATCAGCCAAGAGCTCGACAATGCAGGAAATATTGACGACCTATTTAAAAAATCACTCCATGAAAATGAAGTTACGCCTCCGGCTTACGTTTGGGATAACATCAACGCTTCGTTAGATAAACTAGATAACAAGCGCAAAAACCGAATTTGGTGGATGCTTGGCTCCGGAGCTGCAGTAATTATAGCGTTTATTACTGGATATTTCATTGCAGATTATGTACAACAAAAATCAGATGTTGAACCAGTTTCAATAGCCCTGCATGAACAAAATAAATCTGATAAAGACTTATTGTTGGGTAAAGAAAATAACGTAACGCACCCACAAAACGTAACGAATAATCAAACGAAATCAGCGGTTGCAAATACAGGCAAATCAAATTCATCAAATCAAAAATCCGCTTTGTCTGCCAATACAACAACCGCTGTGAATTCACATCTAAACCCCCAAGGATTCAATACCAGCAATAAAAAGGGAAAGCCTACAAAAGCTAATTCTATCCAAGGTATTGCTGATAATAATAAGAATAATGGAACTGTTCAACGAAATTCATTCAATGAAAAACAACTCAATAAAGATGATAATGGTGTTGTTTTTGTGGATGAATCTCAAGAAAATATGTTAGTGAAGGAATCCATTAAAACAGACAACGAACTGGCTGTTACTAATAATAACAATCAAGAAACTGAAGAAACAGAAAAAGAGAATATTACTGTAGAAAATACTGAAACAACTAAGCAAGAGGCTAGTACAAAAAATCAAACTATTGATTTGTATGCCGATTTAGACCCTGTAAATAGTTACTATCCTCTTTTCAGTGTTAGCCCATTCTTTTCACCCATGTATGCCATTCGAAATTCATTCAATAATGAAGAAAAATACGACCCAATTGCTCCGGGAGGTGATGATCGGTTTAAGCATACTACTCGCTTTAGTTATCAAGCTGGGGTATTGCTCGGATATAACTTTACACGTAAAATAAGTATCCATATTGGATGCAGTTATAACCAAATAACCCATTCAACTGGAAGAGGGCAGCTACAAACTATGCCCTTTAGCCAAGCTGGAATTTATGATTCAGCACTTACCGTTCAAACCAGTGCCGGAGAGCTTACAGGCATTAGTGTTGACCCAAATCTAGACAACCAAGAAATAGGCCCAACGATTAATATTGAACAAACATTACTTCAAAGTCCCATTCAACAAGTAGTGCAAACCATTGGATTTATAGAAGTTCCAGTACTGTTTAAATACAGATTTGCCTCATCTCGGGTAGGATTCCTGCTTACCGGAGGTTTTGGAACCGGATTTATCGTTCGTAACGATGCATTTGCAGAAAATCAAACAGAGTATGTTCGATTTGGCGAAACAGCGAATATCCGTAACGTCAATTTCAACCTGATATTGGGAGCCGGAATGGATGTTCAAATTACTCCATGGATGTATTTTACATTTGAACCAACATTCCGTTATTCTCTGATGAACTGGAGCATGAAGGAGGATGTAAAAGTAAATCCAATTATGATCGGTGCGAATACCGGTGTATCGTTCAGGTTCTAATTAAAACACAATAATCTTGTTACCTTCGCAGTTAGATTTGAATCATGGCTGCGAAGGTTTTTTGTTTTATATCAGGGATATTATTGTGTTTCATTGCATTTGCCCAACAACGAGGCATTGTTTTTGAAAATACCATCGTTGATTTCGGTAATATAAAATCGTGGGACAACCCACCGGCAGTCTTCAAATTTGAAAACACCTCGTTTGATGCTCAGTATATTTTAGCCCCTAAAACCAGCCGAAAGATATCTGTTGACTATCCCCGAAACAAAATAGAATCTGCCGAAAAGGGAGAAGTTCGTGTTTTTTACTATACACATGAAACCGGGCCATTTTCTGAAGATGTTATGTTGTATTACAGTGGAAGCAACACCCCCATAAAACTTACGATAAAAGGGAATATAAAATCGTTGGCAGATAATGCATTAACACAATGCCCCGATTTTAATCAATCTTCGAAAATCGAATTAAAAGAAAAATGGATCGAAGCCAAAGTTATTAACAAAATTACCAAAGAGCCTATTCCGCTTGTATTAGTAAACATTGGTCGAGAAAAATTTTATTCTCAAAAAAATGGTGATGTAAAAGTGAAATTATATCCCGGTGTGTATGGTATATATGCACAAGCAGACGGATATCATCCTTTCTCTGAATTTGTAGGCATCAAAAACGATATGGGAACATTGATTATTGAAATGACTCCGCTAAACGTTCCATTAGTAAAAGATACCATTTACGAAGAAGAACCGATAGTAATAAAAGACAGCATTCCCATACTTCCAGATGAAAAACCAGAGTTTTCTTACCGTGAATATAAAGCCAATCACATTGTGCTATTGCTGGATGTCTCTGGCTCGATGAAACAACGGGGTAAAATTGATTCCTTAAAGTTAGCAATACGCACGTTGGCAGAAAATCTGCGAAGTGTTGACAGGGTTACACTTATCACATTTGCCTCTAAAACGAATGAATTATTGATAAATATACCAGGAGACAATAAAGATTTAATATTACCCGTCGTAGAATCGTTAACGGCCAAAGGTACTACTGATGGTGTTTTAGGTATTGAAAAAGCCTATCAGCATGCTTTTAATTATTTTATTCTGGGTGGAAACAACCAGGTAATTGTTGCTACTGACGGAATTTTTAATAGCCCCAAATATTCTGAATCGCAACTTTTACTAATGATAAAATCTTTTAGAAACAAAGGAATTAAATTATCGGTTATCGGATTTGGTAAAGAAAAAAATGCCATAAGTGCCATGCAAAAAATGAGTACAGAAGGGGGGGGAAATTATATTTCATTTAGCGAAAATAATAACGTAAAAAAATTACTTTTGGAAGAAATTAAAAACCAATCAAAACGTTAAAGCTATGAAAAATCAATTATCTCTTTTCATTATTGCTGCTCTATTACTATTTGCCTGCAAAGAAAAAACAAAGCTATCCATTGATGATAATGACATGATAATTTTAACCTATACCCGAGACACGGTTGAATATTTTGATAGCTATACTTTATGCAAGGTAATGATTCCTAAACTTGACAATAAAAAGATTATAGAATTATTTGAAAGTATTTACGATAAAAAAATTCAACCCGGCAAAGGTGAACGCTTTGGGCATATTTCTTTTTATGATAAAGCTACAGATACCTTGAAATATGAAAAATTAATAGACTATGATACTCCTGATCAAACAGCAAAAAAGTTATTAAATCTACTTGAAAAGGAATGCGAAGACGGAGTTATTCAAGAATGAATGATTGATTTATTTCTTTAAAAAATCCTTATCCTTTTTTAAATATTCTTCATACATCTGATGGATTATACCATCTGAAAGTCCTATTTTAGGTACTACTAGCGACTTTATTTCAGCATTTTTGCAAATGTGTAGATATATTTCAGCTGCCGGAACAATTACGTCTGCCCTGTCCGGATTTAATCCATATTTACGCATCCGCTGCTCAAACGTCATGGAAACTAGATCTTGATACACCTCTTTTAACTGTGCCCTGCTAAAAGGTGACCCTTCCGGTTCTCCACTTAGTTTTTGCAATTTGATGATATTTCCTCCGCTTCCAATACCCATAATGTTAGGGTATAATTCTGCCAATTCTTTGCATTTTCGCTTTAAGCGCAACCATTCTTCATCGGTTACTTTGCCATGCAACATTCTAACCGTTCCAATGTTAAATGATTCTGAGTATCGTTGTTTCCCTTTGTAAAACAAGGTAATTTCAGTACTTCCTCCCCCTACATCAATATACAAGTATGCTCTTGCATCACTCATGTTTTCAGCCACATGATTGCTGTAAATAAGATCAGCTTCGGTATTGCCATCTATAATTTGAATTTCAATACCTGATGCTTGTTTTACTTCCAATATTACCTGCTTAGCATTTAACGCTTCTCTCATGGCTGAAGTGGCACAAGCTCTGTAATCAATCACTTCATGAACTTCAATAAGGTTTTTAAAAGCAATCATTGCCTTTTTAAGTTTCTCAATTTTGGGTTGAGAAATTTGATTATATACAAACGAGTCTTCGCCCAAACGAATAGGAACGCGGGTTAATGCTACTTTTTTAAATACCGGCTGATTGTTTAAGTCTAAGTAAATATTGTAAAAAAGGAGCCGTACCGCATTACTTCCAATATCAATGGCTGCAAACTTATGTGTAATCTGATTCATGGTGTTGAAACTTGATGTTGAAAATACGCTACCAGCCCTTCGATAGGGCGATGAATTATTCGATAAATTGAATATTCTGGCTCAAATATTTTTTTTAATTCTTCTTTGAAATAATAAGCAACAGATCCAACAAAGCATAGTTGAGACGGAATGGAAAACCCGGAAGTCAACAAATAATCTTTGTGCATTGTTTTTAATTCCTGAAATGAAGTTACAATAAGCTGATGTAAGAATACATGCGTTCTGTTTTCATGTATAAAAGGAACAAACGAAGCCAGATAGGTACTCGGTGCATCAGTTCGATATAGATGATTGATTACATCGTTGTAAGTAAGTTGATATTTGTTGGTTATTAATCTTTGTAAATCTTCTGGAAGTTGTTTTCTAATAACTGCTTTAAGAAGCTTTTTACCCATAATCGCCCCACTGCCTTCATCGCCCAAAATAAATCCGCCAGAAGGAACCTGTGCCACGATGTTGTTATCTTTCCAAATACAAGAATTAGAGCCCGTTCCAAGAATAAATACCCAGGAGTCTTTGTTAGCAGAAGTGGCCAAACAGGCTGCTTCCAAGTCAGAACGAAACTGTAATGATGAATTTGGAAAATCAGGTTTAAATAATGTGTATAATCGCTCTGAAGCTTGTGTATTTTGACATCCTGCCCCAAAAAAAAATACTGATTTTACGTGGTAAGGTAGATTTTTATGTGTTACAAAATTTTTTACTTCATTTAGCACTTTTTTGATAGCCTCGTTTGAATGTAACAGCGCATGAATTCCGGCTGTTTGATAATAATACACCCCATCATTGCTTAGTAATGCCCAGGAGGTTTTGGTAGCGCCAGCATCTGCCACAAGAATCATGGCTTAAAAATACAGGATTAGATTGGTATCATGGATGAAGAGATTTTTAAGTTTTCCATTTTTTTTAAACCAACCTTCAACGAAACATCAATTTGAAAAACCATTTACCATTTGCCATTTTTTCACACGAGGATTCATCAAAGCAAACCAAAGCGGAGGAATCATTGCTACGACCATACTGCCAGGATACCCCAACGGCAATTGCGGACTTTCATCAAAATGACGTAATACCTGATATTTTCGAGTAGCTTTGTAATGATGATCCGAATGGCGGGTTAGTTCATAAAGCATGATTCTTCCCAAGGTATGATCTGAATTCCAGGAATGTGTAGGTTTTACTTTTTCATATACACCTGGCTCAATTTCTCTTCTACGTAATCCGTAATGCTCAATATAATTTACGGTTTCAAGTAATAAAATGCCGATGATGGCTGAAGCAATGAATGCCACCAAGCCTACTGGGCCAAATATTGTCCCAATTAATACAAGAAACAATATCTGAATAACTTGAAATTGAATCATTTCATTTTTCCATGACCAAACAGATTGACCAAGCCTTTCTAAACGAATTTTTTCAAGCCTCCAGGCCGAACGCCAACTTCCTACAATAGTTCTGAAATAAAAAAGATAAATCCATTCTCCGTAGCGTGCAGAAGCAGGATCGAGGGGAGTACTAACGTTTCTATGATGCCCCCGGTTGTGTTCAATAAAAAAATGCATATACAGCGAAGTAAGCAATAATGCTTTGGATAATTGCTGTTCCCATTTTGTGAGCCGATGGCCTAACTCATGGG
Source organism: Flavobacteriales bacterium (assembly GCA_026418175.1). Lineage (GTDB taxonomy): Bacteria > Bacteroidota > Bacteroidia > CAIKAF01 > CAIKAF01 > BA4. The sequence continues at coordinate 38,405 of JAOABX010000006.1, forward strand.
CCACGTTAATGCCTAATACCCCACAACTTATTCCCATAGCTATAACCATTCCTACTTTTTCCCACCATAGAAAGTCTCCCCAACTTATCTGATATAACATATAACCCAGTAATGCATATTGAATTGGGACATTGAGATACAGCATGAGGTCAAAAAAACGATTCTTTAAACGGCTTTCTTCTTCTGCCTGTGTATAGTTTTGGGTTGATTGGGGTAAAATCATTTCCAGGATTGGAATTACAACAAATGCATAAAAAGGCACAATAAAACTGTATCGCTCACCCAAGTAAAGCGTTAGATAAGTGCCTAAGGGAATAATATATCCAAGTAGATATTTAATTTCGCTCCATATTTTTCGCATATGTTTTTATACTTGTGTTTCAAATATACAAATTGAAATTAACTTTGTAAACTAAACCACAACAAATAGTTTATATGGGTCGTAAACCAATCCTAAAGTATAGAAAAAAAGACGATTCCATTACCCAATGCTGGATTGAAAAAATTCTACCACATTTTCAGCAACATGGATTTAGAAAATTCAGCATGGATGAGGTAGTGAAATTAGCCGGTGTAAGCAAAGCCACCTTTTACAAATATTTTTCATCCCGCGAAAAACTGCTAGATGGAATTATTTCGTATAAATTAAACGAAATCTCACAATTTAGAGAAGCCTTGTTTAATAAAGAACAAAGTTTTTATGAACGCTATCATAATGCTATTCGGATTTCATCCCAAGCTATGTCGCAAATTTCAGGGAAATTCTTAGAAGATATCCGATACATATATCCGGAGAAATGGAAAGCTGTAGAAGAATTTAAAAACTATGCCGTTTCTCTACTGGAAGAATTTTATCAAGAAGGTATCCGCGAAGGATTCTTACTAAACATTCACCCAAGAATTATGGCGATAAATGATCATTTAATTTTTACACAAATGACTGATCCTGATTTTCTTCAAAAAACAGGGTTAAGCCTACAGGAAATGTTTGATCATTATTTTCGGATGAAAAACGAAGGTGTAATCCGTCAACGAGATAAATTTCTAGATGTGATTCAAAAATATCAAAGAAATAATTCATAACATTAATCAAATCGTATTTTTGCTTTTTTCACGCCTTTCCCAACACCCGGCAGAATGACGGGCTTTTTTGAAAGAAAAATATCTGCTTTAGTTTGCCATCTGCCTACAACTTGTTCTGTTCCAAAAAAATCAATACCAACTAGTTCAAATAATACTTCATCTTCATGATATACATTCCACCCTTTAGAAGGGATATAAAAAACTGCTTTTCCATTAACAATAGTATCACTATTAGCAAGCAATTGGGGCCCATGATAAAAACGGAAATAATATTTATCTATCACACGATTTTTATTCGTCGCTTCAATACGAAGGTTAGGTACTTGAATCAAAACAGGAGCATCATAGGTAAACGATTGTGAATATTCGCCCAGTTGTACAGCTGGTTCACGCAATGTAGATTTGATTTGAGCCACTACTTGTAAAAGTGGTGATGCTAATTGCATCTTATAATACGGAATAAAAAATACAACTTCTTTTTGAGGCCGAATTAACTCAAACTTAGAAAATTCAAAGCGCCTAATAGATGTAAGAAGGCTAAGCCAGGATGTGAGATCATTGCCTTGATTATCTGTAAAACGGAGTGCATAAGATATATCCAGGGGACTCAAATCATCGTAATACATTTCAGGAACATCAATACCAATTACTAGCTTAATTCCATGTATTCCTTTAACAACCACTGCCTCTCTTGAAATCATTTTTATTTTAACATCATGAACTTCTTTTCTTGAAAACTTTAAATCAGATTTTACCTGCTTTAATAACAAGCCATATCCTTCTAAATAATATTGTACTGCCGGGAACATGTTTGGAAGAACAGCATAATGGGGAATAAATAACCTAACTGAAGTGTCATGCTCTTGAGAAACGCCAATCATTCCACTGCTAACAGGGATTAACTTTCCAGAAACAAATTTAACAAACCGCGGTACCTGAATGGATGTAAATGTGCTGTTAGTAAAAATCGGACGTATGGATAATTGTTTATCAGTTTGAGTTGATTGTGCAATGTCTAAGTATATTCCAGAAACACCTTGATAAGATGCTTCTGATACACTTAAACTTATATCATTTATAACTGGTATAGCTACTTTGGATACAGAAAAATCGGCATGAATTACTTTTCCAAATGATAAACCATTTATGTTTTGCTGGTATTCGCCCGAAGAATGTTGGATAAAATATTCACCTATCAACTCATCTGTAGAAAAATCATCATTATCTACAATAGATAACTTAACCGGATCTGTATCAGAAATACGAAATGAGGCTGACCCCTTTTTTGCTGAAAATTCATTGGTAGCTTCTTCTGATTCAAACACATATTCATTACCCACCTGTATATTCCAAACAATATCAGGTCTGCCTTTTCCGGATTTAGAATTGCCACTCAAAAAAAGACCCAAGAATGGTATTTTTTTTCCTGCTTCATCATATTCTCCTCTAATGACATCTGCTTTTTCCAAATCGATTTTCATTACATATCCCTGAGGTATTTGAATGGTTGCAGACTGGGAAGCTATCGGTGGGCTAACAACTCTTTTATACCGATCGCAAACAACTAAATTAAACGTATAGTTATTCAATCCCGGATCTTCCATTATTCTGCGATACGGAATAAAAAAATCATATTGCAATAAATGATTTTTAATAATTGGTAATCGAATATACTCCCCTTTAGGTGCTACTGTTTTATATACTTCGGGCATGAGTTGAGGGGTATAAATCAACCGATTATTATCATTACGAATTTCTGCAAATACATACCACTGCGTAGTATCCATTGCCAGGGGAATATCTTTTAATTTAATTGTGGCCTTTATATTGATGCCAGATACTCCTTGTTGTTTAATATTTTTTGATATTTCAATCCTATCAACAAAAATATACTTCTCTACTTGGGCTTGTAGAACATAGCCAGTAAGCAGTAAAAAAAATAGAATTGTTTTGCGCATCTAATGAATTAAATTTTGGGTAGCCCTGAATTTATCTACTACAATATTACCAAAAGATTGTGAAGCCATCATAATCATATCGCGATCTGATGGAAAAGGCATTGGTTTTTGCTGTAATAATTGAAGAGATACATTGGATAATGCCCGATTATCACCGGTAGCAAAACCATATTCATTGCGAAAAGTGGCCGAACCAACAATAGGCTCATTGAATAGCAGCGTTTGTCCATCTGAAGGATAAATCTTCATAACCCCACGAATAATTCCATCCTTTATCTGTTCAATTTTTGTAATCTTCGCAGAAACTTCTCTGTATATAATCTTCTTTATTTTATTACCTAAGCTATCGGTACGTATGCTTCCATCCGGATTTTTTTCCCACTCCCACCCATCTTCAATGGTTTTGGTTTCAGTGTACATGGTTTGGTTGGTTCGATCAGGGCCTGCCCAAGTATCGGTTATAATAATTTCGGCAAAATAATGGTAGACAATATTTTTTTCATCAATCCATGTGTATCTAACCCAATTGTTATTAAACTGTTGAATATTAATGGACCGAAGGTACGACTCCAACTCTACTGGAATTGGTCTTTGAGAATGGTTTGTAACCGTTGCCAATACACGGGTAAATGAAGCATCGTAAGCTAATTGTGTATTTAGCTGTAAATTAGGAATAGAAGCATTGTATTCGGCAGCACGCAGAAAATATTGATATGCTTGACGAGCAGAAAAACGGTCGCCTTTTTGCAAACAACGTATCCCTTCCTCATAAAAATTTTGAGCAGCCTTATCGCGTGAATTTGCCATTTCTAATGAATAATCACGAATCTCAAATTCCACGTTGGTTAGCGGATTAGTAGGATAAAGGGTTGGCAATGTTTTAATGATTTGTTGGCGATTTTCCAACCGACGATAAAGTTGATATATTTTCTCCCAGTTGCGATCGTTATTTTCTCGCTGCAAAACCGTAATAGCATTCAAATCTTCTTCATTAGCTATCCGGTACGCATCTACAATGATATCTATATGTTTTTGGTCGGAGGGGTTTTTATGAAGTTTTCTTGCCGCTAGCACAATGGCTCTATCATAATGTTGTTTTTCAAAATGCCAACGTGCAGAACTACATGATAATACTAACAAAGTAAGAAGGATAAAAAAAAGTATCTGATTTTTCATGATATTCAAAATTATAAGATTCAAACAAACAAATTTCAAAAGCAATGCCATAATTTACAGACAAATAAGCCTAGCATAAGGATATGTATTACAAATTAGCATGGTTTGTTGAACATGAAAGCGTATCTTTGACCGATATTTTTTTATGATCAGCAACGGACACATCACCATTACCGATCCGGTTTTTATTAAAAAGGAAAAATATAACGCATTTGAACGATTTTTCCTGAAGTACATTAATGATGAAAGAGATTTGCCGTTTATCAAACTCTCAATTCTCTTATTGCTTATTTTTCCTCCATTAGCTCTTTGGTTATATATTGATTTTAACTGGTGGGTAGCAGCCATTTATTTATTTCTTAATTGGGCTATTTTTTTAGGGCCTTTTATTTTGATGTTGCATAACACATCGCACCGTTCATTATTTAAACACAAATACAAGGTATTCAACAATATAATTCCTTGGGTTATCGGCCCATTTTTTGGCGAATCACCCGAAACATATTTTGCACATCACATAGCCATGCATCACCCGGAAAATAACATGGAGGAAGACTTGAGCACTACCATGCCATACCGAAGAGATAGTGTGCGTGGATTTACTCTTTACTTTCTTGAATTCTTTTTTACAACCATTGGCCAATTGGGGAACTATTTGTGGCGTAAAAACCGCAAACCCATTATGTGGAAAATGATCATTGGTGAGCTTTCTTATATTGGCATGTGCGTTGGGTTGAGTTTTGTGAATTTTGAAGCCACGTTGGTTACACTTATCCTACCACTCTTTTTTGCTCGATTAATGATGATGGCTGGAAATTGGGCACAACATGCTTTTGTAGATGCATCATCACCAGGAAATCCATATAGAAACAGCATTACCTGTATAAATACTCCTTACAACAAAAAAAGCTGGAACGACGGATATCATATCAGCCATCATGAACGCGCCAACCGTCATTGGACGCAACATCCACAGGAATTGCTTGATAAGATTGATACATATATTAAAGAAGAAGCTATCGTTTTTCAAAAAATTGATTTTACCACCGTATGGTTGTTTTTAATGCTAAAGCGTTATAATTGGCTGGCCAAGCATTATGTTCAGCTAGATCCTAACAATATAAAAACCAAAGAAGAAATTATTGCTTTGTTAAAGCAACGCACACAGCCAATTAAAAACCGCGAATACGTTACTGCAAAGGTACTTGCATCATGAATGAAAAGTCAATAATTGAATCATCCAAAGCCCCCGAACCGGTTGGCCTTTATCCGCATGCCCGGAAGGTGGGTGATTTTATTTATTTCTCAGGCATTGGCCCTCGCGAACGAGGTACAAAAAAAATACCGGGAGTAGAGTTAGATGAACACGGCAATATTCTATCATATGATATTGCTACACAGTGTCATTCCGTATTTAAAAACTTACAATATGTAGTAGAAGATGCCGGTGCTACATGGGAAGACATTGTAGATATAACGGTTTTTCTTACCAACATGAAAGACGACTTTAAAACGTACAATGCAATTTATGCAGAGTATTTTAAAAGTAATCTTCCGTGCAGAACCACCATTGAAATTAAATCATTGCCTACCCCTATTGCCATTGAGGTAAAAGCAATTGCTTATATAGGTAAAAAATAATTCTGTTTTATACTAAGTCAATATCAAATTGAACCAAGTCGATAAACTCCTGAACCCGTTCATCCAATTCCTGTTGAGTTAGTTCAGATACCCGTTCAATACCAAATTTTTCAACACAGAAAGAGGCAATGGCAGAGCCATAAATTACGGCACGTTTCATATTGTCAAAGCTCAAGTCACGCGTTCCGGCTAAATATCCGATAAATCCCCCTGCAAAACTGTCGCCAGCACCTGTAGGGTCAAATACTTCTTCCAAGGGTAATGCCGGAGCAAAAAATAATTGATTTTCGTGAAACAATAACGCACCGTTTTCCCCCTTTTTTATTACAAGATATTTTGGCCCCATCGTCATGATTTTCTTAGCAGCTTTAATCAATGAATATTCTCGGGTAAGCTGACGAGCCTCTTCATCATTTACTGTAAGTACATCTACATGCTTTAATACTTCCATCAAATCATTCCATGCTGTATCCATCCAAAAGTTCATGGTATCCATCATTACCAGCTTAGGCCGTATGTTCATTTGATCAAGAACTTTTTTCTGCAAGCTGGGCATCAAGTTCCCTAACATCAAAAAATCAGCATTTCGATAACTTTCGGGGACCACGGGATCAAATGTTGCAAGCACATTGAGTTGAGTATCGAGGGTATCGCGGCTATTCATATCAATGTGATAGCGTCCGGCCCAAAAGAATGATTTTTCCCCTTTCTTTATCTGAAGGCCTTCTAAATTTATGCCTCGTTTTTTAAATTGTTCAATACCTGCCGGAGGAAAGTCATCGCCAATTACAGAAACCAAGCGAATATCTTTATGAAAAAAAGAAGATGCTAACGCAAAATGCGTTGCTGATCCGCCAATGATACGTTCTGCTTTACCAAAGGGAGTTTCGATTGTATCCAAGGCAACGGTGCCAACAACTAATAAACTCATGACAAAAGGCTAATAGATTTTTTGCGAAAATATAGATATCCTAGACAGAGAAAAGGAGGAACGATGAATATTTTTAAAATTTTACCGACAAGCTTATTTATAGCTCAAATCCGCAAGATCATCAAAACGGATATCTTTCACATCTAATTCCAATGTCGTTTTCCCATTCCAAACATTTTGACGGATATTACACACCACATGAAATTCAGCGCCGGCAGCAATTCTTTGGAAATGTTGCCCTTGCTTAAACGCAATGGCTCCAAACGTTAAATCAGGACGATGTAGATGGAATACGTACATTTTCAAATGGTTTTCCCCCACAACGCGTGTCCATTGATTGGCAACCAGGTTTCGTATAAGAAACACCGGATCCATATTTCCCGGCCCAAAAGGAGCAAACTGGCTTATCACTTTATAAAAATTGGGAGTAATCTGTTCCAGTGTTATTTCTTCATCAATTTCAATTTCAGGAACTCGCAATTCTGCAGGCCAGGTTTGATTCACAACCTGATCAAAACGTTGCCTAAAACGTTCTACATTTTCCAATGACAAAGTAACACCGGCAGCATGCATGTGCCCACCATAATTTTCAAGCAAATCGGCACAAGCCTCAATGGCAGCATGCACATCAAAACCTTTTACAGACCGAGCCGAACCTGTTGCCTTACCATTGCTTTCCGTTAGTATGATGGTAGGTTTGTAATGTTTTTCTATTACCCTTGATGCAACAATCCCCACCACCCCTTTATGCCATTCTGGATGAAATAATACATGCGATGATGCTTGTTGAAAAATTTCATTTTCTTCAATCATCAAAAGTGCTTGATCTGTGATTTTTTTGTCAAGTTCACGTCGGGCAGTATTATTATCGTTCAATTGCTGCAACAATGTTGAAATCTCTGGATCTTCCGGTAACGACAACAATAGTTTAACGGCTCCCTCACCATGTTGAATACGGCCAGCCGCATTTATTCGTGGGCCAATAATAAATACAACATCTTCAACTGTAAAATCACGTTCTAGCGAAGCAAACTTACGAATGGCATCAATTCCCGGACGTGGTTTTGTATTGATGATTTGTAATCCAAAATAAACCAATACCCTATTTTCACCTGTTAGAGGCACTATATCACTGCAGGTACTAACAGCCACCAAGTCTAAATAGGCAAATAATTTTTCATGAGATACCTGAAACTTAACAGAAAGCGCTTGCAAGAGTTTAAATCCCACCCCACATCCTGATAATTCCTTATACGGATAATTGCATCCAGATTGTTTGGGATTAAGAATAGCAATAGCCTGAGGCAAATCATTTTCATCGGGCAAATGATGATCACAAATAATAAAATCAATACCATGGCTTGCTGCGTAAGCAACTTTATCCGGCGATTTAATTCCACAATCCAAAGAAATTATGAGTTGAAAACCATTCTGCACGGCATAATCAATGCCCTGAAACGATATACCATATCCTTCTGTATAACGATCTGGCACATAAAATCCTATGTTATCGTATTTTAATTCATCACGAAAAAAAGAAAACATCATAGCAACGGCAGTAGTTCCATCCACGTCATAATCTCCAAAAAATAAAATCTTTTGATGCTGCTCTATTGCCAATAAAACCCTGCTGACGGCTTTATTCATATCTTTCATCAACAAGGGGGAATGCAAATGACTGAGATTAGGCCTAAAAAAGTTTTTGGCTTCATCAAAATCACCTATTCCGCGTTTCATCAACAAGGAAGCTACCGGCAAACTCACATTGATGCTGGACGCAAGCTGATGAATCTCTGCAGTAGAGGGTGTAGCTTTTATTATCCACCGTTTATGCATACCTTACAATCCAATGACCCAAAAAGCAAAAAGAAATACAAAGCGTTACACTAAAAAAAATATTGAGTAAAGCATAAACCCACTGCCCCGTTTCGATCAATTTTAATGTTTGCGCCGAAAAGGTAGAAAATGTGCTCATTCCGCCACAAAAACCTGTAATTAACAACCACTGTGCATTGGCAGAAAGTATTTGCTTTTCATGTGCCATAGCAAGGAACATTCCCACCAAGGTGCTGGCAAAAATATTAATTACTAATATGGGTAATGGGAAATCGCTTTTATAAAACTGAGATATTCCAATATCTGCTAAATAACGTACACTACCCCCTAAACCACTTCCCAAAAAAACAAGTAATACCTGCTTCATTTTGTATATTAATTATGTCCTTAAAATTAAAAAAATCTTTGTGTTTCGTAACTTTCAATAGAACCATTTCTGAACAGCTCTAGAAAAACTTTGTTTACATTTATGGTGATGAATAAAAGAAAAATACTGATATACGGAGCGTATGGCTTTACCGGAAAATTGGTAGTAAAAGAAGCTTTAATGCAAGGATTAGATGCAGTTGCAGCTGGCAGAAACCAAGAAGCACTTAAGGATGTGGCCTCTGAATATAAGGTTGATTTTCGTGTTTTTTCTTTAGAAGATGTTTCAAAAATTATCAATAACCTTCATGATATACACACAGTAATTCATTGTGCTGGGCCATTTCATCTTACCTATAAACCCATGATAGATGCCTGCCTTGCAACAGGAACACACTATTTAGACATTACTGGTGAATGGAAAGTGTTTGAAGCAATACAAAAACTACAACCCCTGTTTTTGCAAAATGGGATAATGGTAATGCCAGGAGCAGGATTTGATGTGGTGCCATCTGATTGCTTAGCCAATAAAATGAAAGAATTAATGCCTAATGCTCAACAATTGATGCTTGCCTTTAGCAGCGTGGGGGGATCGTGGAGTGGTGGTACCCTAAAAACCATGATTGATGGATTGGGCGATGGTGGAAAAATAAGAATAGAAGGCAAACTAACTACCGTTCCTTATGCATACAAAATCAAACGAATCAACTATGGCCCATTTGAAACCATAAGTACTACCATTCCATGGGGCGATATAAGCACTGCATGGTTTAGTACAGGTATTCCAAACATTGAAGTATATTTAGGTGCAACCGAATCAATGATTAAACAAATGAAGCGCCTGAATTGGATAGCGCCTGTTTTAAAAGCAGGCTGGGTGCGAAGTATCATGAAAAAGCAAGTGGAAAAAAACAGGCATCGTTTTGAGAAAAAAACATTAAACATAGAGGCTAAAAGTTATTTTTACTGTAAAGTTGAAGATAAATCCGGTGCATTTGTAGAAGGAAGATTAGAAACCATTAACGGGTATTTACTTACTGCAAAAACTGCTGCATTAATTGCAAAAAAATGTGTTTCTGAAAATTTTAAGCCCGGCTATCAAACTCCTGCGTCTGCTTACGGATGGAAACTAATTGAAGAAATTGAAGAATCAAGATTTTTCTAAACTATGTTTACAGGAATCATCGAACAATTAGGTACAGTTGTAAATATTCAGCCTAAGGGCACCAACATTCAGTTGAGTATAAAAGCTCCTTTTTTATCCGAATTAAAAATTGATCAAAGCATTGCTCATCATGGGGTATGTTTGACTGTAGATGGTATATATCACGATTATTACACTGTAACAGCCATTGAAGAAACTTTAAAAAGAACGAATCTAGGCAATTTAAAAACCGGCGATGTTATTAACTTAGAACGTTGTATGAAGTTGGGAGACCGTCTGGATGGACATATTGTTCAGGGGCATGTTGACACGATTGCAAGGGTTGAAAAGATTACAGAAAATGATGGAAGCTGGGAATTTGAGTTTAGTTATTCAAACACTCAATATGTTACCGTTGAAAAAGGTTCAATTACCGTAAATGGCGTTAGCTTAACGGTTGTAAAAAGCGAACCAGGCTATTTTTCAGTTGCTATTATTCCTTATACATTTGAAAATACACATTTTAAGTATTTACAAATCGGAGATTTTGTAAACCTCGAGTTTGACGTGATAGGAAAATATGTAGAACGTTTGCTTTTAGGTTACAAAAAAGCATTAATTTAGTATACTAATGTAAATTCCCATTTATGAAAAAGATTACACGTATATTAAAATTTGGTCTTATAATACCTTTTATTACAGGTTTTATTTGGGCACAAGAACCTGTATTTTTTCCAGCCAATGAATTAGAAGCTATTCACTTGGCTTCTCAGCGGAGAATCATACCAAACAAATACTTATTTATAAAAACTGATTTTGATGCATTAAAAACTTTATTAAATCAAGCCCCGCATGAAAATCAAATGACCGGAGGGATGTCATTTAAATACCCTATGCCTGATGGCACTATTCAAGATTTTGAAATCTGGCAGTATGATATGATGGAGCCTGGATTAGCCAACCAATTACCGGGAATAAAAACATTTTTAGGGAAAGGTAAAACCGATCCCTATGCAGTATTACGTTTAGATTATACATATCAAGGATTTCATGGCTATATCCTTTCTCCATTTGGTACGGCAGCTATTGACCCCTATGCCTTTGGTAATACAACTTATTACATATCATACTTCAAAGAAGACTTACCCAACATTCATGCTACGCATTTTGAGTGCGGCATAAATGAAGGTGTTACTATTGTAAATGACGACGATTTGCCAACCATAAAATCAATATTGCCTTTGGGTACTCAACGAAGAAATTATCGTTTAGCTTTGGCTTGCACCGGTGAATATGCTACCTATCATGGAGGTACAATAACCAGTGTTGCATCAGCCATGACTACAGCCATGAACCGTGTAAATGGTGTGTATGAAAGAGATTTGGCGGTTCGTATGAATTTAGTGTCGAATAACAATAGTCTTATTTATTTGAATGCGGCAACAGATCCATATACAAACGATAACGGTGCTGCGATGTTAAGCCAAAATCAAACCACAGTAACCAACGTAATTGGGTCAGCCAATTACGACATCGGCCATGTATTTAGTACGGGGGGTGGAGGAATTGCCAGCCTTGCCTCGTTATGCGATAATAGTGTAAAAGCACAAGGAGTAACCGGCTTACCTGCACCCACCGGAGATCCTTTTTATATAGATTATGTGGCACATGAAATGGGGCATCAATTTAATGGTGGGCATACTTTTAACTCTACTGCCGGAAGTTGTAATGGAAATCGCTCAGCAAACGATGCGTACGAGCCGGGTAGTGGAAGTACCATCATGGCCTATGCTGGTATATGCGCACCTGACAATATTCAAAACAACAGTGATGATTATTTTCACGCCAGAAGCTATCGAACTATTTATACTGAAATTGTAACAAACGAAGCAAGCTGCCCCACAACAACCAATACCGGGAATAATCCTCCTACGGTCAATGCTGGAAATGGAGGTAAGTATGTTCCAATCTCTACACCTTTTAAACTTACAGCTATAGGCAACGATCCGGATGGACATAGTTTAACTTATTGCTGGGAGCAATACGATTTGGGAAATTCAATTCCACTAACAACGAATCCCACATCAGGCACCCCACCACTTTTTCGCTCATTTAAACCAGATACTTCTGCCACTCGTTATTTTCCTCGATTACAACTAGTAGTAAATAATTCAAGCGATAATCGGGAAAAACTTCCTACTTACACGCGTATAATGACATTTCGTTGTACCGTAAGAGACAATGTAGCTAATGGTGGGGGAATTAGTTTTGACACCGTAGGATACAATTTTACTGCATCAGCAGGTCCATTTCTGGTTACAGCTCCTAACAACAGCTCTGTTTTTTGGGTTTCTAATTCAACACAAACCGTAACTTGGGATGTAGCCAACACCAATGTATCACCGGTAAGTTGTAATCAGGTTAACATTCGACTTTCGGTTGATGGAGGATATACTTATCCTTATTTATTAGCCGCCAACACTCCCAATGATGGTTCGCAAACAATTACTGTACCTAATATTGGAACTACTACAACAACTTGTCGGGTAATGGTAGAAGCAGTAAATAATATTTTTTATGATATATCGAACGCTAATTTTACCATATCTCCTTCTGCGCCACAAGCTCCGGTTGCTGCTTTCACTGCGAATGATTTTAACATCTGCGAAGGTCAATTTGTAAACTTTACAGACCAGTCAACAAATGGCCCTACCAGTTGGTTATGGAATTTTGGTGGAGGTGCAAATCCAGCCACATCTACTGTTCAAAATCCCAGCAATATTTTGTTTAATACTGCCGGTACTTACACTGTAACACTTACTGCTTCAAACGTAAGCGGTTCAAGTACTAGTACTCAAACCATTGTAGTAAATCCACTGCCAACAGCATCCTTTACCACTACTCCGGCAAACAATGGTCTAAACAATGGCTCTGCTACGGCAACACCTACTGGTGGTACACCTCCCTTCAGCTACCAATGGTTTAGTAATCCTATTCAAAATACACAATCTGCTAGCAATTTACCAGCCGGAACCATTGGTTTTACTATTACTGACGGGAATGGTTGTAGTAGAAATTATAATGTTATTATCCCCGATAATACATCCATGGAAGCTGCTCACTGGATGGAAGAGATAACAATATATCCAAATCCGGCAACTGAAACTGTTCAGGTAAGATTAGGAAATATTGCATTCACAGATAAAATTCATGTTAGTTTATTTAATAATCTTGGTCAAGCTGTTTATAGCAAAACAATACCATTTGAAACCGTTCTAAAAATTCCCATTCATGAATTTGCCTCCGGGTGGTATTTTATAAAAATTGAAGCCAATGATGGTGCAAAACAATTACCACTAATTATTCGTAAATAATTTATTGTAAGAAAAACCCGGATATACTCCGGGTTTTTTTATGCCTCTTTGTATACTCTCCTTGCAATGATAATGCTTACTTCATAAAGCAATGTAAGTGGTATTGCTACCAAAATTTGGCTTGCTACATCAGGCGGTGTAATTATTGCAGCCAGTAATAAAATAACTACAATGGCATGTTTTCGATATTTCTTCAAGAACATTGGCGAAACAACTCCGAGCTTTGCCAGAAAATAAACAAATACTGGCAGTTCAAACAAAATTCCACAACCTAATATAACCATCAAAATAGTAGAAATGTAAGATGTAAATACAGGACTATTATTCACTTTTGACATTACATCATAATTTCCTAAAAATGAAACGGTGAGTGGAGCTAATAAAAAATAACCAAAGGCTATCCCAAGTATAAATAAGCCAGAAATATAAAATACAATTCCAGTAATTTTCTTTTGTTCGCCAGCATGCAAAGCCGGCTTAATAAACCGCCACATTTCCCATGCTACATAAGGAAAAGCTATAACAAATCCTGCAATTAATGACCCCCAAATATGCCATGTAAATTGTGCGCCCATCTGTAAACTCACAAAATTAGAAAAGGGAAGTTTTCCTATACACAATGCCGGAAGAGCCAATATTTCAGATAACGAACACAGCAAGCGATAAGTAATAAAATCTTCTTCTGCCGGTGCAAATAAAATTTTATCAAAGAGTATATCGGGAAAAATAAAAATCACAATGGCACCAATCAATATAGCCACTACAGAACGCACCAAATGCCATCGGAGCTCTTCCAGATGCTCTAAAAACGACATGTCTTTGGGGTCATTCATGCTCAAATTTTATTGCTGTAAAATTTCTCCTCCCGTTGACGTAGATTTTTTAAACTCTCCTGTTGGCTGTATAGAATAGTATATTTTCCCTCCACTAACCGCTTGAGCATTAAAATTATTACGAACGTTAATCCATACTTGTGCTCCCATTATTGACTTAACAACTGCATTGTCTGATATAAGTAATTCAGTTTTTACATTGGCACCGGTTGTAGCATCGATTACTGTGTTTTTTGATTTTCCAGCAACATTTACATTAGAACCTTGCCCTGCAGATATTTTTAACTCATTTACATCGATAAGCAAATTAGCAAATCCATCCAGCCTGCAATCCAATTCCAGTTTATCAGAAATCAATAAAGAGTCTGAACGAATGAGCCCTCCAAATGACGTTGATATTTTTTTTAATGCTTCAGTATAAAATACAACAACATGTATATCTGCATCATTGAATATTCCTTGTGTTTTAACCTGCAGCTCTGCATTATTTACATCAATAAAAACTTTATCACTCGAAATATTCTTCAATCTTAATTCCGCTTTATTTTCATTACCCGGTATCAGAGTTACATTGATATTATTAGATACTTTCACTTTATTAAATAGTTTTAAGGCTTTTGTTTCAAGTTGTTGTGCAAAACACAAATGATGTTGTAAAACGAATAACATTAGAACGGTAATGATATGCAGAACATTTCTTTTCATTACTTATTTTTCCTATACAAAGGTATGTGAATTCAGGTAGTATCTTTTATTATGTCTTCAATTTGATTTTACTTATTTCAATAAAAAAGGGAATGTGTGGCATTCCCTTTTTTATATATTAAGAAATTAACTTATTAATGGTGTGCATGTGCTTTTTCCTCTTCTTTCAATGGCTCCGTTTGCGGAACAAAATCTTCTTCACGATCAGGTAAGCTGTAATCGTAAGCCCAACGATGTACTTCAGGAATAGCACCTGGCCAATTGCCATGAATATGTTCAACCGGTGTAGTCCACTCCAAGGTTGTAGAATTCCAAGGATTTTGAGGGGCTTTAGGTCCTTTAATCGCACTATAAATAAAGTTGAAAACAAAGATAAACTGTGCCAATCCGCCAATGATGGCAAAAATTGAAATCAACGTGTTCAAATCAGCAAATCCGTTGAAAATTTCAAATGCAGTATAGTTATAATAACGGCGAGGAACACCAGCTAAGCCAAAGTAATGCATGGGGAAAAACACACCGTAAGCTGAAATAAGCGTCAGCCAAAAATGTGCATATCCCAATTTATTATTCATCATGCGGCCAAAGAGTTTAGGGAACCAATGATACGTACCCGCAAACGTTCCAAACATAGAAGCCACCCCCATAACAATATGGAAGTGAGCAACCACAAAATATGTATTATGCAGATTAACATCCAATGCAGAGTCTGCCAAAATAATACCAGTTAACCCTCCGGTTATAAAGAGCGAAACTACTCCAATGGCAAACATCATAGCCGGAGTGAAACGAATATTTCCTTTCCACAACGTAGTAATGTAGTTAAATGCTTTAATGGCCGAAGGAATAGCAATTAAAAGCGTTGTAAATGTAAATACAGAACCAAGAAATGGATTCATTCCTGTAATATACATATGGTGCCCCCATACGATGAATGATAAGAAGGCTATTGCCAACATGGAAGCAATCATGGCGCGGTACCCGAAAATAGGTTTGCGAGAATTTACTGCAATTACTTCAGAGGTAATTCCCAGTGAAGGTACAAGAATTATATAAACTTCCGGGTGACCTAAAAACCAAAACAGGTGCTGATACAAAATAGGACTTCCGCCTGTTTGCTCTAATGCCTGTCCACCAATAAAAATATCTGACAAGTAAAAGCTGGTTCCAAAACTTCTGTCAAAAATCAGCAACAAAGCAGCAGCCAACAATACTGGGAATGACAAAAGTCCAAGAATGGCAGTAATTAAAAAGGCCCACACGGTTAAAGGAAGTCTTGTCATTGACATTCCTTTGGTTCGTAAATTCACTACTGTTGTAATGTAATTTAAACCACCCATTAATACCGAAATAATGAATAACGCAATACTAATTAACCAAAGTGTCATTCCCAATCCAGAACCTTGCGAAGCCTGTGGCAAGGCACTCAACGGTGGATAAACTACCCATCCGCTCGAAGCTGGTCCGGTTTCTACAAATAAAGAAATCATCATCACCAAGCTAGATAAGAAGAAAAACCAATACGAAAGCATATTTATGAATGGTGATGCCATATCACGAGCCCCGATTTGTAAAGGAATAAGCAAGTTACTGAATGTTCCACTTAATCCTGCAGTTAGCACCATGAACACGAGAATTGTTCCATGAATAGTAACAGCTGCCAAGTAAAAGTTTGGATCAAGAATACCCCCTTTTGCCCATTTTCCTAAAAATGTTTCTAAAATAGGCATCGGCTGATTGGGCCATCCCAATTGAATTCTAAAAAACAAGCTAAGCGCCATACCCACCAATCCCATGAAAATACCAGTAATCAGGAATTGCTTGGCAATCATTTTATGATCCATGCTAAAGATATACTTCGAAATGAAGCTTTCTTTATGATGGCCATGGTCAGCGTGATTTTCGTGAGCATGATCTGCTACATGGGCCTCAGCATGTGTTGAATGAATTTCGCTCATAATGGTAAATTTAATGTGTAACCAATATTATAAATGTTTTTGCATGGCTGTTTGTTTAGAACTGTCTGCAGAAACTTCTTCTGTAGATGCCTCTGCTGGTGCAGTTGACTGTTTTTCAGCAATCTGTTCACCAATGGTTTTTTTACTGTTTAACCACTTTGTAAAATCTTCTTCTGTTACGATAACAATAGGTAATTGCATGTTATAATGGGCAGAACCGCAAATATTATTACAGAAAAGTAAATAATTAAAGTTTGGATTGCCAAGTTTGGCCTGCATTTCAGCAGTGGTAATAGTAGGTGTAAATGTAAAACTTGTTTTTATACCCGGTACACAATACATATGAACTCGAAAATGAGGCATGTAGGCACTATGAATTACATCCTGACTGCGCAGATGAAGTTCTATAGTTTTGTTTACAGGGAGATAAATGGTATCCTGAAAAACTATATCATCATATGCCGTTTGATAAGGCTGATCCGCAGACTTCTTTTTGAATTCCAATACAAGTTGTAACTGGCGTTTTAATCTTCGATATGCTGTTTTTAATTCAGCTAGTTTTTCCTGATTAGGAAATTTTTCGTTCATTTCAACTTCAAGTCGCTCTTTTTCCTTAGTCAAGGCATCCAGCTGTTCATCTATTAATTCAGAAGTAATAAGCCCTAGCGTATTGGTACCCGAAATCATGGTATAATTTGCATCACCCAACAGTTTATCTTTTCCAGCAAAACGCACTGTCCAGTCAAATTGACGAGCATACAATTCAAAAACAACTTTATCCAGATCTTCGCTCTTGCGAGTAGTTTTGTTCCACACAATTAATCCTTTTAATACCAACACAGCCATTACAACAGCAGGAATAATTGTCCAAACCATTTCTAGCGTATTATTGTGAGCATAATGATATGCTTTTCTGTTTTTGTTGTATCTATATCGGTACGTGAACCACAAAAGAAGGGTTTGCGTAATAAAAAAGGCAATTGTTATAATAATTAAATTTAACTCAAGCAATGAATCTACTTCTTTACCATGAATACTTGCTGCTGGTGGTAATATATATTTGTAATTGTAATATTTATTCGCAAAGTATATAAACATTGAAAATAAGCCCACCATTGATAATAAAAACATGAGAGCCGTGATATTATTTTCACTTTCAGAAATTTCGTAAGGTTTACGGCCTCTCAAAATAGAGGTAAATTCAAACACTTTAAGCAAGCGGGCTGCTGTAATAATAGTAAGAATGATTACCGCTGCAAGTAAGATATTCATCAACATATGGCCTTTATTTTATTTTCTTGTTGTATAACTAATTATTTATAT
Organism: Flavobacteriales bacterium; assembly: GCA_026418175.1. GTDB lineage: Bacteria > Bacteroidota > Bacteroidia > CAIKAF01 > CAIKAF01 > BA4. The sequence continues at coordinate 56,733 of JAOABX010000006.1, forward strand.
ATGATGTTGTTTACTTTCGTTTAAGAACGGATGGTTCTTAGGCACTAAAGCATGTTTGCTCAAAGTACTAAGTACAACAAAAAGAAACAGCCCTAAAAATCCTAATACCATTCCAATTTCAGTAAAGCCAATATTCCATTTATCTTTTACAGTTCCGGGCATAATAATTTGAAACAAATCAAGATAATGACCTACCAGCAAGATTGCTCCCACAATAGTAAGAAGCCAGGGTGTTCTCTTTGCATCACGATGCATTAAAATAAGTAGCGGGAAAGCAAAATTGATGGCTAACATAGGAATCACAATATATCTATAATCTGTATTGAAACGATCAAGAAAATAGTTTATCTCTTCTGGTATATTTGAATACCAAATCAACATATATTGTGAAAACCATAGATACGTCCAGAAAATGCTGAAAGCAAACATAAATTTTGCAAGGTCATGGATATGATTTTCGTTAACCCACTCCATTAACCCCTGACGCTTCAGATGTAATAAAATCAGCATCATCATGATAATACCGCTAACGAACAATCCAGCAAAAATATACCAACCAAAAAGGGTAGAATACCAATGTACATCAATAGACATTAACCAATCCCAAGCAGACATGGAAGAGGTTACTGCAAAAAACACCAAAAAAGTGGCTCCCCAAACTAAACCTTTTTTATGCATTTCCAGACCTGGCATCGTATCTTCTTTAAGTGATATCTTACGAAACTGCATGGCCAACAATACCCACCCCGCCAAATAAACCACGGTACGAATTGCATAAAATGTGTTTGAAAGATATACTTTCTTACCACTGTTCAAATAAACTTCATCGGTTTCTTGAAAATGATGGTCCATCCAGTGCCAAATATCATGAACCCCTAATAAGCCGGTAATAACAAGGGCCAACATTACAATGGCGCCGATAGGCAAATACGAGCTCATGGCTTCTGGAATTCGCTTGAAACCACTATGCCAACCAGCTTCACCCACATAATTAACTGCAATAAAAAAGGTTCCAGCCAACGCTATGGCCATATAGAAAAAACCATTTAAAAGCAGATTTGCCCAAACCCTTTCCGGGGTTACAACAAATCCGTAAACAATGGATGCAAGACCAATCCCCATCAGGGCTAAGGTTAACATTTTAGTTTTTCCGGCAAACGTGTAATTCATCGTTTTTTCTCTTTTCTGGTTATTACCATTAAAAAATTACTTTCCTTTTGTAGCTAATGTACTATCGGCAGGAGCAGCAGATGCTGTTCCGCCAGCTTTCTGTAATTGTTGTACATAAAAAACAATCTGCCAGCGTTCATAGGCTGAAAGCTGGGAGGCATATGGGCCCATATTTCCTTTACCATATTGCATGGCATGAAAAATTTGACCCTCCGAAATGTTTTTTAATTGGTCTGAATTATAGGCCGGTGGCTGTAATCCATAGTTTTCTTTAGCTAATAAAACTTTAACAACTGAACCATCGCCTTGGCCCTCTTTTCCATGGCAAGCAATACAAAATATCTCATACAAACGCTTACCTTCTGCCAAATTAGCTTCGGTAGGTTCCAGCGGGTTTTTAAGAAAAGCAATGGCAGAATCACGACCTGATGGCGTATTAGAATATGGATATGGCATAAAGTTGATCATCTTACTCCGATCAAACGAATGCGCTATTGTTCCCGGAACAGGATCCTGGTTGGTTTTGCCATCAGCAAAATTGGGGTTTTTCTCTCCGGGTTTGTAGGCAGGTGAATAATACATATCCGGCATGTATTCAAAACCGGGACTGTTTTTATCCTTAAAACAGGAAGTAAACACCATGCTTATGGCAGCTATTCCAAGCAAGATATTTCTATTAATCTTTTTCATCTGTTTTGAATCAATACGATGGTTTAATCTTTGTATTTAAGTTCAGAATCATTTACTTCAATAGCTTGGGTTTCTCTTACCAAGCTTTTAAGTTCTGCTTCAGACAATTTATTATCATCAAGTACAATCTCCATAACAAACTTGTCATCTGTAGAACGAGGATCAGGATTCATGGCTTTAAAACCGGGGAAAAGGCGTGAACGAATAAGAAACGTAAAATTCATCAAGTGAGCAGCAATAAGCACAGTTACTTCAAACGTAACTGGTACAAACGCCGGCAAATTTTGACTTAAAGAAAAGCTAGGTTTTCCTCCAATATTCATCGGCCAATCTTTAATATTCATATACCAAATCATCAGCAAAGCTAGCGTGGTACCTGTCAATCCATAGAAAAATGCAACTGTTGATATGCGGGTGGGTTTTACTCCAAGTACCTTATCAATACCGTGAATTGGAAATGGAGAGTAAACCTCACGGATTTTCACTCCTTTACTTATCAGATGCTTGGCTCCGTAAAGGGTTTCATCCGGATCATTAAATACTGCCAGAATTGTTTTTTTACCCATAGCGCTTATTCAGTTTTTTCCTTTTTTTAGTTCGATTTTTAATGATGCGACTCTTCGCCTACCTTTTCATACTCATGTTCTGTTTTCTTTTTCCACCCATCACCAGATACTTTTAATATAGACTTGGTTTCTGCAATAGCAATAACCGGAAATGTTCGGGAAAAGAGCAAGAACAAGGAGAAGAAGATACCTAATGTGCCAATGAAGATACCAATATCTACAAAAGTTGGATAAAACATCGTCCATGAAGATGGTAAGAAATCTCGGTGAAGGGAGGTTACAATAATTACAAAACGTTCAAACCACATTCCAACGTTTACTACCAATGATAAAAGGAATGTTGCCAACAAGCTGCGACGGATTTTGCGGAACCAGAACAACTGCGGACTAATAACGTTGCAACTCATCATAATCCAGTAAGCCCAGGCATATGGTCCAGTCGCACGATTTAAGAACGCATAGTGCTCATATTGAACTCCGGAGTACCAAGCAATAACTAACTCAGTAATATATGCAACACCCACTATTGATCCTGTTACCACAATAATTTTGTTCATGGATTCCATGTGGTTGATTGTAATATATTCTTCCAGATTTAATACTTTTCTCATAATAATCAGCAGCGTTGCAACCATGGCAAATCCAGAGAAAATAGCACCTGCAACGAAATAAGGAGGGAAAATAGTGGTATGCCAACCAGGAATAACAGAGGTGGCAAAGTCCATAGATACGATGGTATGAACTGACAACACCAGCGGAGTAGAAAGACCAGCCAAAACAAGCGAAACTTCTTCAAAACGTTGCCATGCTTTTACATTTCCGCTCCATCCTAAACTCACTACACTGTATATTTTTTTCATAAATGGAATAATCTGGCGGTCACGTACTGTGGCAAAGTCTGGAATCAAGCCAATATACCAGAAACCAAGCGATACAGAAAAATATGTAGAAATAGCAAAAAGGTCCCAAAGAAGCGGCGAGTTAAAGTTTACCCACAAGGAACCAAACTGGTTAGGTACAGGGAAAAACCAATATACTACCCATACACGGCCCACGTGAATACCTGGGAACATGGCGGCACAAATCACCGCAAAAATGGTCATTGCTTCTGCAGAACGGTTTATAGCCATTCTCCACTTTTGACGGAATAGTAAAAGGATAGCAGATATCAAAGTACCGGCATGACCAATACCTACCCACCATACGAAATTGGTGATGTCCCACGCCCAACCTACTGTTTTATTTAACCCCCATACGCCGATCCCAGTACCAAATGTATAAGCAATAAGTCCAAGCCCCCACAATGCACACATGGCGGCCACAGTAAATACCAGGTACCATAGTTTATTGGCCCGGCCTTCAATAGGCTTACAAATGTCTTCCGTAATCTGATGATAATCTTTATTACCAAGAATTAGCGGCTCCCTGATTGGTGATTCAATATGCATAGGTTATTCAGCTTATCGTTATAACTTAATCTTTAATTTTTAATGTCCTCCATGTTCTTCTTTATGCGATTCATGTTCCTTATGGTTATCTTCATGACCGCCTGCATGATGCGCGTCAGCATGACCATACTCCTCTTCTATATTTCGAACCTTGGTTTGATAAATTACATTAGGTTTGATACCTATTTCTTCCAGCAAGTGATATGCCCGAGGATTTTTCTCCAATTTGGCAATCATGCTTTCAGTATCGTTGTAATCTCCAAAGATAATGGCGTTAGTAGGACAAGCTTCTGCACATGCTGTTTTAATTTCCTGATCTTTCACCATGCGGCTTTGCTTTTTAGCCTCTAGTTTACCAGCCTGAATTCGTTGCACACACATCGAACATTTTTCCATAACTCCGCGTGCACGCACGGTAACATCCGGATTCAACACCAGCTTGCCCAAATCATCATTCATATAGTAATCAAACTTCTTGTTCTCAGCATACTGGAACCAGTTGAAACGACGAACTTTGTATGGACAGTTGTTTGCACAATAACGCGTACCTACACAGCGGTTATATGTCATTTGATTTAGCCCTTCAGAACTATGGGTAGTAGCCAATACCGGACAAACGGTTTCACAGGGGGCATGATTACAATGTTGACACATTACCGGCTGAAATACTACTTTCGGATTACGAGATGGGATTTCCTTGCTTCGATAGTTGTCGTTTCCTTTTTCATAACGGGTAGATGGATCTGCATCAGATGTATAGTACCGGTCTATACGCAACCAATGCATATCACGTGAACGACGAATTTCATCTTTGCCTACAACCGGCACGTTGTTTTCTATATGACAGGCTACAACACAAGCACCACAACCGGTACAAGTATTCAAATCAATAGAAAGCCCCCACCGATGGTTTATCATCTTGAAATCTTTCCAATAATCTATTTTACTTACCGGTGCTTCATGGCCATCAATAGTTAAATCTTTAACATTGGTATGCATTAATTTATCTGGATTCCCCGATTTTGGGTTCTGCAGATATTCTTTTAATGAAGTTTCTTTTACAATGTCGCGGCCCATCATGGTATGGTGTGTCTGAGTCCCCGCCAACTGGTATTTTCTACCCGCAGGCTCAACTGTAGCATTGTAAACAGATGTAGTAAAATAATTACCCACAAAAGACAAGATAGGGAACGCATTTACCCCAACTACCTCATCTTTCTTTCCAAACTTACGACCATACCCCAAGGCAATGCCAATAGTGCCGGGAGCTTGGCCTGGTTGAGCTAACACAGGCAACTCCAGCGTTTTTCCATTGGCTGTTACTTTGGCCACATGCGCCCACTGATTTTGGCCCATCAGCTTGTTAAACTTAAATTCCGGCTTATCCATATCTTCAGGAGCCATGGTTATATAATTATCCCACGTTACACGGGTAATAGGGTCGGGTAATTCCTGAAGAATAGGATTTGACGCCTGGTTTCCGGTACCAATACCAACTTTTTCATACAGCACTACTTCCCAACCGGTTGATGCAGCAGCAACTTTTACAAGTGCTGAGGCCGCCTCAGTAACATTGGCAGTTGAAACAACATCGGTTGTTACATCAACAGCAGTATTTGTTTGGTATACACCATCGTGAAGACTAATATTCCAGAAATCATCAAACATTAGCATTCCGGAAGTAGCAAACAATGTATTTTTCCAGTTATTCTTAATGTAGTCGCGATAAACAGTGCTGTTTTTATCAGAACGGTTAGCCTTGCCAGCCCATACCAGCAACGACTCCTGGGCAGCACGGGTATCAAAAAGAGGATGAATAGTGGGTTGTTGTAAGCTGTAATGTCCCTTCACAGGATTATAATCATTCCAAGCTTCAAGATAATGATGATCAGGGCAGAGATATTGCGTTACTGTTTCTTCTACTCTATCAGCAAATGAAACCGAAAGGGCTGCTGTTTTCAATGCTTCATTAAAGTCGGTACCGTTAGGTAAAGTATACGCTGGATTTACACCGTATAAGATTACTGCATTCCCCTTGATATTTTTTACCAGCTCGGCCATCGCCTGATCATTTCCCTGATACAGATTTACTTCATTATTCAAATCGATGGTATGGCCATAGCTTTCCAACAAAGCATTGATTTCATTAGTAACTATTTGAGCATTCACATCATTCAATCCGCACACTACCAATGCTTGCCCTTTATGATTCCATAAATAATCTCCACAAGCTTTTATTTCTGCTTCAAATGAAACATTAACGTTAGATGCACCCTGCTTCCCGGCTTTTGCTGCCAAGTAATTATACAATGCTACCAAACCAACACCAATTTCAGATTGTTTGATCATGGTTCGATAATCAGCATTTGAGCCGGCTAATGACATAATTGCCTCGAACTGAAAATGACGAGACATATTTTTATTTTCAGGACGACGGGTTTCGGCATATTGCTTTTCGTAAACACCGCTCATTAACCACCCGTTTAGAAAATCAGCTCCAAATGATGCAATGGCAAGTGCTTTATCAAAATGATATGATGGAATAACCGACTTGCCAAATGAACGTTGGTTGGCTTCGCGAATGGCACTATATGAAACAGCATCATACTGAATATGTTCAACATTGCCAAAGGCAGCCTTGAATTCATTAATAACAGCTGCAGTTGATGGACTAATAATGGTATTTGTAACCAAATACGTTTTACCACCTTTAGCAGCCACCTCATGAAGTTTAGCGGTAATCTCTTCATCTGCTTGTTTCCAGGAAACCGGCGCCCCTTCTTTCATGGCAGACTTAGCACGCTTGCTGTCATACAATGACAATACAGACGCCTGAACACGAGCATTGGTAGTGCCTGAAGTAACACCAGACAATTTGTTACCATCAACTTTTATTGGGCGACCTTCACGGGTTTTTACCATGATGCTATAATAGTCGCTACCATCGTAGTAAGAAGATGCATAGAAATTAGGAACACCAGGCGTAATGGTTTCTGGCTTTATGACATATGGAATGGCTTTTTTGATAGGAGCTTCGCAGGCAGCAAGTGTTGCTGCTGTCATGCTAAAACCTAGGAATTTCAGAAAGTCGCGACGATTGGTCTTCGTATCTGCAATCTTTTCTTCTCCTAGAAACTCATGGATCGGAAGATCTTCTGCAAACTCATTATCCCTGTTTTTTATGAACTGGGGATCGTTTTCCAGTTCTTCGTAACCTTTCCAGTATACTTTATTCTTACTCATAGGTATTTAAATCCGTTATGGAAATGAATTTTTTAATTAATAATGACACTTTGAGCACTCCAAACCTCCTATCTTTTCTACAGTAAAGGCCTGTCCTTTACGCATTTCGTACTCACCATAATGTTCTTTGTAATAATTATGGAGACGCTCATAGTATCCGTTGTCTGCATATTGTACTTCTGTTTGACGATGACAGTTGATACACCAACCCATGGTTAGTGGTGAATATTGATATACTTTTTCCATTTCTTCCAATTTTCCATGACAAGTGGCACACTCAACTTTACCCACCACAACGTGTTGCTGATGACTAAAGAATGCATGATCTGGCAGATTATGTATTTGCACCCACTGTACTGGTTTTTGAATTTGTTTCTCAACTTCTTCAAAAGCACCTTTGGTATCACTTAACCACTCAGCAAACACCTTCTTCACTTCCTCGGTATTCATGTTTTGATAATCTTGGAAATACTCCTTTTTAATAGGGTTCCAACCTATAGCAGCATAAATTTTAGAAATTTCCTTTTTGCCATATTGAGGACCAACCTCTACAGCCTTATGACAATTCATACATACGTTGCTTGATGGAATGTTAGCATGTTTACTCTTTTCGGCCGTACTGTGGCAATATGTACACTCAATTTTATTTTGGCCAACATGCAGTTTGTGAGAAAAAGCAATGGGCTGGTCAGGCATATATCCGGTAACATTACCATTTTTATCTTTAAAACCACCATATACCCCAATATTATTGAGTGCCCAAAAACCTTTCAGTAGCAGCCAACATAAAATAACAAAAGCAATTGTAAATGAAATTTTCTTGTGTGTAACAATCCAGCCCCAAAGATTATTGAAGAAATCAAATGGTTTGGATTCAGGCAGTTTGCCCAACCCTTCTTTTTCGCGCTGCAAATTTTCCATGGCTCGCGAAACACTGCGTAATGCAGAAGAAAGAATTAACAGCACAAATGCTAGCCCAATAAGCAGATATGTAATTTGGGTAGAAGACATTCCACCCTTATCACCCTTCGCATCCGCTCCAGGTGCTGTTGCCGTAGCGGCATTATCTTTTTTCTCTTCTGCCGGAGGATTGTCAATGTATGCTAAAATATCCTGAATGTCTTGGTCGGATAAGTTAGTAAATGCAGGCATTTGTTGACCTCCATACTCCTTGTACAAGTCGTTGGCATACTTATCACCGGTTTTCAAAAACTCCGCTGAATTCTTAATCCAAGCTATTAATTTAGATTCATCCGGCCAACGGTTACGAACTCCGGCCAAGCCAGGACCAATCATTTTTTGGTCTGTAGCATAATGACAACGGGCACAGTTTGTTTTGAATAAAGACTTTCCCTTCACATTATCGCCTGCTGCATATAACTGCCCAAACAGTGACACAGAAAATATGAAAACGAAGGCTAATGCTTTCATCGAGTGGGTTTTGAGAGTTTTGGAATTCGTCATATTCGCTCGTATTAAGCTCCGCAAAGAAATATATTTGTTAAGAATTGTCAAATGATTCAAGGCGCAAAATTACATTTTTCAATCACTTTTGTATCGAAAACCTAAGAAAAAACACCCTTTTTTGCTATTTAAAACGATTCTAAATAAGGGTTGGCATTAATAAAATTATTAACAGTTTCCATTCATTCAATATAACAAATAAATAATGTAAAAGTTTGTATTGAATATTGCATCGCTATATTTGCTTCCAGCTAAATTTAATAAAGACATGAATAGAAAAATTACTTTACTATTTTTCATCCAATCCCTAATTATATTTTCTGTTCGCGCCGATGAAGGCATGTGGTTGCCCTATCACATTTCAAGGGTGATGGCCAACATGCAAGCATTGGGTTGCAAACTGGCTGCCGAACAAATCTATGATTCCAACAAACCCTCTATAAAAGATGCTATTGTTCATTTTGGAGGTTTTTGCACCGGAGAGATTGTAAGCAATCAAGGTCTTGTATTTACGAATCACCACTGTGGATACGATGCCATTTCGGGATTAAGCACTAAAGAAAAAAACATCTTAGATAATGGATTCTGGGCAAAAGATTTTAAAGAAGAAATTCCGGCGCCAGGCCTTTCTGTATCAATACTTGTATATATGAAAGATGTAACAGAGCGTGTTCTAAATGCATCCGACCGTGCTGCTGAAATAAAAAAAATTAAAGACGAAGCAACTACCGGTACTCATTACAGAGCCGATGTAAAATCATACTTCTATGGAAATGAATATTATCTTTTGGTATATGAAACGTTCAAGGATATTCGATTGGTTGGAACTCCGCCCCAAAATATTGGAAAATTTGGAGGAGATACTGATAACTGGATGTGGCCACGCCATACCGGAGATTTCAGTATATTTAGAATTTATGCTTCTCCCGATAACAAGCCTGCTGATTATAATGTTAATAACGTGCCCTACAAACCAAAACATTTTTTACCCATCAATCTAAAAGGCATTCAGGAAAATGATTTTGCTATGATAATGGGATTCCCTGGCCGAACCACCCGCTACCTCACACAAGCCGGCGTAAAAAATGTTGCATTTAACCGTTACCCCGAAAGAGCAAAAATTTTAAAAGAAAAATTAGCTCAATGGTGGAGCGAAATGGAAAAGGATGTTAATGTTAGACTTGTTCTTTCCGGTGAATACGCATCACTTGCCAATAGCCAAAAATATTATGAAGGAGTAATGAATGCTTTAAAAAAGTCTCCTTGCCTGGATATAAAAAACAATCTAGAAAAAGAATTTACTGCATGGGTAAATGCCGATAATAATCGTAAATCAAAATATGGACAAATCATACAAGGCTTAGAAGACCTCTACAATCAAAACAAAGAACTTACTAAAGTTGCACAGTATCTAGTATTTGCATATAGCGGTGTACACATAGCACAAATGGGCGAAAACATGGTAGCACTACGCGATATTTTAAATCAAAAAACAGTTGATCAAAACAAATTGAAAGAATCTCAAGATGCCATTCGTAAACAAATGGAAAATTATTTTGAATCTTTTGTAAAAATGGCCGATCAAAAAACCTTTGCCAGCATGCTTCGATTAGTTAGTCAAAACCTTGACAGTAAATATTGGGTTAGCGCCATGACGAGCAAAGAAATGGCAAAAATGAAACCCAGCACTGGAGACAAATTTGATACATACGCTGCCATGGTTTACAACAGTTCTATTCTAACAGATAAAGAGAAGATGACAAAATTTATTGAAAAACCTTCGTTGTCAATTTTAAATAAAGATTTAGGAATTAAATATGCTATTGATGTTACCAATATGTTCTCACAATATATTGGCGCATTACAAACAATGAATGCCAAAGAAGAAGAGTTAATGAAAACCTATGTTAAAGGACTTCGCGAATTTAAAAGCGACAAATTCTTTTACCCGGATGCCAACTCAACTTTACGCGTTACCTACGGTCAAATAAAATCATACATTCCAAGAGATGGAGTTCTTTACAATTGGTACACAACCCATCGAGGAATTTTAGAAAAAGAAATTCCTGGTGATCCAGAATTTGATGTATTCCCTGATTTTAGTAACGCATTACGAAAAGGAGAATTTGGCAAATATGCTGATAAGAATGGTGACTTACCGGTTGCTTTTATATCTAATCTCGACATAACCGGTGGAAATTCTGGAAGCCCGGTTATAAATGGAAATGGTGAATTGATAGGTATAGCATTTGACGGTGTGTGGGAAGGAATGGTAGGTGATTTATATTGGGAGGCTAAACAAAATCGTACTATTGCCGTGGATATCCGCTATGTAATGTATGTAATTGAACAAAATTCTGGTTCGCAAAGAATTTTCAACGAAGTGAAAGTGATTTTATAGCCAAATTTTTATTCAGAATTGTCATTAGAATAAACAACATTGTGCTAATGACAATTCTGAATTAGATCAGTGAAATTATCTTTTTAATTCCTTCTTCTAAAGTAATACGAGGACGTTTGAGAAGATCGTTCATTTTTGATATATCAGGAAGCCTTCTTGTCATATCCCCTTCGGCAAGCGGTGGAAGATGAACTATTGAAGACGAAGAACCCGTAATTTGAATGATGGTTTTTGCAAGTTGAATAACAGATATCTCTTCGTTTCCTCCTACATTAACAATATCGTTTACAAATCTGTTATCCATAAATGCTTGATAGCAGGCATCTACATTATCGTCTATATAACAAAAAGTGCGGGTTTGTAATCCATCACCATATACGGTTATGTCTTCATTGGCTAGAGCCATCCGAATAAAACGTGAAACCACAAAATCTTTGCTTTGCTTGGGACCGTAGGTATTGAAGAATCGAAATATAGTGTACTCTAAACCATATTCTTGCTGATAAGAACGTAAAAAAGCTTCTCCAACATTTTTCACCACTGCATAAGGAAGCCTGGAATTAAGTGGCGTAGTACGTTCGTTTTGTGGAAATTCAACCGGCTCGCCATAAACTTCGGAAGAAGAAGAATAATACACCCGTTTTACTCCAGTATTTTTGGACAACCGAAGAATATTTTCTATTCCTTTTATATCATCCAATACACTGACTGGATTCTTTAAAGTTCGTTGAACACCCACCAGGGCAGCGTAATGAAACACATAATCAAAATGAAATGCATAAAAAACTCCGGATATATCGTGAAAATTGTTTACATCACATTTGATAAAATGAATATTGTTATATTTTTTTCTATCTGGAAGTTTAGTCGGATCACCGGTTCTAAAGTTGTCTACAATAACCACTTCGTGATCTGAATTTAACGCTAGCTTTTCGGCCATAGCGCTTCCAATAAATCCGGCACCGCCGGTAACTAGAATCTTTTTTTTCATGCTACCAATCTTGTTCTGCTATTTTCATCAGGTATTGGCCATACCCACTTTTTAAAAGGGGTTGAGCCAAATTGATGAGTTGTTGTTTGTCAATAAAATTCATACGATAAGCAACTTCTTCAATGCATCCTATTTTCAGCCCTTGCCTTTCTTCAATCACTTGCACAAACTGGCCAGCCTGCATGAGCGATTGAAACGTTCCGGTGTCGAGCCAGGCTGTGCCCCGATCAAGAACATTAACATGCAATTGGTCCATCTCTAAATAAATACGATTTATATCTGTAATTTCATATTCTCCACGGGCACTGGGTTTTAGTTTTTTTGCCAGCTCAATCACCCGGTTATCATAAAAATAAAGGCCTGGTACAGCAAAGTTTGACTTGGGTTTTAATGGTTTTTCTTCAATTGAAACAGCTTTTTTTTGATCGTTAAATTCAACAACCCCGTATCGTTCAGGATCAGAAACATGATATGCAAAAATGACTCCCCCATGGGGATTACCGATAGATTGCAATTGCTTCGGCATACCCGTACCATAAAAAATATTGTCTCCAAGAATAAGGGATACAGAATCATCACCTATAAATTCTTCACCCAACACAAAGGCTTGTGCCAGGCCGTTAGGTACTTCTTGAACCTTATAGCTGAATTTTAAACCCAACGGTTCTCCAGTTCCAAGCAGGCGCTGAAAATGCGGCAGATCATGGGGGGTTGAAATAATAAGAATTTCTCGAATTCCAGCCATCATTAACGTGGATAGCGGATAATAAATCATGGGCTTATCATAAATGGGCATTAGTTGTTTGCTAATAGCCATGGTAATGGGATAAAGCCGCGTACCAGAACCCCCGGCCAGGATAATACCTTTCATAGTGTATATTGAATTACTCTAAAGTTATTCATCTTCATCAATATCTTCCAATTCCTGTTGCGAAATAATTTTTTTATTAAAAGTAAGCAACAAAGAAGGTAACAATATTAAATTAGTAAACATGGCCATGAACAACGTAATAGAAACCAACACCCCTAACGCAACTGTTCCACCAAAATCAGAAGCAATAAAAATCGAAAACCCAAAAAATAAAATAATGGATGTATAGCTCATGCTTAAGCCTGTTTCACGCAATGCCTGAAGAACAGATTTTTTTACATCACCCTGCCAGTGTTTTAATTCTTGCCTGTACTTTGCCAAGTAATGAATGGTGTCGTCCACCGAAATTCCAAATGCAACACTAAAAATTATGCTGGTTGATGCCTTTAGCGGAATTTCTAAAAACCCCATAATAGCAGCTGTAAAAAGGAGTGGAATAATGTTGGGAATTAAAGAAATAAGAACCATTTTTAATGAGCGAAACATTAGTCCCATGATTAATGCAATGATGCTAATTGCTACAAGCAAGCTGGTAAATAAATTTTTAACCAAATAATCCGTACTCTTCATAATGAGAATGCTAGCTCCAGTTAGCATAATATCAACATCCATATCGCTAAAAATTCGAGCAGCCATGGACTTAATATCATGAGTAACTTTTTTCATTTCATGGGTGCCCATGTCTGCCATCTGAGAACGAATACGAATATACCTCCAGCTAGAATCTACATACGACAACATTAAAGAATCTCCTCCAGCAGCACGCCCGGCATATTTTGATATTTTTCCCATATCTAGCTCATTGGGAATGCGATACTCTATAGGAGAACCGTTGTAATATACTTGATTAGCATATTTAATCAACTCAATGGCAGAAACTGCCCGTGAAAATTTCCCATATTGTTTTATAGAATCCTGTAATTCGCTAACTCGTCTCCACAGTTTAGTCTTTATAAATGAAGCGCCTTTTTTCTTCTTAGTATCTAATATAACCTCAAAAGGCATTACGCCGTTAAACTCAGACTCAAAAAACTCCATATCTCTAAATGCCCGTGAATGGCGGGGAACATCGTCAGCAATGCGCCCAGAAGTTTTTATCAAAGACATGCCTACCAATGAAAATATAAAAAAAATAATCGAAGCCCAATATACTTTGGTTTTATGATGACCAACAATGGTAAGCAAAGCATCTAGGAGCATATTCGACCGTTTGTTTTGCAAATGGCGTGTATGCCGTATTGTTGGAGCGGGTAGGTAACTAAAGAGAATGGGAATTAAGATAATTGATATTATAAACAAACATAAAATATTAAGTGATGATACAGTTCCAAACTCAACCAATAATTTGCTATTGGTAATAATCATGGTACCAAAGCCTACAGCGGTTGTTAAATTAGTAAGAAAGATAGCCCTTCCTGTTTTTTCAATCACACGCTTCAATGCCTGAATTTTATTTCCAACTTGCAAAAATTCCATGTGATAGCGTGTAATCATATACACCGCATTGGGAATACCAATAACTATAAGCAATGGAGGAATTAGCCCGGTAAGAATAGAAATTTTATATCCCAACAAACCCATGGTGCCAGACGACCAAATAATTGCAATTCCAACATTAATCAAAGGAACAAAAATGGCCTTGGCTGACTTAAAAAACAAAAATAAAACTATAGATGTGATTAGCGCAGCCAGTACAACAAACAAGGTGATTTCCTTGGAGGCACGCAGAATAGAATCGGTTCTTATAAATGGCAATCCGGAAACATGTATCGATAAGCCTGTACGCTTTTCATAATCAGCAATTTCTTTTTGAATAGATTTTACAATATGTACACGTTCACGGGTGTGAACAGCTTCTTTGTCCATGGCCGCAAGCATAAGGAAAGTATTAGAAGCCGGATTCCATAATACGTTTTCATAAAATGGAAGCTTTTCAATTCGTTGTTTTGTTACTGAAGCAGCCGAATCAGTAATATTTCCTGAGGGAAGTAATGGCGATGCTATAAACCTTTCCTTTTCTGGATCTTTATGCAATACTGTAGCTGATATGGGAGATAATGTCCATTCAATACCTGATAAATTTTTAATACCATTTTCAAGTTCCCCCCATACTTCCAAATGTTTTTTTGTGAAAAACTCTGGATGTTGAACAGCCATGACCACAACATTGGCTTCTTCTCCAAAAATGGATCGAAAATGCTGATAATCGTTAAAAGTTGGATCGCTGGGAGGAAGCACTTCTGCCATTTGAAAGCTCATCTCTACCTTGCGGCTTTGCCATGCCATAAAAGCTGTGCCTACAGCCAGTAATACAAGCCAAACCGGACGATAGGAAAAAATAAGCTTTGCTAAAGCCTGCCACATATCAGCAACGAATGTAATCACATTCCTGCTGAATACCAACGTACTTTTTATGATGAGGTAAGTTGAAGTGTGGCTTCAATGGCTTGAAAAACGTTATTTTGAACTTCAGAAATTCGTGCTTCCATCATATAGCATGGAGCAGAAACGATTTTATTCAATGTATCTACGGCAATTTCATCTACTGACTTCATAACTGCAATGGCTCCTGTTTTTTCCATTCCCTGACTTATAGCACCAATTTCATAGGGTGATTTTTGTTGGGTTGTACCAACGGTGAGTTTAGCATGAACATCTGTGCCTTCAAGTGCCTTGGCAATTACTGTTGGACCCATGCACAATCCGCAAACTGGTTTATGGGCAGTAATCATTGAACGAATCGCTTTTTCCACATCGCTACGAATTTCCCCATCCGGACCAAAAAACGCCCATTGTGTTAAATTTTTTGCTGCACCAAAACCGCCGGGAATTACTAATGCATCCAGATCGTCTGCATTAAATTCAGTTAAGCTCCTAATATCACCTCGAGCTATACGAGCAGCTTCAACCAACATGTTTCGTTGCTCATGCATTTCTTCTCCATTGAGGTGATTTACTACATGATGCTGATTCGCATCAGGAGCAAAACAAACAGCCTGAGCACCTAGCTCATCAATAGCCAGCAAGGTAAATACTGATTCATGTATTTCTGAACCATCATACACCCCGCATCCCGATAAAATTACACCAACTTTTTTCATAATAATTAGGATTTTAATGCTTGAAGTAATATTTCACTAAACTCATAAACATCCCGAAAGGTATTGTATAAAGGAACTGGAGCAACACGTATTACAGAAGGTTCCCGCCAGTCAGCTACAACGCCTTTTTCAGAAATTTGGTCGAAAACTTTTTTGCCTCCATTAATCTCAAGAGAAAGTTGACAGCCTCGTTGCGATGGGTCAGCAGGAGTCAGGATTTGAATGGGAGACCCAGATAATTGCTCATTAATTTTTTGTATTCGATACTCCAAATATCCCGTAAGCTTAACGCTTTTATTCCTTAATTTATCCATGCCGGCACGTGAAAAAATCTCAAGAGCGGCTCGATGTGGTGCCATGCTTAGCACCGGCGCATTGCTCAATTGCCAGGCTTCGGCTGTTTCAAATGCATCAATGGTTCGCTCCATTTTAAACCTGCTGTTGGGTTTATTTCCCCACCAACCTTCAAATCGAGGGATGTTTTTATTTTTGCAATGCTTTTCATGCACAAAAATTCCTGCTACTCCACCTGGTCCAGAATTTAAATACTTATATGAACACCAGGCTGCAAAATCTACCTGCCAATCGTGCAAGGATAAAGGTACATTACCCACAGCATGCGCTAAATCATATCCAGCAAAAGCACCCACCCGATGTGCTGCTTCGGTAATCGTTTTAATATCAAACCATTGGCCGGTGTAATAATTAACTCCTCCAAGCATTACCAGTGCCAATGATTCTTTATATTGTTCTATTGTTTGAAGGATGTCTTCTGTTCGAATAATAGATTCGCCTTCGCGGGGACCTATTTCAATCACTGCATCTGCAGGTTCAAATCCATGATAACGGACCTGTGAATCCAATGCATAATAATCAGATGGAAAACTTTTTTTCTCACATAATATGCGAAACCGGTGGCGAGTAGGCCTGTAAAATGATACTAATAAAAAATGAAGGTTTGCTGTAAGGCTCCCCATGGCAACGGTTTCTTCGGGTTTTGCCCCGACAATTCCCGAAAGCAATTCTTTAAATGGTTCATGGTAAGAAAACCAAGGGTTTTTGGCATGCAAATGGCCTTCTACTCCCAGGTTTTTCCAGTCTTCTAGTTCCTGAAGCACATAATCCCTTGCTTTTATTGGCTGCAAGCCAAGCGAGTTACCGGTAAAATAAATAGCATCCCGGCCATGCATTCGTGGAATGTGAAATTCCTTTCGAAATCCAGCCAGTTCATCATAATGATCCAGGCTTACCGCAAAATCAAGTGAATCTTCGAAATGCATGAGCATTATTTTATTAAATAATAATTAATTAACACCCCTCCCACTAGTGCCGGAACAGTACCTATCAACGAATTAAATAACTTTTTCTTTCCGGCTTGCATCCGATATCCTTCTATAAAAAACTCTTCATTTAAATACGGGATGTCTTCTTTTCCCGTTTTACCAACCTTGGGACGAATTGCTCCATTCACAGCAGTGAATATTGTTGCAGGCAAGGGAGCAACAAATAAATTAAACATGCCTCCACCAAAACCAGTCAACGTCCCACCTATGGTAGAAAAAGGTGAATGATAATGTTTTCGAGCTGAACGGCGGCCCATAACCCAGCAACGCATCTCGTATTCTGACAACTCAAAGCGCCTGTCAAGGGTATCTTGATGATAAATAACCCGCTCTTTTTCTGTGATTTTTAAGCTATCATCATAAGGTTTAAAAGGCACAACGCTTCTTGTTCTAACATTAAATACTTTTTCTTTACGAAGGGTGAATGGTTTTTTTAGTTCTCTATAATATACATATGGGCTATGACGGTCAAAACTATCAATCAAAAAAACATAGGGAAGCACTTGTCCATTAAGTAATTCCATTTCTGTTTTTCGTATTTCTTTCACGGTTGATTTTTCAATATATTTAGCTTTAGTTAGTTGAGTGTAATATATCCAAATGGAGTCTTCTTTTTCCACCAATGCCGGTATTTCTTTTCCATTAAGTAATAAAATTACATCTTGTGAATACCCATTAAGTATCAATAAATTTATCACACAAACCACACACGCCAAAATATACTTCATACTAATAAAATTGCAAGCCGTAAATTTCACATTTTATCACAAATTCCCCAATCTTTAGCTGCTGTTTCATATTAAAACCAAGATTAGCGAACAGAAATAACTACAAGTTGTTAATGGTTATAAACAGTCGGTACGCCTGGAATTTTTATATGTATTTTTGCCATTATTTCAATCATAAACTTTATGCCTCGCAACCAGTTTATCATGCGGCACATAGGCCCAGATGCCGCTCAAATAGAAAAAATGAGTCAGACACTAGGAGTGTCAAGTGTAGAAGAATTGATAAACCAAGTGGTTCCTGCAAAAATTAGAAACAACCAGCCTCTGAATATTGAAGAAGGGTTAAGTGAATATCAATACCTTAAACACATCTGGGAAGTAGCTCAGCAAAATAAACTTTACCATAATTTTATTGGCCAGGGATATTACGGAACTATTACACCGTCACCTATCCTTCGTAACATATTTGAAAATCCAGGATGGTACACCGCATACACTCCCTATCAGGCAGAAATAGCACAGGGAAGAATGGAAGCCATTTTGAATTTTCAAACCATGGTAATGGATCTTACCGGCATGAACTTGGCCAATGCTTCGCTGCTTGATGAAGCTACAGCCGCAGCTGAAGGAATGGCCATGGCTTTTCATATGCGAAGCCGTGAAGCAGAGAAAAATAACGTTAATCGATTTTTTGTATCTCAACATTGCTTTGCACAAACCATTGATGTTTTAAAAACCAGAGCTATACCTTTAGGTATTGAATTAGTCATAGGCGAAGAGCTATCTTTTACTCCGGATGCTGGATATTTTGGCATGTTGTTACAGTATCCTAATGCTGATGGAAACATTCATGATTATCGTACTTTAATAGAAAATGCACATGCACTTGGAATGATTGTAGTCGTTGCAACCGACCTGTTAAGTTTAACATTATTAACTCCACCCGGTGAATGGGGGGCTGACATTGTAGTTGGAAGCTCTCAGCGATTTGGCGTTCCGATGGGATATGGAGGGCCTCATGCTGCTTTCTTTGCTACACGAAAAGAATATCAGCGCCACGTACCCGGCCGTATCATTGGTGTTTCTATAGATGCACAAGGAAAGCCCGCTCTTCGTATGTCGTTGCAAACTCGCGAACAGCACATCAAACGGGATAAAGCTACATCAAACATTTGCACAGCCCAAGCTTTATTAGCCATTATGGCATCTATGTATGCCGTTTATCATGGACCCAAGGGATTAAAAAATATTGCACTGCAAATTCACAAGAAAACAGCCTTGCTTCAAAATAAGTTAAAGCAGTTTGGCTATACTACTAATGCTACGTTTTTTGATACTATTCAAGTACAAGTTAATTCTGAAGAAAAAGATTTGATTCAAAAAAAGGCACTTGAAAAAACATGTAACTTTTTTTATTCCCCCAACGGATTCATTGGTATTTCAATAGATGAAACAACAGACTTGACACAACTCAACCTCGTAGCATCCATCTTTGCTCAAGTAAAAAATCTTACCCACTCTCCGTTTAGTGAAGCTGAATTAGAAGAACAAGATCCGGTTATCCCGGAAAACTTTACCAGAACGAGCCCCTTCCTAACCGCCCATGTGTTTAACGCATACCACTCTGAAACGGAGTTAATGCGATATATAAAAAAATTAGAAAGCAAGGACATTGCTCTAAATTTTTCGATGATTTCGCTGGGGTCTTGCACCATGAAACTAAATGCCGCCAGTGAAATGATTCCGTTGAGCTGGCCTGAATTCAATGCTTTACATCCGTTTGTGCCGGTGGAACAAGCAGCTGGATATATGCAGGTAATCAAAACTTTAGAAAAAGATTTGGCTGAAATTACCGGATTTGATGCCATTTCGCTTCAACCCAATTCAGGAGCTCAGGGAGAGTATGCAGGCCTCATGGTAATTCGAGCTTACCACCAAAGCCGGGGCGATCATAAACGAAACGTTGTACTTATTCCTTCATCTGCTCATGGAACCAATCCTGCCAGTGCTGTTATGGCGGGTATGCAAGTGGTAGTAGTAAAATGCGACGAGATGGGGAATATTGATCTGGACGATCTTAGAGCAAAAGCTCAACAATATCAAGATAGCCTCGGTGCCTTAATGGTAACATATCCTTCTACCCATGGCGTTTATGAAGAAACCATCATGGAAGTAACTGAAATTATTCATCAATTCGGTGGGCAGGTATATATGGACGGTGCAAACATGAATGCTCAAGTAGGACTAACCAGTCCGGCTCGTATTGGCGCCGATGTATGTCATTTAAACTTGCATAAAACATTTGCTATTCCGCACGGAGGCGGTGGACCAGGAATGGGACCCATTGGAGTAAAAGCCCACTTGGCCCCCTTCCTTCCAGGACACACGATTGTTAAAACGGGGGGAACACAGGCCATCTCTGCTGTTTCTGCGGCTCCCTGGGGAAGCCCGCTAATCCTGCTTATTTCTTATGGATACATCAAAATGCTGGGCGGGTATGGTTTGAAGCGTTCAACAGAATTGGCCATTTTTAATGCCAATTATATGAAAGAACGCATTGCTGAACATTACCCAATTTTGTATACCGGAGCTAATGGCCGCGTTGCTCATGAGTTTATTGTAGATTGCCGGGAATTCAAAAAAACTGCGGGAATTGAAGTGGTTGACATTGCCAAACGCTTGATGGATTATGGATTTCATGCCCCTACTGTTTCTTTTCCAGTGGCAGGAACTTTAATGGTTGAACCTACTGAAAGCGAATCAAAAGATGAGCTGGACCGGTTTTGCGATGCCCTAAATCAAATTAGGCAGGAAATACGTGAAATTGAATTGGGAATTGCAGATCCTCAAAAAAATGTTCTAAAAATGGCACCTCATACTGCTAGCGTTGTTACTGCGGATGAATGGAACAGGCCTTACCCTCGCTCTAAAGCAGCTTATCCTCTGAAGTATATTGAAGAAAACAAGTTTTGGCCATCCGTTTCACGTGTAGATGATGCGTACGGTGATAGAAACTTGGTTTGTTCTTGCCTTCCGCTGGAAGCTTATATGGAAGAGGCTCATAGATAATACCATAATATTTTTTTCATGCTGTTTGAATATGACTCCCCAGACATTTTTGATGTAATCAGAAGCCTTGATTTTGGGCCTTTAAAGGCTTCTTTTACCCCTTACCGATTAGAGTTTGTTCGCCCCTCCCGAACATCACGGGGTGTAATGAACTATCGGGATGTTTGGATTTTAAAGGTTTGGGAAAAGGAAAATCCAGAGGTTTTTGGCTTAGGCGAATGCGCTCCACTACCAGGCCTTAGCATTGAAACGCCTAAGCGAATAGAAGATGCATTGATTGATGTTTGTCACCGCCCCAATGAATATTTAAATTGGCTCAGCGGTGGATTAGACCAAGCCCCATCGGTAAATTTCGCCTTAGAACAGGCTCTCATTGATTTACATAAGGGAGGAAAACGATTGCTTTTTCCAAGCAAATTTACCTTGGGTCATGAACAAATAACTATTAATGGTTTAATTTGGATGGGAAACCCCCAGTACATGATTGACCAAATCAACGAAAAAATTCATGCAGGTTTTCGATGCATCAAAATGAAAATTGGTGGTATCTCATTTACAGATGAACTTAAAATCTTACAAGAATTACGCGATACCTTTGGATATGATGAAATTGAATTACGATTAGATGCTAACGGGGCATTTACTTGGGATGAAGCCCTTGAAAAGTTAGAAGAACTCGCTCCCCTAAACATACATTCAATTGAACAACCCATAAAGGCCGGTCAATGGGAAGACATGGCAGATTTATGCAGGGTTAGTCCAATACCCATTGCCCTGGATGAAGAATTAATCGGAGAAACCGAAAGGTACAGTAAGCAAGAATTGCTGGAAAGTATTATGCCTTCCTATATTATATTAAAACCTTCGCTCCTGGGAGGATTTCAACATACAGCCGAATGGATTGAATTAGCAGAAGAGTTAAACATCGGATGGTGGATTACTTCTGCTTTAGAAAGCAATATTGGCCTTAACGCCATAGCACAATGGACGTTCACACTTCAAAACCCCATGCCTCAAGGGTTAGGAACCGGACAATTGTTCAAAAACAATGTTGATTCACCTTTATTCGTTCAACAAGACAGCCTCATGTTTGACCCAGACAAAACATGGGATTTATCAAATATAGCATGAATCAAACGCTTCGCATCAACGGTGAAGTTCTGAATCATTCTGAACTTTTGAAAAAAGAAGAAATAGCTGAAAACAACTGGGAAAAGGAAATTTATCACTTTGCTGCATGGCTAACCGGGAATGACGATACCCCAATCCTATTTAAAACCTCCGGTTCTACCGGAATGCCCAAAAATATAGAGTTTACAAAAAAAAATGTGTTTGATGCTGCCTGGAGAACTATTAAATACTTTAATTTACGTTATAATCAACGATTTTTACTTTGCCTTCCGGCAGCCTTTGTTGCCGGCAGAATGATGATAGCAAGAGCTTGGGCCTGTGGCGCTGATTTATTAATAGTTGCCCCTTCAATGCAACCATTAAGTACACTACCCCCCGATTGTAAAATTCATTTTGCAGCATTTACCCCTCCTCAACTTGAAAAAATTTTATATTCAAAAAACAAATTATTATTACGTAATATTGATACTATTATTATTGGTGGAGGTGTTGTAAAAAAAGAATTAAATGATTTATTATTAGACATGCCTAATAATATTTATCAAACTTATGGAATGACCGAAACATTATCACATGTTGCAGTAAAAAAATTAAATGCTCCTGCTGATAATTATTATCATTCTGTCAGCGAAGAAATTCGCTTTTCAACAAGCCCTGATCAATCATTAATTGTACATGTTAATAATCAAGAAATAAAAACAACTGACCAGGTTAGGCTAATAAACTCAAAAAGCTTTGAATGGTTGGGCAGAAACGATTTTGTTATTAATTCCGGTGGATTAAAAATTCATCCTGAACAACTAGAAGCAACACTTATAAAGTTAGGAATATTAAAAGAAAATCGTTTTTATGTTACAGCTGCCAAAGATCAAGAGTGGGGAGAGCGGCCTTGTTTGGTTACACTTGATTTAATTTCTGATGATGAATTGCAGCTCATCAATCATCATCTGCAAAAACATCATCAAATTAAAAAAATTATCCACGTGTCAGCTTTTGATTATACGCCAACCGGAAAGTTAATTCGAAAAAAATTTGATTAAAAAGTTATTGGGAAAGTTCCGATTTAAAATTCGCCTGATAGGTAGCCCAATCGATTGTTTTATACGCACCAGTCCCAAAAAACTTCAACACCGGCTCTATATCAGCTGGTTTATAAAATCCTGGAACTGGCTGAATAACCTTAAATTCTTCATCCATATATACAATGGTTGGATAACTTAATTTCCCCTGCAACATTTCGGCAGCCAGCTCATTGTAGCCACTTCTGCCATTGGGTATATATTTATATGTTTTACCACGAAACACAATATCTTCCTTTTGTTCTGCATTAAATTTAACCGGATAATAATATTGGTTAATAATTTTTGCAATGGTAGGATGCTGAAACGTTTGTTGATCCATTACTTTACACCAACCACACCAATCCGTATATACATCTATAAATAACTTCTTAGGTTGTTTAGCCATTTGTTTTTCTGCCTCCTGAAGTGTTAGCCATTTTAACGACTCCTGACCTTTTACTACTCCTGAAATCAATAAAGAAACCAACACAAGGTATAATGAAATTCTTTTCATAGGTTAATATTAAAATCCAAATTAGTAAATAATTATCAAACTACTAACCAAATAAGATATGAAAAAATACTTTAACGAAATTTTTACTAATTCTCTAAAATTTGAAAAACAAGTTGATCGTATAATCGGGAAGCACCTATTCTAAAAAAATGGGGTGATAAATAGGCTGTGCCTAACAAATTAGATACCTGTTGAATGTAAGAGTTCGCATCTTCTATAGTTGCTATCCCTCCAGAAATTTTAATGCCGGTTAAAAATCCTTTTGTTTTATTGCATAATCCAATTTCCTCACAGATAGCCTTTACAGCTTCAGGAGTAGCACCCACAGACGACTTGCCTGTTGATGTTTTTACAAAATTTGCTCCTGCTTGAATACAAATGTGAGTAGCTTTTTTAATTAGTTCTTTCGTAACAAGTTCCCCAGACTCAATTATTACTTTTAACAACTTATCACCACATTGTTCTTTTACCGCAGCAATTTCATCAAACACATATTGCTCATCGCCATCCATTAATCGGGCGCGATTTATAACCATATCTATCTCGTTGGCCCCTTCATCCAATGCAGCTTTGGTTTCTTCTATTTTGATAATTAAAGGAGTTTGGCCTGCCGGAAAACCGCCGGTTACAGATGCAACGGCAATATGATATGGCAAATGATTTCGAACTTGTTTTACCAAAGTAGGATATACACAAACCGCAGCTGGATAAAGTTGCAGATGTTCTAATACTACGGCTTGTTTCGTAATATAGTCAACAGATTTTATACCATCCGTTGCATTCAAGGTGGTTAAATCTATAAATGGGATAATTTGTGATGCTTTCATAGAAAAAACACCGCTACAATAGGTAACGGTGTTCATCATAAATATTGTTTGAATTATTTATTTAAGTGTAAAAGCTATAGGTAAACGATACTGTACACGAACCGGGCGACCACGTTGTTTGCCGGGAGTGAAGGGAGGAAGTTTTTTGATTACACGTTCTGCTTCTTCATCACAGCCACCTCCAATTCCCCGAAGAATTTGTACTTGCCCAACAGAACCATCTTTTTCAACCACAAATGAAACAAAGACCTTGCCTTGTATACCAAGCTCTTTGGCTTGTTGTGGATATTTTATGTTTTGTGATAGAAATGCATACAATTTTTCCTGAAAACATTTGCTTGCATCTTCTTCGTTTTTTTCTTTTTCACACCCTTTAAAGCGAGGCATATCTTCTACTATTTGAAACACCTCGTTATCATCGGTTACTGTTTCTGTTTCTGTAAAGTCAGTAGATTTTGTTATCTCTGTATTTTCTGTAACTTCAACATCCTGAACCTGCATTTCATTTTCAACCTCTACATCGTTCTCTACAATTTCCAATACTTCTACTACGGTTGGCGGCGGTGGTGGTGGTGGTGGTGGTGTTTCTGGTTGAGTTGCCAAAATAGTTTCTTCAATTTCCTCGTCGATTGACATATCAATCATTTGGGTAATCTTTTCTTGGAAAGTACGGTATTCAAATGCCAGCAAGCCCAATGAAAGCGAGATAACGAAACCAATGGCAATGAACATTGGGCGTTGTCTATTTAAATCTACTTCCGGATTTTTTCTGATTTCCATAACATCTTCCGTATTTGAGGTTAAAAATACAATATTTATTGGTTTTTACAATAAACCTTACATATACAAATACACGGGTTTATCGGAAAAGTTCACAGCCGAACTGTAGTTTTATCCATTTTATAGAAAATTAATTCAAACAAAAGCCAACCTACCATTACTCCAAGCGTATTAGCCAAAGCGTCTAATGCATCAAATGAACGATCTGGCAATAGTAATCCCTGCAATAATTCCATAAGCAAACCGTAGAAGATTGAAAAAATAATTGAACATGGTACAGCCTGATAACGTAACCGTTTGAAGGTATATTGTTTTTTAAGGCCAATCATCATTTGAAACGTCAAACAGCCAAATATGGCTGTGTGAAACAATTTATCAAATGAAATATAGGGCGACTGGGGCACATTCCTGCCGGGAATTAAACACACCGCGGCTATGATTAATAGCCAAAGTATGGTAATAAAATTATGACGAAAAAACATGATTAGTGACCGATGTGGGTCTTATAAGAAGCGCTATCCATCAACATGTTTAATTCTTCAGGATTGGTAATCCGAATTTTAATTATCCAGCCTTCGCCATAAGGATCATGGTTTACCAATTCTGGGCTTGAATCCAGTTTGGGATTAACCTCTAATACTTCACCACTTATCGGCATAAACAAATCAGATACTGTTTTTACAGCTTCAACGGTTCCAAACACGGTATCTTTTGAAAGGGTTTCTCCAACGGTATCAATTTCAACAAATACAATATCGCCTAATTCGCTCTGTGCAAAATCTGAAATACCTACAATGCCAGTATCGCCTTGTACTTTAATCCATTCGTGATCTTTGGAATACTTAATATCATTAGGAATGTTCATAGCTTATCATTTGGGTTGCCAAACGTACATTTTTTTTTATTGATAACAAATGCCAATATAAAAAATATCGTCAATTATTGAGTTAATGTAAAGCGCACGCTTAAGCCCGCATTGGTATTGGCTGTCGGGAATTGGTTTGCAACAAATGGGTTGTTTATAATTTGGTCTACAAATAACCTAACCGAGAGTGATGTATTAATCATATATTCAGCAAATGCTTTAATGGTGACGGCACGTTGTCCGGCTGTTACTTGTTCTACTATGGGTGATATTTTCCGTATAACTGTTGAGTTATCGCGGAGGCCAAAATCAAAGCGTAAATTCAAATTGTTTTTTATTTGCTTACCATTTATTCGGAATGGAAGCTTAAGTTCTTTAATAATATATCCGGCACCCACAACTACTTCAAAAGTGTTGTTTTCAGTAATTTGCTGGTTGGGGAAATTTAATGAAATGTTTCGACTGGATTTTATTTCAACCGATGCAGTGACACTATTGTGCATGGTCATATCAACCTTTATCAATGGATTAAAGGATTCAACCAACGATACACTATTTAAAAAGAATCGGGATATAAAATTATTATTATCATCACGAATGCTTTGGTCCCATGGATTATTTATCCAGTCTTGTGGGTTTTTATCATTATACACATAATTTGATTGATAGCCAGCTACTCCGTATGTAGATGAATAGGCATGGGTAAGAACCATGTTTTTAAAGGCTTTTTTAATAAAACTAATGTCTTTTAGTCCATCAAATTGTACGCGCCAATTTGGAATAGGAATAACAGGGAACAAATTCAAATCCATTGTGGAAGCATCGCGACCAGTATAAGCTGATAAGAAGGAATACAACAATACATCTTGTTGGGTTTCGCCATACCCACTTTGGTAGGTAGCCCCATTTACAACCGTGGCATTAGGATTTAGCAGAGCTAAACGATTGGATATCACAGAGCGGTTCTGTAACATATTATTAAACCAACGGGAAGTAAAGTTAGGTCCTATGCCACCAAAGGTGGTTCCCAGTGTCATATATGACATGGTAAAGTTTCCAGTTGTTAAAGGATTTTGGGCTACAAAATCGCCTACAGAGGGTACATACCGATAATTTGATTGATAATTTTCTGCAAATGTTCGGTTAGCGGTAAGCGTTACCCGGAAGCCTTTAAATGGTTCATAGGTAGCATTAGCTGTTAAATTGGATGAGTGCGTACGCATAAACAGCACATTTAGAGAACTGTCTCTAATCAACCAGGCATTCTGAACGATGTTATTTACTAAATCAACATCGCTAAATTGACGCCCCATTACAAAATCAGGCCCAAATGAAGGATTATAAAAGTCTATTCCAAATAATGTAGTGCCGGCTTTATAGCCCGGAAGTGTGGTTCCATTCGATTCATTGTAGCTCACCGAAATGTTTTTAACTCCGGTTACTATTTTAGCCAAGGTTTCAGGGATTATCATCCATCGGAAAGGTTTCTTTTCAATTTTACCTTCAATCTTAATGGTTGCATCTTTTACATCTTCATCCGCAATGAACCGGGCTTTCTTTTTATCAACTACTTCCGTTTTTCCTTTTATTTCTCGTCCATCCGGAGCAAATACTTTAATTGTAATATTCTCAGTTTTTAAGTCATGCTTTATCAGTTTCTTTTTCCCCGCCTTAAAGTTCACTCCAGCTTTTTCCCAATTTACAATTTTATATTTGGGTTTCTTTTTCTCATCATCTTCTTCGCCTTCTTTTTTTGGTTGTTGTTGATTATTAGAGGTTGATTTTTTATTGGTTTGATTTCCTTTATTGGGTTTTCCTAAATCCTTTATCCAAGGAATTTTATTGTATAAGGTTGTCATATTCAACTGCACATTTCCCTTAATTGTATTTGAGTTTTGTGCTGTATTTCCCCACCTACCCATGGTAAATTTGCCTGTAGTATCACGTTCCATATTTCCAGCAGTCCAGCGATAATTCCCTCCATAGCTAATTGAAGCAGTAATCCAGTCAGTTAGCGGAAATTTACTTAAGGGCAAGGTATAACTTGCATCCCAATTGTGTTGGTAATTGGTATTACGGCCAAAGAATTTAACCCGTGCAGCAACCGACGAATCCAGAACCATTTCTGGCTCATCAATACGTGAATTATTTGTAGCGCTAAAGGTTAAGTTCACCGATTTAAAAGGACTGTACTGAAACTCATAAGTACGAACCCAAGTAAAGTTTTTGCGGTAAGTAGGTAAAATTAACAAGGGATATTCGGTGGTATTTCGAAGCAAAAATTCATTTACATCACGCTGGATATTTGCTCTGAAGGCAAGCCGCTTGGGCGACCAAGAAAAATTAAAGTCTTTAATCCATTTTACCCATTTTGATTTCAAGCCTTTTGATTTTTTAAAGGGTTCCCAGCTTTTGGGTTGTGGCGTAAAAGTATAACCTAAAGAGCCTCTGTGTTCTGTAGTATTATTATATTCTGTTCGTGTATCCCTGAAGGTTTCTTTAGTATAAGAGTATGATACGTCCCAGTTTTCAATGTCCCAAATTTTAGGTTTCCGCTTGTTATTGGTACGGTTTTTCTTCATGTTGGTAACATTGAAGTTAGTTTTAGTAATATAGGTTTGAGATAGCTGACGAAGTGTATCCCGGGCACCATCAGTTTGTAATGCATTTAAAGCATCAGTAAACCGAACATCAGGGTCCAACGGATTAAATTGTGGATTTTCAACTTTTGAAGAATATCCAAAAAATACCGGAACTGTTACTCCGGATTTGGCCCCAAAGAACTTCCCTAATTCAAAGCTACTGGTAAAATCAAAGGTTGTGGTATTGTTTCTACTGCGCTGAAGTGGTTTTTGATCAATATTTCCAAATCCAAATGTAGTATGTGAAAGGGCAGACGAAACCTGTCCAAAATCAGCCAAATTTACTTGTGCCCGAGCTTTAGCAGCCCAGCCTCCTGACTCAAAATAATCTGTTAAGCGAAGCTCGTTAACCCATATCTGCGCACATTTGGGCAACCCATCATCTTTTTTACCTCCATTGGCTCCTGTTTGCCAAGGATTATGCTTTTGATGCGGGTTGCGGACACCTATCATCATGGTTCGAACATTGGCAATATTCGGATTACCAACCACTCTGATCCGCATACGACCAACCATTTTTTCATACGGTACATTGCTGGGTAAATTCAATGTGTTACGTTCCAGTTTAATATCCGGAAGCAATTGCAAGTCAATGTTCAATTCATTTTCCTTCGGCCAAAGTTCGCGTTTATAAACTGGGTCATCGTTAGGAATCTGGTCGTTGGGATTGGGGTCATTCGGTTGTACGCTGGGGTCAGATGGGCGAAGGGGAAGCTCGATTTCATAGTAATTTTCAGAAGCATCCATTCCCAAACGAACAAATACGGTAAGGTCATTGCTATCCAGCGGATTATTTAACACTTGTTCTTCATGTACATACATTTTTAAATACTTGTATGCACGCATATCATATTGTGTATTTTTAAATACTCCTTTGGCTTCTCCGTCTTGCAGGTCACACACGTTAAGAACCAACGATTGCTCATTCAACTGTTGTAATTGAGGATTGGCCGGATCAATTTCACGTGTAATACCCGGAGGTAATGCATATGGAAATGGCTGTTTCCTGGTATTTTCTTCAATATTTACCGTAGTAGAATTGAACGAAGCAGAGCTAACAGTAGTAAATGCATCCGGATCCCACATATCCGATGTATAAATACGCCAATCAGCACGAACTAATTGTAATGTGGCCAAACGAACAAATATATCATCCGGAAAGCCCTGCAACAACATCCTCATAAAACGGATGGAACGAAAATCGTTAATAGTTCCAAACTGCTCTTTATCTTCGGTGCGAATGGGAACACGGAATTGAATCCATTTTACCTGTTTGTTCTGAATTTGTCCATTGATGTTGACCGGAACTGTTGTCTGTAATATATCGCTTATAA
The DNA here is from genome assembly GCA_026418175.1 of Flavobacteriales bacterium. Taxonomy (GTDB): domain Bacteria; phylum Bacteroidota; class Bacteroidia; order CAIKAF01; family CAIKAF01; genus BA4. The sequence goes on from JAOABX010000006.1 coordinate 86,972, forward strand.
AGTTTTTACCGATTGTATTTAGGTCATTGGGTCGTAAGCTTACTACATATTGATAATATCCTTCTGGCTTATCTAATGTAAAATTGTTGTTTACGTCTTCTGTATTGGGCACTTGTCCATATGAGAAATTGATATTGCTGGCCGGAGAGTTGTTTTCGGGCCCAAGGAATTTTTTATACCGGGAATGAGGATAATTAAACCCAGGAATTAACGTAGCTGGCTCGTTGAAGCTGGCCGCATTGTAATGTGCAAAGTTATCTCCGGATGGGTCTGCAAAAATTGAATCATATACTGCATTGCCCGGGCCTCCAAATTTGTTTGCAACTTGCGTTAAGAATGGATTAAAATAGTTTTGTTCTGCGGTATCGCTAAGCCCATCATAACCAATATCCTGTAACGAACGGGTTTCTGGATCGTTATCAAAATTTTGGTTGATAGGCTGTAATAGCGGTGCTCTACCCCAGGCAGTATTGATAAGCGGACGATTAGGGTCAGTAGGTGTGGGCATTCCATTTTCAAAGTTCATCCTTCCGTCTTTCAGGATGTCTTCATTCATGTTTCCAATTTGAATGATAAAATCTCCTCCCCCACCAGGCAAAGTATTTTTATTAATGGCACCAACACCATCTTCCCATTCTTTTAGTTGATTCAAATCATTATTATCAAATGGGTCCATCATCCAGAATTCTATGTAAGAAACATTTGCGGCATCCCAGTCGGTAGTTTCAACCCGACGCATCATCGAGGCAAAGTTGTCCTGCGGATTTTTCAGTACCAACTTATCAGTTACTGTCTCATCAAAATTATCTACATCATAATTATAAGGCCCTCTTTCATCTGGATAGTAGTGCAGGTCAAGCACTAATTGCTGTGGCTGAATTCCTTGTTGTAATGGAGGCTGGTACCCCGGAAATACTTCTGTAACTTGTACTTCGCGCAGGTAATTGTTCACCATAACAGTAGGATTATCCTTGATGGTTTGCGGTGTTAATGTATTAAAGCGATAGAACAATGGATCCATGGTAAACCAGGAAAGGCGAGCCCGATTAAAGTTATACCGCAAATCATTAAAATATTTAGCATTTGGAAAGCGGGGGTTGTCACCTTCGGGAACAGATCCAAGTTTCCACATGAATGGATTACGGATATCAATAGGGGTTTCGGCACCTTCAAAATCATCAACATACGATACTCCATTTTCTCCATTTTGGTCAATAATGGGGTTATAGCCAGGAATAATGTGGGCAAACTCTCCATTTAATAAAACCTGTGAAGGGGCTTTTGTATTAATCCCTGGGATTTTATCCACCAGTCGCGTAATAAAGTTTGATTGGGTTGAGTAATTTACATCAAACCCCCAAATGGTATTGTTAATGGGTTCATTTCCTACGTCAATCTTTTGAGTAAGTGGTCGTTCACGTAGGTTCATTAATGTAGCTCCTATCTGGAAATTCTTGCTGAACTTATAGTCAATGTGAGTACCAAACAATCGTTTTTGTTGGATATTAAATGTTGCATTGTTTTCTAATGAAATATTGATAGGCAACCCAGAATTTAAAATACTTTCATTGATAATTCGTACTCTTCCGGCGGCATAATCTACGGTATAATCCACATTTTCCGTTAAGGTTTGTCCACCTGCAGTTACCGTTACTGAACCTTGAGGAACATTGAATGCGTTGAGAGAAATTTCATTGCCGGCTGCGCCCTTGTAGCTTCCTGCTATATAAAAGCGGTTCTTCTCCTGATTAAGTTCAGCCAACTGTTGTTGAACTTTGTATAATGTATCAAAAGCATATCGTTCTACATATTGATCCACATTCAGCGATGGATTTGCCTCTAAGAAAATTTCTCTCAAATATCTTCTGCTAAAAGGTTCTCTAACAGGGAAGATAATTCGTCCGTTCTGAGAGCGAATCGTTCGTCCTTCGACAAAATCAAAAAATCCATCCGGGATAAGGTCATTTTGTGGATTTAAACGGTCTAAATTAAATAGTCGCAACAAGGGCAAACCACTTAATCCAGGAACTGTGGGGAAATAATTTAATTTCACCCCGGTTTCAGTATCCTGATATAGAATATTCATTACAAAGTCATCCTGGCCAATATTGTATCCACCAATAGAATAGATGTTTTTCATCATCCAGGGCCAGTTAGGTTTAGTAACATCAAAGTTGGAAGCCTTAAGCAATTTTACCACCAATGCATTGGGTGCCTGAATATCGGTTCCAAATTCACCCACCTGATAGGTTTTTCCTCCGGCAGTATACTGATAGGCTACTGCTAATACCTCATCAGCATTAAGTGCCTGATTCAGTGAAATATACCCCAGCATTGGGTCAAATGTGTATTCATTGGGGCCGAGCAAACGTGCATTGGCCAGTTTCTCGATTTCCAATCCGTTCTGAAGCTGGTTAAAAAGGGTTTGGCTGGTAATATCTCGGATGGAAGGTGGAAGATCCTGAGGATTAAAATTGTTAGCATTTTCAGGAAAAACATTAGCATTGGGGAGCTGTTCGCCCAAAGGCAAAATGGCCACAATATTTCTAACATTCTCTGTAGCATTAATTCGATTAGTTACCCACACTTCGATACGGGTTATGTAAACGGGCGATGTTACAAATGGCAAAGTACGGTTGGCCTGGTCGTAAAGGTTCATGAAATAATCACCTAAAAAATAATGCCGGTTGGCCTCATAGTTAGCACATGACACCTCGTATTTGGTAATCTGTGCTCCCCCTTCAACTGTAATATTTTGCTTTTGCCCCTGCTGCTGACTAAAGACAGTTGTAATTTCCAGTTTACCAAATTTTAATTTGTTTTTCACTCCAAAAAGGGCTTGGCTTCCCTGAATCAGTGTACCGGTAAGCGGAAGATTAACATTACCAAATTCCAATAATTGTAAAATATCATCCTCCTGGCCTTCGTATTTTAAATTCATTTGGTTCTCAAAGTTGAATAGTGCTTTTGTGTTGAAATTGGCGTTCAACTGTATTTTATCTCCGATTTTGCCCAGTACATTGAGCTGGATGTTTTGGTCAAAATTGAAGGTAGTAACTGTGCGCTGTTGTAATGGTATGTTGGGGTTTTCAGTTTTATTAACCCTCACTCCTAAAATCAATTCTGCAGTACCTTGAGGCCTGATTTCTATTTTATTACTTCCAAATATTCCTTTGAAGAGTTCATTCTTTACATTGATTGAAGGGATCAGGCTATTTACATCGTTGCCTCCGGCACGGTTTTTTTCTTTTTCACGCCAATAATCCAAGGCGCTTTGTTGAAGCATTTTCCGACGATAATCTTCAGCAGAATAATATTCTGTACTAAGAACTATGCTTCCTACTTTTTTAAGAATTACATACTGATTATTTTCTGCATCATACTGAACCTCTTCCACCACGTTTTGTGGATTTTGGATACCAAGATTTTCTATGTTCGTTGAATCTGGAGCTTGAGCGATTACCGTGGATGATACAACGGTTAAAACCAATAATAAAAAGCCTAATTCGAACAACTTTCGATTCATTTCTTGAAACTTTGCCGATAAAAACCTCATGTTCTTCACGTTTCTACAAATACTTTAATGCGGTTTTTATCAATTCTTCAACACTCAAATCACGACCCTGATCGGCCTGCACTTTTTGAAGCGCTTTATCAATAGCTTGTCGGTTAAAACCTAAAGCCGTTAGTGCCAGTGTAGCTTCCTGTATTCGTCCTGAAGACCCGCCTACTATGGCAGACCACTCTGTAGCACTTCCTTTGCCTACTTTATCCCGAAGATCTACAATAATTCGTTCTGCAGATTTTGCCCCGATTCCTTTAATTTTTTTCAATGTTAGCAAATCTCCACTTATTATAGCTTTTTCGGTATCATGGGCAGTTAGCGAAGATAAAATCATTCTGGCAGTAGCAGCTCCTACACCGGATACACTTATTAGCAAGCGAAATACTTCCCGTTCATGTTCATCTGCAAAACCATACAACACATGGGCATCTTCACGAATACTCAGGTGAGTAAGTAACTTCACCCGGGCTTTGTCTTTTATTTGGGAATATGTATTGAGCGATATATTAGCCAAATATCCAACACCATTGCAATCTACAACGGCATATGTAGGCGTTACGCGATCAAGTTTTCCTTCCAAATAGTCAATCATAGGCATCTACTTCGAGGCATAGCAAACCATTAACAACCCGTAAACGGCCTGTAAATATACATGCAAATACCTCTTGATCAGCGTAATTGTATATCTATACGTTTGAATTTTGGGGTTAAAAGAGGCTTCAAATATAGTCCTTTTCGTTGTTTTTACAAGTGAGAGGCATTTTTAACAATTTACGTTGCATAAGAAAAAAAATTTGTACAAAATGGCAACAGCAAATTGCACTTGTATACAATAAAGCATACTTGATTGAATTTTGTACGTTTGCCTCATGATTCGGCCTGTGTTAATAGATACCCATGCTCATCTTTACGAAGATGTTTTTATTGAAGACAGGGCTGAGATGATATTACGTATGCAATCGGCCGGGGTGGCAAAAGCATTCCTACCCAATGTAGATGACACGACCATTGAGCCCCTACTGAATCTTTGTAATCGTTATCCGGAACTGTTTATTCCCATGATGGGGCTACACCCCTGTTCGGTAAAAGAGAATTGGAAATATTCGATTGCCATTATTGAGAAAGCATTATTCACTGCACCCACCCGTTATGCTGCAATTGGAGAAGTGGGTCTTGATTATTATTGGGATAAAACATTTATTCCGATGCAACAGGAAGCCATGATTTTGCAGGCAGAATGGGCTAACGAATTAAACTTACCAGTTATATTGCATAGTCGTAACAGCATGGATGATTTAATCCTTCTGCTAAGCAGAAAAATAAAAGTCAATCGCACTGGAATTTTTCATTGTTTTACAGGGAGCCTGGAACAAGCCAAACGTATTATTGATATGGGCTATTATTTGGGAATAGGCGGTGTTGTTACTTTTAAAAATGCTAATTTGCCTGAGGTATTAAAAGCTATTGGGCCTGAACGATTGGTTCTGGAAACAGATGCCCCTTATCTTTCACCTACCCCCCATCGCGGCAAACGCAATGAAAGTAGTTTTATAACCTTGGTTGCAGCTAAACTGGCAGAAATATTTGAAATGCCATTTTCAAAAATTGCTGAAATCACCACTCGAAACGCACTAAAGATTTTTAATCAATCTGATTTATCTATTGAATGAAGCAATTAGCCAACATTTTACTCATATATACCGGTGGAACCATCGGTAGTTTTGAAGATCCGGAAACTCGTAGCCTTCGGCCGCTTGATTTTGATCAGCTTAATGCATTTATTCCGGAACTTAAAAAAATCGAAGCCGCAATTGAAGTTATAGCATTCCCCCAACCTAAAGATTCGTCAGATATTCAACCTGAAGACTGGGTTGCGCTGGTGGAAATTATAGAAAAAAATTATCAACGGTTTGATGGATTTGTTGTATTGCATGGTACCGATACCATGGCCTACACGGCCTCTGCCCTCAGTTTTATGATTGAGAACCTGCAAAAACCTATAATCTTTACCGGATCACAATTGCCTATTGGAAAAATTAGAACCGATGGAAAAGAAAACCTTATTACTGCAATTGAAATAGCCTCAGCAAAAAAACCTAATGGTAAACCTGTGGTGCCAGAAGTGTGTATTTATTTTGAATTTAAGTTGTATCGAGCCAACCGAACATTTAAATATAGTGCTCATCATTTTAATGCCTTTCAAAGCCCTAATTATCCATACCTAGCTGAAGCCGGTGTAAATATTATGTATAATGAAAACGCAATTATGCCGCTTCCAAAAAAAGAAACTCGTTTTTATAAAACATTAGACCCTGCATTGGCCATATTTCCTCTTTTTCCAGGATTTACTAAACAAGTAGCAGAAAATATTATTGGGCAAACTGGAATAAAAGCATTAATTTTACACACCTATGGATCAGGCAATGGCCCAATAATTTCTTGGTTCTTTGATTTGCTGAAGGAAGCAGAGAAAAAAAACATTGTGATTCTTAACATTACTCAATGTGAACAGGGAGCTGTAGAAATGGGCCGGTATGAAACCAGCCGCATGTTTTTAGATGTTGGTGTTTGCAGCGGACTAGATTTAACGATGGAAGCTGCCGTAACGAAATTGATGTATTTGTTAGGCCGCTATCCTGATAATTTAGTAAAAGTCAAAGAAGAAGTTCAACGTTCACTACGGGGAGAAATGAGTAGTTAAACATTCGTCTTAAAAAATTTGGTGTTTGTCAATTTTTTGTATTTTCGAGCCGTTTTGTATTCGGTTCTAACCAAGTTTGGAGAGGTGCAGGAGTGGTTGAACTGGCTACCCTGGAAAGGTAGTATACCCGCAAGGGTATCGAGGGTTCGAATCCCTCTCTCTCCGCTTCTTCAGCTGAACCTATGCAAAACAAAAATTATTAACCTTTGAAACAGAATTTTCTAAAATCAGAACCTTCAAAAATCAAAACGATGAAAAAGTTATTTGCACTGATTGCCATCTTCTGTACAGTATCAATTGGCAGCCTCACACTGACTTATGCTCAGGATTCTAAATCTACTGATTCTGTAGCCACAACAACTGAAACCCCGGCAGAGGCTCCGGCTGAAGAAGCTGCAGCACCGGTAAAAGAAGTCGGTTTCCGCCAGCAAATGAAAGACAAATTCATTGAAGGTGGTTATGAGTTCATGGTGCCCATTTTGTTGGTATTGATTTTAGGTATAGCTCTTTCAATTGAGCGAATTATTTATCTAAACATGTCGGCCATAAACACACAGAAATTTCTTAAAAATATTGATGATGCGCTCAGCTCTGGAGGAATTGAGGCTGCAAAAAATGTTTGTCGTGCAACCAGTGGACCTATTGCAGGTGTGTTTTTAGAAGGTTTAAATAGAGCTGATGAAGGCATTGAAATTGTTGAAAAATCTATCGTTTCATACGGTGGTGTAGAAATGAGTAAAATGGAAAAAGGTATCACGTGGTTAAACCTTTGTATTGCGCTTGCTCCAATGCTTGGGTTCTTGGGTACAGTTATCGGTATGATTTTGGCCTTCGATGCAATTGAAGCAGCCGGTGATATTTCTCCAAGTATCGTTGCTGGTGGTATGAAGGTGGCCTTGATTACAACGGTATTCGGTTTGATTGTTGCTATTATTTTACAAGTGTTTTACAACTATATTATTTCTAAAATTGACTCCTTGGTAGGAGATATGGAAGAATCATCCATCGATTTTATTGACCTTTTGGTTAAAAAAGGCATTGGTGTAAAAAAATAATTTCGAATTATTTCAATTATGAACTTATTTAAAATAACAAACATCGGAGGAAAAATAATTGCGGGACTATTAGTCTTACTTGGATTAATAAGTTCTGTAATGATTTACTCAACCGATAAAGATCATCTAGGCAATCAGGTTGAAATTGGATTGTCTTTAGCATATATTGGTTCCGGTCTCATCTTGGGTTTAATCCTTGTTTTTATAATTCGAGGTATTATTCTTAACCCAAAATCTGTTGTTAAATCAGCCATTTCTGTAGGGGTTTTAGTGGCTTTATTTGTTGTTTTTTATCAAATGGCTAGCGACCATGTTACCCTGGAAGGAAAATCTTTAGAAATGGTAGCCATGGTAAAAGCAATCCCTTCATCTACCATCAAACTTGTGGATGCTGGTTTGAATACACTTTACACCTTGGTCATACTATCTTTCGTTGCCATTATTGGAACTGAAATTTGGAAAATATTTAAATAATTTTTCATGGCAAAACGTTCAGCACCCGAAATTAATACCGGCTCGATGGCAGATATTGCCTTCCTGCTTTTGGTATTTTTCCTGGTTACCACTACCATGGAGCAGGATACGGGTATTCAGCGCAAGCTTCCTGAAAAACAGCCGGAAAATATTACTCCTCCTGAAGTTAAACGTCGTAACGTGTTTATTGTATTAGTAAACCGAAACGACGAATTACTGGTTAATGGCGAACCTGGCGATATCAATTTACTCAAAGACAGAGTAAAAGAATTTATTCTGAACCCTCGAAACTCCGAAGATCTTCCAGAAAAAACACCCACGGTTATTGAAGGATTAGGAACGTATGAGGTTTCAAAAGGAGTAATTTCTCTTCAAAACGACCGCCTCACCTCATTTGAGAAATACATGGCTGTACAGGATGTGCTAACCCGTGCTTTTAATGAATTACGAAACGAATTGGCTTCAGCAAAATTTGGAAAAACATTTGATGAATTGCAGGTATTAGCTAAAACAAACCCTGAATATGAGAAAAAATCTGATGCTATAAAAAAAGCAATTCCTATTTCGATTTCCGAAGCTGAACCTAAACAAACCAAAAGCAAATAATTATGTCGAGGTTTAAGAAAAAAAGTGAAAAATCTTTACCGGCAATTTCCACCTCTTCGCTTCCGGATATTGTATTCATGCTCCTTTTCTTTTTCATGGTTACAACTAAAATGAAAGAAGTAACACTGAAAGTTGTAGTGCGTAAACCAGATGCCACTCAGGCTACTAAACTTGAAAACAAATCACTTATCAGCAATATTTACATAGGTAAACCCCTTCCGCGCTACCAAAACCAATACGGCGACCAGCCACTGCTTCAGCTAGATGATGCTTTTGCCAAACCTAAAGATGTTGCACCTTGGGTATTGCAAGAAATTGAAAAAACAGCAGAGTTTGAACGTAGCAAACGCACTGTTTCACTGAAGGTAGACCGAGAAGTAAAAATGGGGATTGTAACCGATGTGAAAGAACAGTTACGCGAAGCAAATGCGCTAAAAATAAATTATTCTGCACGCAAAGCAGCTATTTTAGAATAATCTTATTAAAGTCCTAATGGGCAAAGGCAGGTTTTAATAGACCTGCCTTTTTTTGTACTTTTGCATATTCAATGGTAAAAATAGGCAACATTAATCTAGGAGATTTTCCCCTGCTTTTAGCTCCCATGGAAGATGTGAGCGACCCTCCTTTTCGTGCACTGTGTAAAAAACACGGGGCAGATTTAATGTTCACAGAATTTATCTCCAGTGAAGGACTAATACGCGATGCAATAAAAAGCAAAAAAAAACTGGACATTTTTAACTACGAACGGCCTATTGGAATACAAATCTTTGGAGGAGACGAAGAAGCAATGGCCATGGCCACTGAAATTGTAGATGCTACAGGGCCGGATTTAGTAGATATAAATTTTGGTTGTCCGGTAAAAAAGGTTGTTTGTAAAGGGGCTGGAGCTGGCGTTTTAAAAGATGTAAATCTAATGGTTCGATTAACGCAAGCTGTTGTAAAATCTACAAAACTTCCAGTAACAGTAAAAACACGGCTTGGGTGGGATGAACGAAGCATTAATATTTTAGAAGTTGCTGAAAAACTTCAAGATGTAGGTGTTTCAGCATTATCCATACATGGTCGAACACGTGCACAAATGTACAAGGGAGATGCCGATTGGACTTTTATTGCCAAAGTAAAAGAAAATCCTAGAATTACAATCCCAATTTTTGGAAACGGAGACATTGATAGTCCGGAAAAAGCCTTAGAATATAGAAACAAATTTGGGGTGGATGGCATTATGATAGGACGTGCAGCTATAGGAAACCCATGGATATTCAATCAAATCAAACATTATTTTGCAACAGGCAAACTCCTCCCCAACCCAAGCGTAAAAGAAAAAGTGGAAGCTGCACGAGAACACCTTCATTATTCGATTCGATGGAAAGGTGAAAAACAAGGGCTGCTGGAAATGAGAATGCATTATGCCAATTATTTTAAAGGACTACCAAATTTTAAAGAATATCGCACCCGGCTTGTTACTTGTAATGACTTAGAAGGAGTTGAAGAAACTTTTGATGATATCTTAAATTTATACCAGCAAGAAGTGCCTGCCTGACTATTTAATTAACGTCATATATTGAGGACGAAGCAAATTCACGCTTTTCATTCGCAACCACGAGGCAAGAAAACCTATTAGATTTACTGAAATAAAGATTATTGGAAAATCTGTCCATACAAACTTTACAGGATAAGCATTGGCTCCTTCATACGCACCTAATTTAACCCAACCAAACTGCATTTGCAAGAAAGCTATTAATGTACCTAAAATCATCCCACCTGTAACCCCAATAATGGTTACCCACATCCCCTCCCATACATAAATTCGTTTAATACGATTTAGCCCAGCCCCCATGCTCCACATGACTAAGATATCTTTTTGCTTTTCTACTAAAAGCATAGTTAATGCACTGACGATATTGAAGCTGGCTATAATCAAAACAAGCATTACTATAAGAAATACAGCCAGTTTTTCAGCACGCATTACCCGGTACATTAATTCGTGTTGTTCAAAACGATTTTTAATCTGTACCTTATCTCCCAATAATTGCTGAAGTTTCTTACGTACATTTGATAAATGCTTTTCTTGGGTTAGAGAAATTTCTAATGAATTTACTTCTCCTTCTTTTTTATATCCGGTAAGATTGGCCACAAATTCAAGAGGAGCTAAAATTAGAAAATTCGTATATTCATGTTGCACTGAAAAAATAGCATTGGGAATCAACGAAGCTTCTCGAAAAGGATTAAGCATATCAACTTTGCCACGTTTGGGAAAATAAACTTGAATGGCATGCGTAAAATCAGCTAAATTTATCTGAAGATTCGCAGCTAATCCTTCTCCTATAATTGCTTGGTTTGAATTTTCACTCCAATCATTCAAAGAACCAGCACTGATCATCGAAGCAATTGGAACTTGCAAAAAATAGTTATTATCAACTCCTTTCAGTGTTACTATTTGTTGTTTGTCTTTATAGATAGCCAGTACATTTTCCTCAATGGTCAAGGAAACGGCGGCTACGCCAGGCCAAGACTTAATAACAGAAAGTTGATCTTTAGAAACAATAATACTTTTTCCTTGTTTGGGTTCAACCCGGAGATGGGGATCAAATACATTAAAAATGTTTTTAACGGTTTGTTCTAGACCATTAAATGCAGATAACAGGATAATAAGTGCAGCAGTTACCACCAGTATAGCTAGAATAGAAATACCGGTGATTACATTGATAATATTTACTGACTTTTTAGAAAAAAGATAACGGAACGATACGAACCGTATAAAGAAGTCAGGCAACATGACAGCCTATGAATAAAAAACCTTAAATACCCAAATAACCAACAAAAGGTGGTAAATTATTTTTTGAAAAGACCCTTATCGTCTTTATGTTTCAACATTTGTAATACCCAATATATTGTGAGAGCAGTCCCAACAAATATCATCAATAAGTTGAAGTTCATTCCTGCCATTTCAATAAATTGAAAGGTCCACTGAATAAAACTGCCAAGAGGTCGGAAAAGCCAATCCATAAGTTATTTTTTTATGCAACAAATATATAATTGTTTCGTTGTGAAAAAAAAAATTTAAAAATATGAGCAAGAATAAAAAAATGACTCCGGAGGCAGCTGCAAGAATTCAAAGTGCCACTTGTAAAAAAAACGGGGGTATTACACCAAAGAATTCCTTTGCCGCTAGAGCACAAAGAGCTGCCGCAAAAAATATGGATAAATAGTATTTTTGCACTGTTGTGCAACCAAAAAAATTTCGCATTGCTATTTTTGCTTCAGGAGAAGGGACCAATGCTGATGCTATAATTCGATATTTTAATGAAAATGAATCGAGTGTAGTATTCAGCATTTGGACTAATAATTCAGTTTCTGGAGTAATAAAGCGGGCAGAAATCCTTAATGTTCCTATCTACTTGTTTAGCAATGAAGAATTAAATCAACCCGAATTTTTGAAAAAACTAAATAACTGGAGTCCCGATTTAATAGTGTTAGCTGGATTTTTACGAAAAATTCCAGATAAAATAATTCATCAATTTCCTGGTAAAATTATAAATATCCATCCGGCACTTCTTCCAAAATATGGAGGGAAGGGGATGTATGGCATGAATATTCATCATGCCGTTAAACGTAATGGAGAAAAAGAAACGGGAATAACCATTCATTTGGTGGATGAAGAATATGACCATGGAACAATTCTATATCAACAAAAAACAATTATTACTCCCGAAATGACGGCGGAAGAAATAAGTAATAATGTGCGAAATCTTGAACTTTTTTATTATCCAAGAATTATAGAAAGTTATTTACAATCAATTACCACGGCCTCTTAAATTCTGCCGATGTACACATTCCAGTTTTTCCATTTCCGTTTTTATAGCCAAAAATGGTGTCAGTATTTAAAATTTCAGCTTGAACGATAATGGCTGTAACTTCTTTTCCACCATCAACCATAGTAACATAAAATGGGAGTTTAATTTGTGCTACCCGATGCTTTTTTCCTTTGGGATCTAAGCTAAATAATGCTCTTCCACTTTTTACATCATCTTGAGTAGCCACTCTACCGGTAAAAACAGGAGTATTCACCAAATCAACTCCTGTAGTAATTTTTTCTTCTTTAGGTAACAACTGATTTCGGTTCTTTAATCCTTTTTCAATATCGTATGTGTTTGAAAATGTTGCACTGTCAGCATATAATTGTTTATTAGCCTTATTATCTTTAAATTCTTGACTATTTTTTTTGCCACAACTAAAAATTAATGCCAAAAGTGCAATTTTAAATAATGTTTTCATGTAATTAAACTTCTTTTGTATGTCCAATCATTTCAAAGTCAATGATGCGCTTTTCAACGTCCGTATTTTTTACCCGAATAGTAACTTTATCGCCCAAGCGATAAATCTGCCCGGTTCGAGAACCACGAATTTGATAGTTTTTTTCGTCAAAAAAGTAAAAATCGCACTCCATATCCCTTAATCGAATCATGCCTTCGCATTTGTTTTCAAGTATATCAACATAAATCCCCCACTCGGTTACACCCGTAATTACACCATCAAATTCACGACCTAAAAATTTACTAAGATATTCAACCTGTTTGTATTTAATAGATGCCCGCTCCGCTTCAGCTGCCCGCTTTTCCATGTCAGAAGAGTGACGGCATTTATTTTCGTAGTCTTCTTTCTTAACAGATGCTCCCCCTTGCATATACCTTTGAAGCAAGCGATGTACCATCACATCCGGATAGCGCCGAATAGGCGACGTAAAATGTGTATAGTAATCAAATGCCAAGCCGTAATGGCCAATATTTTCTGTTGAATAAACCGCTTTTGCCATACTGCGTATGGTAAGGGTTTCAATCATATCTGCCTCAGGCTTTCCTTTTACTTGAGCAAGCATTTTATTGATGCTACTTGCAATGGTTTTTGGGTTATTAAGATCAAGTTTATATCCAAAATTCGCCACAAATCGTTTTAATTCAGCCAGCTTTTCCTGATTAGGTTGATCGTGCACGCGATAAACAAAGGTTTTAATTTGTTTTTGTGGATGATCTTTATATCCTACATACATTGCTACTTGCTTATTAGCAAGCAACATAAATTCTTCAATTAACCAATTAGCTTCTTTACTTTCTTTAAAAAATACATCCACCGGGCGCCCTTTTTCATCAATTTTAAACTTAACTTCGGTTTGTTCAACACGTAATGCTCCATTTTCAAAGCGTTGTTTTCGAAGAATGGTAGCTAACTTATGGAGCAGCAGCACTTCGTCTTTAAAATCCCCTTCACCGGTTTCAATAATTTGCTGTGCTTCTTCATAAGTAAATCTTCGATTAGAATGTATCACTGTTCTACCAATCCACACATGGTGTATATTGGCCCGATGGTCCATTTCAAAAATTACAGAAAAGCATAGCTTGTCTTCGTGTGGACGAAGTGAACACACTCCATTGGATAATTTTTCTGGAAGCATAGGAACCACCCGATCAACCAAATAAACAGAAGTGGCACGTCTGTATGCTTCTTTATCCAACAAAGAACCTTCTGGTACATAATACGAAACATCAGCAATATGTACACCTATTTCAAACAATCCGCCAGGAAGCACAGTTACCGACAAGGCATCATCAAAATCTTTGGCATCATAAGGATCAATGGTAAAGGTAATTGCATCACGCATGTCTCTACGATTAGCGATTTCTGCAGCCGGAATATCAAAACTAATTTTTTCTGCTTCGGCCTCTACTTCCGGTGGAAAGAAAGAGGGTAGTCCGTATTCGGCAAGAATGGCATGTATTTCTGTTTCGTGCATGCCTTTTTTTCCCAAAATACGAATCACTTCGCCTACTGGATTTTTGGCTCCTTCTGGCCATTCAGTAATTCGAACTACTGCTTTATCATCATCTTTACCTCCGTTAAGGTCTTTAAGTGGTATAAATATATCTTTTGTAAGGCGGTCATTATCGGGAATCAAAAAGGCAAACTTATCAGAAACTTCCAGCGTTCCAACAAATTCCGTTCGGGCGCGATGCAAAATTTCCACCACTTCACCTTTAAGCTTTTGTCCTTTTTTTCGGGCATACACAAATACTTTCACCCGATCACCGTGCATGGCGTTTTTGAGATTGTTTGCCACTACATAAACGTCTTCGGCATACACATCGTTGATAATGTAAGCATTCCCGGAACCAGACATATCCACAATTCCTTCTATGTATTTTTCGTAAAAAGGGATTCTAAATTTACCGGGTTCTGGTTCTTCTAAATCACCTCGTTCTGCTAACATTTCTAGCGTATCACGTATCAACTGGCGAGTAAAATCATCGTCAGCATGTAGCAACGCAGAAACTTGTTTATAGTTAAATAGTTTATTTCCCTGATTATTTAGAACATCCATAATATCTAAAACCAGCCGTTGCTGAACTTTGGATGATTTATTTTTTCCTTTATTTTTTTTTCTTCCCATAGCATTGATTCTTTACGAAGATGCGAATTTGTTTTGATAGGCTCACATTAAAATTCCATAAAATTCAATTATTATTCCAGGTAAAAAATACTAACTTTAAAACATGTGGATAACTATAAAAACATACACCCAATGGATGGATGCACAAACTGATGTACTATTACTTGAATCGGAAGAAATACCAACCCGACTGGGAGATGGGTTAACAATACAAATTGACCCTTTGCTATCAACTGCGCTGGGTGGTGTAAAATTACAAGTGCCCGAAGTATTTTACGCTAAAGCGATATTATTATTAATGGATAAAGAATAAAAAATTCATTGTAATAAAATTTATTATTGAATATGCCTTGGTTTTGTTTAAATTAAAGCACAAATAAATGTAATTATTGAATCTTACGAACATGAATCAAAACCCTACGCATACTGCATTTACATGGAAAACATGGCTTTTATCTGTTGTACTGGTAATTAGTACATTGGGCCTGTACCTATCCACGTTTTCCAATTCTTTGATGTTTGATGATGCTGCAGAATTCGCCCTGGTAATTCGATTAGGAAGTATCGCTCATCCCCCCGGATTCCCATCCTATATTTTAAGCGGGATAATTTGGGATAGATTAACAGAATTTATTTGGGAAGATACTATTTTTCGAATTACGTTGTTTTCTGCTGTTTGCGTTTCTTTGGGTGTATTATTTTTATTTTGGGCGTTTCGTTATGTTTCTGCAAACATAACATCTTCAGTAGATTCTTGGCAAAGTGAGCTGAGTGCTTTTTTTGCTGCTCTGATTTTTGCAACTGGCAATACAACATGGGCATGGGCTAATACCATTGAAGCCTATGCATTTCAAATACTAGCCATGGGAATAGTTCTTTGGGGGCTTGCATCTTACCATGCTCATCGAAAAAATACTTGGCTGCTTGTTGCTGCATTCGGCCTGGCATTAGGTTGGGGGAATCACCATCTTACTATGATTGCTTTTACCCCTTTTGTTCCGTTATTTTTTATTCATGGTTTATTTGAAAACAATGCTATCAAAAAGCAAAAGAAATCTTCTTTCATTCTTGGAGAATTAATTGAAATACTACGTTCAAAAACATTTCTATATTTCATAGCATTAGCAAGTTTTTTTACATTATGTTTTTATGCATGGATGTTTTGGCGTGCCCAACAGGAATATTATTTTATGTTTGGTAAACCAGATAATTTGGAGTTGTTGTTTTATCATATTCGAGGTGGCGTTTACACTAAAAACATTACCCAAACCACTCAAGATATATCTGCCGTTCGATTGCCCTATTTTTTAAAACTTACCGCACAACAGTTTTTTATTTTTTTACCATTTCTGATAAGTGGTATATGGTTGGGGGTCAAAAAAAATATTCGTCCGTTGGTTATTGGTATTATTATCTATTATCTGATTTTACTTGCCTATCAATTGCGTAATAATCAATGGTCGAGTACTGATGCTTACATGCTTTTACCATTTATGGCACTTAGCCTGGCATTGGTAATTTCTATTTCGCATTTTTTTAAAAAATTACGATTAGTCTATATTTTACCAATATTGCTAGTGGTTACCATTATTTGGGAATATAAATACCACGATAGAAAAACATATCCGGTAAGCGAAGACTTGATGATGCTTTTAGACCGCTCTGCCCCCAAGAACAGTGTGGTATTAATATCAGACTGGAGCACTATAATTCAGTATTATTTTTACCGATATGAAAAAAACTTCAGGCCTGATTTAGATGTTTTAAATTATGACTTTAAGTTTACACATTATCGCATGGTGCCAAATAATAATCCGAAATTATATGCCGCCATTCAAAAAGAATATGATGCATTTGTTGAAGAACTTAAAAAAACCCAACCTTTCAATGCAGTTAACACCGGATGTAATTTGGAATTTCCGCAGGTTAAAATGGCCTACAAAAATCTACTAAACAAAATAGAACTAGTTTGCAAAGAAAAAAACAGAACATTTCTAACAGATCCGAAAGCGCACTTTACTTACACAACCAATGGATTTTATACATCGGGGCAATATGTAGCTGGATGCTTTTCGGCTGGTAGTTTTTGCGACACTAGTTATTCAACCGTTTTCTTGAATCTAAATCTTCCGTTTCTTAATTCTCCCTTGTTACGACATGACCCGTCTTGCTTGGATAAAATGGTAGATTTTCAAGCCATGCTAGATCAACACATTCGTTTTTACAGTGCCAACCAAATGAACGCTCATTTACAGCGGGCGCAAGCGGCAAAACAAAAAATTATGGCTATTCAGAAAGAATTAAAGAAATCCATGTCGTTTGCTTTTACCGTTCAAGGAAAATAACAATTTCCTGATAAATGTCATTTTTTCATTACTGTTTAGTGCAGATCTTTATTGCTAAAATTATAGATATGAGAAATTTTATTGTTTTTTTACTTATTGCCTTATTGTTTGGAATTATTACTAGTTGTAAAAAAGAAGATGTAGAAGGAACTCCTGTTGTGCTTACAGCCAACATAGACCAATTATCTACCGGAGCAGCTAAAGTAGTTGCTATTTCGCTTCGTTCAGGAAATCGTTTGATTGATATTACAAACAATCAGTTTTCAGTAACCCTAGACAATGGACAGCCTTGGACATTGGTTTTTTTAACCGCAAACAACCAACCGTTGGGACATATTAAATTATCCGGCACTATAGAATCTCTTCCGATGTATTATGTTCCCACAGATATTAATACAATAAACCTTGGTACATTAAACAAAGATGGATTTGTGTTTACTCCCAATATTGATATTTTACAAACCACTATTCCGCTTAATGGAACTGAGCAATTAGCTGTTGGCCAGACTGACGATTGGTTTGCAGCATCTGCAAATAATCTAGATGTGGATGGTAATGGGACGTTGGATTTTTTACAGAACAATGATTATGGAATTGGTGTATTATATTTTATAAATGGAGGCGTATTTGCCTCTGGAACAACGCCAAGCTTGGATACTTCTGGATTTGTGAATGGATTTAAGCTTATCGTGCATATCGAAGAGGCTTCATTACCATCAGCAATCTATATAACCGGGCCTGTAGGGTCTGGTCTTCAAAATGCGTTAGCCACCGAACAAAATAATTATGGAGATTATATTGACTTTTTTTCTCCCATGGTTCAAAGCCAATTTCCTCCTGGCGGAGAATATCAAGTTACATATAACTCAAAAACGCTAACATTTAGTATTCCTGATCAGTCGTATATTTTAAATAATATTGTTATTCCTTGGCCAACTGTACATTTAAATAACAATGGAACCATTAATAACATCAGTTGGCAAATGAAACTTCCTTTTATTAACAATACGATTAACCCTTTGTCATTAGTGAGAAAAGTACAAGTTCAAATTGATGGAACTGGCCCTACTTGCCAAACGAATATGCAAGGAAATCGTTTATATAATTCTCCAGACCTAAGTGCAGAAATCACCACTCACATACTAGAATGTCAAAACATTGAATGGAACAACGTTCAAAAAATTTATATGACCTATTGGGATCAGTATGATCAACACTATGTGGTGACATTTAACCGGTAATAATTAATGTATATTATTATCTATACATCACCTTTCTTACCGCAGCAATAACGCGATGTGCATTTGGCAAATATGTTTCTACCATGGTAGGAGCATACGCCATTGGGGCATCGGCTCCGGTAACCCGAAGAGCAGGAGCATCCAAATAATCAAATGCTTCACGTTGCACTTTAAATACTACTTCGGTACTAATGTTTCCAAGAGGCCAAGACTCTTCTACACAGACCAGACGATTGGTTTTTTTCACAGAATTGATAACTGTTTCATAATCAATGGGCCGCACAGTGCGAAGATCAACAATCTCACAACTGATGCCTTGTTTATCTAGCTCTTCAGCAGCAGCTTTAGCAGCTTTAATAATTTTACCAAAAGACACAATGGTTACATCCGTTCCTTCTCGAACAATATTCGCTTTGCCTATTGGAATAAGATATTCTTCTTCTGGCACTTCCCCCTTATCGCCATACATTTGTTCTGACTCCATAAAGATTACAGGATCATCATCACGAATGGCTGATTTTAATAATCCTTTAGCATCATAAGGAGTAGAAGGAACCACAACTTTCAATCCCGGGCAGTTAGCATACCAGTTTTCAAAAGCCTGAGAATGCGTTGCTGCCAACTGGCCGGCAGAAGCCGTAGGCCCACGAAACACAATTGGTACCGAAAATTGACCGCCACTCATCTGACGAATCTTGGCAGCATTATTAATAATTTGGTCAATTGCAACTAATGAAAAGTTAAACGTCATAAATTCAATAATAGGACGCAAGCCATTCATAGCGGCTCCCACCCCTATTCCGGCAAATCCTAACTCAGAGATGGGAGTATCTATTACCCGTTTGGGACCAAACTCAGCCAGCATCCCTTGACTTACTTTATAAGCACCGTCGTATTCAGCTACTTCTTCTCCCATTAAAAAAACGGTATCATCCCTACGCATTTCTTCTGACATCGCTTCGCGTATCGCTTCCCGAAATTGAATTTCTCTCATAACACAAATAAATTGAAGTCAAAAGTAATAAGATTCTGCAACAAGTACAGAAAACAAGCTTATAGTAAAAGCAAAGATTATATAATTATCACTTAACGTACTGTTATCTAAAAATATGGTTAGTATATACGAAATCGATTACTTATGTAAAATAATCGAAAATACTTGCAATGGAAAATTAAATACCCCTGCAACATAATCATTACAAGGGATTTTAAACAAAACACAAACGCTCTTGTTTGTTTATACAGCATTGAAGGATTTTATTATTTTTGTGCCACTTCGAAAAAATAGTAGTTATTTAATTTTTAAGTTAACCATGAATATATTAGTTTGTATCAGTAAGGTTCCTGACACCACATCGAAGATTGCCTTTACGGATAATAACACAAAATTTGATACCACCAACGTGCAATTTATTGTAAACCCTTCGGACGAGTGGTATGCTTTGGTTCGTGCCCTTGAAATAAAAGAAAGCCTGGGCAGCGGCAATGTTACTATTATTACTGTTGGGCCTGCGGAAGATGATGCTATTATTCGCAAAGCGTTGGCAATTGGAGCCGATGAAGCGGTGAGAATTAATGCCAACCCACACGATTCATATTTTGTGGCTGCACAGATTGCTGAATATGCAAAAAATAAAAATTTTGACTTGATACTTACAGGAAAAGAAACCATTGATTATAATAATGCCGAGGTGGGAGGTATGATTGCGGAGCTCATGGGATGGGAATATATTACTCCAGCAAATAAATTAGATATAAATGGACGAATTGCACGCGTAGAAAGTGAAGTGGGGGGAGAAACCCGTGTACTTGAATGCGAAATGCCATTGGTAATTAGTGCAGCAAAAGGAATGGCAGACCAGCGTATTCCTAATATGCGTGGCATTATGGCAGCCCGAACTAAGCCCATTCATGTGATAGAACCCGCCCCTGTAAACGCTCAAGTGGCAATCACCCGGTTTGAATTGCCCCCAGCTAAAGCAGGTGTTAAATTGATTGATCCGGAAAACATGGACGAGTTGGTACGCCTGCTACACGACGAAGCAAAAGTTATTTAATCACGAATTAAAATATCCAAAGAATATGTCAGTTTTAGTATTTGTAGAAGCCTCTAACGGAAAAATAAAAAAAGTCGGATTTGAAGGAGTGGTTTATGGAAAATTAGCTGGTGGATCAGTTTCAGCTGTGGTTTGTGGAGAAGCCGATGCCGCAGAAGTAGCATCACTTGGTGAATATGGAGCCAGTCATGTGCTTCATGTTAAAAAAAATTATGACACCGGTGCCTTGGTAGATGTAATGGCTGCGGCTGCTGATAAAACAGGCGCATCGCTTATAGTTTTTCCATTTGATAATACAGGTAAGGCCATCGCTCCAAGGCTTTCAGCACGCTTAAAAGCCGGATTGGTATCCGGAGCATTGGGAATTCCATCAATAGATGGAGCATTTAAAGTGAAAAAGAATGTGTTTTCAGGTAAAGCGATTGCTGAGGTTGAAATAAAAACCGATAAAAAGATTGTAGCTTTTTCTCCAAACTCTGTAGGACTACAAAAATCCGGCGGAACAGCAACGGTTGAAGAATTCTCACCTGCCGTGAAAGAAAGTAAAATTAAATTGATAGAAACCAAAAAGCTGGAAGGAGAAGTTCCCCTTCCTGAAGCAGAACTGGTGGTATCTGCCGGACGTGGTTTAAAAGGCCCGGAGAATTGGGGAATGATAGAAGAATTGGCTAGAGTTATTGGTGCAGCAACCGCATGTTCAAGACCAGTTGCCGATGCACACTGGAGGCCTCACCATGAACATGTTGGCCAAACCGGTGTTGCCATACGTCCAAACCTATATATAGCTATTGGAATATCAGGTGCTATTCAACACTTGGCTGGAGTAAACCAAAGCAAGGTAATTGTAGTAGTAAATAATGATCCGGAGGCTCCTTTCTTCAAAGCTGCAGATTATGGTGTAGTAGGCGATGCTTTTCAGGTTGTTCCACGTATGATTGAATCGTTTAAGAAGTTTAAAGCTTCTCAGCATTAATTATTTCGGAGATATTGCTTAAATTAGCAAGCAAATGGAGTAGGCTAACCACCTTATGAACAAAATTCCGCTGGATATTATTGGTCTTTCTTACAGTCAAACTCAGACCGGAGCATATGCTTTGGTTTTAGGTGAACAGGGCGGTAGCAGAAGGCTTCCAATTATTATTGGTGGTTTTGAGGCACAGTCCATTGCTGTGCACTTAGAAAACATGAAACCTACCAGGCCATTAACTCACGATTTATTCGTAAAACTTACAGAAAGCTTTCATATTCAAGTTAAAGAAGTTGTAATATACAATTTACTGGAAGGTGTGTTTTATGCAAAATTAATTTGCGACGATGGGATTCGTGAGGTAGAAATTGATTCACGCACTTCTGATGCTGTAGCTCTTGCTGTAAGATACGGATGTCCGGTTTATACATATGAATTTATATTAGAGGCTGCAGGAATAAGAATGGAAGACGAGCCGCCATCTGAAGAACATGTTGAAGAAAAAACCACTTCATCACGTAAAAAAGAACCTTTAAGCCTGACGGAAATGTCAATTGAAGAACTGGAAAAAAGCCTTAAAGAAGCTATTGATAATGAGGCTTATGAGCTTGCTTCTAAAATTCGTGACGAAATTAATCGCCGTAAATCCTAACGTTAAAATAGACTTTACACCTTGATATTAAAATGCATTTGGTTTAAATTTGCTATTTAACCCAAGGATTAAATCTCCAATGAGAAATTTTTTTTACTGTACATGGGCATTTTTGATGATAATGCTTTTATGTACTAAATCAAATTCGCAACAACCCATTTTTGCCGGTAATGATACTACCATTTGCCAAGGCCCGATAACACTAACTGCCACCATTGACTCCTCTTTGTTTAGTGGTGCAGGATCTCCAACATATTTATCCCTAACTGACGATGTTTTTTCTGGTATTATCAATATTGGTTTTCCTTTTACTTTTTTTGGAAATACTTACACACAATGCGTGATTTCTTCCAATAATTTTATCAGCTTTAATTTAGCCAATGCAAATACCGGCTCTCCATGGACAATATCTGAACCCGTACCCAATACTACATTTACTAATAAAACGCAGAATGGAATCCTCGGTCCCTGGCAGGATATAAATCCAGGAGTTGGGGGTACCATTAGCTATCAAACTTTAGGAACTGCTCCCAATCGCAGGTTTGTTGTAGAATATTGTAATGTTCCAATGTTTAGTTGTACCAATCTACAGTTCTCCAGTCAAATTATTATTTATGAAACAACCAATATTATCGAAACCCATATCATCAACAAACCCTTATGTACCACTTGGAATAATGGAAGAGCAATTCATGCTCTTCATGATGCTTCGGGTACTATTGCTTTTGTAGTAGCAGGACGAAACCACCCATTACAATGGACAACTTCAAACGAAGGATATCGTTTTACACCTACAGGCCCAACAACGTATCAAATTAATCCAATTCCATTCCAGCCGGCACTATTAGGGTCTTCCCCAACTGTTACTTGGTACGAAGCTGGGAATCCGGTACCTATAGGCAGCGGATTACAAGTTACTGTAAACCCGGTCAATCCAACTACAAGCTATGTGGCAGTTATGTCTGGCACATCGTGTGGGTCACTAGGAAACAGCGATACAGTGATTGTTACTCTTGGCGCTTCACCCGTTTCCATCACAGGAAACTTAACCTATTGCCCTGGTGGAAATACCAGTTTAAGCACCAACAATACCTATCAGAGCTACCAATGGTCAACTGGTGCTACCACTCAAACAATAAACAATGTTACACAAGGTGTTTATACTGTTACTGTAACCAGCACTGGCGGTTGTACTAGCACAGCATCAGCAACTGTAACTGAAAGTAATCCTAGTCCAACCATTAATTCAAGCAATGGAGTGTGTGTAGCTACTAATACCACTCTTTCTGTTTCACCTACGTATAGTGGTTATAGCTNGTCAACCGGAGCAACCTCAACCACCATTAATGTTCCAGCAGGAACCTACACTGTTACTGTTACTGATAACTTTGGTTGTACAGGTTCATCAACATTTACAGCATACATTCCACCAATTCCGGTGATTCAGGGAAATGCTTTTTATTGCAACGGAAGCACAGCAACACTTGGTACAACTGTTCCATTTAATAGTTATGCATGGTCAACCGGAGAAACAACTGCAACAATTCAAGTGCTTGCCGGCACTTATACAGTCACAGTAACTGATAATAATGGTTGCACCGGTAGTTCTGCAGGATTCGTTGTAGATGTATCTACTCCAGTTGCTTCCATTTCAGGCATACAGCAATTTTGCGAAGGCAATACCATTAGCATCTCTGCATCAGCAGGCTTTTTAGCATATAGTTGGAACACTGGAGAAACGACATCATCCATCAATGTAACAGGAGGCACATATACAGTAACTGTTACAGATAATTATGGCTGTACCGATTCAGAAACGGCCAGCGTTCCGGCAAGCCCAATTCCAAACCTTCAGTTCACAGCTTCGCTAGCTTGTTATGGGCAAAATACATCGTTTACCAATACATCCAACATCGCTTCGGGAACAATTACAAGCTTTACTTGGGATTTTGGTGATGGAAATACCAGTAATTTACAAAGCCCTGATCATACATATGATACTTCGGGTACATATATTGTTACACTATCTGGTATTTCAAATGATGGGTGTGTTTCCACGACCACTGATACGGTATTTGTAGGCGGAGGGCCAGACGTAGACATGATTGCTACTCCTCTTTGTTTTAAGCAACTACAGGTAACCGGTATAAATAATAACTCTACATTTCCAGTAAATAATTGGATTTGGGATTATGGTGATTTTTCTCAGGATACCGGACAAGTGGCAACCCATACTTATACGAACGGTGGTACTTATACCGTTTCGCTTACAGCCACAGATGCCATAGGGTGTATAACTACCATTCAAACTACAATTACTACAAAAGGCGGAAAAACGCTCGACCAACTTCAAATTCCAAATGTAATTAGTCCGAACGGTGATAACTTAAACGATGAGTTGGTACTAGACCCGGAATTTGAAGAATGTTCGCCTTATGTATTGAGCATTTATAATCGTTGGGGTGTAAAAGTTTATGAAGTAGAAAACGGAGGAAATCCCTTTGCTGGTATATCAAATACCGGTTCAATTATCACACCGGGTACTTACTTCTTGGTAATTCGTTCAGGCGAACTTGATTACCATGGAACGCTGAATATTTTTACTGGACAGTAACCAACTTAGATTTAATTAGCTTATTTCGTTTTTTCCATAATAGCCACGAAAGGGTAAAGGAAGGAATGCTATCAGTAAGTGGTAATACTTCTTCTATAAAAACAAATATACTTCCAATAAATCCTTTCAATCCTCCAAACATCGCCCAGTAAGTTATAGCAGCCAGCGGAGCCCAAAATAAATCAAACCATTCCGATATCCCAGGAAACAAATATGTTATCATCCCTATTCCATCAAGTAACAAGCAAATCGCTAATTGAAAATTTGATTTTATTAAATAGGATTTTCGTTTCATAATTTCATAAACTTCTATTAAAAACGAAATAAAACATAGGGTATTGTTATCACCTGGCATGGTTTTTATATCTTCGGTTATTAATGTTTAATGTATGGTTTTAAGAATACCTCAAATTTTGGGTTTTGCAATTATTGTTTTATTTTTTTCCTGCGGAACGCGCTATGTATATTTCACCACCCTTCGACCAGCTGATATTAATCTTCCTCCTCACCTTAAAACCTTGGTATTGGTAGATCGTACCGAATTTGATAAACAAGGCTGGAACATTGTTGAGGGAATTTTTACAGGGGAATTACCCGGCGAAGATCGTGGTGCTGCACAATATACACTTCAGCGTTTTAGTGAAATAATGAGTCTATCTCCTCGTTATCAAAGCAAACTCTCATCGCGTGTTTTAAAAGGAAATAGTTTAACCAATGCTCTTCCAGAACCACTTGCCTGGCCAATAGTTGATCAACTATGTATGGAACATTCCGCTGATGCACTAGTAGCCATTGAGGTTTTTGATTCTGATTTTATTACAACCAACGGAAAACGAAAAGTAAAAAAAACCATTGATGAAAAAGGGGTAAAGAAAGAACTTGAAGTAGATGAATATTGGGCCGAAGGAGTGGCTAACCTTACTATTGGCTTCCGGATTTACGATCCTAAAAATCGTACCATTGCAGATCAACAAGTATTTACAAAAACCAATCGCTGGCAAACTACCGGTACATCTATACAGGATGCATTAAATAAGTTAATTGGAAAAGCTGAAGCAACGCGTTATATGGGCGGTTTAGCGGGTGAAGCCTATGCTTATAAAATTGCTCCATTGCCTATTCGCGTTAGCAGGGTATTTTTTTCAAAATCATCCAAGGTAACACAAATATCAATTGGCGCTAGGCAGGGAGACGTAAACGATTGGGAAGGGGCCATTCGTACTTGGAAAAGTGGACTTCCTATTGCAAACAGAAAAGACGGAGGTAAACTTTGTCACAATATCGCTGTAGCCTTTGAAGTGTTAGGTGAAATTGATAGTGCCCAAGCTTGGGCACAGAAATCATTTGTGGAATACGGAAACAAGCGATGTCGTCAATATTATTCAATCCTTCAGCAAAGAAAATGGGATGAAGAGCGCCTGAAACGGCAAATGGCAGAATAATTAATAAACCTGTATTTTTCTTATAAGCGTTCTATTATTTTCTGGTAACAAAATTTGCATAATATATGTACCCGCGTTCAAATTATTAAGATTCAAAATATTGATTCCGGGTTCCAGCTTTCCTTCATAATATTTCTTTCCATCAAGAGCAAACAGATTATATACAAACGGTTGATCAACCGTTACTGAAACCAAGCCAGTAGATGGATTTGGGAAAACCTGCCACCAGATATTGGGTCTTTGTTCCACCGCTATTACTTCGCCTACCCATTTATAATGCATGTTGTCTATTCCAATGGTAGAGCCATTAATCCCATTGGTGCCACCGTTCGTTACAAAATACCGAAACGCAATGCGGCCAGATTGGCCATGATAAGATGATGGTATCGGAACAGCAAATCGTTTCCAATTTAGCGGATAACCATTCGATAAAGAAGTATCGAGTGTGGGATTTATGCTTAAGAGCAAATCAGAATAAACACCAACAGAAAACTGATCCGTACCCACATCGGTAGATGGCCCCTGATTGCTTATTCGTACTTCCAATCTATCAGGATAATACAAATTAGCATAACTTCTCGTCCAAAAAAACAACGTATCGCCAAACTCAAAGGTTTGAACCGGAGTAAAAAGCCAATTTGAAATATTCCCTACCCCAGAGCCGCCAATACTTGTATAATCGCAAATAATGGATGAGTTGACAGAACCATTTTGTGCAGTAAAATTTCCATTGTCTTTTCTCCACAAACCTGTTCCAGGTGGTTCAGAATTATTGAGTTGCGCCCATCCTGCAGAAAAGAGAGAATCAACATTTTCAAAGCCCTGTGACCAACTTTGAGAAAATATTCTAGCTGAAATTCCAGCGCAAAATAACAGTAATAAAAAAATGAGTTTTTTCAAAGCTTTTGCGATTTGACTTTCAAATCTACAAAAAACATTGAACTAATCTTTATTTATGCTTGTTCTTGCCAAATATCAATTTGCTTTTCTGCTTCTTTATTTTCTCGTTCAGCGCGCTTTTTCTGAGCAAGCTCCAAAGCAAAATCTGTAAACACTTTATATGCCGGTGTAAAAACAAAGCGGTCATCTCCTGTACGCTCTACAATATTTCTTCGGCGCATTGATTCAATCAAAGTTTTTCTTTTTTCTGCATCTTCCAGAGTTTTGGTGGCTTTTACCAAATCAATGTATGATGTGTTTTCAAAATAACGCTCAATGGTTTCCAAATCAAACTCATTATATTGTAACTGGTCTATAAAATTCTTTCCATCCCGGTCTAATTCATAACAAAGAATAGCAAAGAAGATGCTAATTGACCTGGAGAGGGTTTCGTTGGTAACCGATGATAGTAAATACGCATATTCACTGCTCATACGCAATTCTAAACCAAACGAGGCATCGAAAAACTGACGATAAAACTCTTCGTTTTCTTTGAGTGAAGCAAACGCTTTTTCAGACGAAAGCAAAAATTTTCCTTTCATCAAATCTTCTACAATGGTGCGATGATTACTCGGGTAAACCATAATTTTCTATTTTAATTTTTGGTACTTTAAATTGAGATTGTGTGGTTTCAATGTATTGTTCTGACTCTTGAAATTCTACCTTTAAATCTTCTTCAAAAATAAGACTGGTCAGAGTAAATATTTTTTCTGTATCTGTAGTACCGAACTCTTGTTTAAGTTCATTCACGATCCACTCAAAAAAGTTATATACCGGTAATTGTGCCTTAAGTTTTTCTTTATATGCAGCCTTGTTATAAATCCATTTTTCCAGCTCTACACTTTCTTCTTTTAAAATAATATCATCCTGAATCTCAAATTGCTCAAAAAATTCTTTCGTATGATAATACATGTCCTTTGAATACGGTGTAAACATGTTTTCTTTGAGCAGAGGTGGTGTTTCAATCCTGAATGGATTTTTCAAAAAGTCAATCCATCCAGATAAAATTGAGGATTCGGTACGTATTCGTTCTATGAGCGGCAATAATTCATTGGTAAGAATTTTTGAATTTCTAATCAGGTCATCATTTACCTGAATGAGCATGTAATAGAGTTTTTCAAATCGCTGCCGAATTTTTTCATCCAAAAAAACCAATCGTTTCTGATTCACATATTCTGCTACTTCGGCTAATTTATAGGCAATGGAATGGGGGTTGTTTACATCCAAAATTTTATTAAGTGGCAGGATATAGTAATCTATCCAAAAAGAAGCTTTATGTAGTTTTTGACGATAGTCAATCTTATCGGCATTTGCTTTCAATTCTCTTGATTCACTTAGAAGCCGTAGGGTGTTTTTTTCAACTTGTTCTAAAAATTCACGAATTTGTTCTGCCAATTCTGCAATGCGTGCTTCCAAAATCATTTTTTCTTCATGAGAGCCTTGTTTGATTTTTCTAAACAAGTCATTGATTACGGAATAATACTTTTCAATTGATTCTGGAAGAACCGGCCTAAATTCAACTAAAATGAATTCCAGAAAATCATAATAGCTTTTCCGGAATTCATAATCCTCACCATTTTGTTTAAGAATCTTGTAATCAAAAAACTGATTGGTAATATCGGCTCCATGCCTTTTAACTATTTCTTGAAAAACCTCTTTACGTATGGCACCTTCGGTGCTTTGGCGCTCATACAACTCTTTTACCGCATCAAAATGATTGATGAGAAAACGAAGTATAGTAATAGGTTCAGCCCTGTGCATAGTTTACTAGTTTATCCGTTGGCAACTACCTGACTCTTTTTTCTTTGCTGGCTAATAACAGCATGTCGTTCTCCCACATTGATTTTACCAGCCTGGCGAATAATAAAGTAATACTTGTCAAACCCGTCAAAAGCCTGTGGAGCTGCAAAGATGGGGATAAAATGATGTTCTTTACAAAACTTGACTAATTCCGGACGATTGTGTTCGTCGATAGTTCCTATTTCGTCAATAAATAACACAACGCGATTGTTCTCATCACTCAGCGCTAAACGGTTTATTACAGCCATAATTATTACCAAACGAATCATTCGGTCTGTACCATCTGATTCTACTTGGTCTTTTAAATCTACTTTCTTGTTTTCTCCTTTGATGGTTAGGTGCAACTCAATATCAAACAACTCTTCAAACCATATTTTTTTTCCGCTATCTAAGTATTGATTCAATACTTGCAGGTTTTCGCTTTGATCAAACTCAAACATCAGCTGTCCAGTAAAATCTTGGATGGCACTGATTTTTTTAATCTCACCAATTACTTTCTGATTATCTACAATTTCAATCCGTAAGTCTTCAATGTTTGAGATGCGAATTTTAGAAAGTTTTTGATTAAAGCGTGCGCTCACAAATTCTTTGAATTCCTGATAGCGACGGAATAAATTAAATGCCGGATTGGCAAACTGAGTAGAAATACTTTGCAACAATCCTTCTATACTTTTTTCTTTATCATGAATACAAGCTATTTCTTCTTCTACATAACGAATGAATTCTTCTTCATCTGAGATGGTATTGTGCAGTTTAAACCGCAACAGGTCAAATTTGCTGTCTTTACCAGCCTTTAATATTTCTCGGTCTTTATTATAGAGTTGAATTTTTTCATAAATCTGCTCCAGGCTTTCAGAAGTGGAATATTCTGCCGGTTGCAACCCAATATTTTCTAATTCCATTTTTCGTTGTCGCAATATTTCGCGGCGTTGTTCCAGCTTAAGGCGGCCCTCATGCTCTGCTTTCAGCAGCTCTCCTTTTTCCACCATTTCTTCTAGAAGTTTTTTCAACTCCTTTTCAAGCGATACTTTTTCTTGTTGCAATGCTTTTAATGTTGCTTCTTTATTTTCTAGTTGTTTTATAAGCTCAGGCTTATTTTCTATTTCCTGTATTTTATATAACACTTGTTGTATTTCACTTCGAATGGAATGTAGCTGTTTTTTACCTGACTCCACATCATGAATCAATTCACGTAGCGAAGCATATTCTTCTTCTTCTAAACGCAAGGAGTGTAGCTCATTTTTTAGTTCTTCAATAGATGGTAATTCGCGTAATTGCAAGTTCTCCGGAATGGTAATTTCTCCGTCAAAAATGTTGAGTGTTTTTCCTGTCTTACTGATTTTTTTCTTTATCAAATCTGCGGGAAGGCTTGAAAATTCTTCAGAAAGAATGGTATTCAGCAAGCGGCGCGTTTCATGCTTAGAAGCAAGGGTATGAATTAACTGCTGGTCGAAGTTATGAATCTGTGCTTCCAGACGAGCAATTGTATTGCGTAATGTAGTTAGTTTCTGTTCTACTTGTTGCAATGATAACTTTTGGGTTTCAATACGGGTTAGTTTTAATTCCAGCGTTCGCCGATTATCGTCTAAATTATTCAGCAGCTGACGAAGAAATTCCAATGACTCATAACTTTCAACCAAGTTAAGTTTTTCCTGTAAGGCTTGACGTTCGTTTTCTGTAAATTGAACCAATTGTTTTTTTGCACCGATGAGCTGGTTTAGTTCCTGTTCTCGTGGTTTCAATACCACATCCAGTTCGTTTTGCAAGTGTGCAATATCGTTTGCTTTTTTAAAAATACGATTTTCCAAATCATCCATTGTGCTATCGTACGATTGATTGAAAGCATAGATATATTCTGAAACAATACGTGTTTTGGCCTTGTATTGGTTAACGGTTTCACGAAACACCTCAAATTCTTTCTGAATAGATTTTATCGCTTTAATTTCATCATTCAACTTCAGCAAATCGCTGATATCTTTTTTGTTTTTCTGTGAAAAGTTGAGCATTTCATGTTCCCGGTTATCGGCCACGATAAGTGCCTCTTTAAGGGTTTTATTATTAATGAGTTTTGAGTTGATAAGATAACGATAAACCTTTGAAAAATTATTACTCAACCCATCGGTCTTCACGTTTTCTTCAAGCCACACGACGGCATCGTTTTTACGGCCTCGCTGATACACAGCATTAAGTACTTCAGCTTTATTTTTAAACTGAAAAAATCCTATTCCTAAATCAGCAAGATTTTGTTTTAAGTCATCAAATTTTAGTAAGCGTTGTGAGCCTTGCTCATTGGCAAAAAATAAGGAATCAGCATAAGGAGCATCTATTTCAAAGTATTCCAATTCGCCATCTACATCTCGTTTTATCATGATGCAGTAATTGCGGCTTTTTGAAATTTCAAATACAATGTAGCTCTGATTAGGATTTGGAAAATAGTGATGAATTGTTTCTTTATCTCCACGGCGATTCCCGCTAAAACTCATTTTACTTCCGTCTATTATAAACAAAAAGTTCAGTGCATAAATCAGTGTGCTTTTTCCAATGTTGTTGGGGCCAACTAGCTGTAATGAATCAATATCATCAAAGCGCACTTCGGCTTTTCCGTATACTTTGGAGTTTAAAATAACAAGCTTGCTTAGCATAAAATTAAAATTGATGTATTTAAGCAAAAATACGGCACTGTGTGCCTAAAAAACAGCAATGTTTAAAAATCGTGAATTTCTTTTAAAAGTATGAAAACGTGAAAATTAGCGCTGTGTTGAAAAATTTATGGCTGTGTAATTACTTTCAGGCCAGGAGGTGGCGGCACATCTTCTTTGATGCTTTGAATCATCCGAAAGGTTTGATTGGCATCTTCCTGTTTTTGAAATGAAAGTTCGTAGGCCAGACGGTCTGTAAGTACTGTGAGAATACTATTTTTCATACTTTTGGTAAAGAGGTCATCTCGGGCTGGGAAACGAATTTCTGGAATTTCATGATTTTCCTTAGGAATATAATCCATGCTGCTGGTAAGCCTATAAAAATATTTTTGAGGAACAAGTTTCAACGAATCGGGTAAAATTACATCAACACCTTTGCGAATTTCATTGGCAAGCACTTCGGGCGCCAAATAAACCGGGCGATGCTGATAATGCTTTGTTAGAATAGCCGTAATAAGTTTTTCAAACGATTGTTGAATTTTTGCAGCGTTGTATTTTTCTCCCTGTTCAAATGGTTTTAATGCTTCTAAAAAACTATTGCGCTCTTGTTCTATGCCATTAAAAAATTGAGGCTCCCAACGTTCAATTTGAATATAATACCAACTTCTTCTAAGCAACTCTTTGTCAAGTATCATTAATCCAGGAGCAAGTTTTTCTACATGTTGGTAATAATATGCCGGCGAAATAAGGACATCCCACTGATAGGAAAGAATTAATGCGCCAGGCTCTACTGAAAGTAAGGCTTCACGAGTATAATCACCAACATAATAACTTTCTCGTTGGTTTGTTTTAGAAAAATTAAAACTTATCAAAAAAATCGGTATGCCCAATACCAGAAAGCCTAGCGAGGGTTTGGATTGAAAATTTTCTACATACTCAAAAATCCAACGCATGGCTGCACCCATAAACACCGCAGCAGAAACAAAAGCCAAAAGAAAATACGGTAATAAATCTTTTATGGAATAGTTGATGGAATAAAATATTGTTGTAAAGAACGATACTACGAAAAACCAAAACGCATTTTTGTTTTTTCGAGCCATGTATATGGCCCCAGCAATCATAAATCCTACACCAATTAATGAAAACTCATCTGGGAAGTTTTGTATAAACATTTCCAAATTATCGGCTGCTGCTTTGGATGAAGAAAACATCCATACCTGATATTGTTTGCCAGTAATATGGCGAAAAAGATTTTCTACTGTTGATACATTGCCCCAATTAAACAATGACTGCGATGACGATAATATCATCAAAGAAGAATAAAAGAAAAGTACTACTATTGCAGCTGCCCCTATTACCTTCAGCGCATTTGTAAAAAACAATTTAAAAGTTGATGATTTTTTAAATATTAAAAATAACAGTCCGGGCATTAACAACACAGAAGTCATGTGATTGCTGAAGCAAAGCCCAAGTAAAAGTCCTGCAATTATCCATTGGCGCAAGGTAATTTGCGATTGTTGAAATAAAAATATTACATAGTACAAAACTGCAGAGATTAATGCAATGTGCAAGGAATAAACCTCTACTCCGGCGCTCTGCAACCAATACGTTTTACTAAATGCTGCAAATGATGTTCCAACAACCGCAACCAGCATTATCAACAGCGGATGTATTATTGTGTTGTTTTTTTTACTTTGGGTTGATTGTTTGTGTCTAGCTTTTGTTGTTTTAATTGATATTGATTCTTCTACATTATTTTGAAACAACAATAAAAAGGTTTTGAAAAGAAAAAAATTACCAATAGCACAAAAAACAGCCGACAGAATATTTAAGCGTACAATTACAGATGTTGCCAAAGGAATTTTGGACCATAAAAACCCTAAATATGTAAAAAGCGGATAGCCCGTAGGGTGAGCTACCCCTAGCGTATGTTGCACTGCGGCTAATTCCCCGGCATCAATTGGCAAAACATCATGGCTCATTGTTACTAAATAGATCGCCAACGAAACCAAAGAAAAAATATAAGGGGCTAGACAATAAAAATTCATGCGTTGAATATAGCTAATTGTACAGATTATCTCAACAAAAATAGTATCTTCATTGTTGAATGAATATGAACACAGAAAAGATATTGCTATTACTTTCAATGATATTAACTACGTCTTGTATAGGCCATACACAAAAAAATTCAAAACCTTCTGACATGAAATTTGAAGTAGAAAAAACAGAGGAAGAATGGAAAAAACAACTGGGAGATGAAGCATACCGGGTATTACGACAAAAAGGAACAGAGCGTCCGTTCAGTGGAAAATTTTACTACCAAAACGATACAGGCGTGTATGTTTGTGGTGGATGTGGTAACCCATTGTTTGCCTCCGAAACAAAATTTGATGCAGGTTGTGGCTGGCCAAGCTTTTATCAGCCCATTACACCTAATTCCGTTATAGAACAGCGTGATTTGAGCCATGGTATGATTAGAACAGAAGTAATTTGTGCAAAATGTGGCGGGCACTTGGGCCATGTATTTGATGATGCCCCGGAACAACCAACCGGATTGAGATACTGTATTAATTCTATATCCTTAGATTTTGAAAAAAAATAAGCTCATAAATATGATTTTTTCCAGAAATAGTTTACCTTTCAATCCGTGAAAAAGTGTTTACGGATACTTAAATCAAACAGTGAGCTTATTGCATGGTTATTCGGCTTGTTAATACTGGGTTTGATAAATCCACATAAGCCTCATTTTTCTATTTGCTTATTCCATCAGATGGGTATTAGTTTTTGTACAGGATGCGGTATTGGAAATGGTATTTCATTTCTGCTTCACGGTCAAATTTTTGAAGGAATTACAACTCATTGGCTGTCTCTTCCCGCACTAATTATTTTATTGTATCGTATCGTTCAAATTTCTGTTCAACGTTTTTTATCTAAACCACTAAAACAACCAACATATGGATCAAAACATACTAATGTCGCTTCCCGGTCTAGAAGCCGAAGAACTGGTATTCATTAAAAATGCTACCCAAAACCTAACTGAAAAACAGGCTGAAACGTTTCTTGCTTTGTATAAAAGCAAACGCCGAGAACATCAAATGATACTTATACTCACCTTGGTGGGATTCTTTGCTGTAGCGGGTATTCAGAGGTTTATGCTTGGACAGATTGGCATGGGTCTTCTCTATCTATTTACTTTTGGTTTGTGCGGCATAGGAACCATTGTTGATTTGATTAATCACAAAAAAATGACACTAGAATACAACCAAAAACAAATAGACGAGTGTGTAACAATGGCCAAAGCCATCAGTTAATAAGATAATTAAATTGCAAAAAAAAGCCCCGGATTTCGGGGCTATTATTTTTGTTTAGAAATACTATTTACGAATCAATTCAAAACTGTCTAAGAACCCTTTAATGTCTGCATCAGAAGGATAAGCAGCGGCCTTGAGAATTCCAATTTGATATAATCTATTCTTAACCAAATAAAGCTTGTAAACCGTGGCAAACTCTGGACCTTTGGCTTTAAAGTAAACACCGGGATTTCCATTTATTTCAATATCATTTTCTTCTTCAATGGTAGCACCAATGTTGCCAACAACACCTTGTTTAGATCCCTCAAGCATTTCTTTTTTATCTCCGGCATCTACAACTTCTTGTGGATAATCAGAGTAGGCTACCATATATGCTTCATCTTTGCCTTTTTCATACATATACATTTTCATCTGAATGTCACCTATTTCAGTAGGAACAGATTCGGTTGTAACGGTTGGTTCCCCGGGAAAGGCTATTTTAAAATTTCCTTCTTCTGAGGTATATTTTGGTTGCTCCGAACCCACATTCTCTGCTTCCGCCTTTTCAGCTTTTTTACCGCATCCTGGCACGATCACGATTAAAGCGGTAGCAAGTAGTGAAAATAATAGTGTTTTTTTCATAATAGATTGTTTTTTAATGTTATTATAACAAATGTGCTATTTTTTTTTGAAAGACAAATTAATCTGTGAGTTCAAAACTTCCGATAAACGATTTTACATCTTTTTTTGATGGCAGTGAACCAGCTTTCAGAATACCTGCTTGATATAACCGGTTGTTACGCAATACCAACAAATAGGATGTACAATATGAAGTGCCTTTCCCTTCAAAAGTTATCGCCGGGAAGCTTTTAATTCTGAACTTTTTCAGGTTTAGTTCGGTTGCGCCAAAATTCGATAATACTCCGTTTTTTGAACCATCTAGCAGTTGATATGGGTCCAAACCCTGCATCATTTCTACCGGATAATCAGAATAAGCAACCATAAAAGCTTCTGTTTGACTTTTTTCAAACATAAACATCACCATGGTAATATCCCCAACATCTGTGGGAACCTTTTCTTCTGTACGAACCGGATTACCTGGAAACATAATTTTAAACTTTCCGTCAGCAGAGAAATACTTTTCTTTTTTGATCATCGCTGCTGATGCAGAAAATTTCATGGCCTTATGACTGGTTGTAACAGCCATAACAGAAACAGCCCAGAAAAAAACAAAGGCTATCAATAAAACTCTTTTCATGTATATAGATTAATTTAATATTGTTGTAATTTAAGAATAATCAAAAAAGACATTGTGTTAAAACAAGTACTAAAATTTAAGTTGATTACATAGCCGTCCATCCGCCATCAACCACAAGATTTGCGCCGGTCATATAAGACGAAGCATCGCTGGCAAGAAATACTATGGCTCCCTGATAATCGTTAGGTGCAGCCATGCGCCCCAAGGCCGTTTTTTTGCTATAATTAGCAATAAACCATTCCTCCTGCGAATTTTCAACTCCTCCCGGAGACAACGTATTTACACGAACCCCATCCTTTCCCCAATAGGCTGCCAAAAAACGTGTAAAATTTATTACAGCCCCTTTGGTTGCCGGATAGGCAGCGCTTTTATAAAATATTTGTTTTCCTTCTGGGTTCACATAAATTGACTGATCAGGTCCAACCATTCCATAAGTAGATGCTATATTAATTATACTGCCTTTTTTTTGACGGGCCATTACTGTACCAAATACTTGCGAACAAATAAACATCCCAACAACATTTACATCCAGTGATTTTCGGAACATTTCAACCGGATAATTTTCAAATTTACTTTGCTCTGCAGCCAATGACGGATTTTCAAACATATCGTTGATGGCCGCATTATTCACAAGCACATCAATATGCCCCCATCGATCTAAAATTGTTGAACATGCTTTTTTAACCTGCTCTTCAACAGTAATATCAAAAGCTAATGGCAAATGCTCTCCTTGTAAATTTTTAACAACCTCATTACATGACTGCTGATTAATATCAGCCACCACCACATGAGCGCCAGCAGCAGCCAGTGCCTCACAGTGCTTTTTCCCAATCAATCCACAAGCTCCAGTAACAATGGCTACACGGCCTTGTAATGAGAACAGGTCAGCCAATTTCATTTTGCATGCTCTTTAGGCTTCATATTAAAATTATCAATTCTTCGGAAAGCAGCTTCAATAGGTTTACCACGAAGTCGGGTTATTACATCTCCCTTTTCGATAGCATCTTTAATTAAGGGTAGAACATCTGCATATGCTTTCAGAGTATATTCAATATCTTCATTGGTATGCATATACATCATGTTATGATTACCTTGCCATAAAATTCCTCGTTTAATCATTTCCTGCTGAAAATATGCTTTTACTGCCAGCGGGTTTCCTGTGGATGCTTCCAAAGTTACCGTTGTTCTGCAGGGGTATCCTTTACATTGCGTATATGCTTTCATTTCTAATTCTTCAACCAATTTGTTGTATCCGTCTTTTAAGATTTTGCCTTTTTCAGCCAAATTTTGGGGTACATTTTTTTCGCGAAGAACTTTTAACGTTGCTTTTGTGGCAGCAAGCGATAACGCCTCTCCACCAAATGTGGTATAGAAAAACACCTCCTTTTCAAACAATTGTAACACGTCTCTTCTACCGGTTAAAAATGCGATAGGCATTCCGTTTGCTACCGCTTTGGAATACACAGCCAAATCTGGCTTGATACCAAAAAACTCCTGTGCCCCACCCAATGCAATTCGAAAGCCACTCCACATCTCATCAAAAATTAACAATGTTCCATTTTTTTTACATAATTCTGCCACCTCCTGAAGATATCCGGGTTGGGGTTCATCAAAAACAAAAGGCTCCAAAATTACGGCTGCTACTTCTCCATCCAGTGAGTCTCGCAAGCTGTTTATATCATTGTAATTAAATGTAAATGTAAGGTCGCGAACTGCTTTGGGAATACCATTGGCCCGGTCAGTAGCAGCAATATACCAATCATGCCATCCATGATATCCACAACATAAAACTTTTTCTCGCCCTGTATA
>JAOABX010000070.1 GCA_026418175.1 Flavobacteriales bacterium
CGTTGTGATTTGCTTTCATTCTTTGACTTATTGATATTTGTTACAGCAATCTTTAGGCAGCAAACGCCGGAACCACTGTTGTGATTTGCTTTCATTCTTTGACTTATTGATATTTGTTACAGCTTATTTATATGTATTATAGGGGGTATATTAGTTGTGATTTGCTTTCATTCTTTGACTTATTGATATTTGTTACAGCTATTGTTGTTGAACAATAATTACCTATAAAGTTGTGATTTGCTTTCATTCTTTGACTTATTGATATTTGTTACAGCAAAGCGTTCGTGAGTTATTCATCAAACCAAGTTGTGATTTGCTTTCATTCTTTGACTTATTGATATTTGTTACAGCGAATAGTTAGTAGTTGGATTCCATTGGCTTGTTGTGATTTGCTTTCATTCTTTGACTTATTGATATTTGTTACAGCCGTCGTTGATTAAAGCTACTCTTAACGCCTGTTGTGATTTGCTTTCATTCTTTGACTTATTGATATTTGTTACAGCAATGATGTTTTCTACCTTTCCAAAATCTATGTTGTGATTTGCTTTCATTCTTTGACTTATTGATATTTGTTACAGCTTTTTACTTT
>JAOABX010000071.1 GCA_026418175.1 Flavobacteriales bacterium
TAGCAGTATTGTCGTATTGTGGCATAAAGTCGTATTATTTTATGAGGATTGACGCCAAAAATTTGCAAAATACTAATAGATTTTGTAGTATTGAAGCAAGAAAAGCAATAGTGTCCTAAACGTTTTGGTGAGGGTTCAAAAAACCCTCATAATCAACGCTTTGCGTCATCAAGTATAACCATTTAAAAAAGTAACCCCTGTGATAGATTTGCGTCTGGTGGAGGTTTTGCCTCATCAAAGGGTTTATCCAGCCAACGCTGTAATTCAATCTTCACGAATAGATTTAACCGGATAAACGCTACCAGATTTGATAAATGCCAGTTGTATTTGGATAGGGCTTTGAGGGCTTTTAGGATAAGAATGGTAATTAGAGCCGTCCAGATTTGAATCAGTACGGCATTTTCGGAGGTTCCGATGAAGGACTGGATGTGCAATAGCTGTTTGATTTCCCGGAAAAATATCTCTACCTGCCAGCGGCATTTGTAGAGTTGGGCAATGGTGCTGGCTGCCCAGTTCATTTGATTGGTAATCAGTTCAATTTTTTGTTGATTAACCTCATCCCAAATCACTACCCGCCTGAGGGG
>JAOABX010000072.1 GCA_026418175.1 Flavobacteriales bacterium
ACTTTGTATAGCCCCATTCCGGTTTGAATTGAATAATCTTCTAAAATTTTAATAACTAGCTCTCGTGCAAACAATAGCTGTTAGAATAAGTTTTTAAATAAAATCTTTCCAAAAACAACTCACTTTACACACTTTTTGGGACAATATCTTAAAATCCTCTGTTTTAGCCCTTAAATAAAAATTCCTTTCTTATGTTCATACATACCGATTAAAGTAATCAAATAATGAAAATATAATTCGATATTTTAAGTAAAAATGCTTAAAATATTTGTTTAAAAATTTATATAATCATGAAATTGATCATAATTTTCTACATAAATTAAGTATTTTTAACTAATTGTCACTACTTATTTTTTAAAAAATAACTATCTTAGCTTAAAATTCGGTTAAGTAATGACAAAAAATATAATGTTGAATAACAATACAGCAAAAAAAATATTTAAATCAACTTGTTGTTACTGCGGAGTAGGTTGTGGTGTTGAAATTCACAAAGACAACAAGGGGAATATAAAAGTAGAAGGCGATCCGGAACACCCCTCCAGTAAAGGTATGCTTTGCTCAAAAGGAATGAACTTGCATTATAC
>JAOABX010000073.1:0-320 GCA_026418175.1 Flavobacteriales bacterium
CAATTCCGCGTTTACAACAATTGCACCAGAGGAAGAGTTGCTGTTGAAAACTTTTGCTCCGTCGCCAAACGTCGATGCTTTGACGCCTTCTCAAATAAGATCGCTCGAAAATAATAACGCAATCAAATTGCTAACCTGCACGGAGATTTACAACGAGCTGCAGCGGCAGACTTCAGCACGACTTTCTATGCACAAGATTTCGCATTTCTTGAAAAAACACGGGTTCAGAAACCTACATAGAAAATATGGATTTACAACCAAAAGAGTTTACATTCTAAAAACCGCGGACAACGAACACGAATTTTGACGTTCTTTGAAAT
>JAOABX010000073.1:330-562 GCA_026418175.1 Flavobacteriales bacterium
GCGAAAAAAAGTTTACAGCTCGGTTTACAGCTCCAAACGAGACCTGTAAACCATTTAACTTTTTGATTTTAAAAAGGTTGCGAAAAAAAGTTTACAGGTTTACAGATATAATAATAATAATAATAATAATAATAATAATATATATAGGGGAAGTGCTGTGAAGCGTAAATGGAGTTTGGAAAATTTTCAAAAAGTTTTTCAAAAAGTTTGCAATGAGCTGTAAACCTGTAAA
>JAOABX010000074.1 GCA_026418175.1 Flavobacteriales bacterium
AGATGTGTATAAGAGACAGGTTTAGTAACCCCTTCCACTATATCCGCAATTTCTTTACCGAAGCTTTTCTTGATTTCATCGTACGTGGTATCTGTGTCTTCTAACACATCGTGCAAAAGTCCAGCTACAACAGTAGCCTTATCTAGCTGGAGCTCCGCAAGGATAATAGCAACTTCAATGGGATGGACTACATAAGGCTCGCCAGATTTCCTATACTGGCCTGAATGCTTTTCTTCTATAAACTCAAGGGCTTTTCTTACAAGTTCATCCTCCGCTCCCAAAAGTCTGAATAGTCTCTCTTCTAACTTTTTACC
>JAOABX010000075.1 GCA_026418175.1 Flavobacteriales bacterium
GTGCTGCTGTGCTGCTGCTGTCCATTGATGGTTCCATTGATGGTTCCATTGATGGTTCCATTGATGGTTCCATTGATGGAGCCATTATCCTTATCATTATCATTATCATTATCATTATTATTATTATTATTATTATTATTATACTTAGGATTATTATTACATTCATTCTTAATAAGTTTAACTGATTTAGCGGCGACGCTTGCTTTTGCTGCGAAGTCGCGCCTCCGTTTGCACTCGGCCTCGTGGCGTTCAGGGTACCCCCACACGACCAGGTCGCGACCGTCGGCCCGCCAGAGGGTTGTGTCGTTGGCCAAAAGCGCGGCTTCGTCCTCGGCGATCCGCAGCAGTGCAGCAATCGCGCGCGGCTTCAAATCACGTAGCCCTTGAATCCGCCCTCCGTTTTCGCGCTCGCAGCAAAAGGCCAGCAGGGCAAACCAAATGCCGCGCTCGAGACTTGAGGCGGCGGCGAATTCAATCGTGTTCAAATTGGATATTTCGATGTTGATGAATCTCATGCTGCGACTTCCTCTGTGTGACATC
>JAOABX010000076.1 GCA_026418175.1 Flavobacteriales bacterium
CAGTATAGTAAGTTATTTCTGCCATACGTAATATGTTAATTTTATTATGTCAAAAATGATAATAAAAAAACAGTTGCCTGCCAGACAACCGTTTAGTATTAACTCTGCAAATATACATTTTTTTAGGTAGTATCCCAAAAAGTGTGTATGAAGTGAAGCTGTTTTTTTACAAATACAATACTTTTTTATCCCAAAATTGTCATTCGAAAGCATTGTTTGGTACACTTCAAATGAAGTTTCAAAACGGAGTCCATTGTGGATACAAGTATTAGGAAGGCAACTCACAAATTATAGTTTGAAAAGTAACAAAGAAAGACCTGTAAGATTTTCTTATGATAAACCGTAATTGTGACCTTAAAACACATATATAATCTTTCATTATCAGCACTTTGTAATCTAAATTTTCTAACGACGGCCATTAGAAAATTTGGGCTGATGACAATTTTGCATTAATCTGATTAATCTTTCAAAAAACAACTCACTTTACACACTTTTTGGGAGAGTATTTTCGCATGTGCACGTACATCCGCATAAT
>JAOABX010000077.1 GCA_026418175.1 Flavobacteriales bacterium
GGGTGTGTGTGGTGGCTTATTTCTTAATTCCGGCAATTTTTATCCTTTTTATTTTAACCCAAAATTGTCATTAGGAATCTAAAACGAAAGGTGGTTTGATGTTGTTTGTGTTCATCCAAAGCCCCGTAAACCATTCCCTTCTTTTCATGGCTAAAGAAAGTTTAAGAATACGCTGATGACCATTTTTGATAAGATACCCACCAATTGCAAACACTTTATAACGTAGTGTTTTCATCTGTTCATGTATTTTGGTGTTGAGTATCACCTGTCTGAACAAACTGATGAAATTATACGCCATCATCACAAAATATAAAGCGGCTTCTGTTGCATAAAAGTTTTTTAGATTAAAACTATCCGCCCCAAAATCATATTTAAGTTCTTTGATCCGGTTTTCCGACTCCGCCCGCTTTCGATACATCTCCCAAATAAGTGTGGCCGGTAAAGTTAAATTTGTGATAAAGCAACTATAACGATATTGCTTGTGTATTCCTTCCTCTTCAAATAGTTTTAGCATTTTCCCGCTTGCCTTAGGCC
>JAOABX010000078.1 GCA_026418175.1 Flavobacteriales bacterium
G
Source organism: Flavobacteriales bacterium (assembly GCA_026418175.1). Taxonomy (GTDB): domain Bacteria; phylum Bacteroidota; class Bacteroidia; order CAIKAF01; family CAIKAF01; genus BA4. The sequence goes on from JAOABX010000078.1 coordinate 2, forward strand.
ATTTTATATACTCTGCTTCCAGTTCATTTAAGGGTTGATTATTAATAGAGAATGACAAGTCCTCATAACGATAATATACCCTTTTTCCATACCTATGCCTTGCCAAAGGAATAGACCACCCGGCTGCACTTTCCATGAAACGTATGTCATCAAATAGCTGCCTTCTTTGTATTCCTTTGCAGCTAGGATCAAAATCTAACAAGGCTTTGTTGCATTCCTCTAACAGGTCTTCCCAAAAATACATCCTGCCCGGGTTGCGAAAACAGCGATCAAGTGCCTGATATCGGATAATTGCATGTTTATTTACAGACATGCTTAATGGCTATTTAGTGCAGGTAGAGTGCACTGCAAAAATATACTTTTATTCCCGGAAAGAGTAGAATGAATGAATAGAAATACAAAATATGCTTATCAGAATTATTTTTATCCGACTTTTTATCATGCAGATTAGGTGCACAGAAGCACCATAATTATGCAGAAGTTCTTTGAAACACCTGCCCAAGATATTGATTCGTGGGTGCTGGGAGTAGTCC
>JAOABX010000079.1 GCA_026418175.1 Flavobacteriales bacterium
TCTCTTTATCAGTTCACAGAAGTGAACTGCAATTTCTCTAATAAAAATAAATTTGTCTTTAATTGCAGTTAGTTTTAGCTAACTGAAGAGAAATTATAATCACAAGAATTCTGGCTTTAGCCTCATTGCTCTTATTTATGTGGCTAAAGCCAATTTAGTCTTTAATTCTCAGCTCACTTGACTAAAGTCAAGTGCAATTAATATTTCAGAATAATTTTATTATTATTTCTTTCAAATCACTGAATTGAACTGCAATACTCTAACTATTTTTTCAATTGCAGTTGGATTTATCCAACTGAGATATATTCTGAGATACTCAAATGGCTTTAGCCTCATTGCTCTTTTCTAATTTGGCTGAAGCCATTTTTTGCTATTCTCTCTTTATCAGTTCACTGAAGTGAACTGTAATTACTCTACTAAAAATAAATTTGACTTTAATTGCAGTTAGCTTTAGCTAACTGAAGAGAAATTATAATCACAAGAATTCTGGCTTTAGCCTCATTGCTCTTATTTATGTGGCTAAAGC
>JAOABX010000007.1 GCA_026418175.1 Flavobacteriales bacterium
GCATTATATAATCGTATTATTGCACCTGGAGTTGCTGTCCCCTGAAAAGCTTTATTAGCATTACAAATATTAATATTAGTAGGAGCCGGCGTACATGTAGCTCCAGCAACTTGAGCATTATTACAATTTGTGCCTGATTCTACTTCGCCAATTGCTTGTGCTGTAGCTGTAACTACATCATTTGCCGCTAACGCAGGAGAAACTGAAACAGAATACGTACCAGCACCTGAAATAGTTGTACTTCCTCGCAATACTCCATTAACATAAACACGTAAAGTTCCTGTAGTTTCGGTTGTAGTAACACTTACTGATGTGGCTCCAATAGGCAATGGTAAACCATTGATTGTTGGGCAATTTGAATATATACATGGGGTAGGATTATTAGGAGGACAAGGTGGTTGAAGATTAACTATTTGAGTGAAACATGATTCTAAATTACCGCAAGTTGCATCATTTACTCCACCAATATCTGATGCTGAAGATGGATTACAAATTGTGGATTTATTTGCAGCCATATTGTCAACAATGGCATATGGCATGGGAGTTGATGGTGTGATACCAAATTGCGCAGTCAGATGTGCCCAATCAACATAAAACTCTAGAAAGAAATTTAATTGAGAACAAACGGTTGATGCAGCAATTGACTTTTGAATTCGATCTACCCCATAAGATTGTATTAAATTAGAACCACAAGCTATGCGATGATCATATATTCTAACGCCAAATTTGGTGGCTAATACAATTTCCAGTTCAAAACCAGGATTTACACCTGGGATGTAGCAATCAACATCTCCTGGCCCAATCAAATTATCGATATCAACTAAAATTGAATAGGATTTAGCATTGGGAGCAATGTTTGCCATTCGAAAACGGAAAAGCCAATGAGTTCCAGTGCTATAGTGAAATACTGGATCAATTCCCCCTACCGTTGATTCAACAAAATCGGTAAAACCGCAATTAGGCCCGTTTTGGACATCAGAACTAGGCTCGTTACCAGCGGGTATTAATGTTTGCCAAGGTATTTCATTATTTGCAGGAATTTGATCATTACCTAAAAATCCAGCAGTTGTTGCCGAAACATAACCATCTCCATTGGGGTCAAGTATAGTGGCCGAAGCACCTGTTGCCGGCTCAACAATCATACCAGCAGTTTGAGCTGACAAATTATATATGAATGTAAAAAAAACAACAAATAGAACAGATTTAAAAAGAGCAGAAAAATTCATAGTTTGGCTTGTATAGATTAAATCAATACAAACTTAATACCCCACAGATTATAAAAAATGTTTATATGATGAACTACCTTTTTTTGTGACAAACAACATTCATGCTATCAACTTAACTCAATAAACGAGGTTTTTTTTCTAAAAAATCATATAATTTTTGTTTGTATACACGCCCTACTGGTATTGTTATTTCATTAATAATAACTTTTGTACTTGTATAAGATTCTAAATGAAAAGTATTGATGATGTATGATTTATGAATACGAATAAATTGTGGGGGTAATAATGATTGAATATCATGCAATGAAGACCTTATTAATTCTCTTTTATTTGATTTAAAATTAAACAAACAATAATTCCCTTCTGATTCAATATAAACAACATTCGAAACTTCAATCGAAACGAATTCAGAACCATTATGCAACTCCATTATTTTGGGGGGAATTTTTTCATGATTCTGATGCTTTAAACATGCTAATTTTAAGTTTACAGAAAGTGTTTGTTGATTAATCGGCTTTACTAAATATGCATGCGGTTTTACCTCAAATGCTTTTATAACAGTTTCATCATCATTAAATGCAGTAATAAAGATAAACGGGATATTAAGATGATTATTAATATATTTTGCAATTTGTATTCCGGCATCCGGTACATCCATATTCATGTCTAACAAAGCTAAATCAGGCTGATACGTTTTTAATGCTTCAATTGCATCATTCACCGTTGAACAAACTGAACACACACGATAACCTAAATCTTCGCATAGTGACTGCAAATATGCAGCTATAATTCGCTCATCCTCACATATCAATATATTCATAAAACATGTATTACTTAATAGGAATTTCTATTTCCCAAACTGCACCATGCTGATTATATTTTTTAACATGGCCTTTTAGCTGCTCAGATAGCAATTTTATTGCTTTAGTTCCTAATGAATTAGAATAATTCAAATCTACCTCATTTTCAAATCCTATACCATTGTCTTTTACAAGTATTTTAAGCGTATTATCAATGTTTTTTATAGTTATATGTATTTCAGGACATAAATTATTTTCATTAAATGCATATTTAATTGAATTAGTAATCATTTCGTTAATAATTAAACCAATTGGTACTGCTTGATCAACTGTCAAAAAGGTGGTATCACCTTCTACAATAAAATCTATACTTTCTACATTCAAATTATTGGAACTATCTAATAAGTATTCTCCCAATTCTGTGAGATAATATTTTATGTCAATTTTTTCATCTAATTTTGATTTATACAACATTTCATGAACCATTGAAATAGCGGAAATTTTCTTTTGAATTTCCAAAGCAAACTCTTCAGAAGAAATTAATTTTTTACTTTTTAATTGAAGACCTATAAAGCTTGTAATAAGCTGTAAATTATTTTTAACTCGATGATTTAGTTCCTTGTAAAGAAATTCTTTTTGCTTTATAGCTTCCGTTAATAATTCATTATTCTTTTTCAAAAGTAACGCTTGTTCTCTAATTCTTTTTCTTGCATAATAAAATTGAAGCATGAAAATTGTAGCAATTATTAAGAGTATACCTATAACTAATGAAATTATAAATAAGAGATTGTTTTCCTTTTTTTTACGATTATATTCCGCTTGTTTTAATTCGTTTTCCCGTTTAATAAAAATAATTTCTTGATCTTTTAACGCTGTTTGATGTTTTTTTTCCAAATCTTCAATTAATCTGTTATGCTTTAAACGATCTAGTTTATCTCTTTCTTCAATATATTTATATAAAAATTCATTTGCTTTTTTATAATTCCCCTTATTAGTGTATGCATGTGATAGAATTTTATACAATTCATTTTTCCTTTCTTCCAAGTTAAAGCTATTAAAATGAGGTAGCAATGAATCTGCTAATTCAATTACTTTATTATAATTATTCATTTTATAATACACATGAAATAAATTAATCTGATGATTAAAAATATCCTCATCATCACCATATTTTTTATATAACTCGTACGCTTCTAAATAATAGGGAAGAGATTTTTCTATAGGAAAAAGGATTGACATGGATGAAGCTTTTTCAGCTAATGCCAATGCTTTTAATTGAGGGAAATTATTTATTTCTGGCAGTTTCAGTATAGAATCTGAAATTAAAAATGATTTTTTATAAAAAGACGTATCGCCAGAAAATGTACCATATTGATTAAATATGGAAGCAAAATTTATTTTTACAGAAATATTATTCTGTAATTCTAATTTATCAATATATGGATCTATTTGATAAATTATATTCAATGCCAAGTCTAATTTTTGCATTTTGCGATATAATTCAACCATTTCAGCCTTAATCCCAACGATAAGCAATGGATGTTTACTATAAAGTAATGCCAACGAATCTGCTCTATGTAGCCAAAACAAACGTTCTTCTGGACTATAAACCTGAGAAAGTAGGCCTAATTGAAAACTAACTGCAGCTTGGTATAATTTAAAATCTGAAAAATATTTATCTATCAACCTTGCACTTTGTAAAAAATAATATTCAGCTTCTTTAAACTTTTGATTTTTATTAATAAGATGCAATGCTTTGCAATAAAACAAAAAAACTTGAGGCTGAAGATCTTTTTCTAACTCAATCAGTGAATCAATGGTACTTTCTTTGAATTTAAAGGGATAGGCATTTGTTAAGAAAATTGAATCGAGATAAATCTTAAAACCCTTATAATCGATTTGTTTTTGAGTCCAAGACCAATCAGTATTGATTATAATTAATATGTAAAGAAAAAGCTTCTTAGGATTGGACATAAAATAATGTTCAATCAAAATTACATTCTTTCAAAGAATTTTAAAATCTAAAAATGCTTTTTTAAAGGGAAATCATCTTTGTGATAATTAGGAAGTAATTTGTCAAACATTCGTTTAATAAAATCTATACAAGACAGATTTTTTGCAGTTGGAAGACTTCTTACAATAAACTCATATATAAAAAACAATACAAAAAATATAATAAACAAATACATATTAAAAAACGATTACTCACAATGCTATTAATATTTAATTAATTTAAACAAAAAAAGGGATGAACTCCCTTTTTTTGTGACAATCTACAATAGTATCAAATGTTTATTTTAAACTACCTACCATATCTTCGGGTTTCACCCACTGATCAAATTGTTCAGCCGTAAGCAACCCTAATTCAATGGCGGCCTGCTTTAAAGTTTTATTTTCTTTGTGTGCCTTTTTTGCAATTTTAGCGGCATTTTCGTAGCCAATATGCGGATTAAGTGCCGTTACCAACATGAGTGAATTGTCTAAATGTTTTTTAATTACTTCATGATTGGGTTCAATTCCTTCAGCACATTTATTATTAAACGAAACGCAAGCATCGCCTATTAACCTGGCCGATTGAAGTACATTAGCCGCAATTACCGGCTTAAATACATTCAATTCAAAATGACCATTGGCACCACCTACACTTACAGCAACATCATTACCTATTACCTGGGCTGCTACCATGGTCATTGCTTCCGGCTGTGTTGGATTTACTTTACCCGGCATAATCGATGACCCCGGTTCATTATCTGGAATAATAATTTCGCCAATACCGCACCGTGGACCACTACTAAGCATGCGAATATCATTGGCAATCTTCATTAATGAAACAGCTACTCGTTTCAATGCCCCACTCATTTCTACCATCGCATCGTGTGCGGCTAACGCTTCAAACTTATTAGGGGCTGTTACAAAAGGATATCCCGTGAATTCAGCAATTTTTTTGGCTACTAGCACATCATATCCTTTGGGTGTATTTAATCCAGTTCCGACGGCTGTTCCTCCTAAAGCCAACTCTCTAACCATTTCCAATGCATTTTTTAATGCTCGAATGCCATTGTCTAATTGTTGCACATATCCGGAAAACTCTTGCCCTAAAGTTAATGGAGTAGCATCCATAAAATGCGTACGTCCAGTTTTTACAATCGATTGAAATTCGTTGGCTTTAGCTGCCAATGTTTTTTTAAGAGTTTCTATACCGGGAATTGTTACTTCAGTTACCAGCTTATATGTTGCTATATGCATGGCCGTGGGAAAGGTATCATTGGATGATTGAGATTTATTAACATCATCATTGGGATGAAGTATTTTTTTATCATCTGTTAGTTTCCCTCCACTCAATACATGCGCCCGGTAAGCAATCACTTCATTCACATTCATATTGCTTTGTGTGCCTGAGCCGGTTTGCCAAATTACCAGTGGAAATTGATCATCTAGTTTTCCATCCAGAATTTCATCACAAACTTTACTTATTAGATCACGTTTTTCTGCACTTAAAACTCCCAAATCATAATTTGCATGAGCAGCGGCCTTTTTAAGGTATGCAAAGGCATAAATAATTTCTTTAGGCATACTGGCCTCTGGCCCGATTTTAAAATTATTTCGACTTCTTTCGGTTTGTGCACCCCAGTATTTATCGGCAGGAACCTGCACTTCCCCCATTGTGTCTTTTTCTATTCGGTAATTCATAGCTTTATAATTATTTAGTTAATATAGTTTTCAAATGATTTAAGGCATTATCGGTTCGAACAATCCATGCATTAGAATCAATCATTACAATTGGTCTTTCAATTAAAATGGGATGTTGAATCATAGCATCAATCCACTCATCATCCGTTAATGATTTGCCTTTAAACTTTTCAATAAAAACTGATTCTTTTTGGCGAATTATATCAATCGGCTTAACACCAAGTTTTTTGATGATTTCTTTTAATACAACCTTTTCTGGTGGATTTTTGAGATAATCAACAATGGTAAATTCTATACCGGCATCTTGCAATACCTTTAATGCACTTCTGCTTTTTCCACAACGAGAATTATGATAAATCGTAACTGTTTTAGAGAGTGCCATAATTAATTATATTCCATTAAATATGCTTTTAAAAAACCATCAATATTGCCATCCAATACTCCTTGTGCATCACTGGTTTCATAATCTGTACGAACGTCTTTTACCATTTTGTAAGGGTGTAAAACATAACTTCGAATTTGCGACCCCCACTCAATCTTCTTTTTATTTCCTTCAATTTTATCTCGCTCTTCATTGCGTTTACGCATTTCAATTTCATACAATTGAGATTTTAACAACCGAATAGCATTCTCTTTATTCTGAAGCTGAGAACGGCTTTCTTGGTTTTTAATAATTATTCCACTGGGTTTATGATACAAACGCACCGCTGTTTCAACCTTGTTTACATTCTGACCACCTGCACCGCCAGATCGAAAGGTTTCCCATTCAATATCTGAATCTTTTACTTCAATTTCTATGGTATCATCAATCAAAGGATATACATAAACACTGGCAAACGAAGTATGACGTTTGGCATTGGCATCAAACGGCGAAATTCTTACCAATCGGTGTACGCCATTTTCTCCTTTTAGATATCCGTACGCATATTCACCACTAATTTTCAGGGTAACAGATTTGACCCCGGCTACATCCCCTTCTTGAAAATCTTCTTCTGTTACCTTATATCCATGCTTTTCCGCCCACATTATGTACATCCGCATCAGCATGGAGGCCCAGTCGCAACTTTCAGTCCCACCAGCACCTGCTGTAATTTGCAATACGGCATCCAAATGATCCTCTTTTCCGCTTAGCATTTTCTTAAATTCTAATTCTTCCAACGCCGTGATTGCTGCTTGGTATTGTATTTCCAAATCATGCTCAGAGGCTTCGCCTTCTTTGTAAAAATCAAATAATACCTGTAAATCGTCTATTTGCGATTTGGTTTTATTGAATTCAGCTATGAGTTTTTCCTTTTGACGAATGGATTTTTCAACCTGTTCTGCTTTTTTAGGATCGTCCCAAAAAGCAGGATCCTGTCGAATTTTATTTTCCTCTTCTAATTCTATGATCTTTGAATCAATGTCAAAGAGACCCCCTTAACGCATCCAGGCGTCTGATTAGATCTTTTACGGTTTCAACGGTAACAGCCATTTATTTTTAATTAATGGACAAAAGTAAAAAAACCTTTGTTTAGATTTTTAATAAATTGTAAAACATAATTTCACAACGTATATTTTATTTAAATTTGGAAATCCCTAACTGTCTGTATACTCTTATAAAAGTATTCTACTTTAAATTATTTAAATAAGCTATGCATGACAGGGATAATTTATTGACACGAATCGAAACGGTTGAATTTATTGTAGCCCAACGCAAAGATGGAATTATTCATGTTTATGCCAAGTCAGATGTTACCATTAATAAGGAAAAACAAAAGTTATTAATGGAACTGTATCACGAAATAACCAAAGGGAAAAAACAGCCTTTTATATTTGAGAAAAGTAAAAAAGTATGGATGACATTTAACGCTTTTAGATACAGTGTCGTACACGATGATGAATATCCAGCAAGTTTAGTGGCAATAGTAGTAAATAGTAAAATAGAAAAGATTTTACTTTCTCTGTTCGTAAAAATATTTTTTCACCATAAAAAAATTACCCGCGTATTCGAATCATTTGAAAAAGCTGTTGCATGGATTCATGCTGAAAAATCCATGCAACAAGCTTAAAATATTTACCACATCATACAACGCAATGAGTCTGGAGTGTACATTTTGTTTCCTTCTTTTACATTAAAAGCAGTGTAAAATTCGGGCATGTTAGTTAGTGTACCAATTACACGATACTTGGGTGGAGAATGTGGATCTGTATATAAACGTTGAATAGCCGCTTCTTCCCGATAGTGGGTTCTCCAAATTTGAGCAAAGTTGATAAAAAAACGCTGATCGGGCGTTAAACCATCAATAGGATCATCTTTTTTGCCAGATGTTGCTTTTTTAAAAGCCGTATATGCAATAATCATCCCGCCAAGGTCAGCAATATTTTCTCCCAAAGTAAGTTCGCCATTGATATGAATATCTTTTACCGGCACATAAGCACTGTATTGCTTTACAAAACGCGTAGCTAGTTCTTTAAATCGTTTTTCATCATCAGCTGTCCACCAATTTGAAAGATTTCCGTTGGCATCAAATTGACGTCCTTGGTCATCAAATCCATGTGTTAGTTCATGCCCAATTACCATCCCGATACCCCCATAATTAACTGCTTTGTCTGCTTTAGGATCAAAAAATGGAGGTTGTAAAATAGCAGCTGGAAAAACAATTTCATTAAGCAACGGATTGTAATAAGCATTTACGGTTTGTGGCCCCATTCCCCATTCTGTTCTATCTATTTCTTTACCCAATTTGGATAAATTCCTCTTAAACTCATATTCAATGCCTGCCATTACATTAAGCGCATAATGTTGTGCCTTCACTTGCAATCCTTCGTAAGTTCTCCACTTGTCAGGATACCCGATTTTTACAATCATTTTATTCAACTTTTCCTTGGCTTTCATTTTAGTACTATCGCCCATCCATGTAAGTTTATCAATACGTTCAGACAAGGCACTGCGAAGATTTTCTACTAACTCCAACGCTTCTTTTTTTGCATTTTCATCAAACGCCACTTTTACATATTCCTGGCCTAAAATATCACGAAGGAGGTACCCGGCCAAGTCGGTTACTTTTTTCCAGCGGGGCTCCATTTCTTGTTTTCCATTCAAAACTTTATCATAAAATTCAAAATGGGCTTTTTCGAAATTAGCGCTGAGTTGCTCAGCATAACTATTTATCACATGAAAACGGAAGTAATCTCTCCATACATCCATTTTAGTAGATTTAAGCAATACATTCCAAGCTTTCAAAAAATCAGGCTGGCCTATTACAATTTCGGACGGAGGGACTATCCCTAAATCACGGAAATATTCATCCCAATTAAAATTAGGAGTTGATTTACGCAACTCTTCAATTTTCATCAGATTGTATGTTTTATACGGATCACGTTGCTCTACAAGCGTCATGGAAGCTTTTGCCAGTACTGTTTCCAATCCAAATACAGACTTAGCTTTTGCTTCAGCCTGTTTTGTATCATAACCAGCCAATTCAAATATTCGCTGCATGTACTTAAGATATTCATCACGATACTTTTTAGAACTTTCGTCTGTACGGAAATAATAATCACGATCAGGTAATCCCAAACCGCTTTGATAAATATATGAGATATAACGAGTAGTATTCTTAAAATCCTGTTCTACATAAAATGCAATGGGTGAAGTTATACCTAACCGGGTATATTCACCATACAATTTTGCTACTGCAGCCGGATGCGATAAGGTATCTAATTCTGTCAGGAATTGAAGTAACGGTTCTAACCCGGCTTTGTCAATTCCAACCGAATCCATGGCTGAACGATAAAAATCGCCGATGTATCGAGTATTAGAACCTTCTTTGGCTGATTGATCGGCAGCTGCTTTTTCTTGAATTTCTTTTAATACAGCCAAGCTTTTTTCATCCAATTCATAAAACGCCCCCCAAGCACTTTTGGAAGCTGGAATGGGATTGGCTTTTATCCATTTACTGTTTACATAATCAAAAAAATCATCGGCCGGATTGATGGATGAATCAAGCATGGAAAGATCAATGGCTTGATTTTTAATTTCAGCAGAATTCTGTTTGTGTTTGTTACCACCACAGGAAACTACCAACAATACAGAAATGACAGATACAATAAGTAAATGCTGTTTCATATTTAAATTAAATTTATTTCAAAGGTAACTTGAAAACCCCAACATGGAATTCATATCGTGTTAATTTGTATTAATCCCACTTGTTGCAATTGTTCCCAATATGCTGGATATGACTTTTTAACCACGTAAGGATTAGATAATCGTATGCCCGGATACATGATTGAGAAAGGAGCCATGGCCATAGCTATACGATGATCATCATATGAATTAAATAATGGAATATGTTTTTTATAATTCATAACGTAATCATCTAACGATAACCAATTGCTACCAGCAGAAGTTATTACCCCCAGCTTTGCCAATTCTGATTGAAGAGCTTGAATACGATTAGATTCTTTAATCATCAAGGTTTGAAGGCCGATAATTTTGGTTTTGATGCGACGGGCCGCCAATGCTGCAATAAAGGCCGGTGCTAAATCCGGACTATTTTTTAGATCGATTGGCTCAGAAAAATCATGCAATAGTTCATCCGATGATTTGAATATTAAAATTCCATCGTTTGTATCAATAGAATTTACTCCCAGCCATGAAAAAATTAGCCAAGCATGTTCATCCCCTTGTATGCCTGTTTTTTTCAATCCTTTAAAAAAAACCTTATTCCCCGGAGGTAACATTGCAATCCATTGATACCAAAAAGCTGCTGAACTCCAGTCGGGCTCAACTGAAAATGTTTTAGATTGATAAGGTTTGGGTAAAATTTCAACTACTCGTTCATTCAAATATACATCCACTCCCAATTCATTCATCACAGCGGCAGTCATTTGAATATACGATGCGGATACAACATCCTTAGATAAATGAATACGAAGCCCATTGGGTAATGTCGGTCCAATCAACATTAATGCTGATATAAACTGAGAACTTACCGACGCATCCACATACACATCACCTCCCTTTAATGATGATGGGAAAATTTGAACCGGAGCAAATCCATCCTTTTGTGTATATCGAATATCAGCTCCCAACTTTTGTAACGCTTTAACGAGCGGAGCAATTGGCCTACGATTAAATTGTGGCGAACCACTTAAATCAAATGTTCTATGTAACGTACAAAGATATGCCAGTAAAAAACGAAAGGTGGTTCCACCATCTCCTGTATAAATTGATGATGAATTTTGTTGTAGTATATTTTGAAGTAACTGAGTATCCTCTGCGGTTGAAATATTTTCAATATGAAAAGAAAAATTTGTCAGTGCCTGAATAATAAGTACTCGATTGGATATACTTTTAGAAGAGGGCAAAACCACCTGCGCATCCAAAATGTTTCCGGTATATGTAAGAAGAATCTCCGGTGTGTTCATCCTTTCAGGTACATTTGCAATGAATGAGCGATTAGGTCTTTTTTTACGGGTACTTCCGGTAGGGCCTTCCCTATGGAAGCGATTAATGCCATTCTGATTTCAGATTGATTATTTTTTTTATCCTGCATCATGTATTCCAATATTTCAGGAATGGCTGTTTCTGAAAAACTTAATCGTACATAAATCTCATCCAATACATTTTCAATTTCATAATACACATCCATTGGTAAACCACAACAACGAGTTGCAATCAAAGCTTCACAAATCATTCCGGCAGCAATAGCTTCGCCATGACATACCATATCGGGCGATTTTTTCATAAAAAAGGCTTCCAGGGCATGGCCCACTGTATGGCCAAAATTCAATACTTTACGCAGATTATTTTCAAACGGATCTTGGCTTACAACATCCATTTTAATTTCTACCGAACGACGAATGAAATGAGAGATATTTTTTAAATCAAATTGTTTGACTTCCTGCCAATAATTTGAAGATGAAATAAGTGCATGCTTCAACATTTCAGCCCATCCATTTTTAATTTGTCGCTCATCCAACGTATTTAAAAAATCAGAGTAAATAAAAATAGCATCCGGTTGACTCCAGGTGCCTAACATGTTTTTAATGTATTCAAAATCAACCCCTGTTTTTCCTCCTATCGAAGCATCCACCTGAGCTAACAAAGTGGTTGGAAAATGTACAAATCGCATTCCCCGCTTATACAGCGAAGCCGCAAAACCTCCCAAATCGGTAATCATTCCCCCGCCTAAATTTACTAAACAATCAGACCGGGTAGCATTTAGTGCTATTAATTGCTTCCATATATAATTTGCAAATTCCAGGCTTTTACTGGTTTCACCGGCCGGAACTATAATTTCATGAATCGTGATTTCTGAAGATGTAACTTGCTTAACAATAGGCAAACAATGTGTATAAGTGTTTTCATCAACAAGAATAAACAATCTGTTTAGCTTTCTATCATGAATCCAGAAATTCCAAGTTGATAAGGATTGGTCTTCAAAAAAAACGGGACTAAGATTAGCCTGAAAATCCATTAACGTAATACAATATATCCATCAACAAATGTAAAAGAATCCTGTTTAGTTCAAGAGAAATCTGAGCGTTGTAAAACCAGATTTTTTACGCTACGTTTGTGCCCGCATATGCAGGTTGAATTTGAAAATACAGCCATTGCTTTTGAAAGCAAATCTACTTCAGAATTAAAAAGAGCATATTGGCTATTTAAATTGATTTCGGCCAAATGGATGGTGAATACCGGAAAATTTTTAACCAAACTGGGTTTTGCCCTTCATTTGCCCATTAAAGGAATTATCAAGGCAACCTTATTTAAACAATTTGTGGGTGGTGAATCTATTGAAGATTGTGAACCAACCATTCAGCACCTATGGAAATATCATATCGGTACCATCCTTGATTATTCAGTAGAAGGAAAAGAAGACGAAGAAAGTTTTGATGCTTCACTTTATGAAATACTTCGCACGTTTGATAAAGCTTCTGGTGACGAACGCATTCCATTTTGCGTGTTTAAAGTAACTGGGCTTGCCCGGCAGGAATTACTTGAAAAAGTAAGCAAAACAATACCATTAACTGATGAGGAAACTGAAGAATGGACTCGTGTAAAAAACAGAGTAGAAATAATTTGCCAAAAAGCTTTTAACATCAAAAAGCCTGTTTTTATTGATGCAGAAGAAACCTGGATACAACCGGCCATTGACCTATTGGCTTGGGAAATGATGCAAAAGTATAATCAGCAACACATTATTGTTTACAATACTATTCAGTTATATCGGCACGACCGTTTGGAATATCTAAAAAATCTTCACCACCAAGCCCAATTACAGGGGGTTAAAATCGGAGTAAAACTGGTTCGTGGTGCTTACATGGAAAAAGAACGCGATCGTGCAGCAACCCTGCAATATGCGGACCCTATTCAACCCAATAAATCAGCTACTGACCATGATTTTGATTGCGCTCTTGAATATTGTATAGAAAATCTAAATGATATTGCATTTTGTGCCGGTTCGCACAATGAAGCAAGTGCACAACTATTAGTGAATCTGATGCGTTCCAGGAATATATCCCCCAATCATCCGCATGTATGGTTTGCCCAACTTTTGGGGATGAGCGACCACATTAGTTTTAACCTCGCCAAGGCAGGTTTTAATGTAGCTAAATATGTTCCTTATGGTCCCGTTAAAGAAGTAGTACCTTATCTTATCAGGCGGGCAGAAGAAAATACTTCGGTAAAAGGCCAAACAGGCCGGGAACTCTCTTTAATAACCCGGGAATTAAAACGTAGAAATCAAGGATAATCCATCTTAACGAATGCAGGTTATACACAAGCCTTGGTTAAAACCTGATTATTCATTAACATGAAGATAGAATTGGCTTAACATTGCTTGGGTAATTTTGCATTGTTTACCCATCGATTCATCCCTATGAACCCTGCATCTCCAAGAAAAGTTGAAGTTCTCGTACTGAGCGATATTCATTTAGGCACCTATGGCTGCCATGCCAAAGAACTAAACCGGTATTTAAAATCCATTGACCCGGAAATAATTATTCTTAATGGGGATATTATTGATATGTGGCAGTTTAGTAAACGCTATTGGCCCAAAGAACATATGAAAGTGATAAAAAAACTGGTTAAGTACATGGCAGAGGGCAAACGGGTGTATTACATTACCGGTAATCATGATGAGATGCTGCGCAGATTTGCCGATTTTGAATTAGGAACCCTTACTCTTACCAACAAACTCCTTTTAGACTTGGACGGCAAACGAACCTGGATATTTCATGGCGATGTGTTTGATGTTTCAATGCAATACTCCAAATGGCTGGCAAAATTGGGAGGAAAAGGATATGATTTACTGATTTTAATTAATCGAGCAGCCAATTTTATCAGTGAAGGTCTGGGAAAAGGGAGAATTTCTCTTTCAAAACGAGTAAAAGACGGGGTAAAAAAGGCTGTAAAATTTGTTAGTGATTTTGAAAAAATAGCTGCTGAAATTGCTATTGATAATCGGTTTGATACGGTAATCTGCGGACATATTCATCAACCGCAACAACGAATCATCGAAAATTCAAAAGGACAAGTTTTGTATTTAAACTCTGGAGACTGGATTGAAAATTTAACTGCACTGGAATACAATGAAGGCGAATGGAGGATTTACGAATATTTTTCTGACCCTGCTATGAGAGAAAATGCACAATTTGCTCCCGAAGAATCTGAAACAGCTGATACTTTGCCGGTGTTTATTAGCCCGTTTGAATTTCTCTTATCATCAAAAATTCAATCTTTTTCTTCGCTTTCCATAAAAAGCTCTTCTAACTAACCTATTTTTTATCATATTGTATTAATTATCATTATGTTCAATAAATTATCTAAACAATAATTTGAAAACAAATAAATTCATCAACAGCGGTAAAAAACTTATAAAGTTTTATTATAAATTATATTATTTAAAATAATCACTATCAATACATTAAAATTTATTGTTAAGGATTGCTAAAACAACTCATTGCTATTTCGCACAATCCGACCTGATTCCCTACCTTTGTGAGGCATGTATCCGCAATTTTTCGAATTACCACAGGCACTTATTTCCCGATTAAAAGGAATTAAATTATTGATTACAGATTGCGACGGTGTGCTTACTGACAATGGGGTGTATTATTCTGCCGAAGGCGAAGTAATGAAACGATTTTCAATACGCGACGGGATGGGTGTAGAAAGGCTACGAAACCTGGTTCAGGTAGAAACAGCCATTATGACGGGCGAAACATCCGATTCAGTAATTAAACGTGCAGAAAAACTCAAATTACAATATCTTTATTTAGGTATCAAAGACAAAAAACAAAAACTGGAAGAAGTGCTTGCAGAAACTAAACTTTCTCCCAGTGAAATAGCATACATTGGTGATGACACAAATGATTTGGAAATCATGCAAATGGTAGGTGTATCTGCAACTCCGGGCGATGCAACACCTTTTACCAAAGAAGCCGCTGATTATGTATGCAAGGAATTCGGTGGATATGGTGCATTCCGCGAATTTGCAGAGTTGATTATCTTTGCAAAGCAATCTAATTGATAACTACTACATATTTTTTTAAAGAACATGGCAAATAGAAGTGTTAGTATTAGTGGGGGAAAAACTATCGGTGATGGACATCCAACCTACATCATAGCTGAAATTGGCATCAATCACAACGGCTCGGTTGATATTGCAAAAAAACTGATTGATGCTGCCGTAGCTGCCGGTTGTGATGCGGTAAAATTTCAAAAGAGAACCCCGGAAATTTGTGTACCCAAAGACCAGTGGGATAAAATACGTGAAACTCCATGGGGTACGATGACCTACATAGAGTACAAACACAAAATAGAATTTGGGGCTGAAGAATATGCACAAATTGATGCTTACTGTAAAGAAAAAAAAATTGATTGGTTTGCCTCATGCTGGGATGAGCCTTCGGTTGATTTTATAGAACAATTTAATCCGGTAATGTATAAAATGGCTTCTGCATCCCTTACTGACCTTGCATTATTAGATAAAGTTAAAGCTACCGGTAAGCCTATCATGCTTTCTACCGGAATGAGTACCATGGAAGAAATTACTACCGTAGTCGATCACTTGGGGCTTGAAAATTTAATGATTGCCCATTCTACATCTGCATATCCATGCGACCCGAAAGAATTGAACTTACGGATGATTGAAACTTTGCGCAAGCTGTATCCTACCGTTCCTATAGGCTATTCAGGCCACGAAACCGGGCTGGCTACTACCGAGGCCGCAGTAGCATTAGGCGCTAATTTTATTGAGCGTCATTTTACACTCGACAGGGCCATGTGGGGTACAGATCATGCTGCATCCGTAGAACCCGAAGGCATGAAACGACTGGTTCGAAATATTCGTGACATTGAAGTAGCACTGGGAGATGGCGTAAAAAAAGTATACGAAAGTGAACTTGAACCAATTAAACGATTAAGACGAGTGTTTCTAAACAAATGAGTTTCGTTGATCAAATAATCCAATACTTTACTTCTATTCGATGGGATGATGTAAACACCATCGGTGCGATGCTGATTATAGCCGGAGTGATTACGTTTACTACCTTAGAACGATTTTTCCCTTACACACCGGGTTTACCCATTTTCAGAAAAGGATATTGGCTTGATTTGGTTTGGTACACCTTTATCCAAAGCTATTTTCTTAAAATTGTCATCTTCGACTGGATTATTGCACCGGCTGAAATTCGGTTGGGAATAGCTGAAAACGGGTATATTTCTCATTGGCCTGTTTGGTTATTGGTTTTATTCTTTTTTATAACTCACGACTTTTATATTTATTGGTTTCATCGCTGGCAACACAGCAATAAATGGTTATGGCGAACTCATGAAGCACATCACAGCGTTGAACAGGTAGACTTCTTAGCAGGATCCCGTTCGCATGCTGTTGAAATTTTAATTAACCAAACCATTGAATTTTTGCCCATTTTTTTTCTACTCGATGTACAAACAGCCGCATTGGTTTATCCAATTAAGGGTACAATAGATGCTTTATGGGGGCAGTTTATTCATTCTAACCTGAATATAAAACTTGGCAATGTTGGGTATATTATCAATGGGCCTGAACATCATCAATGGCACCACGCAGATCATATTGAAGTTTATCACGCCAATTTTGCCACCAAGCTGGCAATTTGGGACTGGCTGTTTGGTACAATGTATTTGCCCGACAAAAAACCCCAGCGTTTTGGATTATGGTATCAGTTTCCACGTGATTATTTTATGCAACATATTTTTTCAGTAGTTCGATTTAATGTAAATAAAGTAGAAAACTATCCACCCATTAAATGGTATATTAACTTGCGTATTAATCTACTTAATTTCGTTAAAACTATATTTGAACGGATGTTTCAATGGAAAAAATTCAAACAACTGCAACCGGGAAATATCTATCCCAAACTGGATATTACCCAAGCACAATCCTAAAATAAATTAATTTGTCAAAAGGATTTTTGTATTTATTTATTGCTTCAATTATTCAGGTTTTATGGCTTTATAATATCAAAGCCATAGACCGTAAAAAAATTGCAGCCATTAAACTTCATGAGATTTTTTCCAAAAAAACCTTCTTTGCTTTATTGCCCATATTCGGGTATCTGATTTTCGGTATATCCAACGTTGTTATGCTTACAAAAGCAATGAAAACTCTGCCTCCATCCATTGCCTATGCATTGTGGTCGGGACTCGTTATTGGATTTGCTTCACTTGTAGATCAACTATATTTTAAACAAAAATTTACGTGGCTTCAATACTTTTTTTTGTTTTGCATTGCTATTGGCGTGGCTGGACTAAATTTTACTACCAAATAATATGCACTGGTTATATTTAATATTGGCATCAGTATGTGAAATCTGTTGGTTGCATTGCATTCGTTTTATGAACCAGTTAAGTATAAAAGAACTTCTAACGCTGGAAGTTTTTTTAAAAGAAGATGGATGGATGGCTATTCTTGCCATTGCTGGTTACGCCGGATTTGGCATAGCTAACGTAATTCTTTTCTCTGCTGCACTAAAAAAAATTCCAGCCTCTGCAGGATTTGGAATTTGGACAGGCCTGGCCATTCTTGGAAACACTGCCATAGATCACTGGATATTAGGAATTAATTTCACTAAGATGCAAGGCGTATTTGCCTTGTTATTATTCATTGGTATTTTAGGCATTCGAATCAGTACGTTGAAGAAGCGAGAAAACTCTGCAAAATCTTAAGATTAGTTAGTATATTTGAACGAATACCAATTTTTATTCCATGAAAAAACCATGCATATTTCTCACCGGTATAGTTGTACTTAGCTCATTTTGCTTTGCTCAAAAACCGATTGAACCCAATAGCCAGCGTGTAAGTTATATAACTCTTGCAAGCCAGGGCAAATCACCATTAGTCAATGCTCCCCGCTCATCAGAATCATGGCCTGATACCATTTACTATGAAGATTTTGGAGGAGGTAGTAATTCTTCATCTTGGGTGCCTACAGGATGGACCAATTCAGGCATAAATGACCCAGATGCTACATGGGAATACCGAGGCCCTTTAACTACTCCAAACAATACTATCGGAAGTCGGGGGCCATGCATGAATAGTGCTACTGTATTGAACTCTCCAACTGTTGGAAATGGTTTTTTTATTTTTGATTCAAACTATCTGGATGATCCGGGGACAACCTGTGCTGGTGCTTTAGGTTCGGGGGTGGCTCCAGCCCCTCATCGTGGTGAATTAACCACCGATATCATTAGTACAGTGGGATATTCTAACGTAATGTTGGTATTTAATTATTACATCCGCGATTTTCAGGGCCAACAAATTGTAGAAATTAGCACTAATGGTGGAACAAGCTGGACTCAAGTTTGGGAGGCTGGACTACAACCTAACGGGCAGACAAGCCTCTCTGCAAAAGCTGAAATATTGTTGCCCCCCGCGGCTGCCAATAATGCTAACTTAAAAATTCGATTTGTATTTGATGGACGTTATTATGCCTGGATGCTGGATGATGTAATGCTGGTAGTGCCAAATGCTAATGACTTGCGTTCTACCAATACAGAATTTTTAATTGATGATTTTTGGAGCTATTTGCTATTTACAGGTGGAGATTCGTCCACCACACAGCCAACTCACATTCCTTTGAATGCGCTAGATTCCGTTCAGGGTATCGGTTTTTATCAGAATTATGAAAACATTGGATCTACTGCTCAAACAAATGTTAGAACAACGGTAAATGTTACTTTAAACGGGTCTTCGGTTTATACCGGAAATAGCATCGGGATTACAGCACCAGTATATGGTTCAGGCCTTTTAAATTATGTAGATACATGGAAGCCTTCGCTTGTTGGCAAATACATATTTACTTACACCATTCAACAAAATGAAACGGATGCCAACCAGCAAAACAACATAGGCCGTGATAGCTTGGTTGTTACTGATTCAGTATATGCAAGGGAATGGTTCCCTGTTAATAGTGGATTAGTGGCAAGTGGATTGGATGACGAAGGAGATGCAGCATTTGCTAATCAGGGAACGGAATATTTCACAATAGCTAACCTGGTGGATTTACCTTCGGGCGATACAGTTACATCTATTTCTTTTCGCATTGACCCGGCTGAAACAAGAGCCGGTGCCATTATAAGTGTAAATGTACTGGACTTTCAGCGGAATCCTGTATTTCCAAGCTTCCCGGATGGTATAGAATATACCATTACTTCACAAGATTTAACCAACCAATGGATTCATATCCCATTTTACTCTATTCCGCTTAGTGAACGTATTTTGCCTGCCAGCAGATATTATGCAGCAGTTTCATTGGTGGACAACATCAGCGGACAAAAAGATATGAGTATCCGGTACTATAATAATTTACCTTACGGAACCATAATCAAAAGGCCTAACGGTAACCCCATTTGGGCTTTTTATACCGGTGTATGTGCAGTAATACGTCTCAACTTTGCCCGATTTTTCCCATTCAGCATCGAAGAAAATGTGGAACCAACCATTCAGTTAAATAACTTCCCTAATCCTGCGACGAATCAAACCACGATTGCTTTTACCCTAAAACAATCTACAGAGGCTACTCTTCGTATTGCTGATTTAACCGGAAAGATTATCTTCTCACAGAACTTAGGGCTTTGCCAGGAAGGCTTAAATCAAATAAAGGTTGATCTTTCTGGTTTGACCAATGGTATATATTTATACACCCTTCAAGCCGGTGAGCATGAATTAACTCGCAAAATGAGCATTCAGAAGTAATTCATTATTTATAATTTTTCCTAAAAAGGCAGATACAACTACTGTACCTGCCTTTTTTTATAAAGCTAGCAAGGTATTTTTTGTTACTTTGCCTTGTGATTCGGATATTTTCATCGGTATTTTTTATTATACATTGCCAAGCATTGTATAGCCAATGGATTGCCAGCAGCAAGTCTATTTCTTTCTCAATTAATGAGCTTCCGGTTTACTTTTCAACCGAAAAATCGGGAGGTAGCCTTATTATTAATTATGATTTATCAGACGAAACGGATGCTGGAAGTCTAAGTTACAAACGAGCCATTTGGCCTATTAATAAAAATTTTGATACCATTTCCACCGATTCTTTGTTTACTTACATAGTATGCGGTTTCGATAGCCTAATTGACCCTACCAACACTTATTCTTTTACTTACTCTAGCATTCCAGTGTTTCAAATTGACTCCATATGGATTGCCTTGGGACATGAAAACAATTCAGGGCTCAACGACACCCTGATTATTCAACTAATATCTCTGAGTGCCTCTGGTTATCCTTCACTGCAAGTAATGTGGGCTGATACGTTGATTTTTTCATCCGGCCAGTCGTACCTTAACCAATGGACTAATTCGTTGATACTTCGTATAGCACCTTCCCTAAACTGGAACACAACAGTTAAACCTGCTATTAAGCTACAATACAAAGCACCAATAGAAGATACATTGGGAGTAGTTGCAGGATATCGCATTTCTGGAGTTTGCGGTGCAAATGATGCTGCTCAATGGTCTGCGTTTTATCCAAACAGTTATGCCTATTGGACTGGATTTAATGCATTAATTCCCACAGCTGTTGGTGGAGATATTTATTACGACTGCAATGCGAATTTGCAATTTGACTCACTAACCGATGGAAGAAATTATATTCAAAACTGGCATATTGGCATTCAAATTACAGCACCTGAAATTGGAGTAGAAAATCAACAAACTACGTTCACTCCAAAAATATTTCCCAATCCTACATCCGATTGGTTGACCTTACAATCTGAACAACCCATTCTTGAAGTTAAAATTATCAATAGCCAGGGGGAATTAATAATGTGTTTAAATAATACTCATGAAGTAATTTCGTTGCAACAGCTTAATAACGGAATGTATTTTATTCATATAAAAACTTCAACTCGATCATATGTCAAAAAACTTTTGGTTCACCATCATTTGGATTAGTATTTTAAGTCAACTTTTTGCACAAAAAACATATATCGCAACGCATTATAAAGGCAATAAGCCACATCATCTATTAAAAGCGATTACTGATACATTAGACAGTCACTTTGATAGTGTTACCATAACGCTTTATGCAGCTCCGGTTGGTGGTTTTGCAAGTGGGAACAGCGGTTATGGCGAAAAAGCAAAAATTCAGGAGTTTGATGTGGACTCCTCCTATACTGTAGAAGGTTTTTTATTTTGGTTTGGATATAAGGCCATTCAATCATCGCCCAATGATAGTTCGGCGATAGATTTTGTTTTTTACAACCTGGATAGTACTGCCAACATCAACGGAATTGGACGATTTGTTCCCAAAACCATATTGGAAAAGAAAAAAGTTTTACTTGCGAATATTGACACTTCGGTAAATTTCTCAACCGGAATAAACATTTGGATGGTAACACCACGAATTGTTTATCAAAATTACGGAGTAGGTATTCGCCTTGATAAGGTGCATATCAAAGATACAATTGCTTTGTACTCATCGTCAAATGGCGATCCTCCCATCCCCTCCCTTAGCTGGGAATACTGGCAAGGCAGTTGGAATACCATGCTTAACAACTGGGGATTAGATATTGATTTTGCTATTTTTCCACTGGTTGATTTAACAAATCTTAGCCTGGATAATACAGCATTTATACAAGGGTTGAAAGTAAAAGCGTATCCCAATCCTGTGAATGATTTATTATTTGTTGATTTTATAAATACCGAATTATCCGAATTATCATTTACTCTCTACGATATGCACGGCAAAACAGTTTTCACAAAAAATGCAGGAATATTTTCACCGGGTTCCTATCAACAATTTATAAATGTAAATAATATTCCTTCTGGCAATTATATTTTGCTAATAACTAATCAGTACAATCAAGGAATAGCTCAACGGGTTATCATACAACATTAGAAGGTTTGTTGCACCCGTTTGAGCAACTTAGTAGCAAATACAAAATCAATTAGCTCCGGATTATTTGACTTAACAATGCTGCTACTATCACCCTCCCAGTGTTTATATCCTTTTCGGATGTAAATAATTTTATCGCCAATTTCAACCACAGAATTCATATCATGGGTATTGACAATAGTGGTAGTATTAAATTCTCGGGTAATTTCCTGAATCAACTGATCAATCACAATACCAGTTTGAGGATCTAAGCCCGAGTTGGGTTCATCAAAAAACAAATATTTAGGATTTAGTGCAATGGCCCGGGCAATGGCTACCCTTTTTTTCATTCCCCCACTGATTTCAGAAGGATATAACTTGTGTGCATGGCTTAGGTTTACTCTTTCCAAGCAAAATTTTACGCGATCAGCAATTTTCTGCTTATTCCAGTTAGTAAACATCCGCAATGGGAAAGCCACATTTTCTTCACAGGTCATGGAATCGAACAAAGCACCTCCCTGAAAAACCATTCCAATTTCCTGACGAATTTTTTTTCGTTCATTTTCTGATGCTTTGGTAAAGTCAATACCCGAATATATTATGCTTCCGGAAGTTGGCTCTAATAATCCCACCAAACATTTCATCAACACGGTTTTACCAGATCCACTTTGCCCGATAATTAAATTGCATTTACCTGGCTCAAAAACAGCATTGATATCATATAATACCTGCCGGTCGCCAAATACTTTATTCAAATTTTTAATCTCAATCATTACAACAACAATAATCGGGTTAGAATAAAGTTCCAGAGCAAAATAGAGATACTACTGTTTACAACTGCTTTAGTGCTTGCTTTGCCTACCTCCTGAGACCCACCTTCCACATAATACCCTCTAAACGCCGAAACAGAAGCTATCACAAAAGCAAAAACAGCACTTTTAATCAATGCATATATAAAGTGGAATGTTTTAAAATCCATTGTGGCCCCGTATAAATAAGTAGTGCCATCAATCAATCCGGTAGTAGTACAAGCCAGGTACCCTCCATAAATACCTAAAATCATACTAATTACAGTGAGAATCGGATTGATTATTAAGGATGCAATAATTTTAGGGAAAATCAGATAATTGGCAGAATTTACACCCATGATTTCTAATGCATCAATTTGCTCGGTTACACGCATAGTTCCGATTTCTGAAGCAATATTACTTCCAACTTTTCCAGCCAAAATCAGAGCAATAACTGTAGGTGAAAATTCAAGAATAATCGTTTCTCGAGTTCCATAACCCACTGTTGACATAGGAATTAAGGGGCTATCAATATTTGCTGCCAACTGAATAGCAGCAACAGCACCCATAAAAAAAGAAATTATAGATACAATGTATAAAGAACCAATGCCTAAGTTATCCAACTCCCTAACTATCAGCTCCCTCATGATAGAAGCTTTAGGACTTTTGGAAAAGGACCGGATAACCAGCAGGCAATATCTTCCAAAATTATCAAGGTATTTCAGCATCCGGCTTTACGGTTTATTTCATTTAACGAATATACAGATTTTCTGATATGTAAACGTAACACGCTATAAATTGATGATTCGCAACCTACCTTGAAATTTATTTGACTTAATGAATAGAAAAAACAAAAGGAGAGAAGTTTGTATCTTCATCTTCTTTTTGAGGCTATAAAAATATATGTCAACGCCGGTTATTATACTTCTAATTTGCATTGCTCTGGTAATATATACTTACATCGGATATGCGGTGTTGATTTATCTTTTCAACCGAATCAATATTAAATCAAACGAAATAAGTGATAAAACAATTGTAGATTGGCCTCCAATTACGGTTATTATACCAGCATACAACGAAGCTGCCATTCTTCCCCAAAAAATTCAAAACACCCTAGAATCTGTTTACCCATCTGATTTACTAAACATTATAGTGATAACTGATGGTTCAAATGATGGAAGTGAATCATTAATATTTCATGACCCACGAATTACTCACTTGCACCAACCACTTCGACAAGGTAAATCAGCTGCCATTAACCAAGGTGTAGCGGTTGCAAAAACAGAGATTGTTTTTATTACGGATGCTAACACTATGATTCATCCAGATGCATTAAAATTGATGACAGCTCATTATCAAAAAACAAACGTGGGTGGAGTTTCTGGCGAAAAAAGAATCAGAATAAACCATGAAGAATCTAGTGTTGGAGGAGAAGGGTTTTATTGGAAATATGAATCATTTTTAAAACGAGAAGGCGCTAAATTTTATACTGTAGTAGGCGCTGCCGGCGAATTGTTTTCATTCAAAAAATCGTTGTTTAAACCCCTTCCCAATGATACTATTTTAGACGATTTTGTATTGTCAATGGAAATTATAAAGCAAGGATATTTAATAGCCTATGAACCTCAGGCATACGCAATAGAAAATCCGAGCAAAAATATCGCCGATGAATTCAAACGAAAAGTCCGTATATCAAGTGGAGTATGGCAAGCATTGGGTAGATTAACGTTTTTATTCAATCCGTTTTTTAATTTAAAACTTTTCTTTCAATTTATTTCCCACCGATTTTTACGCTGGACACTGGCTCCACTTTCAATGATAATCATTTTATTGATTTCTATCATGAACGCACATAAAACCGAATTTTTAATATTATTATTTATTCAGATTGTATTTTACGGATTGGCATTTGCCGGATATTTGATAAAAAACACCAAAATACGCTGGCCATTGTTTTTTATTCCGTTTTATTATTGCATGATGAATGCAGCGGTACTTGCTGGGTTATTGGCCTATTTCAGGGGGAAACATTCTGTATTATGGGAAAAAGCAAGTCGCTAATTAATTCAACAGACTGGGTACAACCATTATAAACTCGGGGATTTCAACCTCAAATGCCTCTCTAGCGTTTAATTTTTCAAATAAATATGTTCCTCTCATTTTACCTATCGGAGCACGAAATGTACATGAGCTTTGATAGGCATATAATTCTCCCGGCTGAAGCACAGGCTGTTGTCCCACTACTCCGGGTCCTTCAACTTCACGATATTCTCCGCTGGAATCAATAATTACCCAATGACGCCGCATCAGTTGAACTGCATAGTCTGTAAAATTACAAATGGTGATATGGTATGAAAAGAAATAAAAATTTTCTTCCAGCTGAGAATGTTCTGGCCTAAATTGGGTTTCAACCGAAACCTGAATTCCTCGGGTAATTTTTTTTACCATAATTCGCAATATTAACAAAAAAAGTACATATAGGTTTTAAGAAAGGCTCGGAATGATTTTGCCCCCTGCAGACATTTTAGTATCTTCGACGTCCCAAAAATGAAGATGCATGCATGCATTGATTGAAACTGAAAAAGGAACGATGAAGGTGGAGCTCTACACGGATGATGCACCTGGAACAGTGGCTAATTTTGTAAAGTTAGCTAAAAGCGGATTTTATGATGGTTTAACCTTCCACCGCGTTATTCCTGATTTCGTTATTCAGGGTGGGTGTCCTAATGGAACAGGAACCGGAGGTCCCGGTTATACTATCCCTTGTGAACTTACCGGAAATAATCAATACCATGATCGTGGTGTTTTATCTATGGCACACGCTGGCAGAAATACCGGAGGTTCGCAGTTTTTTATTTGTCACAACCGCAAAAACACTAAACATTTAGACAGGCAACATACATGTTTTGGAAAAGTAGTTGAAAATGTAGATGTAATAGATGATATACGAGCAGGTGATAAAATTATTCGTATTTCTATTATTGAAAAATAATAATTATTGATTAAAAACAAGAATCTATGAATATGATGAATGAAAACCCCAGCGTAATTGTAAAAAGAAAGAATATTCAGCCTGTACTGGATTATTGTTTAGAAAATAAAATTGAGTTTAAGGCTGCGCCCCGTGATATGCCAGAAGAGTGGGACATTGAATTTTCAGTGAATGATATCATGAAAGCCATTAATCTGGGAATGTTTTTAAAAGAAAACAAATTAGATTTAGCAGGCTTTAACAGTATATCTTCTTCACCAAAACCTGCAACAGTGGCTGCATCTAAACCCCGTACCCGTAAAACCGAAAAAGAAGAAAAAACAACTCCCCCCACTGAAAATAAACCAGCCGCAGTAAGTCCAATTTTTTCCAGTGAATCGGAAGAAATTAAAACCAATTATTCTTCGCCCATAGGTAATGAAGAAGCCTTGTTTTAAATAAAAGAATTATAAAAAAAGAGGGGCTTATAAAAAGCCCCTTTTTTTATATCAATTAGTTGAACAACGTTACTTTACATCTAATACTTTAATTTCTACCCTACGATTCACTGCATGTTCATCTTCTGAACAAGTTACCCCGTTTTTACATTTATTTTTAAGCATCGTTTCACCATATCCTTTTGCAATTAGTTGCTCTTTTTTTACTCCTTTGCTTATCAAATAATTAACTGATGATTCGGCTCGTTTTTGCGATAATGCAAGATTGGTTTGATCTGAACCCCTACTGTCTGTGTGTGCACTTAATTCTACACTGGCACGAGGATTCTTAATCAACAAATCAGCCAAACGATCTAATATTTCCTTCGATTCAGGTAATAAATCTGCTTTAGCATATTCAAACAATATATCGTTAAATTCAAACACAACATTCTTTTCAACCACAGGCTCCATCTTAATGGCTAAATTATTTAAATCATCTTTGCTCGGATCAATTTCCAGTTCAAAATCATGAAACCCTTTTTTCTTAGCCACCAGTTTATATTTTTTATCCGGATCAAACTCTCCAAACTCGTATTTACCATTTTTATCAGTAACAATAGTTTTTACTAAATTTCCATCTTCATCATAAATTTCAATGGTAACATCAGCCAATTTTTTCTGAGTTAATTCATCAATTACAACCCCTTTCCCTTTTTTATAATGAATAACTTTTTCAAAGATGAAGAACTCATCTGTATTTCCATCTGTATTTCGATTAGAAGCAAAGAACCCTTTTCTTCCTTCCCACCAGAATAATCCAAAATCATCACGTTCGCTATTTATACCTAAGCCGAGATTTTGAGGAGTTGACCATTTTCCATTTCGGTAATAACTCACGTAAATATCAGATCCACCAAACCCTATATGACCATTTGAAGAAAAATATAATATGGTATCATTTACCACATACGGATACATTTCATTATCGGGAGTATTTAATTCAAAAATACTTTGGGGCGAAGACCAACTATTTCCACTCCGCGTACTCACATATAAATCATATCCTCCTTTTCCTCCTGGCTTGTTAGATACAAAATATAATTTCTGACCATTGGAAGACAAACATGGATGCAAACAACTATATTCAGAACTATTAATGTTTATTGAAACCGGATTTGACCAACTATTCCCATTTAATTCAGACTGAAATATATTTAAAGTGTTTACCCCTTCAGAACTTATCCCCTTCTTTTTAAATTGCTGCTTGGATGCAATTTTGGTATCTGTAGCGCTTTGAGTAAAAAAGATAGTTTTATTATCAGATGATACGGCTGGAGAACCTAAATAAAGCAATGACTCAAACGCTTTATCAAAAGGTTTACCATCTGAAAAGGCTTTTCCATCAAATTCACTGAAATAAAGCTTATAATTAGGATAAGTAATTTTAGTTTTTGAATCAGTAGTTGGATGAGGAACAGAGTATAGCAAACCATTTTTATAACGGGCTGCACCAAAATGCAAACCATCAATCTTTAAATTAATAGCATTAGCAGCAAAATCAGGATTGATCGTATTATTCTTAATTGCAAATTCGCATGATTGAATATACGTTTGGATATTTGGATGTCCAGGCTTCAAGGCATTAAACTTTTCATACATCACCTTGGCTTCGTTATATTTTTTTAGATATCGAAGCACATGCCCGTAATTTAAATACATCTCAACTGGCACATCCTTATTATCCACCAGCTTAGCATAATTTTCATCAGCCTGGTGATAATTTTTCAGATTTCTGTAACATTCAGCAAGCTTGTAAATCCAATCAGTTTGAGGTTTTTTACTTTGTGCTATAAATGATTGATAATACCCCAAAGCAGACTGATATTCTCCCCCTTCATAAAGCATGTCTGCTTCTTCAATTGCCATGGATTGTGTGTATGATATAGACACGCTGAAAATAAGAAGTACTGTGAAAAATTTTTTGTAGATAGTTATTTTCATAGATATTGAAGTTTATTAAAATCTTGGTATATCAGCAGGAATGATACGTTTATTGCTGCGGGCACGATAGGCAATCATGGCTTCATGTCCTGTAAAATTTGCCTGATCCGTAAAACGTAATCCAAAATTTACTGCATATCCAAATACTAAGAACTTATTTAACTGATAGTACAAATTAGCCCCCAAGGTAGTCGTGGTACGATAAGTAATACCAAAACCAAATGCATCTTTGAACAAAGCCATAGCATTGATATCAAATTGCAACGGAGCTCCCGGACTAATACGCATCAAACCCGAAGGTAAAATTGCCCAGTTTCTACCAAAGTCTTTACGCCATCCTCCATTGAGGTTAAAATGCATATCGTTTATATCTACCCGGATATCAGCAGAAGGACTATTGCCTTGAAATAATAAACTATTGGTAAATAAATTCTCAACAGCAAATCCAGCGTAAGCATTATCTGTAAACCAATAAGCTCCTAAACGAATATCCGGAGTCCATACCGCATCTGCATTTTGATAAAAGTTGGGATCAGCCGGGTTAACAATTGGTGCTTCTGTAAAATTGGAATTGGTAAGCTTTGCTGACAAGCCCAAACCAAATGAAAGATAATGCTTCATATTCAACCGGATACGATAAGCAAAGTTTCCGGTAAAAATAGAATAGGTAGTTACTCCAATTCTATCTTGGCTGATTTGTACTCCAGCAAACAAATTTGTTTTACCAACTGGCATTGAAAAATCAAGCATACCTACCATTGGGCTTTTATCAAAACCAAGCATTTGCTTACTGAAGAAGAAAGCTGCATTTATCTGGTTGACAGATGTCATACCAGCAGGATTAATGATACCAGGCTGTAGAAACTGCATGGTAAAATGTGGCCTGTCTTGAGCACGAATATTCCATTGCAAACTAGCAAAACAAACCAGGCTTGCTGCAAATATTTTTAATTTAATATTCATAATTCTTTAATTTATCAGGGTTAACGTTTTAATTCAATGTAACCAGTGATAGCATCTGAGTCGGGCGATGTTTTAAAGACAAAGAAGTAGGTTCCATCGGTTAGCCTACCGCTTCCTCCAATACCCATATTGCTGGTTCCATCCCAGTCGTTATTGTAAGGTGCAGCTTTATACACAGCATCACCCCAACGGTTTAGAATTAGCAATTCATTATTGGGGAAATTATCTAACCCAACAATTTCAAACAAATCGTTTACTCCATCTCCATTCGGACTAAATCCATTGGGTATAAACAAGGCGTTACGCACAATAACCGTTACAGTGGCCGTATCACATTGTGTGATACATTTTGAAGAGCAGAGAACATACGTAAATTGATCTGTACCACTAAATCCACTATTCGGAGTATAAACTATATCTTGTCCAGAAATGGTTATACTTCCATTGGTTGGATTAGCAATAACAGATATTGACCCCTGTCCATTATCGTTTAATGTAACACTCAAGGTAATGGGTGTATCAAAGTTTGTTGTTGCATTATCATTGGCTGCTGTTGGGTATGGATATACACCTACTGTTTTAGTAGCAGAGGCAACACAGTTAAAATTATCAGTAATAGTAACTGTATATGTAGCTTGACCTGTAACTGAAACATTTATACTTTGCGAAGTAGCTCCAGTACTCCAGTTGTAAGTAGATGCTGTATTAGCACTTAGGGTAATATTTTCGCCAACACATGCAGTATCAGGTCCAGAAATTGTAGCCGTAAGTTGGCCGCTGCTAACATTCACAAAAACATTTTCAGAAACATTTGTACAGCCATTAGCCCCAGTAACTACAACTGCATATACCCCTGTTTGATTTACAGTTATAAAGGCTGTTGTTTCACCATTAGGCAACCAAGTATTATTTGTTGGACTGCTAGAAGTTAGAATCACACTTCCACCTTGGCAGAATGTTGTTGGTCCATTAGCTGTTACTGTAGGTTGTGGAGGTTGTGGATCAACAGTAACTGTTGTACAAACCTGCATTGTTGTGTCACATCCTACAGCCCTAACACATACAGATGCAGTTCCAAAGAAGGCTGGATCCCAGTTAACAGTAACTGTATTTGTTGTCCCAGCAACTGTACCGGCTGTAGGGGGTACAATGCTCCAAATATAGGAAGTAGCTCCAGGTGACGAAGTTGAATAATCTCCCGAACCAACACCTTGACAACGGAGTATAGGCCCAGCTGGTGCAGTAGGTAGAGGTTGCGTTGCATTGGTTACTACATCCAATGAAGAAGTAGCACTTGGCCCGTTACAACCATCAGCATATACTGAAATTGTTGCTGTTCCAGCCCAAATTGGAGACCATGTTACTAATCCAGTAGGTGAAATAGTACCAGCTGCCGGAGGTGATATGCTCCATGTATAACCCGTTGCTCCAACCGCAGAAGTTAAATATTGATCAGTGCCTGGGCCAATACAACGAACTATGGTTCCAGCAGGGGTACTTGGTGTTCCCACTGTATTAACTACGGTGATGTTTTCACATACCGGACTACTGGGACCCCCACAGCCCAATGCAGAAACACAAAGCTGTGCTGTACCCGCAAAATTTGGGTCCCAAGTTACTGAAGTTGTTCCCGTAAATGTGGTGTCTATTACATCATTGCCTGTTCCTGTTATAGTCCATTGGTAAGCCACTGCATTAGTAGCAGAGCTTACATATGTATCTGTACCTGCTCCCTGACAACGACTTAATAAGCCTGAAGGGGTAACGGGTGCCATAACATTGGGTGATATATTTACCGAAATGCACGATGGAACACTAGGCCCATTACATCCATTGGCTGTAACGCAAATAATTGAAGCCCCATTGAATGATGCATCCCAATTAATTAAAGCTGTATCTCCGATTCCAATATTGGTAACCGTATTTCCGGCACCTGTAATTGTCCAGTTAAAACCGGTTGCACCAATTCCTGAAGCAATAATTGTATCAATAGCGCTACCAGCACATCCATCAGCTGGTCCAGATAAAATCACCGGTTGCTGTACATTTTTATTGATGGTTACATTTAAACATGATGGGGCAGTTAAGCCATTACAACCAACTGCCTGCACACAAACAGCAGCAGTACCATCATAACTTGGATTCCAAGTTATATTTCCGGTAGTTCCAGTTCCACTTGCTGTATTTGGAGCAGTTACTGACCACACAAAATTTAATGCATTAGGATCTGCTGTAGTAGTATAATTTGTAACAGGTGCTCCTTGGCATAAAACTGTTGGGCCAGAAGGCGTAGTTGGAACAGATGCCGGAGGCGTTACTACTACTTGTGTATATACAGGTATTGACCATCCACAACATTGTTCTTTTACACTAAAGTAAATGTTATAAGTGGTTGTAACACCAGCAGATAGAGTAAAGCTGGGAGATGCAACGTTACTAATTACAATTGGAGTATTAGCATTGGTTGTAAACACCCTCCAATCATACTCAACTTCGCTTCCGGTTGGATTGGTATGGAATAAGGTAACAGACCCATTTGAACAAATTGTATCATCACTGATAGTTATAGTAGGTATTGGTCGTGTTGCAGTTATGCGATGTAGGCCACGATACTGAGTCCCTCCAGCTGTAACACTGTATGTTCCTGTACTAGTATAGTATATGACTGCTGGAGTGGTTGTATTGTTATATGATGATGTTGTGGCATTTACATCGTTCACATAAAAAGCACCCCCAGGTAATGACCAGTTCCCTGCCCCATTCCGCGTAATTTCAATCATGGAATTAGTGCATCCACGAGCATTTTCTAAATAATTGGTAGTAATATTAAGCGCATTGGGTAAAACACCACCGTTAGGTGAAGAATTAATTGTCAAAGAAAATCCAGTTAGTACGGGTTGTGAGGTTATTGGATTCCCAAATCCATCCCGACTAGCTATGGCCAATCTAACCCCATCACCCCCATTACCTCCGTTACCGCCATTACCTCCATTACCACCTGGACCTCCCATCCCTCCAGCATTACAATCTGCATCACCATTAGCACAAGCGGCTGTGTACGGAGAACCTGGATATGGAGTATAGCCAGGAATATTAGAGTAGCTACCATTAACTCTTCCTCCTCCTATTCCACCGGCACCCCCAGCACCACCAGTACCGCCGGTGCCACCGGCACCTCCTACACCATTATTTCCAGAGTTGAGTAAGCAATCTGAAACAGTTCCACTGGAATTGAAATTAAATATCGCAAAAGTACTTCCACCTCCACGTCCACCAGAAGCGGCCCCGCCGCCGCCGCCGCCACCACCACCGCCGCCGCCGCCGCCGCCGGATCCATCACAACCATCATAATCCTCGTCAGCACCACCACCGCCGCCACCACCGCCGCCGCCACAACCTGGAGTACCATTTGTACCGTAAGAAGGCAAATAATACCCAGTAGCATAGCTGGCAGCTATTGTGGTTCCATTTGTTCCGTTTGATCCATGTGTACCTGGGTTTCCATTTCCTCCATATGGTGTTGATGTATTATTATTATCACAAGCTCCTTTTGGTCCTCCCGTTCCCCCTGGTGTAGAACATGGAGCAGGAGATGCGGACCCATTAGCGCCTGGTTGCGAAGGAGTATTATCACATGAATTATCTCCACCATCATCATCTCCTCCAATTCCACCAGCTCCACCATTACCACCATTACCCGCAGAACCTCCAATAGATGGGGCATTCGCTCCGCCAGTTCCAGCAGTTCCTGCACCTCCACCACTTCCAGGAGCATCATTTCCACAAAAGAAAGGTACAGTTGAGTTTCCTTGCTGACCATTTCCCCCAGCTGTACCCGCTGATCCATTTGAACCATTTTGGCCTGCTACCCCATTGGTTGCGTTACCAGAAGTGATGTTACATCGGGTAATATTATATCCTGAACAGTTTCTAATTAAAACTCCATAATTACTTCTTCCATTTCCGGATGGGGTGGTTCCGGTTGAATTTCCGATATTGATGGTTAAATCTTGTAATGTCCAGTTATTCACCCCATCAGCTTTGATACCAACTACATGTTGTATATCATTATTAATACTTTCAAATGCCAGGTTAGTATAGTTAATAGTTGTTGTACCCATTTGGCTGGATTTAACCCAAACACCAGAATTAATAGTATAACCACCATCTACTACCACATTGGGTTTCATAATTGAAATTTGAGTTTCTGTATATGTACCATTACGCATACGTATTATATTCCGGGTACCAGAACTTCCACTGGCCAATTGCAATGCCCGGCTAAGGGTAGCAACGGGGGCATTGATATACCCCAAGTTCAAATCATTACCGGTAGGTGCAGGCGCCACATAAATTATATCACATGCGTTATCAGCAATGGCTACTAAACAGGTAGAAGTAGCATCTGCAGCGGCACATCCGTCATTAGTAGTTAATGTGACTGTATAAGTTCCATTTGCTGGAAAAGTAATGTTTGTTGTACTGCTTGTTGGATTACTAATTACAACACCGGCTGGAGGTGTAACACTCCAGCTAAATCCAGTATTGTTTGCTACTGCACCAGCTGCCGGTGGTAATAAAGCGGAAAATACATACGGGGTATTAATAACGGCTGTACTACCACACACCGCACTTGTTATAGGAGGAGCTGCCGGGAAATATGTGACCCGAACACACTCTGATGCAGTAACTAATGAAGTAATGGTAAAATCGGGGGTGCAATTCGAACTCACTAAGCAGCGATATAGCCTTGTTCCTGGTGTCTGAGGAGGAGTGTAACTAGGTGAAGTAGCTCCAGGTATATTTACCCAACCACCAGAAGGGCAGTTAGTAGAAGGCGTTGGGCTAGCTGTAGAGGTATTTTCTTGCCATTGATAATGCAAGCCTGTCGTCTGTCCAAATACGGAATTGACTGCTATATTAAGAGTAGTGGGCGTGCCAATACATAAAGTTCTATCTGCTCCACCGGCTGTAGGTTGCGTAGTAATGGTAGGGGGTGAAGCCCACGTCCATCGAATTCGAATAGCATAATAAAATGTTCCACATTGAAACACTCCATAATCATTCCATTGACACGGAGGACTTGCAACATCTCTAAAAAATATACTGTATGTATTACATTGAGCTCTGTCATCATCACCAATAAATCCGGCTGAACAAGATGATTGGAATACGCAGTTGTTTGGACAATCTTTCTCCCATGCATCCGTTCGAATAAAAACAGTAGTTGCCGATGAATTAGTGCGTACCCGTAGGGTTGTTCCGGTTCCGAATAAAAATCCATTGGGTGCACAACTTACGCTGCCATTTGAACCACCTCCCGGAAAATTATCTCCGGAATAGAAACACTGTCCACCAGTTTCACTGGGATCAGCATTATCTCGGGCCCAAGCATACCAAGTATATTCCGGGCCTCCACTTTGGTCTCCTCTTCCATCCCACCCCAAGTAACGAAGTTGAACTTCAAAGTTTACATTCTGTGAAAAGCCTGAAAGGGCCGCAGCAAAAGAAAGCAATGCAGCATTAAGTGTACTTTTCCAATTCATATATGGACAGTTTTATTGAGTTCTAGTAATAAAATCTGTCCGAAATTAAAAAATGTTAAATAAAAAGCAAGGGGTATGTGAAAAAAATTGTTTGAAAATTAAACAACCTTAAAACAATAATTAAAACACACTTAATAATTATTTTGTGGAACTACGACTTAAAAAAACATCAATTCCCCAAATCAGATATAAACTTAATACGCATCAAGCGTAATTCATGCTCTTCATATACATCACCATATTCATCCAACACTGCATCTAATGAACCGTTATCTGATTCGCGTAATAAATCGAAAATTTCTTCCTGATCTTCGGGTTCTATGAGTTTATTTAAGTAATAGCTTAAATCAAGCCTGGTTCCAGAATTAACAATGCTTTCCAATTCCTGAATCAATTCATCCATTTCTACTCCTTTGTTCTTGGCAAAATCATGCAAAGGTAGTTTCCGATCAATAGCCTGGATAATGGAAACCTTCATGGCTGATTTATTGGCAACGGTTTTTACCGTAAAATCAAACGGACGTTCAATTTCATTTTCTTCTACATATTTTGAAATTACTTCCAGGAATGGCTTTCCAAATTTTTGGGCCTTGCCTTCGCCCACTCCTGAAATATTTTTCAATTCGTCCATCGTGATGGGATACTGTGTAGCCATTTCCTCCAGCGATGGATCCTGGAAAATTACAAAAGGTGGAAGATTTTGTTTTTTTGCGATTTGCTTGCGAACATCTTTTAACATGTTCAGTAATGTTTCGTCTAGTGCACTTCCACCCTTTTGTTTAGTAATAATAGCATCATCATCTTCTTCAGTGTCATAATCTCTGTCGCGGGTAAATAATATTGGCTCTGGATGTTGCATATATTCCAGTCCTTTTTCATTCATGTAAAGAGTGCCATAATTTTCAATCTCCTTGCTTATGAAATTATTTACCAGTGCTTGCCTAATTACCGCATGCCAAAAACGTTCATCTTCATAATCTCCTTTGCCAAATACTTCCAACAGATTATGCTTGTATTGCTTTACGGCATTATTTTCTTTTCCTGTAAGAACAGCTACCAAATGATTGGCTTTAAACTTACCTTTCACTTCTGTCATTACCTCCAATAATAGCAAGAGATGTTCCTGTGCATCAAATTTTTCGCGGGGATGTGCGCAATTATCACACATTTCATTACAATGGGCTTCATCAAAATCTTCACCAAAATAATGCAATAGGGCTTTGCGGCGGCAACTACTCGTTTCGGCAAATGCTACTACTTCTTGCATTAGCAGTTTATTTATTTCCTGCTCTGCAATAGGTTTTCCACTAAGCAATTTTTCAAGCTTTACAATATCATCATACGCATAAAAGGCAATGCATTTACCCTCACCTCCATCACGTCCGGCACGACCTGTTTCCTGATAATAGCTTTCTAAACTTTTGGGAATATCATGGTGTATAATGTATCGAATATCGGGCTTATCAATACCCATTCCAAAAGCAATGGTTGCTACAATCACATCTACCTCCTGCATGAGAAACATATCCTGATTGCGTGAACGTGTTTTGGCATCCATCCCGGCATGGTACGGCACCGCACTTACCCCGTTTACTTGCAGCATTTCAGCAAGCTCTTCTACTTTTTTTCGACTTTGACAATATACTATGCCCGATTTGCCAGGTTGGCTTTTTACATATTTGATAATTTCTTTATTGACGTTCTTTTTGGGCCTGATTTCATAATACAAATTAGCCCGGTTAAAAGAATCCTTAAAAACAGTAGCATCACTCATCCCCAAGTTTTTAAGAATATCATGCTGCACTTTAGGAGTAGCTGTAGCAGTAAGAGCAATGATGGGCACACGGTCAATAGCTTCAATAATGGGTCGTAATCTGCGATATTCCGGACGAAAATCATGCCCCCATTCAGAAATACAATGCGCTTCATCAATAGCGAAAAAAGAAATTTTTATACTTTGTAAAAATTGTACATTCTCTTCTTTGGTAAGAGATTCTGGGGCCACGTACAATAATTTAGTAACACCATTGATTATATCTTTTTTCACTATGTCTCGCTCTGACTTTGAAAGGGAGGAATTAAAGAAGTGTGCCACCCCATCAATATCTCCATATCCACGGATTGAATCTACTTGGTTTTTCATTAAGGCAATGAGGGGAGAAACCACTATAGCTGTACCTTCGCTAATTAAAGCTGGCAACTGATAGCACATAGATTTGCCACCACCGGTAGGCATAATAACAAACGTATCCTTACCGCTTAGCAGGTTTTTGATTATAGCCTCCTGTTGGCCTTTGAATTTATCAAATCCAAAAACTTTCTTTAATTGCTCTGATAAAGTATATTCTTCAATCAACGGCATAACCTTTCACTTATTAATTAAATATACAAAAACACTTTTAAACGCAAGTTGAAATCATTTATTTTTTTCTTTTATATCCCAGCCAAAACGTTTTTTTAATTGCTTGGCAGTTAATTCAATTATCTGCACTTGCATAGGTATATCAGTTAGCGGACGGTCAAAACCACCGGTTGGGGTGGCTGCAATTTTATCCACCACATCCAACCCGCTAATGACTTCGCCAAATACTGTGTATTGCATATCCAAATGCGGTGCGCCACCCAGTGTTATATAATCCTGAATAGCTTGTTCCGTAAAATGGAAATCAGTAACTCCAGCCATTTGGCTAAGATAATTTTCCATGTTTTGCAAAGCTTCACGGGAAAATTTGGTTCCTTGTACGATATAAAACTGCGATCCGGAAGATTCTCTGTTTGGATTAACTGCATCCCCCATACGTGCAGCTGCTAATGCTCCCTTTTTATGATGAAATTGTGGCAGTATTTCGGCTGGCAATGTATATCCTGGCCCCCCCTTGCCAATATCAAGCTGATTGCCACCCGGCTTGCTATTGGGATCACCTCCCTGAATCATAAAATCTTTAATCACTCGATGAAACAAAGTGCCATTGTAAAATCCCTCTTTGGTTAATTTAATGAAATTATCACGGTGGCGAGGAGTTTCATCATACAACCAAATGTAAATTTTACCCAAATCAGTAGTTATTTCTACTATCTCGTATTTTTTAGCACCTGATCCAGTAGTGCAGCCTAACCCTGCAAGTACGAACAATGCTAAAAAAAGATGAGCAACCTGTTTCTTTAACCCGTATTTCATATTTTTATCTTTATAAAGTTAACAATAACATAGTATCAAATAGCAAATTTTAAGGGTTTTTAAATATTACTTTTGTAGAAAATTACAACTAATGATTAAACCATTTTTCCCAGTAATTTTAGGTACTATTACTTTGATTGCATGTACCCCTTCTTCAAAAAGGGATGCGAATATCGAAAAAAAAACAGAAAATCAGTACACACTTTTTAAACCTGTAGCACCAGTTGATGATACCCAAGAGTTAATTCTTCCTGAAGGTTTTGATTATAATATTCTTTTTTCAGAAGGTGATACGGTAGAAACCTCTGTAGGTTTAGGATTGGCAAAAGCCAATCACGACTTGATCATTTATCTTCCCATTAACGGTAGTGCTGAGCACGGTCATCTGTATGTAAGCCATGAAACACTCACCGCGGATCCAATTACCGGAGATGGAGGGGGGGCAACGATAGTTGAAATAAAAAAAGAAAACGGCAAATGGAAAACTATTGGAATTAAAAAAAATGTTGACTTCAGTTCAGTTGGTGGAACTGTTTATAATTGCGGTGGAACTATAACACCCAAGGGAACTATTTTAACCGGCGAAGAGCTCTTTCCTGATTCTGAAAAAAAATTATTGGATAAAAAATTCAAATCCCTGAAAGGGATGAATGGGCTTTCTCTTACTGAAAATTTTGGATGGATGGTAGAAGTAGATCCCGTAAGTGGCAAAGCCATTCAAAAAATTTACAACTTTGGCCGATACACACACGAAGATGCTTTTTGCACTCCGAATGGAAAAACCATATACTTAACTGATGACCACTATCCTGCTGTGTTTTTCAAATTTGAATGTGAACAACCCAACGACTATAGCAAAGGTCAACTTTATGCTTACAAACAATCAACTGATGGGAATAGCGGTGAATGGATTGCATTACCCATGGATTTAAAATCGTTGGTAAATGCTAGAGAAGTGGCTATTCGTTTAGGCGCTACTATGTTTGTAAGGTTGGAATGGATTAAAGAATACGATGGGAAATTATACATCAGTGAAACCGGTAATGACAGTACTGATTTTAGTTTATGGATTAAGAAAGGTGGTTCAATTCCTGCCTATTTGGAATCCAAAAAATATGCTGAAGGGAAATATCACGATCCGTTTGGCGGGATTTTAGAATTTGATATAAAGACCAATCGCATGCGTGAATTCCTGGCCGGTGGCCCAATTGAAAAAGATGGTGGTCATTTTAGCAGCCCTGACGGTTTGTTCATTGCAAATATTCGAAATAATCCATACTTAATTATCAGTGAAGACCTTACCGGATTGAGTCAAGGCAGAGTATCAGCTACAGCAGAGAAAAACGGATGGATAATCAACGAAATTTATTTCTTAGACTTAACGCTTAAAAATCCTACACGAAACGACCTATTACGTTTTGCAGTAGCTCCCCGAGGATGCGAAACCACAGGAAGTTATTTTACCCCTGATGGAAAAACCTATTTTGTTAATATCCAACATCCGGATAAAGAAAATCCTGTCCCATTCAACAAAAGTACAACCATTGCTATTCAAGGTTTTTGAAAACACTGAATATGGTAAATACTTATCATCAAGGTTTTTTATTTTTGGGTAAAATAAAATAAACATGAGATTATTTTTATTAATCATTGCTGGCTTTACATGGCAGGGGTTGATTTGGGGGCAACGTTGTGCTACTCATTCAGTATTTGAACACAATGCTACAACCTATCCTTCCTACGGGCATTATGTTAATCAGGCGTTTGATGAAGCTCGGCAGTGGATAGAACAAAATCCGGGAGTAAAATCAGGCGGGGTTTATCAAATACCGGTAGTAGTTCATATTGTATATACCAATGCTACCCAAAACATAGATGATTCATTGGTTTACAATCAAATTGCTGTTCTGAATGAAGATTTTAGAAGAATGAATGCTGATACTATCAATACAAGAAATGAATTTTTACCTGTTGCTGCTGACGCTGAAATTGAATTTTACTTAGCAACAACAGACCCTAATGGGAATCCCACCACCGGTATTACCCGTACTGCTGGGTCACCCGCTTTCGGAACATATACACCCTTTGACGACAATGTCAAATTTGATTCATTAGGTGGTAAAAATGCATGGCCTTCAAATAAATATTTAAATATTTGGGTGTGTGATCTGTTATTTGGCTTTGGCGTTTTAGGATATGCATATCCTCCCATAGGTAATGTGCCCAATTGGGATCCAGGAGTAGCACCTGCAAATCCTGGTAAACAAGGCGTTGTAATTCACTATGCTGTTTTTGGTCGAAATAACCCCAACGCTACAGGTTTTCTTGAAGTAGTAAACCGAGGCAGAACAGCTACTCATGAAGTAGGTCATTATTTAGGGCTAAGGCACATTTGGGGAGATGGTGATTGCACACAGGATGATGGAATTGCCGATACGCCTCCAGCCGCTTCTGATGCCCAACAAATATGCGATTGGTCAAAAAATACCTGTACTGAAACTCCTGGCCCGCAACTTCCTGACAATATTGAAAACTTTATGGATTATGCTGCTGATTCTTGCATGAATATGTTTACACAAGGACAAGTGAATATTATGCGCTATGTATTGGAAAATTTTCGCCAAGAGCTGGTAGGCTTGCCTGTAAATGTTAAAGAACAACAAGTAGCTTTGGGTTCCTTAGCAATCTATCCCAACCCTGTAAATGAGGTTTTAAATGTTCATGTTTTTAATAATAATTTATTCTTTACACAACCGCACGAAATTCTTGATATTAACGGCCGGATATTAATACAATTCAACGGTACTAAATCGCAAGTATCACATCTGCCCTCTGGGATGTATGTATTACGCATTCATACCAACTATGGCATTGTGATAAAGAAATTTATCAAGCAATAAGAATAATTTCTTTTTTATTTTTTACTACAAGTATTAATACCCAGTAAGGTATAAAGCGGGCAAAAACCAATTAAGCTGGTTAAAACAAAAATACCAGCAAACACTCCTAGTACAATAGCTAAAACCCCATCTATCACTTTTGTAAAATATAAAACTGCAACAACAGCAGCTACAAATACCCGTATTATACGGTCAATACTTCCCATGTTAGGTTTCATAATAAAATGTATTTTATTTTATAAAGATAATTTTTTTTGAAATATGACAAAACATTAGTCACATTTTATATTCATTCATTTGATGTATTGTCATTGACTTAATATTTTACTCCATTTGTAGATTACATGGAATATATACCGATATGCCTTTTTTGCGTGGTTTTGTATGCATTATCCTGGCAATAACCTTTGCATATGGACAGCAATGGAATAACCAGTCTATACATACTTTTTATCAAGAAATCATTTCAAAGTATGGTAACAAAGAGCTTCAAAAAATTTTTTTTAGCCAAAGCCAATATCCATATACTCAATGGATAAATAAACCTTATCATCACAACTCAATTATATTTTCACTTTCAACCGTTTTGCATGAAATGCAACATGGCATGGATAATATTATAGAAAATACTGATAGCACAAACACTTATAAGTATTTCTTGTTTGAAAATTGTATTATTTATGTACCTCAAAGTAGGTTTTTTCAAACTGACTTACTAAACAACATGATACCTAAAAGCTTATCAGATAGTATATTTCGATTTAACATTTATGTAGGAAACAAAAATCAAATTAGTGATTATAAAAAATACTTGAGAATTAATTCTGGAGGTACTGTTAGTTACTCCATACATCATGGTATATTTGGTTTAATAGAAGAATTTTTAGCATATTATCGTGGATTGCAAGTTCTTTCGAATATTTATCCCTATTTTAAGAAGCAGCTTCAGTCTTTAAATTCATCTAGTATAGAAAAAAAGCAAGAG
The DNA here is from genome assembly GCA_026418175.1 of Flavobacteriales bacterium. Lineage (GTDB taxonomy): Bacteria > Bacteroidota > Bacteroidia > CAIKAF01 > CAIKAF01 > BA4. The sequence goes on from JAOABX010000007.1 coordinate 41,835, forward strand.
TTAGGAATATTTAAATATTATGTTTTGCAGGAATGCAATGCATTTTATGAGTTTCAACTTTTTATCGCTTGGTATTTGCAATATGCTTCCATGAATAATAAAGAAGCCTACCAAGGGTTTTATTCAAATATTCCATTGCGTATTGTTTTTTCTTATATTCACAATTCCTATAAGCAATTAATTGATACAATGCTTTATCAATTAGATACCATCCCGGTATATAAAACCGATATTCATTTTATCAGAGAGTTAAATTTTGACGGAAGCGATAATGATATTTGCCGATATATCTATTATTCTGATGTAGTTTCTGAAAATTATAAAAACAATTTGGTAGAAAAAATCATATTAACTGATGGGAAAACAGCCTGGAAGTTTATAGGGGAACGAGAAGAATATCTTTTTTTTAAGAAAGTATACAATAAATTAAAAAAAATACTATTCAAAAATTTTAAAAGCCTAACAGGTGCTAAATTGTTTTCATTTTTAACTAATCCGGAAGAAACTTTGATGTTTTTAAAAAGACATTCAACAGAATTAATTCTTTATGAAATTGATAAATTTAAAGTAAATTACAATGACTGTCTTACTAAATCTAAATATTGTAATCCTTAATATTTAAAATATGAAACTCAACCTACATATAATATTGCTCTATATTAGCTTAATGCTCTTTGCCCCGATATCAGCTTATTGTCAATGGGATGAGCGATTTAATTCATTAAGTGATGACATAATTATCCCTTTTGCTACAATTTATTCAACAACTGCCTATCAAGACCTTTATTTTATTGGAGGCGAATTCAAATATTATTTTTCACCTTCTGATTCAGTTGAATCATTAGTTGTTTATAACAAACAAACCAAAAGCCGTGTAAAGCTTGGTCAAGCGAATGAATTTAATGGCATTGGTACGTTTTTAAACGGCGCATGGGTAACTGGGTCAACTGTTTATTCTATGCTTGTAGATGGGGATAATCTTTGGGTAGGAGGTACTTTTAATCGTGTGGGGAATACTGAAGCATGGGGAATTGCAAGATATAACATTGTTAATAAAACGTGGCATTCCATTAATTCAGCTACTTATTTCCCATTAGAGAAAGTATATAGTATTCAACGTTATAACAATAAATTGTACTTAGCCGGTGAATTTGATATAATTGGCAATGACTCTGTAAACCACATCATAACTTATGATTTGAATACACAACAGTTTGAGCCCATTATCAATAATGGACAAACGGGAGCTAACAACACCATTCAAGAATTACTAATTGCAGATAATAAACTATTTGTAAGTGGAAATTTTACAAGTATTGCAGGTATAGCAGCTAATAAAATAGCTTATTTAGATTTAATAACAAACACCTGGCATCCTATAATCATTAATGGCAATAATGGATTTAACGGATATACTATTTACGATATGTTTTACGGCAATGATACATTATATGCTGTAGGAAATTTCACACAGGCATTTGGCCAACCAGCCAATAACATAGCTATCATTGATTTGTTAAACCAAACAGTAAGTACTCCGCTTTTAAATTTTAATCATGATGTTACTGCTGTCACCAAGCATCATTCAACCCTATACCTTGCCGGATGGTTTAATTTTCCCAGGCCATCGTTTGTAGAATACAATTTACAAAATGGCCAAATAAATAATCCATGGGGCATAGGGCCTTACCTAGTTGGACAGCCCTTCACTCCAGTATTTTCAATGGAATATCATGACAATTACTTAATTATTGGTGGAAAATTTGATAAGATTAATGGGTTAGATTTACAAACAATAAATGTTGCTACCTACCATACACAACATAAAATATGGTGTAATTGCTATATCGGCGAAGCATTGGGTTTAGGTGGAGGATATGTTGATGATGTAAAACCACAAGCACTAGCCTTTGAAAAATTAAACGATGATGAAATAGTGGTAGGTGGAAAATTTCAATGGGCTGGTCCCTGTCAAAAAATAAAAAATATTGGAATTTTAAATAAAAATACAGGAACATGGAGGCCTTTGGGAACACAAGATAAAAATGGAATTAAACATACCCAATTATCTATAGAAATTGAAGAAGTTACAGATGTTGAAGTATATGGCGATACCATTTATGTTGCTGGCTGGTTTGACCAGCTTGCTGATTCTATTTCTGCCAGTTCCTTTGCTCGATACATTGTTACCACTAATTCATGGAAAGGTTATAGCTTGCCTTATAATCTTGTTAAAGTAAAGGCAATGGCAAGAAAAGGAAAATACATGTATTTAGTAGGTCAATTTGCTCCGTCCATCAATGAATGGAACCAAACTTTTACCTATTTATTAAAATACGATTTAGAGTCAGAAACACTGGTAACACCAGAGGTAAATATTTATCAAACATCGGCTGGAGCTTTAAATAATTTATATGATATAGATATATCGTCAAATTATTTAGTAACAGGAGGGCGTTTGATAGACATGGCTCAAGATTGTTCAATTTTTGGTTATAACTATTTAAATTCACAGGCACATGTTTTTCCAGATTGTAATTTTTCAGGAGAAATTTTTGATGTTTTATTAGATGGTGATAACCTATACTTAGCTGGTGGATTTTTCAGTTTAAATGGAAATAATTCGTATCGATTACTTGCAAAATATAATCTTTCGCTTCAACAATTCACTGATTTGCTTCCTCAAAATGATAATTTGTTTTATGGTACAATTTATAGCATAGATAAAAAAGATCATTATTTGTATGTAGCAGGCACTATTCCCTATTTTGGTAACTTAACGGATGTGCGCAGAGTGGTTGCAATTAATTTACAAACCAATGAATTTATTCCATTTGGTACGCCGCTTCATAATGGTATTGGATCTGTTTATGATGCATCCGGAGGAAGCAGGGTTAGAAAAGTTAAAGTTATTGATAATGATGTATGGTTTGGAGGTGAATTTAATTACGTAAACAAGGATAATGGAGATATCATTCTATCAGCTGGAATTGCCCGATGGAATGGCATCTATATAGGTACAGAATCTATTTCTGATAGTTCAATACCATTTCGCATATTTCCTAATCCAGCCAGTCAAGTTGTGAATTTGCACAGTTCAACAATCATCAAACAAGGAACGCCTGTTGAAATTCAATTATTTGATATGGGAGGTCGGTTATTATTTCATCGTATTTATAATAACAGTAGTGAACTAATAACTATCCCAGTTTCTGAATTAAATTCAGGAGTATATATTATTAAAGTTAAAACAGATAACAATTTTTATTCAGGAAAATTCATAATGCAATAAAAAAGCCCTGAAATTTCAGGGCTTTTCTTAGGAAATTGGATTCAACAAGCATTATCCATTAAATCCCATAGCAGCATCTGTTTTGAGTTCAAAATATGAATCAGTGCTCCAGGACCCTACTTTATCCCTGAGGTAATTATCTAAAGCATCAATGCTATCTGCTTCCCACACACAGGTAGCTTTATTCATTTCTGGGTTAGGTAAAACCTGTATAACCCGTTTAACACCACCTTCGGGTAATTTAGGTAAATTCTCCTGAGCAGAAGCCCAAAATTTTTCAGGCACATGAATCGAATGATTTACAACAACAATCATAGTACATAAAATTTATTAGTTACAATCCCATCCTTGTCCTTCTTGAACATCAACCCATGCATTCAGCGAAGCATCGGTTTGAGCGGGGCCCTCTACCGTGTCAATAGCAGTTTGGCCATCAATGGTTGTTTTTGTAATAATGTTACCATTTTTACATGTGGTAACTTCATAATTAATAGTAGTACCTGTTGTGTTATCAGTTTTTGTACAGGTTCTACAATCACCAGAACCTCCACACGCATAAAGGAAAGCTGCAAATACAGCAATTGAAAAAACTACTCTTTTCATGGTTTATTTAGTTTAATTGGTTACTTCTTTTAAATAAATAATAAAATCACCTTGCATTTCTACAATCAATACAAAATCATCCACTTTTAAAAAGGCTATTCGCAATGAACTATTATCGGCTGCATATAAAACCGGACATTCTATTTCTGAAGAAACTCCATTTATCTTAACAGAAAATTTCTTCTTTGATGAATCCAATAACACATCACTTGAACCCACGGTTGTTCGTGAACCAAAGTCCAACGTACATTTTTTGCGTTTTATTACCTTTTTATACACATCATAGCTTAAAAAAACTGTAGTTTGGTTTGATAAGGTTTCGTCTGAGTTGTTTTGAAAATAATTGAATAAACTATTTGCTTTAGCTAAAGCTTGAGCTGTTAAAGTAATTTTACCTGTAAAATTAACGGGAGCAGTCATCTCCCAATTAAATTTTATTCCATTTTTATTGGCTTCTGTAATATTTACAATAAAATCATAAACTTTACCCCTATTATCTACTTGATAAATTAAACGGATTCCTGATTTAATTGTTAAGACTGGATTTATAATTTCTTGAGCAAAAACATTCGATAAGATTAAAACAAATACAATAATTGAAAGCTTTATTTTCATATGTGTATTTTTTGCATTAAATGTACAACAATTTATTTACCAAATAATATACTTCATTTGTAGTATTTTATAAAATTCAACCAATCGCAAGCTCAACTTTCATTCACCAATCGAATATTCTATTTTCAAATGCGTCTAACATCAACATTCTATTATGATTAATTTTACTTAAAAAAATATAATTTAAGCAATAAAATATTCTACCTAAAAGAAAGGCTATACGCTGCGTTAATAATAATTTTATCTTAGGCAATCTGGTCGTAATAACCACCAATATATTTTTTTAAAAAAACTAATGAATTCCTACAAAAAAATTAGTTTTACTTTGTTTTTACTTCCTTAAGTGAAATACTGAAATCAATATGCATTTCAAGGATAAGAGGGTATTTCCCTATTTTGGTAAAACGCAATACATGATTGGTTTCAACATTATTGGCATCATAAAACTCCAGTTCTGTTTCTTTTCCATTAATCATCACTTTATAACCTTTGAATAATTCATTTCTGCGAATGAGGATTTCTTCTCCGGTTCCAAAATCAATCTTCGCCCGTTCATTTTTTACAAATTCATCATACAAATCATTACTTATAAAAACAGCCGTTTGATCACTCAATGTTTCTGAAGACTGATTAGAAAAATAATTAAATAATTTATTTGAATTCTTTAAGGCAGAAGCCGTCATAGAAACTTTTCCAGAATAATTTACCGGATCAGTCATTTTCCAGTTAAATTCAATACCCTTTTCAGATGCTTTTTGAATATCAACAATGAATTGATATTGCATTTCTCCATTGTCCACATGGTAAATTAATTGGGTGCCTTTTTTAATTGAAAAAGGCCCTTCAGATTCTTTTTTTCCACAAGCAAATAATACGAAAGAAAACAATAATAAAATACTAAATCTTTTCATAAGGTATTTTTCTCAAATGTAAATGTAGTTTACATTTAAAAAAATACATCATTTATCGTATTTTGTTGGCAAGAAGAATATCACAATGCTTCGCGAAGCTGGCGTGCTGTTTTTGAACTTCCATCGTGGCTCCATCCGGGGGGCATAAAGATGTATTTTAATTTATTGAGCAATCCAGGAGCTTTTCTTACATCATTCCACAAGGCTATGTATTCGTGAGTTGCAATTTTTAATGGATTATAAGTATGAATGTTGGTGGTAATACCGTATTTTACTTTTTCATCTTCTTGTTGAAATGTTCCAAACAACCTATCCCAAATTATCAGAATTCCTGCGTGATTTCTGTCGAGATAGCGGATATTGCTTCCATGATGCACCCGATGATGAGAAGGGGTATTAAATATCCATTCCAAGGGGCCTAATGATTTAATTGTTTCGGTATGCAACCAGAATTGATAAATTAAACTGATAGACATTTGCATCAAAATCATCTGTGGATGAAAACCGATAAGTGGTAACCACAACCACCAGATGTATTTATGAGTTAATTCGCCCCAGCTTTGACGCAAGGCAACAGCAAGATTATAGTTTTGGCTGCTGTGATGGTTTACATGCCCGGCCCAGAACAAGCGTATTTCATGGCAAGCCCGGTGATGCATATAAAAAGCTAAATCTTCTAAAAAAAATAAAGCTACCCAACTATACCAGGCATCTGTGGGAAATGTAAAAACTCTTCGTTCATAAATTTTCCAGAATACAAAAAATGCTAAGGTTTTCATAAAAAGGTTAATTACTGCACTGCCTATCCCCATTGCAATACTTGCTAAGGCATCTTTGCCATCATAAGCTGGCAAACGTTCCCAATGGCGTACCAATAATTCAATTCCAATTAATACCAAAAAGCCCGGCACAGCCCAGGCAATTATTGGGTCTGTTTCAAAAATATTGAGGTTAAAAAAACTGCTTTGAATCATGTATTAAAAATAAGATTTTTTTATGTAATACATAGGCTTGTTTTGACGATGTTTTTGATTTCCCTAAATTTGAACTATGAAGCGTCGGGTTTTAGCCATATTTTTTTTGCTCTTATTCTTACACGGTTTGCTTGGCTTCAGCCTTACTCGGCATTATTGTACGCATTCGGGAAAAGAAATATTTGTTTTAGGCAATGAGATAAATCATGTCTGTGAAAAAGAAACTGAGGCTACTGCATGCTGTATAAAATCTGAATTTGAAAAACCTATTGCCTGTTGTATCAATAATGAAGCATATTTGCAGAGCCCCTGTAATGTAAATACTGAAAAAGGTGAAACGGACGATTGTTGTTCCAACCAGCAAACATATTTTCATATTGAACTATCCGCCGTTAAATCAAACCCAAGCTTTCAGATAATACTTCCGGTAATTTATTTGATTTCTGAAATCCATCTATTCGAATTCATCAGCCCGTCGGTTAATTCAAAAAAAAGCTTCTGTTTCGAAATTCCACCATTGCTATCTTCTTCTCATCAACCCTCTTTTCTTTGCGTTTTCAGAATCTGATGTAATATTTAATCGAATGCATTACCTGTATCTAACATGGCAGGTAATTTAACTTTTTCAAATTTTCATTTCATTTTAACCATCAGATTATGAAACGATTTGTTTTACTAACATCCCTAGTATGCTCTGTTTTTCAAAATTATGCCCAAGCTAGTCTAACTGGTGTTGTTAAAAGCCCAACAGGAGAAAAATTACCGGGAGTACATGTGTATTGGTTAGGTACACCACAAGGCACTTATACAGATAGTGCAGGAAAATTTACGCTTGTTTATCCAGACAGCTTATATACTGGGAAATTAATTCTTTCACACATCGGGTATGAAACTGATACATTGGACGTAAAAAACATCAAACAAATTACAATTACCCTCTACGAAACTAAAATACTCAATACGGTAGTAATAGAAGAACGATTACAAGGTTCTGCCTTTAAAACCAGCGCCGTTCAGCTGATAGAAAACCTGAGTAAAAACGAATTCAAAAAAGCAGCCTGTTGTAATTTATCTGAAAGCTTTGAAACCAATGCCACTATTGATGTAAGTTTCAGTGATGCGGTTACTGGTGCAAAACATATTCAGTTGCTTGGCCTGGACGGAAAGTATGTACAACTTACCACCGAATTATTGCCTTCCATTCGTGGCTTAGCTTCCCCTTTTGGACTTACATACATCCCAGGGCCTTGGTTGGAGAGCATTCAAATATCAAAAGGAGCCGGTTCTGTCGTTAACGGATTTGAAGCGCTTACCGGGCAAATTAACGTAGAGTTACGAAAACCTGAAAACGAAAAACGACTGCATGTAAATGCCTATGTGAATCACATGGGTCGTGCCGAAGGAAATGTAATCTTCACCCATCGGTTTAAAAGTAACCGTTGGAGCACGGCTCTACTGGCTCACGGCGATTACATGAATACGCCCGTGGATGATAATGATGATACCTTTCAGGATGTTCCGTTAATTAAGCAAGGAAGTTTTTTACATCGCTGGACCTATCACGGCGAAAAATTTGAAACGCAGTTTGGCATAAAAGGCCTGTATGAATCAAGGGGCGGAGGAAATATGGCCTATCTGAGAAACGACAGCCTGTTTCCCCAATATGGGTTCGACATGCAAACATGGCGCGGAGAAGCTTTCTGGAAATTCGGAATCTTTTTTGAAGGGCAGGATTGGAAAAGCATCGGAATTCAAACTAACGGTGTGTACCATGACCAACGCGGATTTTTTGGAAACAACCGCTACGAAGGAATTCAGCGAAGCGCTTTTCTCAATATTATATACCAGTCTATTTTTGGTAATACCCAACATAAATTTAAAACCGGATTTTCTTTTCAATACGACCAGATAGATGAAGCATTTGACACCACTGGATTTAGCCGCTTAGAGCTGATTCCCGGCGGATACTTTGAATATACATTCGATAATCTGAACAATGTTTCGTTAGTGGCTGGTGGCAGGCTGGATTACCATAACCTGTTTGGATTTTTTCCGGTTGCCCGAATCAATTTCAAATGGGAAATTACCAAAGGGTTTTATTTTCGAGCTTCCGGTGGCCGCGGATGGCGTGTACCCAATCTGTTTGCTGAAAATACTGCAGTATTAGTTTCTGCCCGGCAAATCAATCTAGTAGGATATAATATTCGGCCTGAAGTAGCCTGGAATTATGGTTTGAGCCTGCATTATGCTTTTCAAATACGAAAACGTGATGCCAGTTTGGTAGCTGATTTTTTTCGAACTGATTTTACCAACCAACTCATTATAGACCGAGAAGTACAAGGAGAATTAAAATTTTATAACTTAAATGGGCCGTCATTTTCCAATGTATTTCAATTTACTTTTCAGGCAGAACCCATCCGGAAGTTTGAAATTCGGTTGGCTTACAAATGGCAGGATGTTCGGGCAGATTTTTCAGGTAATGTAGAACGTGTGCCCTTAGTACCGGAACATAAAGCCTTCATTAATCTAAGTTACACTACTCCTAAATGGGGATTTTCGTTTGACTTTACGGCCAAGCTGAACGGTCCGTCGCGCATTCCGACAGTAACAGACCCTTCGGGAAATGTCTGGCAAACACAGTCACCCTGGTATCCGATTTTTCATGCACAAATTGCCAAAGATTTCAAAATTATGGAATGGTATGTGGGATGTGAAAACATTGGCGGATTTACACAACCTCATCCCATTGTAGATGCACAAAATCCGTTTGGAAACAACTTTGATGCTTCTCTGATCTGGGCCCCCATTTTTGGTCGCATGTTTTATACCGGAATACGGTTTGATTTAGAGTATAAGCAAGCCAGAAGCTTTAAAAAGCAAAAAGAAAAAATAATACAATCCCAATAATTAAAACTAATCAAATAAGTTGAGAATTTGTATTTTGCTATTTTATATAACTAATCAACATAGTACCCATGCTACAGGAAATAAATACCGAATATGTCTTGTTTCTGGATATAGAAACAGTGCCCCAGTATCCGGATTACATTTCCGTTCCGGAAGAAAAAAAGAAATTTTGGAAACACAAGGCATCACTGATTAGTAAAAGCGAATCAGATACACCGGAAACGCTGTATGAACGAGCCGGTATCTATGCCGAATTTGGTAAAATTATTTGTATTTCTTCCGGATTTATCCGCGATGGAAAATTGCAAATAAAATCGTTTGCTGGTGATGATGAAAAATTATTACTTCAAGAATTTGCCTCAGTATTACAAAAATTGCAAAACAGTGGCAAACGTTGGTACTTGTGTGCCCATAACGGTAAAGAATTTGACTTTCCTTATATCGCACGACGAATGATAGTTCACAGCATTCAAGTGCCTTCCATCCTTGACCCTCGTGGAAAATGGGCTAAAGACTTACAATTGTTAGACACCATGGAATTATGGAAATTTGGTGATTATAAAAACTTCACAGCGCTTGACTTGCTGGCAGATATCTTCGGCATTCCATCACCCAAAGACGATATGGACGGGAGCCAGGTTCATAGTATATATTATAAAGATGGTAATTTACAACGCATTGTAAATTACTGCGAAAAAGACGTTTATACACTTTGTAAGGTGTTTTTAAAATTTAAAGGAGAAGAAACGTTGTTATAAGTAATTTGAATTTCATCATAATAATGTTTATAAACTTTGTTTTTCAAAATAAAAGATTCCTTTGTTGGTTTGTAGATTTGTGTTTCAATTCACTTTTTTCATGAAGCATATCATTTATTTTCTTTTGGCAGTTTTCCTGCTTTCGTGTGGCAATCCGGCTCACCAGAAAATGGCTAAAAACTTTGCTGAAGTATTTAATGATGAGCAAGCTATGCTCCGAAAAAACAATCTGGGTGATGATTATATGAAAGTAATGGAAAACGAAACTCCGGAACGTATTATTTATCAGGATGAAACCATGATTAAAACCAGCTATAAGTTTAGTGAGCAGGAAGAATACCAGTTTACCTTTCTGTTTACGAACCAAAAACTGAACGATGTGTTTTGTGATGTGTATTTACCCAAAATTGAAGATGGAGATTTTTTTACGGAATGGATGAAAAAAAAATTGAATAAAAAATATACATACTTGGGCGAAGAAAAAGGAATAGAACGATGGCAAAAGGATGGAATTTCAGTAGAACTGACAAATGAAAGTGAATTGTTTGAATATGGAAAAGTACGTGTACTTTTCTTTTCTACACCGGCATCCGAACAATTACCGATGTAATCAGGCTTGTTGAACCACTTTATTAGCCAATTGACCGCAAGCAGCATCAATATCTTTCCCCCGGCTTCTGCGCACATTAACTATGATGCCTTTAGATTCCAAAAAACGAATAAACGCATCTGTTTTTTGCTTTGAAGCTTGCTGGAAAAACCCATCATCAATGGGGTTATATTCTATGATATTTACCTTACAGGGTATATGTTTGCAAAATTCTGCCAGTTCACGGGCATCCTGAATTTCATCATTAAAATCTCGAAAGATGATATATTCATAGGTAACCCTTGTTCCGGTTTTTTCATAAAAATACTTCAACGCATCGGCTAACTCTTCCAATGGATTGGATTGATTGATACTCATTAAACGAGTTCTTTTTTCATTATTGGCCACATGCAACGATAACGCCAGATTAAATTTCACCTGATCATCGCCCATTTTTCGAATCATTTTGGCTATACCAGAAGTTGAAAGGGTAATTCTGCGGGGAGACATACCTAAGCCTTCGGGCGAAGTAATCATCTGAATGGAGGTCATTACATTCTTGTAATTGAGCAGGGGCTCCCCCATTCCCATATACACAATGTTGGTCAAAGGAATTCCGTAAGTATCTATTGCCAATTTATTAATAGCAACTACCTGGTCATAAATTTCATCAGGAGTAAGGTTTCGCATCATTTTTAAGCGGGCTGTAGCGCAGAATTTACAATCCAGACTGCAACCAACTTGTGATGAAATACACGCAGTCATACGGTCGCCAGCCGGTATCAATACTCCTTCCACCAATTTCCCGTCATGGAGTTCAAAAGCCACCTTGATGGTTCCGTCTTTACTGCGTTGGCTGGAGGCAATTTTGATTTTATGAATTTCAAAATGTTGTTCAAGAAATGTTCGCAACTCTTTGGAAATATTTGTCATTTCCTGAAATGAAGCGGCTGATTTTTGCCACACCCACTGATATACCTGGTCAGCCCGAAATGCCTTTTCACCTTTTTCCACAAAAAAGGCTTTGAGCTGATCCTTACTGAATCCGCGAATATTGGGCTTTTCTGTTCGAACAATCATGGATTGCAAAAATACAGAATTACAAGCTGTATATCAAGATTTAAAAGAGCAGGGTATATTCTCATTTAAAAAATTTGCCCTTTTTATACTGCTTCTCCGATTAAGGAAGATTGCAATTATTGAATGCCTATCAGATTTTTTCAAATGTCAGTAAGTCAGTGCCGCTTCCACCACCACTAACATCCTCTAATTCAATTTTTGTAGAAGAAAACGATGTAAATATCCCAGTCACCATTCAAATCTTCGAATTCTGGCTGACCCATAAAAAAAAATCGCAAAATTCAAATCAGAAAGGTTGTCATCATACGGATTGCTATCTGTAATTGCAAAATCAGCATAATACGTATTTGATCCATTCGTAACGGTTATCAATGAAGCATCATCAAAATCAAATGTATATCCTGTAAAATGATTTGTTTCGTCGATTCCCGAATCATTGAAATATGAAATTTTCCAGTATCCTGATTTTACAATATTAGAAATGTCCTCTGAAGTAGCATTATTATTTTTGCAAGAAGCAAATAAGGCAACTATAGCCTAACCCCAAAAAGTTTTTTTTATAATTTTTAATATTAGTTAATTAATGAATTTAATAAAAAATAAAGAACAATTACCGAAAATTAATTTTTTTAAAAAGGAAGCATATCCCACAACCGGCGAGGAAAAATCTTCATTAAAATACCTATAATAACCCAACGCCTCGAAATATAAGCCACTTCCTCCTTTCGTTTAATGGAACGATACATTTGTCTTGTAGCTTTTTCCAGGGATGTCATCCAAAAAATGGGGGCATCTTGAACTTTGGAACGATCAATTGTATTAATAAAACCAGGCCGAAGTTCTGTAATTTGAATATTTAATTTATCTTTTTTTGATTTGATGCGCAGGCTTTCCAAGTACAATATTTGATATCCTTTGGTTGAAAAATATGCTGCATATTCCGGATTTCCCCGCAATCCGGAAACTGATGTAATAGCAGCAATTTGCCCGCCACCGTGTTGCATAAAATAGCGATAAACAAACGTAATGCAATTGGTAAATCCAATTACGTTGGTTTTAATAATATTATGTTCTTTATCAAAATCCAGTTCTTTATTCATTTCACCATTACCGGATGAATACACCAAAAGATCCAAGCCTCCCAATTCTTCAATCAACTCGTGAATCATACGTTGAGAGGTATCTACATCCTGTACATCAAATGCACGAAAAACGAAAGCTTGTGGATTGGATTGATGTATTTTTTCCAAATTCACTTTTCTTCTGCCGGTTATCCCCACACGATATCCATCGGCAGCCAGAATTTCAGCCATTCGTTTTCCGATACCGGATGTTGCTCCTATGACAATTGCACGTTTCATGGTTGAGAATGGGGAGCGCCCAAGCGTTTAAAATATTCATCGGCTTTGGTTTTATTACCCAAGATGTTGTATGTTACACCCATATTCATTATTGCTTCTCGGTTATTTGGATCAAACGATAAGGTTTGTTCATAACAAGTAATGGCTTTATCATATTGTTGCATAGCAGCATACGAATTTCCTGTATTATTCATAGCACCTGCATGTTTGGGGTCGCGCTGCAAGGCTTTAGCATACATGGCAATGGCCGTATTAAAATCGTTACTTCGAGCATACACATTGCCTAAATTATACCAAGGATTGGCAGCCGTACTATCGTATTGAATGGATTGAATCAAGGCCTCTTTGGCTTCTACCAATTGGCCTAATTCCAAATAACTCATGCCAATATTATTCCACACATCAGCACGATTGGGTTCTTGTTGCAATGCTAATTTGTAAGCTTCAATGGCTTTCTCATGTTGCTTTACATCGGCATAAGCCACCCCGCCTTGAAAATAAAAATCGAAATTCTCCCTGCTTTTTACTTTCAGGCCATTTTCATAGGCCCATATTGCTTTTTCAGGATCTTTTAAGATGCGATATGCAAAAACCAAATGCACCCACGCATCAAAATAATTGGGCATAATTTTAATGCTTCGATTGAGGTATTCCAGAGCCTCAAGGGTAAGTTTTTCACGGGTTGGATCGTTTTCATCCAGTTTTAAAATGGTTTCGGTAATTAAATTACTAGCATATGAAAACTGTGTACGTGCACTGCGTGGATTATTATCTTTATCTGCTTTAAACAGGGTAGCACTGGTTTTCCAATCGGGATTTCGACTGATGGTTTTAACTGAGAAAAGTGATAGAATCACTATCATGATGCCCGTAAAGGCTTTACCAGAAATAAACACATCGCGAAAAGTTTCAACCTTAACATTTCTGACTTTAACAACCCTGGAAAGTAAAACGGGGGCTGCCATGCATAAGCCCAACGAAGGTAAATAAGCAAAACGCTCTCCCAATGTAGCTTCAATAATGATGATCATATTAGAGACTATGGAAATAGTTAACCCAAAAAATAATAAACCAAAAGCTGCCGGATCTTTTTTCTTCCAGTGATATCCAATATAGACTAACATGCTAATAATAACGGCTAATGAAGCTAAAAATCGGAAATCTCCAGGAGTAGCTATAGGTATTGTATTGTAAGAATAATCATAACTCAGCGGATGTGGAAACAAAAATAATCGAATATACATACCTACCATGACTATGGATGTAGCAAAGTGTTCGGCATTGTTTTTTGCAGCTACAATTGAATTATTTATTAACGCAATTTCCTTGAAATTAGAAATTTCTCCCAAGGCAGAAATTCGTAATCCCAAATAAGCAAATACGGCAATTGCCAATAATACCAAGGATACTGCATATTGTGATTTTTTGGGTGTTGTAAAAAAGTATAAAGCCAATGGAATGACAGCAAATAGTGTTATTGCACTTTCTTTGGCCAATACAGCCAACAAATAATATAAACTCCCTAATATCAACTTGCTTCCTTGATTTGTTTTACCATAACTTGTAAAAGCTTGCAAACTCAACACCCCAAAAAATAACGCTAAAATTTCATCCCGGCTTTTGATGTTAGCTACTACTTCAGTATGTAATGGATGAGCCATAAACATCAGTGCAGCTGCCAGAGGAATCAATACGTGTTGGCCATTCATCCAAGTATGCATCAGGCGATAAATAAACCACCCGGTAAGAGAATATAATAATACATTTAAAAGGTGTCCCAACAAAGGATTGTTGGGCGCTAACTGCCATTCGATGGCAAACATAACCAGCGAGAGCGGGCGATATAAACTCTCTTGTCGGTCCCAAAAACCTTCCCGGTAAGCAGTAGTTAAAATTTCAGGAATAGCAACAACACCTTTGGTAATAATTTTATTTTTAAAAGTAACCATTTCATCATCCAGTACATAATCATGACCCAGGGTATTTACATACAAAACCAACCCTAAGAAAGCACAAAGCAAGGCAAACCAGGTATGCATTTGCTTTGGCAATGCATGCTGAACCGTAGTATTTACTGTTGGCTCAGCAATTGGTTTACGTGTAGCAACTTGTTTTCTTATAGGTTTCTTTTTCATTTCTGCATGGTATTACAATCATCTATAAATGTGTATTCAAATAGTGAAAATAAAAAAGATTGGTTAAATGGTTTTAAAAAGAATGAGCTTCATTGAACAAAAATGTATAAAAAGCATTATGTTCGCTAAGTAAATCTATAAAATATGGCAGTAGAAGTAGTAACTGACAATAATTTTCAAACAGCGATAGGTGCCCATGAACGGGTGATTGTAAAATATTATGCAGATTGGTGCGGCTCATGCAAACTATTTGCCCCAAAATTTCGCCGTTTGAGCGAAGATGAACGATTTAAGGAAATTGCATTTATAGATGTAAATGCAGAGGAAAACCCGGAAGCCCGAAAAGTGGCAGGCGTAGATAATCTTCCATTTTTTGCTACTTTTTACAAAGGAAAGCTAGTTACCGGGCAAGCCACCTCCAAAGAAGAACAGGTTGTTGCCATGCTTGAACAATTAAAATCGTTGTAGATATGAAAATTCCAGCCATAAAAAAATTAGTTGAACAGGCTGATATGGAGAGCTTACGCCAGGCAGAGCAATCACTTTATGATGAACAGCCATTACCCATTGAAGTGGATGGGGAGGATGAAGGCGAAAAACTAACCCATGTTTTGGCAGCCATCTACATTAAAGAGCGAATGGCGCAAGGAGATGATTTCACAACCGCCTTGCGAGCATATTCACAACGTGTACGAAATTCTATCAATTAATGGCATAAGCAGTTAGCCAATCGGCAATTTTTCGGTTATCTGCCAAGCGAGGTACTTTATTTTGCCCTCCCAGTTTTCCTTCCGCTTTCATATAATTTCTAAATGCATCTTGTTTTACTAAAGTAATTTTTGCCGGCTGTAAAATATTGCCTTCTATCAAATCTTTGTAATAAATATTTTTTTGTACCAATGCCGAATTAATTAAATACCTGAATTTTTCCAAATCAGAAGGTAAGCTTCCAAACTCAATAAACCATTCATGGTAAGGAAGCTCACCGGAGGGAGGATTCACTTGCGGTGCCACATGAAATTCGATTATCTCTGCAGGCATTTCCTGCAAGGCTTGTTTTAATGCAAACTCCACTTCTTCGGCAATTACATGCTCGCCAAATGCAGATATAAAGTGCTTAGTGCGGCCTGTTACTATAAGCCGATAAGGCTTGGTTGAAATAAATTTAACAGTATCTCCTATTAGATACCCCCAAAGACCAGCATTGGTGTTTAAAACAATGGCATAATTTACTCCTATTTGCACTTCTTCTAAGGTAAACCGTGAAGGATTTGCCTGAAACACTTCGTTGGCGGGTATAAATTCATAAAAAATGCCGGAATTTACTTGAATCAACAAACCTGGTTCATATTGGGAGTCCTGAAAAGCAATAAAGCCTTCAGAGGCCGGATAGGTTTCAATGGTTGCTACTCCACCGCCGAGGGTATTTTCAAATTTTTGACGATACGGCTCATAATTCACACCCCCATATACATATAATTGTAGATTAGGAAAAATCTCTTTAATGGTTTTCTTTCCAGTTTTTTCAATGAGTTTTTCAAAATACATTTGAACCCATGACGGAATACCGCCTAACAATCGCATGTCACGATGATAGGTCTCTTCTACAATCTTTTCTACTTTTTCTTCCCAGTCTTCAATGCAATTTGTTCTCCAGGAAGGCAATTGGTTTCGTTTTACATACCATGGCACTTGGTGATTTACAATACCAGATAATCTTCCGGTTAGGATATTGCCGGTTTTTTCCAGCTCAGGACTGCCCGATAAAAACATCATGCCACCATCAAAAAACGATGCATTTCCGGTTTCCGCAATGTAGCAGAACACTGCATTACGTGCAGAATTTACATGATACGGTACTGATTCTTTGCTAATAGGAATATATTTAGTACCAGACGTTGTACCTGAAGTTTTGGCGAAATATAAAGGTCTTCCTTTCCATAAAACATCTTTTTCGCCACGTATGATTTGCTCAATATATGGCAGTAATCCTTCATATTCGCGAATGGGAACTTGCTTTTTAAAATCTTGATAAGATTGAATTTCAGAAAATCCATGATTTTTTCCGAAAGTGGTTTTTGCTGCCTGCTGAATTAATGATTTAAAAACCTGTTCCTGATAATACACTGGGTTTGCACTCCAATTTTTTACCTTTCGGGCTATTTGATTGGCAAATGGTTTTATGATTGCTGATTTCCATCCCATATTGCAGGTATTTGATGCAAAGTAAGTAAAAACATATTCGTATTCTTGCATTTATAGTTATGAAACATTCAACGATTTTTACTTCACAACTGCAAAAAAAAATCTATTTCTTTACGGCTATTGCTATTGCTATTTATCTTGTATTACGGGCAGTACATATCCCGCTGGTACATGATGAGGCTGCAACATTTTTTCATTATATACATTCGTTAGATTTTATTCCATATATCGCCCATTGGGATGCAAATAACCATATATTAAATTCTGCTCTGGCATCATTGTTTTATGTATTATTAGGTCCTGAAGAATGGGTACTCCGATTACCTAATTTATTGGCATTCCCTTTCTATGCCTGGTTTATTTTTCAATTGGGAACCTTTATTCGCCAAAAATGGATTCAGGCTTCCTTTCGCTTTGTGATGCTCATGACTCACGGCGTGCTGGAATTTTTTGCGTTAAGTCGGGGATATGGCATGTCAATAGCAGCCATGGTTGGTGGCTTATACCTACTGATGCTTTTTCAGCAAACAGCAAAATTAAAACATCTTATTGCTTCACTTCTTGCATGGAATCTGGCGGTGTTGGCCAACCTCAATTTATCTGCATCTTATTTTTTATCGCTAGGATGGTTATTATTACTCATTTTATTTTATCCTCAAAAAAATCGTAGCATTAAATTACTCATAGCTTTCATTGGTTTTTTTAGTATGGGTTTTTTTGTTCTGTTGGCATTGGAACTTAAAAAACGAGGATTATTATATTATGGTGCATCTGATGGGTTTTGGGAAATTACTGTGCAAACCTTGATTCGCATGTTTTTCGGATTTACTCATCCGATACTAAGTGTACTTATCATATTTTTTTCTTGCCTTACTTTTTTTTCCCTTATCTACTTTTTAATCATTCATCAAATTAATCAGTGGTTTGTATACACTCACATGGTTTGGCCGGTATTTTTTACCGCCAACCTGGCAGCAATTTTTATTCAAAACAAATTGATGCACGTGAACTTTCCGGAAGATAGAACCGGTATGCATATGTTTGTCTTTTTAACCGGAAGTATATTTTTTATTGCCGACTGGTTAAACCAGCTTTTTAAATATTCTCGCTATTTCATTCTTCCTTTGCTACTTATTCCAATTCACATGCTTACATACATGAACTTGGGATACTCTACCCAATGGAAAAAGGAACATATGGATGAAAAATTATTCCATACCATTCTTCGTGATGCAGGCTCGATGAAAAAACTCCCTTCAGTAGGTGGATATGGTATACAACATCTGATTTGGTATTACTATGTATATCGTTATGGAGGAAATGCACCATTGATGAGTTATAATGACTATCCTGCATTTCATTACGATTATTTGTTATTGAATCAGGAACATCGAAATTTATCAGGTTTAAAAAATTATACTTTTCTTGATGAAGATGCTTACTCTAAAATTGGCTTATACAAGCGAAAGGAACACGTTTTTTTAATGCCAGATACTAGTTGGATTACAAATGATTTCATCAATGTATCTTATGAGTTTATAGATTTTTTTAATGCTAAAACCAAACGTTACATGGGTGATAGTCTTGCTATTGAAATTTCCTGCAATCTCGTATCAAAACAGAAGCCTTTAATTGCTTATATGGTAACGAGCGTTGATAATCCTGAAGGAGGAACAAAGTACTATATATACGCCAGCCTGCACTGGATGCGAAATTCATACACAACTGAAAATGGCCAATTTCATCAAATATTTTATATACCACGTATGCCGGAAAAGCCAACTCGGTTAGCCATTTATTTCTGGAATTTCAAGAAAAAAATTTTTTCTCTTACAAATATTAATGTTACAATATACCGAATCAGAGAATTTAACTATACCTCAATTTCAAGCAACGTAGGGCAATGATCTGAATGATGTGCTTCGTTTAATATCGCTGCCCTTTTCATTTTTTTCTTTAATGATTCGCTCACCAAAATATAATCAATGCGCCATCCTTTATTTTGTTTCCGGGCATTAAATCGAAAACTCCACCATGTGTATTGATGTGGTTCTTGATTAAAATAGCGAAACGAATCAATAAATCCACTTTCTAAAAAAGATGTAACCCAAGCCCGTTCCGGTGGAAGAAAACCGGTTGTGTTTTTGTTTGCTACAGGATTATGTATATCTATTTCTTTATGACAAATATTTATATCGCCACAAATAATTAAGTTGGGATAATTTTTTTTTAGTTTATCAATGTATTTTGAAAAATCATCTAAAAACTTGTATTTAAAATCCTGCCGATGATCACCGGAAGTGCCCGAGGGAAAATACACTGACATAATAGAAGCATTTTTAAAATCTACTCGAAGTATTCGTCCTTCATCATCATATTCTGTTATTCCACAACCATATTCTACATGCAGAGGATCTTTTTTAGTAAAAATAGCAACACCGCTATAGCCTTTTTTCTTAGCCGGATACCAAAAAGTTTTGTATCCCAGATCTTCAAAATGAAATAAATTCAGTTGGCCAGGTTCTGCTTTTATTTCTTGCAGGCAAACCACATCGGCATCTGCTGCTTTTAGCCAATTTATTAATCCCTTGTTTATGGCCGAACGAATCCCATTCACATTGTATGAAATAATTTTCATGTGGAGTAAAATTTTACTTTATTATGTAGTTGTTGAAAATAATTTCTAAATTGGTTGTAAATAAAAACAAACTTTATGAAAAGATTACCATTTTTTGCCTCTTTACTTTTGATGTTAATTGCTATAAGTTGTTCCGGTGATAAAAAATGTGACGATACTACAGGAACTTTCTTTTGTTTTAATGGTGTATATCATGAAATATCATCAAAATCAACTTCTAATTTTACAGGGTCTTATCCAAGCGTTGAAATAACTCTCACTTCGAACGAAGGTAACAATGTGTATAGTATTAATTTTTCACTATGGAATACTGCTTTTGATGTGATACCCGAAGAAGGCAGTTATGATCTTGTATTAAATGTTCCTAGTAATGGAGGTTCTAGGAAAGTTCGTCCCTATGCTACTCTTGTTGAAAATGGTATAACTAGCTACTGGGAATTAGACAATACCGGGTCTTCATCTCTTCATTCTTTTACACTAAATGTTCAACCAAGCGGTTCGAGCTACATATTGAGTGGCAGATACACCGGACGCCTAAAAAATATTGATAATAGCTCTGATAAAAAACCTGTGGTAGTAAATTTTGAAGATGTTTCATACACCCCTTAAATAAAGGCTTAAGTTAATATAATATAATTATATTAATATTAACTATCATTGTTGTATGCTACATGGGTTGCAATGATGATAATGACAATTTAATCGTTGCAGAAAATTACTTTTGCATCGACGATCAATGTTTACCTTGCGATGAGTACCTTCGGGCCGTTTTTAAAACAACTAATAATATTTCATTTTAAGAATTGAAGCAGGTGGAAATATTCCATGCATAATCTATTCATTAATACATATTCAAATTTACAGATCTGATTTAAACAGCTTTCCGCAAACAGGAACATATAAGCTTCTTCCATTATACAGTTCAAGTTCTCAAACTAGTGAACCAACGCCTAATGTTGCAAGAATGATTATTTTAAGTGTAATTCATAAAAATGTGAATTCATCCGCTTGACCAGTTACAGATTTATCATTGATAAAACCCAAACTAAATGTAATTGTCACCCCTATTGATTCAACAAATGTAAAATGCGAATTATATTTTACAGGATTGGCTCAATCACAAGATTGGGAATCATTCACATTGCTGAAAATAGTATTTATAAATTTTATAGTTACATTATAAGTCAGCTTCCAAATAAATGTACGGATATTGATTTTTGAATTCCTGAATCATTTTTTTTCTTTTAATTTCGAATTCATGCGATGTTTGTGTAGAATGTATTATCCGATGTGCAAGTAATTTTTGAAGATGTAACACTTTATCACAAATTTCCTGTGTGGGCTTTGCAAAATATGCTTGAGAAAACTTCTCCCATATATATTCAATTGCTAATTCATTAGGGTGTGCTAAATCCTTATCGTAAAATCTATAATCTCGAAGCTCATCTTGCATAATCTCATAGGAAGGGAAATAGCGTAATTCTTTTTTCTTCTTTGTTAGTTGATAAATGAAAAGATGCAATAATCCTTTACTCAAATTATTTTCAAAAAATCCATCCTGCAGATGCTTCACCGGGCTGATGGTAAAATGAATGGTAACTTCAGGAGCAAAAGATTGAATTTTATCAATGAATGTAAACCAATGCATCAGTTCTTCATCCGGCTCTATCAATTTTTTTTCGAATTCATAGCCGGGAATTTTATGACAATTCGCAACAATTTCTCCAGATGATTTTTTACGATATATCCACGCAGTACCTAAAGTGATGAACAAATGCCTGGCCTGTTTTAAAAAAACATGATTTTCAGCAATGGTTTGATTTATTTTTGTACAAGCAACATTGGGATCTGTTGCAGAAAAACTTCCATGATGATGAAAGCTTCGCCATAATCCTTGATGCAAAAACAAATCATTGGGAGTGTACACTTTATTTTCAAGTACATCTTCCATGCTTTTGCGGATGGAAACAGGATTATAAATAATTCCATGTGGGTTACTTTTAACATGAAAACCCGATTGCTTCAGTTTATGAGCTATATGCTCTGTAAAGCACGATCCTATGAGATAAATTGCATCATGATGTGTAATGCCGGGAGGAATAAAATTAACCAACACTTCTGTACTTAGCTTCATCAGAAAAGTTTATTTTGTTGTGCTTCAAATATCGTATCAATTTTAAGCGGACTACTATGTGATGCACGAACAGCCAATTCGTCGCACCGGTTGTTTTCAGGATTATTAGCATGACCTTTCACCCAAACGAATCGGATTTTAAAATGTGGATATAACTGTAAAAATTGCATCCACAAATCAGCATTCTTTTTGTCCTTAAAACCTTTGGCAGCCCATCCAAACACCCATTTTTTTTCCACTGCATCTACTACATATTTTGAATCAGAATAAATGACTACCGGATATTTGTTGGTTTTTAGCATTTCTAAACCTCGAATCACAGCCAGTAATTCCATTCGATTATTGGTGGTAAACCGATACCCTTCGGCATATTCTTTACGATTGGGACCTGCAATCAATATAACACCCAACCCCCCGGGACCCGGATTACCACGGGCTGCGCCATCAGTATAAATATGAATTTCGCTAAAACTAATAAGCAATAACTTTTACACAAAATAAGTAAAAACAATATAGCCTTTCAAAGTTGAAATTGGAGATTTCAGAGTTTTCGTGTAGGTTTACCTTTTAAATGCACAAACCTATGATGCAGGAGTTAATTAAAAATCTCCCCTTGCAAATTAAAGAAAGTATACAAATTTTTGAAGTAACGGGAATTCCTCCATTAACTAATGAAATTCACCAAGTTGTAATTGCCGGTCTGGGGGGATCAGGCATTGGCGGATCTATCATCGCTGATTTAGCTAAACCGTATGCACATATCCCTGTTGTAGTTACTAAAGATTATTCCATTCCAGCATTTGTGAATCAATACACATTATTTATTGCATCTTCTTATTCTGGTAATACCGAAGAAACCCTGATGGCTCTGGAACATGCACTGGAACGCAAAGCACAGATAATTTGTATCACCAGTGGTGGGAAATTGGCTGAAATAGCAAAAAAACATCAGTTAGGACTATTGCTTATTCCCGGTGGCTATCCGCCCCGAGCCTGTTTGGGATATTCCCTAACCCAGTTGATTTGTATTTTTCACAAATTTAGATTATTGCCAGACTCAACGATGAATGAACTGCAAGCTACTGTAAATTTGTTGAATCATAACGCAGGAAATATACAAAATGAAGCACGGCAACTCAGCCAATCACTTCATCAAAAAATTCCAGTGATTTATGCCGATGCTTCCATGGAAGGTGTAGCTATACGATTTCGCCAGCAACTTAATGAAAATTCAAAAATGCTGGCCTGGCATCATGTGGTTCCCGAAATGAACCATAATGAATTGGTTGGATGGGCAGCAAAAAATGAAAATTTGGCCGTAGTTTATTTACGCAATAAAGATGATTATGCAAGAAACCAGGCACGCATTTCTATTAATCGAGAAGTTATTTCAAAGTATGCTGCTTCTGTTCATGATGTGTGGTCGCAGGGCAATAGCCGAATTGAACAGACGTTTTATCACATTCATTGTTGCGATTGGGTATCCTACTATTTAAGCGAACTTCGGGGAGTTGATATCATGGATATCCAGGTGATAGATCAATTGAAAAACGAATTAGCCAAATTGTAATCAGATATTAGTGCAATAGTTTTTTATTACCTTCAATCAAATGAAATTTCATGATTGGAAGAAATTTCATTTCGTTTAATGCTTAGATCTTTTTAATAAATCATGATTTTTTTAGAAAAGGTACTAGTTGCAGTACTTACATATACCCAGTATGTTCCTGGAGGTAAAAACTGGGTATTTACTTCAATATAATTACCTGCAAAAATGCGTAGGTTTTTGTTCATGCAAATTGTACGACTGTTATCTAAGGAAGCAATGTATATGTAGGCTTCTTTTTCTTCTTTTCCTGCCTTTATGCTTATGTTAATGATTTTGCCATCCTTCCAAATCTGATTAGACGTGTTATTTTCTTCCTGATTTAAGATAGGATCATTTTTTTCAGCCTGATCCATGCGCTTCAAGTATTGTTCCAGCATACGTTGCCATAATAATTTAAAATGTTCATCGGCCATTAATTGTTTATATGGAATAATGGTACCTATGCTGTCTTGCTGAATAATAGCCATGGATACATTTTGCCCGGTAGTAATTACACCGGTAGAAATTGCTTTCCATCGAATTGTTTCCTTGTTGCCATCATTCACTTCGGTAGCTATTCGAATTTTATAAAGCCCGGTTTCAGTTTTACCTTGTGCGATAAGCGTAAACCGATATTCCTGCACTTGTGCAGAAATCATTAGTATAAAATAATGGAAGCATGAAGAAATAAATAGTAATTTGCGCATCATAAAATATCGTTATTCAAATATACTTATTCTGAATATGAAACAAGTAATCTTAACCCCCCATGCACCACAACCCATTGGCCCATACAGCCAAGCTATAAAAATTTCTGCCGGAGCAGAGTTATTGTTCATTTCCGGCCAAATTGCCATTGATCCATCCACCGGACAATTTCAAAACGGCACTGTGGAAGAACAAACCCAACAAGTAATGAAAAATCTGCTAGCCGTGCTTCAGGCCTCGAATATGGACTACAGCCACTTGGTTAAAACCACCATTTTTTTAATTGATATGGCAGATTTTGCTGCCATGAACAAGATATACGCAGCGGCATTGGGTGAAAACTTTCCTGCCCGTGAAACGGTAGCTGTTAAAGGTCTTCCGGCCGGTGCTCGGGTTGAAATTTCAGGTATTGCAGTAAAATGAAATTTTAATTATTAGGAGCCCCCTGATTGATCCAGTTTTCAATTTGATGAATACTGCATGAATCAAGCATTCCAGACGGAGGCATAGCAGAATATCCCCCTTGATGGGTAATAACAGCCCATAAATGGCCATTATCTGCCAAGGTTTTTACATCGTTGTAATTAGTTAATATCACTCCTCCAGAAGCTATAGACGCATTATGACATCCGGTACAATGTTGAATAAGTATTCCGCGTACAGTTATACTGTATGTAACGTTTGATGTATCACAATTCAATACCTGGCCGCAACCCACATCGTTGGGTGCTCCGGACCAAATCCAATTATATATTAACTCAATTTGTTCATCTGTAAGGGGAGGTCTGGGGGGAGGTGGCATCATGTCATCGCCATGATCGGTAATTACTTCATAAATTTTACTTTCTAGTGGTTTGTATTTTTTTATTTCTTTCAAAATGCCTGTATAGGTAGTTAAATTTAATCCCTCCGCTTGATCAATGCTATTATGACAGCCGCTGGAAGTACAATTGGTCAAAAAAATCGGTAAAATTTGGGATTCAAAACAAATATCTTCTCCATTATAAGGTGGATCATGCTTGCATGAAGTAAAGCCAATTACACTGAAAATTAATACGTTATAAAGAATTTGTTTTTTCATTCATGATATTTGTTCTATAAATGTAACATTTAAATTTTTAAATAAAAAAAATTGTTTTTTTGGTTTTTACTCCCTCTAAAGTTAAGTTTGCCCAAAGAGAAAAAAATGGCATTTGAAGTTTCACAAAAGGCAAAAAATCTAATCGGATCAGAGATCATTAAATTGGCTGGTGAAATCAACGAAAAGATTAAACAAGGCCATACCATATATAATTTTACCATTGGTGATTTTAATCCAAAAATTTTTCCCATTCCCGGTCAATTAAAAGAATTAATTTTAGAGAATTACCAGAAGGATCAAACCAACTACCCACCGGCCGATGGTGTCCCCGAATTACGGGAAGCCGTATCATTCTTTTTAAAACATTACGGCAATTTGGATTACAGTAAAAACGAAATTCTGATTGCCGGTGGTGCCCGTCCGTTAATTTATGCCATTTATCAAACATTGGTAGATCCGGGAGAAAAAGTAATCTTTCCGGTACCTTCCTGGAATAATAACCATTACACATATTTATCCGGAGCACAACAAGTGGTAGTAGAAACTAAACCCGAAAATAATTTCATGCCTACCGCTGTTGAATTACAGCCGCATATATCTGATGCCGTGTTGGTAGCTCTTTGCTCTCCACTTAACCCAACGGGTACGGTATTTAGTCGCGAACAATTAGAATCCATTTGCGACTTGATTATAGAAGAAAATAAAAGGCGGGGTGATGGTAAAAAGCCATTGTATTTAATGTATGATCAAATATACTGGTTACTAACGTTGGGAAATACCCAACATGTTGATCCGGTTACCTTACGACCGGAAATGCGAAATTACACGTTGTTTGTAGATGGCATTTCCAAAGGTTTTGCTGCAACCGGCGTTCGGGTTGGTTGGTCATTTGGTCCAGAGCCAATTATAAATAAAATGAAATCTATTTTGGGGCATGTTGGAGCCTGGGCACCTAAAGCTGAACAATTGGCTACAGCTACCTTTATGAAAGATGTTAATGCCATTAATGCATATCTTGGCTGGATTCGACAAGAAGTCCATGAACGATTGCAGAGATTTTATGAGGGCTTTAAACAACTTCGAAGTGAAGGTTTTCGGGTAGATGCGATAGAACCGAAAGGCGCGATTTATCTTACCATTCGGTTTGATCTAAAAGGCCTAAAAACAGCAGAAGGGAAGGTGCTGGAAACTACCGATGATGTTACATCATATATTTTAAATGAGGCAGGATTTGCTATTGTACCTTTCTATGCCTTCGGATCTCCCCGAGAATCCAGTTGGTATCGTTTATCCATTGGCACTTCAAAAAAAGAAGATATTCCAGAAATCATTCAAAAATTACAAATTGCCTTGGCCAAACTTTCTTAATTTCAGATCATGAGCAACGTGTATGCAGTTATCATGGCCGGTGGAGTGGGCAGCCGTTTTTGGCCCATGAGCCGTAAAGATCATCCCAAGCAATTTATTGATATTTTGGGAACCGGCGAAACTTTGATTCAGTCCACGTTCAGAAGACTTCAAAAAATTTGTCCTACAGAAAATATATTGGTTGTAACCAATGAAGACTATGTTACACTGGTAAAAAAACAAATACCATTAATTCATACCAACAATATTTTAAGTGAACCAAGCCGCAAAAACACGGCACCTTGCATTGCATATGCCGCTTGGAAAATTCACAAGCGTAATCCGGATGCCTTGATGATAGTTGCACCATCTGACCATATCATCGCTAAAGAAGATGAGTTTTATGCTGTAGTGAATAGAGGATTGAAATACGTATCTCATTATCCCCACTTGCTTACTTTAGGAATTACCCCCTCTCGGCCAGATACTGGATATGGTTACATTCAATACGATCCTACTGAAAAATTAGAATTTGGTGTTCATCCGGTAAAAACATTTACCGAAAAACCGTCGGCTGAATTAGCTAAACAATTCATAGAAAGCGGAGAATTTGTTTGGAACTCTGGAATGTTTTTATGGAGCGCCCAAGCCATTTTACACGAAATGGAAACACATATGCCGGAGGAACACGCCTTATTTGCAGAACAAGCATCTACTTTTGATACTCCCCAAGAAGCTCAAGCCATAACAAATATCTATGGCATGGTGAGAAATATTTCAATAGATTATGGGATTATGGAAAAATCAGACCATGTGTATGTATTAAATGCAAACATTGGTTGGAGCGATTTAGGAACATGGGGATCGTTGTTTGAGGAACTTACCCGCGGCAAGAAAAAACAAAAAAATGCGGTAATTGGTGATCAAGTGATGATGTATGATTCCAAACATTGCATTGTGCATGTGCCAAAGGATAAATTAGTTGTTATACAGGGTTTAGAAGGATATATTGTCGCAGAAAACGACGGTGTGTTGCTCATCTGCAAAATGGAAGACGAGCAAAAAATAAAAAACTTGGTAAATGAAGTGAAAATTGAAAAAGGGGAACAATACTTGTAAATTTTAATTCAAATATCAGCCTTAGTATGAAATATTATTTTTTTTCAGCACTTTTTTTAACAGTGATTATTGCTTGTAAAACTTCACAAACGAAAGAATCCGGAAATAAACCAACGTGCCAATCCGTGGTGCAAGATGCAGAACTATTCCAAGCTAATTCCGATCCCTTTACAATCATTGGCGCTTCTCTGGATGGCAAATGTTTGAAAATTGAAGTAGAATACAGTGGCGGTTGTGGCGAAGCTGAATTTACGCTGGTTTGGAAC
>JAOABX010000080.1 GCA_026418175.1 Flavobacteriales bacterium
TATCAGAACCTTGAAGAAACAAAAGAAAAAATTATTTCCCGTCGCCAAAGCGAAATTGAAAGGTTTAAACATTATTACCACATAGATTATTCTGATCTGAAAAATTACGATCTTGTTGTAGATACTACAAACAAAACTCCCGATCAGGTGTGTGAAAAAATCCTTACAGCTTTTAAGCAATGGTGCCAAAAGTCATAATCCTAATGCTTCAGCCAGCAATTCAGCAATATCGTAATTTTTGATTTCTTCTTCTTTGTTTTTATATTTTAGTCCATCGGTAATCATTACCATACAAAAAGGGCAGGAAGTAGCAATGATGTCGGCTTTTGTTTCTATGGCTTCCTCGGTACGTTCCATAAAAATTTCTTTATTTCCTTTTTCTGCTTCTTTAAACATTTGAGCGCCGCCGGCTCCACAACAAAGTGAAAAACTTTTATGCCGTTTCATTTCTTTTTTTTTCGAAGGCAGGGCTTTCAAAACAGCGCGTGGGCTTGTGTAATCGTTGTTGCCCC
>JAOABX010000008.1 GCA_026418175.1 Flavobacteriales bacterium
GTTCTGCTGAACCCAATCGTAAAAAAGTTGGTACTATTAACTGGAAACAAGTGGAGGAGATAGCCCGAATAAAAATGCCTGATCTGAATTGTTTCAAAATTGAAAGTGCTATGCGTATGGTAGCCGGAACAGCCAGAAGTATGGGTATCAATGTGGAAGGTGAGTTTCCAGCCAATGTTAAATAAATAATTTATCTACAATAGTATGGCACGTTTGTCAAAAAATATGAAAGCAGCTCTGTCTAAAATTGATGGAGAGAAATTTTATGAACTTGAAGATGCAGCCAAACTGTTAAAGGAAATTACCTTTACAAAGTTTGATGCTTCAGTTGATATTGCCGTTCGGTTAGGTGTTGATCCTCGTAAAGCCGACCAAATGGTAAGAGGTTCCGTGAAGCTTCCGCATGGAATCGGAAAGAGCGTACGTGTTTTGGTTCTTTGCACACCCGATAAGCAAGAAGAAGCCAAAGCAGCAGGCGCTGATTATGTAGGGCTAGATGATTACATCGAGAAAATTAAAGGCGGATGGACTGATGTTGATGTAATTATTACTACTCCAGCAGTAATGGGTAAAGTAGGTGCTTTGGGTAAAATCCTCGGACCACGTGGGTTGATGCCTAATCCGAAAACCGGTACCGTTACTATGGATGTTGGTAAAGCCGTTGAAGAAGTAAAAGCCGGTAAGATTGATTTCAAGGTAGATAAGTACGGCATCGTACATACTACTATCGGACGTGTTTCTTTTGATAAGGAAAAAATTGTTGATAATGCTAAAGAATTTTTGTCAACAATAGCCAAACTGAAACCGTCTTCGGCTAAGGGAACATACATTAAAAGTGTATCCCTTTCTTCAACCATGAGCCCGGGTATAAAAATAGAAACCAAGAGTATTCTTGGCTAATCCTTAAAAACAGTTCAGCAATGACAAGAGAAGAAAAAAACCAAGTAATTGATGAATTAACAGCTGCACTGAAGGATGCTAACGTGGTTTATTTGGCCGATACCGAAGGTATGACGGTTGAAGTAACCAATAAACTTCGTAGAGCATGCTTTGAAAAAAACATTCAATTACGGGTTGTGAAAAACACACTGTTAAAAAAAGCCATGGAGCGTTCTGAAAAGGACTTTTCAGGCCTTTACTCAGTGTTGCATGGAACCACAGCCGTTATGATTGCTGAAGCTAGCAACGCACCTGCAAAACTCATCAAAGATTTTAGAAAAGGTGGAGAAAAGCCCGGATTTAAGGCTGCCTTCATTGAGTCAGATACCTATGTGGGTGAAGCAAACCTGGAGGTACTGGTTAATATTAAGTCTAGAGAAGAGCTTATCGGCGATATCGTTGCATTGCTTCAATCACCTGCCAAAAACGTTATTTCAGCCTTGCAAGGTAATGCAGGCCAAAAAGTGGCTGGTTTGGTGAAAGCTCTTGAAGAAAGAGGCAAATAAAAATTTTTAAAATTAAATTAGTAACACGGTTTAAAACAAAACAAAAATGGCAGAAGTTAAAGAATTAGCAGAACAATTGGTTAACCTTACTGTAAAGGAAGTTAACGAACTGGCTAAAATCCTAAAAGAAGAATACGGCATTGAGCCTGCAGCAGCGGCTGTAGCAGTAGCTGCAGTTGGTGGAGCGGGTGGCGGTGGTGCTGCCGCTGAAGAAAAAACATCTTTTGATGTAATTCTGAAGTCTGGCGGCGCTAACAAATTAGCCGTAGTTAAGATTGTAAAAGATCTTACCGGATTGGGTCTGAAAGAAGCTAAAGACCTGGTAGATGGTGCTCCGAAACCTATTAAGGAGGGAGTTTCCAAAGAAGAAGCTGAATCTATTAAAACACAGTTGACTGAAGCCGGAGCTGAAGTTGAAGTTAAGTAATTTCAACCAGCTTCCTTTCATCAACGAAAGGATTTACAGACTCTGATTCCCTCGCCGGGAGTCAGGGTCTTATCCCTTTTTACAAGGGTGTGTTTTTATTAATGCCAGATTGCTAAATATTATATCGAAATCTATGTCTGTATCCCCAGTAGCAAACACCAAAAACAAAAGGCATTCATTTGCCAAATTCGCCAACCAAATTGATTATCCGGATTTTCTGGA
Source organism: Flavobacteriales bacterium (assembly GCA_026418175.1). Classification (GTDB taxonomy): domain Bacteria; phylum Bacteroidota; class Bacteroidia; order CAIKAF01; family CAIKAF01; genus BA4. The sequence continues at coordinate 2,095 of JAOABX010000008.1, forward strand.
AATTCAATTAAAATCATTTCAGGACTTTTTTCAGCTGGAAACAACGCCCGAAAATCGTGTTAACGAAGGGCTTTATGCTGTTTTTAGTGAAAATTTTCCTATAACGGATGCCAGAAATCAATTTGTTTTAGAGTTTCTGGATTATTTTATAGATCCTCCCCGCTATACTATTGATGAGTGTATTGAACGTGGATTAACTTACAGCGTTCCGCTTAAGGCTAAATTGAAATTATATTGTACCGATCCTGAACACGAGGATTTTGAAACCATCATTCAAGACGTTTATCTCGGTACAATTCCCTATATGACACCTAAAGGCACATTTGTAATTAATGGTGCCGAACGGGTTATAGTATCCCAGCTTCACCGTTCTCCCGGAGTATTTTTTGGCCAAAGCCGACATGCCAATGGTACAAAGCTATATTCAGCACGTATCATTCCTTTTAAAGGGTCATGGATTGAATTTGCTACGGATATCAATAACGTAATGTATGCTTACATTGATCGTAAGAAAAAATTGCCTGTAACAACGTTATTCCGTGCCATAGGATATGAAACCGATAAGGATATCCTTGAAATATTTGACCTGGCCGATGAAATCAAAGTTAGCAAGGCTACATTGAAAAAAATTGTAGGCCGTAAGCTAGCTGCTCGTGTTTTAAAAACTTGGATTGAAGATTTTGTTGATGAAGATACAGGAGAGGTGGTTTCAATTGAACGAAACGAAATTATTGTTGATCGTGAAACCATCCTCGAAGAACAGCATATTGACCTGATTGTTGATTCTGGTGTAAAAACCATTATTCTGCATAAAGAAGATGTGAGTTCTGCAGATTTTGCCATTATTTATAATACTTTACAAAAAGATACTACCAACTCTGAAATTGAAGCGGTAGAATACATTTATCGTGTATTGCGAAATGCTGACCCACCTGATGAAGAAACCGCCCGGGGTGTTCTTGAAAAGTTGTTCTTCTCTGACAAACGTTATGACCTGGGAGAGGTTGGACGTTACCGCATCAATAAGAAATTGGGATTAAATATAGAAAGCAATGTTCGTATCCTCACCAAAACGGACATTATTGCTATTGTTAAACATTTAATTCAGTTGATCAATTCTAAAGCCAATGTGGATGATATTGATCACTTGAGCAACCGTCGTGTGCGTACTGTAGGTGAGCAGTTGTATAATCAATTTGGAGTTGGGCTTGCTCGGATGGCTCGTACTATCCGTGAACGGATGAATGTTCGCGACAACGAGGTGTTTACACCCATTGACTTAATAAATGCTAAAACATTATCTTCCGTAATTAATTCATTCTTCGGAACAAACCAGTTGTCGCAGTTCATGGATCAAACCAATCCACTGGCTGAAATTACGCATAAACGTCGTTTATCTGCTCTTGGCCCCGGAGGTCTTTCTCGTGAACGTGCAGGCTTTGAGGTTCGCGACGTTCATTACACACATTACGGACGTTTATGTACAATCGAAACTCCCGAAGGTCCAAACATTGGTTTGATTTCTTCACTTTGCGTTTACGCTAAAATTAACAAACTTGGATTTATTGAAACGCCCTATCATGAAGTAAAAAATGGTAAGGTTAATTTAAGTAGTGTAACTTATCTTAGTGCTGAAGAAGAAGAGGAAGCTACTATTGCACAAGCTACAACCAAAGTGGATAACAGTGGGAATTTCCTTGAAACTCGAATTAAAGCTCGTAAAGAAGCCGATTATCCGGTTGTTGAACCTACCGAGTTATCACTTATGGACGTAGCGCCTAATCAAATAGCTTCAATCGCTGCATCTTTAATTCCATTTTTGGAACATGATGATGCTAACCGTGCTTTGATGGGGTCAAACATGATGCGCCAGGCAGTACCACTTTTACAACCAGAAGCTCCTATTGTTGGAACAGGTTTGGAAGAACGCGTAGCCAGCGATTCACGTATTTTGATCAATGCAGAATACGATGGGGTGGTAGAATATGTAGATGCTGAAAAAATTACGGTTCGTTATAACCGTGATGAGAAGCAAAAACTGGTTTCGTTTGACGACGATGTGGTAACCTACAAACTTATTAAGTTCAGAAAAACAAACCAAAATACTTCTCAAAACCTTAAACCAATTGTTCGTAAAGGACAAAAAATTAAGAAAGGTCAGGTACTTTGTGAAGGTTTTGCAACACAAGATGGTGAACTGGCTTTGGGAAGAAATCTTTTGGTAGCGTTCATGCCTTGGAAAGGTTATAACTTCGAGGATGCAATTGTAATAAACGAAAAGATTGTTCGTGATGATATCTTTACTTCCATCCATATTGATGAGTTCATCATGGAAGTGAGAGATACCAAGATGGGATTGGAAGAATTAACTGCCGATATTCCAAATGTAAGTGAAGATGCTACTAAAGATTTGGATGAAAACGGATTGATTCGTATTGGTGCAGAGGTGGTTCCCGGCGATATCCTGATTGGAAAAATTACACCCAAAGGAGAATCAGATCCCACACCAGAAGAAAAGTTGCTTCGAGCTATCTTTGGTGATAAGGCCGGGGATGTGAAAGATGCTTCATTAAAAGCTCCCCCTTCATTGTATGGGGTAGTAATTGACAAAAAACTTTTCTCTAAATCCATTAAGGATAAACGTGCCAAAGCCGAAGAGAAAAAAGAAGTTGAAGCCCTTGATAAGGAATACGATAAAGAATTTGCTGCCTTAAAAGATAAATTGATAAATAAACTCATGGCCATTTTGGATGGCATGGTTTCAAATGGTATTTATAATAACCTTCGTGAAGAGGTCATTAAAAAAGGCACCAAATTCAATCGTAAATCATTTGAGAAAACAGACTTTATAGGTATCAATCCAGAAGGATGGACTAAGGATGAAGATGTAAATCGAATGATTAAGCAACTGCTTCACAATTATACAATTAAGTATAATGACCTACTGGGAGTTTATAAGCGTAAAAAATATAACCTTACCGTAGGAGATGAGTTGCCCTCAGGAATTGTACAATTGGCCAAAGTTTACATTGCTAAGAAGCGTAAGCTGAAAGTAGGTGATAAATTGGCCGGCCGTCATGGCAACAAGGGAATTGTAGCAAAAATTGTTCGTCCGGAAGATATGCCGTTCTTAGAAGATGGAACTCCCATGGATATTGTACTCAATCCGTTGGGGGTACCTTCGCGAATGAACTTGGGGCAGATTTATGAAACCATTCTGGGTTGGGCTGGATATAAGTTGGGTAAGAAATATGCTACACCAATATTTAACGGTGCTACCTTGGATGAAATTCAGGCTGAAATTGAGGCTGCCGGTTTGCCACGCTTAGGTAAAACCTACCTCCGCGACGGTGGTACCGGTGAACAATTTGATACACCAGCAACAGTTGGGGTAATCTACATGTTGAAATTATCTCATATGGTAGATGACAAGATGCATGCCCGTTCCATTGGTCCATATTCACTTATTACCCAGCAACCGTTGGGTGGTAAAGCGCAATTTGGAGGCCAGCGTTTCGGAGAAATGGAGGTTTGGGCTATCGAAGCTTTTGGTGCAGCCAACATCCTGCAGGAATTACTCACGGTTAAGAGTGATGACGTAATCGGACGCGCTAAGACATACGAAGCTATTGTGAAAGGCGATAATCTTCCTATTCCAAGCATCCCCGAATCATTCAACGTATTGTTGCATGAATTAAGAGGACTTGGTCTTAAAATTACATTGGATTAATTTTTAAACATTAACATCATCATATCCGGATATGATTAAAGATAGCAAATCAACAAACGATTTTTCAAAGATTACCATTAGCCTGGCGTCACCCGAAGATATTTTGGATCGTTCCAGCGGTGAAGTAATTAAACCTGAAACTATTAATTATCGTACGTTTAAACCAGAACGAGACGGTTTGTTCTGCGAACGTATCTTCGGACCGGTTAAAGACTGGCAGTGTGGTTGTGGTAAATACAAGGGGATTCGTTACAAGGGCATTGTATGCGACCGTTGTGGTGTAGAAGTAACTGAAAAGAAAGTACGCAGAGAAAGAACCGGACATATTATGCTTACTGTGCCGGTTGCCCACATCTGGTATTTCCGTTCATTGCCAAACAAAATTGGATTATTGCTGGGACTTCCTACTAAAAAACTGGAAGCCATTATTTACTACGAAAAATATGTAGTGATTCAGCCCGGAATTAAAGCTGCGGATGGTATAAATTATCTGGATTTTCTTTCTGAAGAAGAATATTTGGATATTTTAGAAAAGCTTCCGAAAGAAAATCAATACTTAGATGACAATGACCCCAATAAGTTTATTGCCAAGATGGGGGGAGATGCATTGTATGATTTATTAGCTCGCCTTAATCTGGATGAATTATCGTACAATCTTCGTCATCAAGCTGATAATGAAACTTCGCAACAACGTAAGCAAGAAGCATTAAAGCGTTTACAGGTTGTTGAATCATTCCGAGATGCTAATACTCGTATCGTGAATCGTCCGGAATGGATGGTTATTAAAGTAATTCCTGTAATTCCACCAGATTTGCGTCCACTTGTTCCATTGGATGGAGGCCGTTTTGCTACATCTGACTTAAATGATTTATATCGTCGTGTTATTATTCGGAACAACCGTTTGAAACGTTTGATTGAAATCAAAGCTCCAGAAGTAATTCTACGTAATGAAAAACGTATGCTTCAGGAAGCTGTGGATGCTTTGTTTGATAATTCCAGAAAATCTAGCGCTGTAAAAACCGATGCAAACCGTCCGCTGAAATCACTTTCTGATAGCTTGAAAGGTAAACAAGGACGTTTCCGTCAGAACCTGTTGGGTAAGCGTGTTGATTATTCTGCCCGTTCAGTAATTGTGGTTGGGCCAGAATTGAAGATGCATGAATGTGGTTTACCCAAAGATATGGCAGCTGAATTGTTTAAGCCATTTATAATTCGCAAACTCATACAGCGTGGTTTGGTGAAAACCGTAAAATCAGCTAAGAAAATAGTTGATCGTCGTGATTCTGTTATATGGGAAATCCTAGAGAATGTGTTGAAAGGGCATCCTGTACTTTTGAATCGTGCCCCAACACTTCACCGACTGGGTATTCAGGCTTTCCAACCTAAATTGATTGAAGGAAAAGCCATTCAGTTACACCCATTATCATGTACAGCATTTAACGCTGATTTTGATGGTGACCAAATGGCAGTGCATGTACCGCTGGGTAATGCAGCTATTCTAGAAGCTCAATTACTCATGCTAGGTTCGCATAACATTTTGAACCCTGCTAATGGTGCTCCTATTGCCGTACCTTCGCAAGACATGGTATTGGGTTTGTATTACATTACTAAAGGCAGAAAATCAACACCTGATCATTTGGTGAAAGGAGAAGGAATGATTTTCTATGGCCCACAAGAAGTAATTATTGCTTACAATGAAAAGAAAGTAGATTTACATGCTTGGATAAAAGTAAAAGTAAATGTTCGCCAAGCTGATGGAACGCTTAAGAATGAATTAATTGAAACAACGGTAGGTCGTGTTATTTTCAATGAAGTTGTACCTGCCAATTATGGTTATATTAATCAGCTTCTTACAAAAAAATCCTTGCGTGATATCATTGGTGATATCTTCAAAAACACCGACATGCCAACTACTGCCAAATTCCTTGATGATATCAAGAATTTGGGATACTACATGGCATTTAAGGGTGGACTTTCTTTCGTAATTGATGATATCATAATTCCGAAAGAAAAAGAGGAACTGATTGCCGATGCAATGGAGCAGGTGGAAGAAGTAATGAATAACTACAACATGGGATTCATTACTAATAATGAACGTTACAATCAGATTATTGATATCTGGACGCATACCAATTCACGACTTACCCAGATTTTGATGAAACAAATCAGCGAAGACAAGCAGGGCTTTAACCCCGTGTATATGATGCTTGATTCTGGGGCGAGGGGTTCAAAAGAGCAGATTCGTCAGCTTTGCGGAATGCGTGGATTGATGGCAAAACCACAAAAAAGTGGAGATACCGGGAATGAAATTATTGAAAACCCAATTCTTGCTAACTTTAAAGAAGGATTATCAATTCTTGAGTACTTTATTTCAACTCACGGAGCCCGGAAAGGATTGGCCGATACCGCTCTTAAAACAGCCGATGCCGGTTATTTGACTCGAAGACTAGTTGACGTAGCTCAAGATGTGATTATTACAGATGAAGATTGCGGCACATTGCGTGGATTGCAGATGACCGCTTTGAAGAATAATGATGAAATAGTAGAAACCCTCTACGATCGTATTTTGGGTCGTGTTTCCTTGCATGACGTTTATCATCCGAATACCGGTGAATTAATTGTAAAAGCCGGAAATGAAATTACTGAAGCCATTGCTCGTAAGATAGAAGAGTCGCCCATTGAAATGGTTGAAATTCGTTCAGTGCTTACTTGCGAAACACCTAAAGGAGTATGCGCAAAGTGTTATGGACGTAACCTTGCAACAGGCCGTATGGTTCAGGAGGGGGAAACAGTGGGAGTTATTGCCGCTCAATCAATTGGTGAGCCGGGTACTCAGCTTACACTTCGTACCTTCCACGTTGGGGGAGTAGCGGGTGGTTCATCTGCACAATCTAAAATTGAGGCGAAGTATGATGGTATTGTAGAAATTGATGAGTTACGTACTGTAACAAAGAAAGTAAATGGAGAGGAACAAACCTTGGTTATTGGTCGTTCTGCTGAAATGCGGCTAGTAGATCCGAACACCCGAATTGTGCTTACAACGGCCAATATCCCTTACGGGTCATATTTGTATGTTCAACCTGAGCAATCCGTAAAAAAAGGTGACCTTATTTGTGAATGGGATCCATACAATGCCGTAATACTTTCAGAGTTTGATGGTAAAGTTGACTTTGAAAACATTGAAGAAGGCGTTACTTATCGTGAAGAGCTGGATGAAACAACCGGTTTCCGTGAAAAAGTTGTAATTGAGCGTCGTGATAAGACCAAGAACCCTACAATCCGAATTATGGATAAGAGCGGTGAGGTATTGCGAGCATACAACATTCCTGCAGGTGCGCATATTATCATTGAAGATAAGCAGAAAGTTAGTGCCGGTGATATTCTGGTGAAAATTCCTCGTTCATCCGGTAAAACAGGCGATATTACCGGAGGTCTTCCACGGGTAACAGAGTTGTTTGAAGCACGTAACCCGTCGAACCCTGCGGTTGTAGCAGAGATCGATGGATTGGTTTCATTCGGTAAGATCAAGCGTGGTAACCGTGAAATTCAAATTGAATCAAGAACCGGTGAAGTACGCAAATATTTAGTTTCCTTATCGAAGCATATACTTGTACAGGAAAATGACTTTGTAAAAGCCGGTGAACCTTTAACGGATGGAGCGATTACACCGTCAGATATTCTTGCCATCAAAGGTCCTACCGCTGTTCAGGAATACTTGGTAAATGAAATACAAGAAGTTTACCGTTTACAGGGAGTAAAAATCAATGATAAGCATTTTGAAGTGATTGTTCGTCAGATGATGAAGAAAGTAGAAATCGTTGATTCGGGAGATACCAGCTTCCTGGAAGGTGAATTGGTTAATAAATTTGAATTTACCACCAAAAACGATGAATTGTTTGGCAAGAAGGTAGTTGTTGATCCGGGTGATTCTACCGAGTTAAAAGCCGGTCAGATCATTACTGCCAGAAAACTGCGTGATGTAAACTCTCAGTTAAAACGTAAAGACTTGAAACTGGTAGAGGCCCGTGATGCGGTAGCTGCTACTTCAGTTCCTGTATTGCAAGGTATTACCCGTGCATCACTTCAAACTGATAGCTGGATATCTGCTGCTTCGTTCCAGGAAACTACCAAAGTGCTCAACGAGGCTGCTGTAAATGGAAAAGTTGACTACCTGGAAGGCCTGAAAGAAAACGTAATTGTAGGTCATTTGATTCCTGCCGGTACAGGCCTGAAGAAGTATCGCAATATCATTGTTGGCTCTAAGGAAGAAATGGAAGTCGCTACTTCCACTAAATCTAAAAAAGAAAAAGCCAGTGTAGAAGCTGGTGAATAATTAGATACAGGTTTTTCAAAAAATGCCGTTCTTTGGAACGGCATTTTTTTTTATCCATTATACCATGAATAGGCCGGCTATGATAGAAATGATCCATGAACAGGGTAATAAGCCCTGGGATGTGATTGTTATTGGAGGGGGTGCTACTGGGTTAGGTTGCGCAGTGGATGCTGTAACCCGTGGATACAAAACACTTCTCATTGAAAGGGCTGATTTTGCAAAATCTACTTCCGGAAAAAGTACTAAGTTGGTACATGGGGGCGTACGATATCTGGCGCAGGGTGATATGAAATTGGTAAAAGAAGCGTTGACTGAACGCGGATTACTGGAAAAAAATGCGCGTCATTTAGTAAAAAATATTGAATTTATTATACCTGTATATTCCACATTCGATAAGCTGTTTTATGCAGCCGGACTGAAATTGTACGATTTTCTTTCGGGTTCCCTAAGTTTTGGTAATTCAACCTTACTGTCACCAGAACAAACGCTTTTAAAACTTCCAGGAATAAAACAAAATGGCCTTAAAGGAGGTATTAAATATCATGATGGACAGTTTGATGATGCCCGACTGGCTGTAAACCTGATGCAAACAATTGGCGATAATCAGGGAATAGCTATTAACTACATGGAAGTAACAGGTTTATTAAAATCAAATTCAGGCATTGTTCAAGGAGTAATTGTGAAAGACAGGCTGGAAGGAACAACATATGAATTACTAGCTAAAGTCGTTATCAATGCCACTGGAGTTTTCGCTGATACAATTCAGCAAATGGATGATCCGGATAAAAAGCCAAGCATTCGTTCCAGCCGAGGCGTGCATATTGTATTACCTAATCGGTTTTTGCCATCCTCGAATGCATTAATGATTCCTAAAACCAGCGATGGCCGGGTGTTATTTGCGGTTCCTTGGTACAATAAACTGGTAGTTGGAACAACAGATACACCTGACGAAATAATCACTGATGAACCGGTAGCACTAGTGGATGAAATTGATTTTATTTTGGAAAATGCAGCTTCCTATCTTGCCGAAAAACCAACTTATCAAGATATTTTATCGGTTTTTGCTGGCCTAAGGCCATTGGCTGCATCAACCGGGACCGGGAAAAAAACTAAAGAAATTTCCAGAGGCCATCAAGTGGTGTATTCAACTTCTGGCTTAATCACTGTATTGGGAGGCAAATGGACTACATATCGAAAAATGGCGGAAGATGCTATCAATTTGGCAAAACGGCTTGGAAATCTTCCTGATAAACCTTGTCAAACCAGAAATCTTTCTATTCATGGCAATGTATTTCATTTCAATTCCGAAGATCCCTTGCATATTTATGGTTCGGATGCAGATGAAATTCGTTCGTTGATGGCCTTGGAACCTTCGTGGAAAGTACCAATACATCCTTCGTTTACCTACACTATAGCAGAATTGGTATGGAGCATTCGGCATGAAATGCCACAAACTTTGGAAGATTTATTATCCCGCAGAACCCGTTGCTTATTGCTGGATGCAAAGGCTGCGTTAGAAATAGCCCCACAAGCAGCTCAAATTATGGCGCAAGAACTAAACAAGGATGATGCATGGATAAAATTGCAATTACAACATTTTTCAGAAATTGCCTCCGGTTATCTAATATCTGAATTAAGTAAGTAATGTAAAATAATTCCCGCAGAAACTGCAACGTTTAATGAGTCTGGTGGGTTGTTGCTTAGCGTAGGAATTAATAAGTGTTGCGACACATAATTACTCCATAAAGGGTCAATACCATGCGATTCGCTACCCATGATAATGCCACCGGGCTGGTTGGGTTTGAATTGTAACAGTGGCTTGCCAGAAAGAGAGGTAGCATATAGCGGATAATTTGAATTTAATGCATGTATAGTCCATGATTTAATATCTTCAATTTTTTCAATTTGTACAGCCCCAAGTGAACCCATGCTGCTTTGCACAGTTTTAGGAGAAAACACATCCACGCAATGATTGGCTAAATACAGTTTTTTTATTCCAAACCAATGGGCGGTGCGAATTAATGTTCCCATGTTTCCAGGGTCTTTAATACCATCCAATATAAGCGACCATTCATTGTTGGGTGGAAACAATGAGTTTTTTATTACAGGCAATTGAAATACAGCTAAAATACCGGGAGGAGTAGTCAATGCAGATATTCGATCCATTGTTTCCCGGCTTACTTTATATTTTTCAACTTGACTTGATAAATGAAAGTTTAAATTTTCCGCTTCATGGGTTGTTATCAAATAACGAATATTATAACCGTATTTTACCAGGTCTTGAACCGTTTTTAATCCTTCGGCTGCAAACAGATGATGCTGATTTCTATACTTAGCTTGTTGTAGTGAGCGAATTAATTGTTCAAGCGACTTACTTAGCTGCATGAAGCAATAAATAATAATTATAATTAAAAAGGGTAACCAATTCCAATATTTACTCTTACCTGGTTCAATTTTAGATTGGTTATTACCCATCGGTCAGCAAGGGGTTTGGTGGGGTCGCGAAATGGAACAGCAACATCTACCCGAAAGATAAAGAAGCCAAGATTTAGACGAACACCAGCCCCTCCGCCCAACGCAAATTCCCTATAAAACCGATTCCAGGCAAATTCTCCGTTTGGCCGGTCAGCATCTGCCCGAATTAACCAAATATTACCAGCATCTAAAAACAAAGCTGCTTCTAAAAACCGGTAGATTTTAAATCGATATTCTATATTGCCAAGTAGTTTAATGTCTCCAACTTGGTCTACGCGACCACTATCCAAACCGGCAAATGAACCTGGGCCTAGGGTGCGGGGTAACCATGCCCGCAGGTCATTTGCACCACCAATGAAGAAACTTTTTTCAAAAGGCAACACCAGGGAATTCCCATAAGGTAATCCCACCCCCGTAAATGCCCGAAAGGCAAGATTGTGTTTAGCATTGAAAATTTTATAATACCTGAAATCAAATTCTCCTCGAACATATTGGGCATAACGAATACCAAATAGCGTATGATAACCATCAACCAACGGATCTTTTCCAATGAAGGAAATTAGGTTCAGCAAATTACCACCTAACTGTGTATTAAAACGGAAAAACAGAAAGTCTTTAAACTGACTAACCTGCTGGCTATTGAAAAGAAAAGTATAAGAACCACCCCAAATAAAATGGTTTCTGAAACTATTTCTTACAAACTGGTCATTTACCGATTCAATGTAATTGATAAATGATGAATCCGGATCAATGGAAATAACACTAATTTCAATAGGATTATAGGCATGTTTGATAAACACATCGGAGCGATTTATAGATTGGTTCCACTCATAGCCAAAGTTAAACCCGCTGATGTATCGGGTAAAGTCTGGTCGTTGTTGGTAATTAAAAGAAAATCCAACCCGTGATTTAGGGCGAGACCATTTGGCCACCCGGTTTACAGGAATTGGAAATAAAAAGCGTGGGGTAATTAATGAAAGTTGTGCTCCAACTTCCAATGTGTTAAATGGATTTCCGCCGGTTTGTTTTAAGGTCGTTGAGTCTCCTTGAATAACATTGATTTCCATACCACCATTCACACGAAATTCTAATAATTCAGCACCTTTAAATATGTTTCTGTTTTGGTAGCTTAATCCTACAGATATTCCCAGGTTTCCTTCGGTATTAGTTCCTTGTAACTCTGCTCCCAGATTTTGTTTAGGCGACGGGGTTAATTCAATAATACAATCAAGCCAGTCATAATCACCTTCCATAGTAATTTCTGGAACATACCGAATGTTGATGTATCTAAAGTTACGCAGGTCGGCAAAAGCTCGTTTGGTTTTTTCTTCATCTCGGATGCTGAATATTCCCCATCTAGAATAAAAAATTGAACGGGATAAAATTTTCGGTTTAAATTTTAGCTTTTCGTTTGGATAAAATTCATAATCTCCAAATTTTTTGGGTTCTCCACGAATAGAATCTCGCTGGCCAAATTGAAAATTGGTAAATACCTTAATGTTTCGATACATGAATTTTCGGTGCTCACTGATGGTTCTAATCGAATCTCCGGATGAATAAGTGTAATCAGGATTTAAAATTTTCATTTTCAGTTTCATGTGAAATGATTTTTGAAGCGTATCTGCCTCATACCGGATAAATTCTTTTTTAAAAAGATAGTACCCTTCGTCCCTGAAAATACTAGTAAGCCGTTCGCGTTCTTTATCCAGTTTGTCGCGGTCATATTTCATCCCGGGCGTAAGCAAAGTTTTACTGGTAGAAGCATAATAATCCAGCGAAGGATTGGGAATTTCTGTTTGAATGGAATCAATAAAATAGGCCGGCCCTCGGTTTACAAAATAATATACGGTAGCTTTTTTTCTTTTTATGACTACTGAATCGCGAACTGTTGCTCTAAAGAAACCTTTGGATTGAGCATATAATTGCATTTGTTTTTTTGATTTTTCAATCCGGAATGAATCAAGAATTACCGGGGCTTCGCCTATTTTTTGCAGCCATTCACCAAATAAAATTTTTTCTTTTTTAAGTTTCTTCTTTTTCTTTCCAGATGGCAGTTGGCTGTTATATTGTTTAATTTTTTCGTTTTTTAATCTGATTCGTTCGCGTTGTTTTTCTTTTTTCTTTGCAAGCTTAGTGGGATTGGGTAAATTATACATTTGCAAATAAAACCGATAAATACCCAAAAATTTTGTATTGGGTTTTTGTTGAATGTAGCTGCGAATATCATCGCGTTCATTTTTGTTTTCGCCTTCTTGAATTACTACATTCCGTACTAATAGATACTCATTTTCCTTTAAACGTCGAGTAGGGCTACAAGCCACAACCAGCCATAAGGTAGCAACAGCAAACCCAAGAATATGAATAGGATTGCGAAAAACCATGAAACTCAAATTCCTGCGAAAATACAAAGAAATCATAGGTTTTGTGTCCGTAAAGTATGAAACATCTGGTTTAAAAAAATTATTAGCTTTGCCCCCATTAAATTCTGAAATCATGGCAATTGATAAAATTATTTCATTGTTAGGTGATCAAGCTGATTATTATTTAAATCATACCAGCAAAACCATACCCAAAGAAATGCTTCATCAGGCAGGGCCTGATTTTATTGATACCCATTTCGGCCCCTCTAACCGGAATCCACAGGTTCTTCGTAATCTTCAAGCTATTTACGGAACAGGACGTTTGGCTAATACAGGTTATGTTTCCATACTTCCTGTTGATCAAGGTATTGAACATTCTGCCGGAGCTTCGTTTGCTCCCAATCCCATTTACTTTGACCCTGAAAATATTGTAAAGCTTGCCATAGAAGGTGGATGTAATGCAGTTGCTTCTACTTACGGTGTGCTGGCTGCTTGTTCCCGCAAGTATGCTCATAAAATTCCTTTTGTAGTAAAGATTAATCATAACGAATTTATTTCGTACCCCAATCGTTTTGACCAAATTATGTTTGGTACTGTAGAAGATGCTTGGAATTTGGGTGCCGCTGCAGTAGGTGCTACAATTTATTTTGGTTCTGAGGAATCTTCACGTCAGATAGTGGAAGTGGCCCAAGCTTTTGAAAGAGCTCATGAATTGGGAATGGCTACCATTTTGTGGTGCTATTTGAGAAATTCTTCCTTTAAAAAAGAAGGTACTGATTATCATACAGCTGCAGATCTTACAGCTCAAGCCAATCACTTGGGGGTTACTATTCAGGCGGATATTATTAAGCAAAAACTCCCTACGAACAACGGTGGCTACAAAGCATTGAATTTTGGAAAGACTCACGATAAAGTATATACACAACTTACATCTGAACACCCCATTGATCTTTGCCGTTATCAGGTAGCTAATTGCTATATGGGGAAGGTAGGTTTAATAAATTCTGGCGGAGAATCAAAAGGTGCTTCTGATTTGGCAGAAGCCGTTACTACCGCTGTAATTAATAAGCGTGCCGGTGGCCATGGACTGATTTCCGGCCGTAAGGCATTTCAAAAACCCATGAAGGAAGGGGTAGAACTTTTGCATGCAATACAGGATGTATATCTTTCAAATGAAATAACGATTGCTTAAATTCGAGTTTGAATTAGCATAAGTAGTATGTGGTTTAAACGTAATAAGGAAGGGATTCTAACTTCTACTTCCGAGAAAAAAGAAACTCCCGAAGGCTTATGGTATAAGTGCCCTTCGTGCAAAGAGATAATGCCTGCTGAAGATCACGAATCTGATTTATGGGTTTGTAAGTCGTGTGGATTTCATGAGCGAATTGGCTCTGAAGAGTATTTTCATATACTATTTGATGAAGGAAAATGTAAAAAACTGGATGTAAATCTTAAAGCTGTTGATGCTTTAGATTTTAAAGATACAAAAAAATATGCTGACCGCTTAAAAGATGCACGGGAAAGTACAGGATTAACGGATGCTATCCAATCAGCTACCGGAAAAATTAATGGCCGCGACATGGTAGTTTGTTGCATGGATTTTAGTTTTATTGGCGGTTCTATGGGAACGGTAGTGGGAGAAAAAATATCACGAGCTATTGACCATTGCATACGCCATAAAAAACCTTTAATTATTATTTCAAAATCCGGGGGGGCTCGCATGATGGAAAGTGCATATTCGCTTATGCAAATGGCCAAAACATCAGCTAAACTTACATTATTATCAAAAGCTAAATTACCGTATATTTCTGTTTGTACCGATCCTACAACGGGGGGTGTAACAGCATCATTTGCCATGTTGGGCGATGTAAATATTGCCGAACCTAAAGCATTGATAGGATTTGCCGGCCCACGGGTAGTAAAAGAAACCATTAAAACTGACTTACCTGAAGGGTTTCAGCGGTCTGAATTTTTATTGGAAAAAGGCTTTTTGGATTTTATTGTGGAACGCAAACATCTTAAAGAAAAAATTTCGTTTGTGGTAGAGGCATTTATGAATGAAAAAAATAAAAAGTGATGGGAAAGCTGACCTTAATTGCCGGTGCAAGTACTGATCCCTCAAGATATTCATATAAAGCCGCCCATTTATTAAAACAATTTGGACATCCTATTTATCTAGTGGGGCGAACTCCTGGCGAAATAGCTGGAGAACCCATACACACTTATTGGCCTGAAAAACTTGATAATCTTAATACTATTACTTTATACATAAATCCTGTACATCAGGCGATTGTAGCTGATAAAATCATCGCTTTAAAACCAAAACGGATTATTTTTAATCCGGGTGCTGAAAATGATGAATTAGCCTTCAGAGCCCAACGCGATGGTATTGAAGTAGAATACGCTTGTACCTTGGTGATGTTAAACACCGGACAATTCTGAATATGTAAAATAAATTTATTTTTTAATTTTAAGTTTTTACTTTTGCAAAGTTATTATTATTAGGTCCTGTGGCCGAGGGGCTAGGCAGAGGTCTGCAAAACCTTTTACAGCGGTTCGAATCCGCTCGGGACCTCAAAAAAAGAGCTGCCATTGGGCAGCTCTTTTTGTAATGGTTAATTCAAATATTATTCGCTTATACAAGTCCATTTATCCTTGAATATTAAATTATTACTTTCATCAAATAATAAAATAAAATATACACCACTGGGTATCTGTAAATTATTTATAGTTATGATTTGATTATTAAAATCATCTTTTAACACAATTTGTTCACTTATTATTTTGCCAACAGAATTCATCATTACCAGGGTGCCTTTGTTAAATGGAATATTATCTAATTCTATTGAAAATTTTTGATTACCTGGATTAGGAAATACTTTTAAACTACCTATTCCATGCAGGTTTGTGCATGGATTTATCCAAGGGCCAAATGTTTCAAACTTACCATCTATATCAAATTGTGCTAATCTTAAATAAGTATTCTGGCCATTTTCAGGAATAAAAGTTACAGAATATGGTTTTAGTGTATTTGACCAACCGGCAGCAGGAATTCTACCAATAGTTTCCCACATTAATAAATCATTGGAGGTTTGAATTTCAAAATGAGAAGTATTAGATTCACTGAGAGTAGTCCAATTTACAGTTATTTGCTGCGAATTGTTACATATTAAATCAACTTCACCTAATTCGATGGGCAAAGGAGTGGTAACATAACCAATGGTAAATGGGCTAAAGGAAGAAATAGGTGCTGAAGAAACAATAGTGCCTGAAGCAGAGCTACCAGTGGTTCCACCATTTCCATGGTCTGCCCACATGGTTCCATTCCAGCGTGCTACACGCAAATCACCTAAGGTGGGCATGGGGCATGAACCACTTCCCCAAGTTAATTGTACGGTCTTTGAAGCATTGCCATAATTTCTATCTAATCTCCAGTATTCACAACTATTAATTGAATCGAGTGTTGGGGCTAAAGTAGTTCCAAAAGCTGTTTTGGGATTAGATGGAAAAAATTCTGCAGTAAATGCATCGGCAGTTAGTAAAATATTATCAACTGCAAATGAAGGGTCAGTGCCAGTTCCATTACCGTTATTAGTCCAATTAAAACCTATTCTCACATTTGGATTATTATTGGCTGAAGCTGGCAATTGAACGTGATAACGTAAAAATCCACCTTGAAGTGTACCATTACATACCCCACCACAACAGTTAGTTTTAGGTAAATCTTCTAAAATAGCCCAACTAGAACCATCAAAATACCATAGGGTTGCATTATCATTGGTGCCCTCTCCAAATTCTATATAGTCAAACGATAAAGTAATATTTGAATAACCCGTGAGGTTTATAGTGGGCGATTGAACTCTTTTGTTGGTGATAGCGCAAAGAGATAACATTGAACATGTTGTGGTGCTGCTTTCAAAATATGATGCTCCCAAATCTCCAAGATAAGTTGAGCCTAAATGAAGTGTACGATTATTAGCTCCACTACATCCAATACCACAACGAGTTGCATCCATTTGTTCTTCAGCACTTACATACCATTCATTAGCATATGCTTCATTGGTACCGGTTGAAACTACAGACCAAACACCATTCGGTGAAGAATATCCATTTGCCAACGTACCTGTACTACAACCTGTTCCAAAATCTTCGAACCATACATAAGCTGTGGAATCAAGTATAGCAATGGGTCGTAATGTATTATTTTTTCCAACTGGAAATTCAAAAGGTGCATTTCCAACTTTTTGTACAGGACCTCTTACAAAACTATTTCCAGATAATCCTGTATGCTTTGCAAATACATTAAAAATTAGTCGATTAGCGGCAGATGAAATAATTCTACCATTTACAAATTCAACTATATTATCTACAGTTAAAGGGCGATTAAGAGTAACGGTTTGTGTAGGGGAAGATTTATTTATTCGTAAATTCCAAAGTTTAAATATTCCTGTACCTGAAATGGTTTGAGCACTAGAACCAGTTAATTCAAACATCCTTCCATGATCATGGTCATAAAGTACAGTGCCATCAATTGTAATATTTCCTTGAATAGAAAAACCATTTCCCCACAACCGTAAAATATTTCCGCTTCTAACAATGAAATTTCCATCAACCGTTATTCGCGTTGCATTTGTTACATCAACTGTAAATGTAACAAAGTTAGTTCCACTACCTCCTATATCGAAATTCCCTTTAATTCGAGGGTAATCTGTATTGCCTTGAAAATAACCTGCTACAGCTGGCACATACATAGAAGCAGTAAAATTTTCTATATATAAATTGGGATAATGCATTCCGCCAACTGTTACAATACTGGGATTTGCTGTTCCATTTTTTTGGATTCTCCAGTGAGCGTTAGCTGGAATAGTTGAAATTCCACCCTGGTAATTATCCCTCCACACAACAGCAGAAGAACCGGAACGTTTAATATAAGTAGCATTTGGAGCTAATTCCCATCTTGCATTTGCATTGAAAACAGTATTGCTGGTTGTGGCATCAATCAATGTGCCGGCAACATACACATCTACACCTGGGCCATTGGCAATGGTTAATACTCCAATTGAAAGTTGAAATGTTCCCCCAACTTCAATATAAACCTGATCTACGGTTACATTGGCTGTCATTGATACAGTATGGCCATTTCGAATAATAATTGTATCAGAATTGGTGTTTGTAGGTGTAACTGTTGCTGCTACCCAGGGGCCAGATAAAGAGGAAGAAGTTTCCCATGTGGCTGTAGTATTCCAATTCCCAGTGGCAACAGAGCGAAAAAAAGTTTGAGAAAAAATATTTAAAGACAATAAAATTGCTTGAATAAAAAATAATATATTAACAATATGTTTCATAAATCTTATGCTTACAAAAAATAAAGATAATAAGATAATAAAAACATTACAATTAAATCTTGTGATTATACACATACACAATTAATTAAACTTTATTCCGGTATTTTTGTTTAGTAAAAAAGAATACAAAAACTTGAAAGCAGCAATTATTGGTTCGGGTATTGGAGGAATTGCCACCGCCATACGGTTTAAAGCAAAAGGCTATGATGTTGATGTATTTGAACGAAATAATTTTTATGGCGGTAAACTTTCAGAGGAATGGATTAACGGATATCGGTTTGATGCAGGGCCTTCGTTGTTTACCATGCCTCAGTTTGTGGAAGAATTGTTTGAATTATTGGGCGAAAATCCTCAAGAGCATTTTCCTTACTATCGGCTAGAAACAATTTGTAATTATTTCTGGGAAGATGGAACCCGATTCTCTGCCACAGCAGATTTAGATGTTTTCGCTAAAAATATTGAAAGTACGTTTGGTGAACCCCAAACGCAAGTGAAAAGATACTTATCAGATTGCAAACAATTATATGAATTAACTGCTGATTTGTTTATACATAGTTCATTTCATCGGTTGGATACATTTTTATCCAATCGTTTTTTCTCGAAGCTTATTCATATTCCTAAGTTACGAGCGTTCCATTCGCTGAATCAAGAGAATGAAAGGTATTTTAAACATCCTAAAATCATTCAGCTGTTTAATCGCTATGCAACCTATAATGGATCTTCGCCTTACATAGCACCCGGCACATTAAAAGTGATACCCAGCTTAGAATATTTTTACGGCGCCTATTTACCCGAAAAAGGGATGATTCAAATACCTAATGCTTTAGTTGCATTGGCAAAACGTCATGGAGTGAGATTTTATTTGAATGCTCCGGTGGAAGAAATTTTGCATAATGGAAGAAGAGTAACCGGTATTCGGGTTCATGGAGAATCTAAAAATTATGACCTTGTGGTAAGCAATGCAGATGTTGTTACGACGTATGATAAACTCATTAAAAATGTACGTGGTCCAAAACGGATATA
The DNA here is from genome assembly GCA_026418175.1 of Flavobacteriales bacterium. Classification (GTDB taxonomy): domain Bacteria; phylum Bacteroidota; class Bacteroidia; order CAIKAF01; family CAIKAF01; genus BA4. The sequence goes on from JAOABX010000008.1 coordinate 21,361, forward strand.
TTCCCAAGAGCGAAGCTCATCGGCATTGGTTTTTAACTGGGGTATAAAACGAACTTTTCCTGAATTAGATGTACATAATATATTTTTTAGTGACGATTATTTTTCAGAATTTAATGCCTTGTTTAAAACCAAAACCTTGTGGCATGATCCTACGGTTTATATTTTTATAAGCTGCAAAAAGGTACAAGGCGATGCACCGGAAGGTTGCGAAAACTGGTTTACCATGATTAATGCTCCACATATTGCCGGACAGGATTGGGATCAACTCATACAACAAGCAAGAAAACATATTTTGGGCAAACTTACCCGAATATTAGGTACTCCCATTGAACCACTAATAGAAGCGGAATGGATTTTTGATCCCAGGCAAATCGAAAATCGAACATCATCGTATTTGGGCTCATTATATGGCACAAGTTCAAACAGTATGATGGCTGCATTTAACCGACATCCGAACTTTACTTCACGATTAAAAAATCTCTATTTTGTAGGTGGTAGTGTGCATCCAGGAGGTGGAATTCCACTTTGTTTATCATCGGCTAAAATTGTAAGTCAAATTATTTCATGAGTGCAACGGAATCCTTTTTACAGGAAATCAAAGAACGTTTATACCACTTTACTTGGAGCCCTTCCCGGGTCATGGCGTATATTACCATTATTTATATAGTAGGATTAATTGGATTGTCTTTGCCCATTACCCGTCCGTTGTTTGTGTTTTTGGTACCTTTTAATATTTTGATGTCTGTTGGATTACTTTTATTGTTTCATTCGCCGTGGAATTGGCAGTTTGTAGCGGTAATGGCCGGTATCGGTGTAGCTGGTTTTTTCGCAGAATACTTGGGGGTGCAAACTGGTTTATTATTCGGTTCGTACCATTACAAAGGAGGACTAGGAACCAAATGGTTAAGTATTCCGTTGATATTAGCCCCCAATTGGATGTATATGATTTATACTACTGGATACATCGCTCAGCGCTTTTTTTCAAATTATGTTGTAAGAATAATTGTAGGAGCGATGCTCATGGTTGTGTATGATCTTTTTTTAGAACCCTCGGCTATGGAGTATCATTTTTGGCAGTGGGAAACGGGGTATGTCCCTCTACAGAATTATGTAGGCTGGCTAGGCATATCATTATTGTTTCAGGCAGTTTTTCAATGGTTTGTACCTTCGCTGTATAATAAGATAGCCATTGGTATTTACATCATACAATTTCTTTTTTTTGTATCACTTTTTGTAATAAACATTTTAAAATCTATTGCTTTTTAGTTAAAAAGGCTATTTTTGTCATTTAAGATACGCTTTTAAAGCTGTATCGTGAGATTGTGTGTATATAAATAATTGATTTAACCAACGATAAAACTTATGCAATTAAAAAAGTACATCGTTTTTACCCTGGTATTTGCTTTTACAGGAACCCTTACCTGGTCACAATGCAACAGCCCGATTACTGCAAAAGCTGACTATGCTTACACTACCAATTCATTTTTTCAGGCTATTGAATTGTATGAAAAGGCATTGAAAAAAGTTAAAAAAGACAAGGGGCTTAAATTTTGTATTCAATATACAGTGGCTAAGTGTTACCTAAAACTGAATGATTATAAAAAAGCAGAAGCCCAGTTTAAAAAAATTATGAAGGGCGAAGTTTCAGAAGCCATGGCATATTATCAGTATGGAATGTTGCTCAAAAACCAAGGACGTTATGAAGAGGCCAAAGTACAGTTTGAAAAATATGTGCAAAAAGTACCCGATGATTACAAAGGCAAAGAAGCGGTAACATCCTGCGAAAATGCAATCAAATGGATTAATGATCCTACGTGTTATCAGGTTGAAAATGTAAAGGCCTTTAATACCAAGAGTTGGGAATTTTCTCCAATTTATGCAAACAAAAAACAAACCCAGTTGTATTTTACCTCCAATCGTGAAAAATCCATGGGTAAAGAAAGCCCAATATGGGGAATGGCAAATGAAGATTTTTGGGTATCAAACAAAGACAAATCCGGCAAATGGTCCACACCAACAGGAGTTCCCATACTAAGTACAACGTTTAGTGAAGGTGCCGGTGTGTTTGATGCTAAGTACAGTACTTTATATTTTACTCGTTGTTTTGGGGATAAGAAAAATGGATCAGGTTGCCAGATTTACAGCGCACGTCGTCAGGGACCTGATAAGTGGAATGAACCAGTGAAATTAGAACTTGCTCCTGATTCATTTACTACCGGACATCCGGCCCTAACACCCGACGGTAAATACATGATATTTTCATCCAATATGCCAGGTGGCGAAGGTGGTATGGATTTATGGATTGCAGAATATAGTAAGAAAGAAAAAACCTTCGTAAATCCTAAAAATCTTGGCCCTTCTATAAATTCTTTTTTTGAAGAAGTGTATCCTTTTGTAAAAGAAGACGGTAAATTGTATTTTTCTTCAAACCGTCCTTCAGGCATGGGAGGATTGGATATATACAAGTGCGATAAAAAAGGGGAGTTGCAATGGGGTAAACCTGAAAATATGATGTATCCCATGAATTCAGAAGGTGATGATTTTGGAATTGTTTTCGAGGCTGGAAAAGAAGCCGGATTTCTAACTTCCAATCGTAAAGGAGGAAAGGGATTTGACGATATTTATGCTTTTACCATTCCTAAAGCAACTATTACTTTAAGTGGAACAGTGCGTGATAAAGATACCAAAGCTGTAATTCCGGATGCAACTGTTACTTTTGAGGATTCACAAGGTAATAAGTTTGAAACGAAAACGGATGCTACCGGTTATTATAAAAAGGAAATTCCTTTTGGCGCTGCTTATGATATGACGGCCAGTAAGAAAGATTATTATAACGATATTAACAGGGCTTCGACCATGGGATTAGATCCACTAAAAACATGTAAAGACACCACCATTGTAGCCGATTTTTACTTGAAAACTCAAAAAGTGGATTTGGAGTTTGAAATTCAGTTTGTGTTTGACAAAGCCGAGTGGTTTAAAGAATATAATGATACACTAAACAAAATTATTGTTATTCTGAAAGATAACCCTACCATGGTTGCCGAATTAGGAGCTCATACGGATGCTCGCGGTAACGATAAATATAATGAGGATTTGGCGCAACGTCGTGCCAATGCCGTTGTAAAATATCTGGTGGATAATGGAATTGATCCCAAACGCCTTCAGGCTAAAGGATATGGAGAGTCTCAACCTCGTACCTTGCAGCGTGATATGAAAGGTGCTGAGTCAGGATATATTTTCCCCAAAGGTACCGTACTGACTGAAGAATATATTAACAGTTTGAAGAAAGAGGAAAACGGAGAAAAGAAATTTGAAGATGCGCATCGTTTGAACCGTCGTGTAACGGTGAAGAAGATCAGCGACGATTATAAACCACCGGTGAAGAAAGAAGAGAAAGAAGACGGAGAATAGTTTTTAATTAAATAATGAAAGAGCATCCTGTATGCAGGATGCTCTTTTTTTATACGATATAAACCATGGATACAAAATACGAGAAAAGAGGAGTTTCAGCCGATAAATCAGAAGTGCATCAGGCTATAAAAAATTTGGATAAAGGGATTTTTCCAAATGCCTTTTGCAAAATCTTGCCGGATATTGTAGCTAATGATCCGGACTATTGCAACATTATGCATGCAGATACAGCCGGTACCAAAACCTCGCTAGCATACATTTATTGGCGAGAAACGGGAGATAATAGTGTTTGGAAAGGAATTATTCAAGATTCCATTGTAATGAACCTCGATGATATGGCATGTGCAGGAATTACCAATCATATCATTCTTTCAAGCACAATTGGTAGAAATAAAAATAAAATTCCAGGCGAAGTTTTAATACATTTAATTGAAGGAACACGGTATTTTATTCAAAAAATGGAAGCGCATGGAATTAGCCTCACGTTAGCAGGAGGTGAAACCGCTGATGTTGGAGACATTGTTCGAACGCTCGATGTAGGTTTTACAGCATTTGCACGTATCCCACGAAGTGAAGTGCTAGATATTCAGATACAACCTGGAGATGTAATTGTGGGATTTGCTTCCTTCGGACAAGCAGTGTATGAAGATGAGTACAACGGAGGCATGGGAAGTAATGGACTTACTTCTGCCCGCCACGATGTTTTTTCGCATGAATATTTTACAAAATATCCTGAAAGTTTTGACCCTGAAGTAGATGAATCGTTGGTGTATGCAGGTAATTTAAAATTAACTGACATTGAGCCAGAAACCGGAATTACTTATGGCAAATTGGTACTTTCTCCCACTCGAACATATCTACCACTCATTCACCAGCTTCTGCAAAAATACCGGAGCCATATTCATGGAATTATTCATTGCACCGGAGGAGCTCAAACGAAAGTAATGAAGTTTGTGAATAATATACACGTGATAAAAGATAACTTGTTTCCTATTCCTCCGCTTTTTAAAACGATTATGGAACAGGCCAATACAGAACCCCGTGAATTATACAAAGTATTTAATATGGGCCATCGGCTTGAGGTTTATACTTCTGCCGATGTTGCTTCAGCCATGATAAAATTGGCCGCAACGTTTGGTATAGATGCTCAGGTAATAGGCCGATGCGAAGCTTCTGATAAAAAGAAACTAACCATTCAGTCTGAATTAGGTGAATTTGTTTACGAAGATTAATGATGAACGATATGCTGGAAAAATTGGAAATGATTTACAAACGATGGGAAGATTTGGCTGAACGTCTTTCTGACCCAGAGCTAATCGCCAACGTAAAAGAATTTGTAAAGGTCAATAAAGAATACAAAGACCTTCAGCCCATTGTTGATGCATATAAAAAATACAAAACCATTTGCGCAAACATTGAATCTGCCAAACAAGTTCTGGAAACCGAAAAAGACGAAGAATTTAGAAGTTTAGCCAAAATGGAACTTGACGAATTATTGCCTGCTAAAGAAAAAATGGAAGAAGAAATACGAATCTTGCTCATTCCAAAAGACCCGCAGGATAGTAAGAATGCCATCTTAGAAATTCGTGCCGGTACGGGAGGTGACGAGGCTAGTATTTTTGCCGGCGATTTATTGCGAATGTATTTAAAATATGCTGAAAAAAAAGGATGGAAAACCAATATACTTTCTGAAAGTGAAGGAACAGTGGGTGGATACAAAGAAGTGGTAGTAGAAATTGAGGGGCAGGATGTATATGGAACCCTGAAATTTGAAAGTGGGGTACACCGGGTACAACGCGTGCCTGATACCGAAGCCAGTGGAAGAGTCCATACCAGTGCAGCCACTGTGGCGGTATTGCCCGAAGCCGACGAAGTGGATTTTGAATTGAAAGAATCGGATGTAAAAATGGATACAGCCCGCAGTGGTGGAGCCGGTGGTCAGAATGTAAATAAAGTGGAAACAAAGGTAATTCTTACCCACATACCCACCGGAACTGTGGTGATGTGCCAAACAGAGCGTACCCAGCTTAAAAATCGTGAAAAAGCAATGAATATGTTGCGAACCAAACTCTATGAGGAAGAAGTTCGTAAACAAGAGGAAGCCATTGCCAGAAAGCGTAAAACATTGGTTAGTACCGGTGACCGCAGTGCAAAAATTAGAACTTACAATTATCCGCAAGGCCGTGTTACTGACCACCGTATCGGATTAACCGTGTATAATTTACACGATGTGATGAATGGCGATCTGCAAGAGTTTATTGATGCCTTACAGTTTGCAGAAAATGCTGAAAAATTGAAAGAAGGAGCTACTGTTTAGAAAAATAATAATGTGTAAATGAATAAGCAACAACTTATAGCAACCATTCGGCAACGAAAAAGTTTTCTTTGTGTAGGGTTGGATAGCGATATTCAAAAAATACCTTCTTTTTTATTGCAAACAGAAGACCCAGTGTTTGAATTTAATCGGCGTATTATTGATGCTACCCGTGATTATTGCGTAGCCTATAAACTCAATACAGCTTTTTACGAATCGTTGGGAGCTGATGGTTGGCGCATTATGGATAAAACTTTTCATTATATAGGCAAATCACATTTTACCATTGCCGACGCCAAACGGGGCGATATTGGGAATACTTGTGATATGTATGCACGGGCTTTTTTTGAGCAGATGCAATGCAATGCAATTACACTATCTCCTTATATGGGGCGTGATTCAGTAGAATCTTTTTTGAAATATCCCGAAAAATTTTCAATTGTGTTGGGTTTGACATCCAATCCAAGTGCAAAGGATTTTCAATACCTGCTGTTGCAAGATGATAAAATGTTGTATAAGCATATTATTCAAACAGCAGCTACTTGGGGAACATCAGATAATATGATGTTTGTAGTTGGTGCAACCCGGGCAGAGTGGTTAAGAGAAATTCGGGCTATTACTCCAAATCATTTTCTGTTGGTACCGGGAGTTGGAGCACAGGGTGGTTCGCTGGAAGAAGTGGTAAAGTATGGGATGAACGAGGAAGTAGGATTGCTTGTTAATTCCAGCCGGGCAATTATTTATGCATCTTCAGACAATGATTTTGACACAAGAGCAGCAGAAGAGGCTGCCAAGTTGCAGCAGGAAATGATGCAATGGATATAATTATCTTCTACTTTTATTAGAACTGAATCATAGATGATGCTGCTAAAGCGGCTGTCCGTTACAAGTACTCAGGCCAGCCACAGGTTGCTAAGTGGGCAGTCAGTATCTTCCTGCCGTCAGCTCTGCTGCCCACAGCATCATGGGCTTAGTCTTTGGGAACTTTTCACTTTCATCCGTAGCAGAAAAAAATATACAAAGCATTGAGGCAGCGGGTGAAGCGGTATGTAGCATAGGGTGCAAATTAGCTGCACTTAGGCGAGCAGGCGACTGGCAATAAGCCCGCACAGCCTTAGTGCAGCTTGTTTGCAAATAAGCTACATAGGAGCGGAACACGCGGTTGCCTCCCACAAATAATTAAATACACAGACAACTAATGTGGGGATAATTTTAGTTGCTCTTAATATTAATAGTTTTGTTTAACAAGCGGATTAATTTGTCTGTTTCTTCATCTGATAACTGTAATCCAAACCGGTATTCATCTTTCTTTTCGCCAAATGCAATGCAGCCTCCAGTTACTACCCAAAAAGAGTTGTAGAAGGCCGCATTGATGCTGCCCGGTTTTTCGTCAACTTTTCGAAATGGATTTTTTCCTTTGGCAACAAAATGATGAGGTTTACCGGCTTTACCATGAATATCCCTTCGAATCATGAACTTGTTATTGTTAATGTATATTACTTCCGTACCATATTTTCTAAAGTAATAAGCATAAGCAATGCGATAGGCAAAATACGCCCAGAAAAACAAATAAATTACCATGAATAATTTTTCGTCGCTGCTGTATCCAGGAAAAAAAAGCTGGGAAATAATGATGATACCTGCCGTGAACCATAACAACAGCCAAATTTGAAGAAGCCGAATTTTTTTTTTGTCTTTGGGTGACGTAGCTCGGATATAAACTGTTAAATCATCGTCAGTTCGCTTAAATGCAATACGGTCGCTAAGATGTTCCATGAAATTATTGTTTAATGAATTGCCAAGTAGTTATACCTTCTTGATGTTTTACCGAGAGCAAATATATACCGTTAGTCAGTGAGCTAACATCGAGGCGAATGATTTGTTCTGAAACTGGTTGTTTTTGTACCATTACTTGGCGACCAGAAATTTCATGAATCATGATAAGTAATTCATCGGATGCTGTAAGCTGATATCCATTAATCAATAATTCAGAAGTTGCAGGATTTGGGTAAACTTTGGGTTTTGGGCTGTTCAATTGTTCAGCCATTCCGGTATAACAATCATCAATAGACATTCCGGCATGTATGGCATAGGCCCTTCTGCTTACGGCATGATTAGGCCCTAAGGCAGAAACGCTAAACCAATTTTCTTCAGGGGGACCTTGCAAAGTTAGCCATAATTGACTTTGGGGGGTGGTAGTAACTGAATCCATATAAAAATTACCAAGCTTATATACAATATATCCCCAAGCATTGGGTACATCAGGCCAGTCTAATAGTATATTTTCATCACAAATACTATCTATTTTTAATGAATCTGCTGTTGGCATTACAGAAAAAAAAGAATCTGAAACATCATTCAATGTATCTTGTTCAATGCGAATAAGGTATTTTCCGCTTGGGGTATTGGGTACTGTCCAATCAAAATATCGCTGGGTGGAAGAAATATTGTTTTGGATGAATTGCCAGGTAATTCCACCGTTTGAAGAATAGCTAAGCTGAAAATCAGAAGATAGACTGTTGTATGCATCCCAGCGAATACGAGCTATTTCACCGGGTACCCATTGTTCTGAACCGGTTGGGTGTGTAAGCACTAATTCGTTTTGAACGAATTCATATACTATAACAAATGCCTGTTTTTCAAAAGGAATATGTGTACCGGATACACGAAGGTTCCAAATGCCTGGTTGAGGATTGATGACAGTGATTTGTTCAACATTGTTTAACGTATCAATTTGCCGTGTGGCTGGTTGTTGAAGTTGGGTAGCATTGGGTGTACTGTTTAAAACCCAGGGTAGATAAGTTAGTGAAGAGGGATTGGTTAATTCGAGGTCTAAATTATTTACCAAGGCGTATTGGCTTAATACCGAAGCAGGTATATCATTCCAATACAACATCACCCGTAATTCATAGGTTCCAGGAGGTACGATAAGAAATGTATCAATCACTTGTCCATGTGCTATAGAATCTTCCCAATAATTGCCTTGCTCCAAGAGTTGGTAAGCTCTTCGGGCATTCACACGTCCAAATCCAAATTGAAAATCGGGGCCATGATTCCCCAAATCATCGCAGGTGTTTAATAAGGCAGCTTTTATTAGAGCTGATGAAGGCAAATTATTTCCATGTAAATTTTTATATCCTTCATACAACAAGGCCAAAGTGCCCGCCACACCCGGACAGGCATGCGAACTTCCTGATTTCATTACATAGTTGTTTTCTTCCGGGTAGTCGGTGGTTGAAATAACATTTGTACCCACAGCTACACACTCTGGTTTAATTCTTCCATCGGTGGCTGGCCCTCGTGAACTGCTGCCAACCAGTAAATCGCCGTTAGTAACATTGCCCACAGAAATTACATTTTTGGCTTGTTTGTGGCCTCCGGTAATGGTGCCCCAACTATTTCCTGCACCAAATCCACAATTGTTATTTCCAGTATTTCCGGCTGAAAATACATGCATCAATGAAGGATAATCGGTAATTTGCTGGTCCATTAATTGAGCAAAAGCAGTATATCCGGCATTGCAGCCATCGCTTTGCGAAGTAGAAGTAATGGTGATTTGTTCATTTACATAAGCATTAGGGAAATCAAATAATGCCAGCCCACTGGAAGGATTGGTAGTGTAAGTATGTACTTTTAAAAATGCTCCGGGAGCCATGCCTGCATAGCGTGGATCTCGGTTACCGGCTCCAATTAATGTGCCGGCGATATGATTAGCGTGATCTATAAAAGCAGGTGAAGGAGTAGCCGCTGTTTGGTCGGTACGGTTTTTATAATCAATATGTAGCCCCACGTCGCCATCGTCATTTAACATCATTCGAATACCTTGCCCGGTTAAAGGGAGTCCACTATTATTTTGATGTTGCAATACGTTAGTGCGTAGGCTGTTTTTAGCTTCATCATTTTCATCGGAATGTTTTTGGGGCGCAATATCCACATAATAGATGAAAGGAGATTGGATGACAGAATAAAAATCATGTTTGGGTATTTTTACATACAATCCATGTATGGCATCAATTCTACCAAGTATTTGCATCGAAGGATATGCCTGTTTGAATATTCTTTGAATGCTGTCTAATAAAACATCAGGTCGAATATGAATCCAGTATTCTCCATTGAACTGGTGCTCCTCAGTAATAAGTGAACTTATCTTGTACTCGGTTTTAAAGGGTAGGAGAAATTGGATACCGGCTTGCAATAATTTTTTCTTTTGTAGGCTGTCGGTTGAAATTGCCACCAAGTATGTGTTTTTTGAAAGGTATTGTAGCGGTTGTAATCCGGCTATTGATTTATTGATTTGGGAAAAGGCAATAAAATCAGCAAACTGAACGATATAAAGTTGGTCTGTTTGTAGTTGATCACTATTAAACAATAGATTTTCAGATTGTATCAAAGCAGGTGCTAATAGATGATTTTTTAAATAGATGGGATGCTGCCCAAAACTGACAATAAGTAAATAAAAAAATACTAACAATGTTGTAAAACATTTCATACAAGCCAATCGTAATGTAAATTTACAAAAAACTATAGTGCTATGATTAGGGACGTAATCAGAAACGCCATTGCCTTAGAGAATATACTACTTATTTTATTTTCTTTTAATCAAATCATTTATTATGCACAACCTACATGCGACATTCACCCAGCATCCAGCCTTACTTTAAAATTTTTTTGTGATAGTTTGATTACCAGAAGTTCTTCTCAATTTACATATCAATTGAAAAATGAGCAGGGTGCTATTGTATATTACATCAGTATTCAGAAACCCAGCGGAAATCCGTCATCCTCAGATTCTGTTTTTTCTTTTTTGCATCAACAATACCAAAAACCTTGGAATAATTTAGTGTTTTCGCAAAAAACAACTTCCTGTAACTTTTTACCTTCCAATCGTATATTCAAATTTCAAGTAAAAGGTATTGCAGAAGGGAATAATGCATCTTATGTTCGCGAAATGGCATATGTAAAAACCTTGAAATATGATCTTGTGTTTGATATTATTTATGCTGCCGGCACAAACTACCGAACATGGAATGATGCAATTCTTCAAAGTATAAAGGATGATCAAAATCTTGAATATACGCATGAAGAAACAAATTTTAATATCAAGACATCCATCCCATATCTAAAAATTCAGCAAGATTTATTAGATAATTATTTGAAGAGAATCATCATCTTCATTACACTGAATGGGCAGCCCGATATAGAAAATTATAAAAACAAACCGTATCTGATATTACAGGATATTACACATAAGCCTCATGCATTAATACATATTCATGACAGTTTAAAGAAAGAAGTAGAAATAAATCCGAATACGCTGTTGATAGATTCAGGCATTAAAAAAGATTTACCCATGTTGTTTTCATCACGAGAAGCATACTTTTTACGCTATAAAACAAAATTGATTGATCGCCTTCGTATTGTGGGTGATCAGCAAGTGGAGGAATGGTTAATTGAAACCGATCGTGGAATTAAATTACATATTGGTTTTTACTTTCCATGCGAAATTGGATTATCCGATTGTTTTCAAGAAAATCCACTTTATTACAAAGTTTTTGAATCTTTGTTGAAAGATATATCTATTAAATAATCAACAATGCATATTGATATCATCACAGTTTTGCCGGAATTATTACATAGCCCGCTACATCATTCCATTATGCAGCGAGCACAAGATAAGGGCTTGGTAAATATCAATACCATTGCATTGCGTGATTATGGATTGGGTGCTTACAAACAAGTGGATGATTATCCATACGGAGGAGGTGGTGGAATGGTGATGCGTTTAGAGCCATTGGCAGCTTGCATGGATGATTTGATGAAAAAACGAAGCTATGACGAAATCATTTATCTTACCCCAGATGGAGAAACCCTAAATCAATCCATGGCCAACGGTCTCAGTCTAAAACATAATTTGTTATTGATATGTGGCCATTACAAAGGCATAGATCAACGAATACGGGATGTGTATGTTACCAAAGAAATCAGTATAGGTGATTATGTACTCAGCGGCGGGGAGTTAGCTGCTTGTGTATTGGTAGATGCCGTAGTGCGATTAATACCCGGTGTACTTAGTGATGAAATGTCTGCTTTAAGCGATAGTTTTCAGGATAGATTATTAGCTCCGCCGGTTTATACCCGCCCGGAAGAATGGCGGGGCTTAAAAGTACCGGATGTTTTACTTAGCGGAAATGATAAATTAATTGCTGAATGGCGTTTGGAACAATCAATCAAACGAACCAAAGAAAAACGGCCGGATTTAATGGAATAGATGTTAATGTAATAACTTAATGATAATTTTATTTATTTGATATTATCACTATTTTTTACTTCGTTGCATTGGATTAGGTGGAGTTTGCCCCATCCCTTTTTCCTTTACTTTAAATAAATCAATGCGTGATTTAATTTCTGTCTGCGGCCAGTAGTTGTTTTTTTCATCAATATCGGCTGTTTCACGAAATGGATCCAGTTGTATAGATACTACTGGTTTATTTTTGATGAATGTTTTAACTACTTTTTGTTCATTCTTTCGCCACACATAGGCACTGATGCGGTCAATTTCTGATGTTCCATCTGCATAATTCCATTGAATTATCAACGGCATAACCAATCCGCCCTTATTGCTTAAGAATAATTCATAGATGAATTTGTTTTCATAGGCTTTAAATTCTGCTTCACTAAGTACTTCGTAGTTTTCAAAGTAATTTTCAACAAAGGTAAAACTGCTGTCATTTTCCGGATTGTAGTAATAATAAAAGTCACGAAGGCTGGTATCAGTATCTACCAAAAATTTCATACCACTTTGTTTATTTCGTAAACGAGTAATATGGATGAATTTGTCGCGATAATTGGGCTTGATAAGGACAGTATCAATGTTTACCGGCAGAGTATCTTTGCGATTTAATTGATACGTTTTTACGCTGTCTAAAGAAATATCTACCGGTTGTATATCAAAAAACCAACCTCTCCAAAACCAGTCTAAGTCAACACCGGAGGCATCTTCCATGGTACGGAAAAAATCAGCTGGAGTGGGGTGTTTGTATGCCCATCGCTTGGCATATTGTTTAAATGCAAAATCAAATAATTCGCGACCCATGATGGTTTCGCGAAGAATATTCAGTGCTGTAGCTGGTTTTCCGTAGGCATTTGCGCCAAAGTTGATAATATTTTCACTGTTGGTCATGATAGGTTCTAATTGATCTTTGGGCAGGCGCATGTAGTCTACAATTTTATGTGCCGGGCCACGGGATGAAGGATAATTATTATCAAATTCCTGTTCGGTAAGAAATTGAACAAAGGTGTTTAATCCCTCATCCATCCAGCTCCACTGCCGTTCATCACTGTTAATAATCATAGGGAAGAAGTTATGCCCCACTTCATGAATGATGACGCTTATCATGCCGTATTTGGTTCGCTCACTATAAGTGCCGTCAGGTTCTGTACGTCCATAATTAAAGCAAATCATGGGATATTCCATGCCGTTGGATGCTTCTACACTTATTGCTACCGGATATTGATAGGGTACAGTGTATTTGGAATACGTACGTATGGTGTGGGCAACCACTTTGGTGGAGTATTTACGGTATAATCCGTAGGCTTCTTTCGGATAAAAACTCATACACATTACCCGTTTACCATAATTTTCTATACCCATGGCATCCCAGATGAATTTTCGAGAACTACCCCAGGCAAAATCACGTACGTTTTCTGCTTTAAATTCCCAGGTTTTAAACCGATCTTTTACAGGATTCTTTTCTTTGGCTTTAGCTTCTTCCAATGTAATTATTTCGATGGGTTCTGTTGCAGTTTGTGATTTGTTCCAGCGTTCCAGTTCAGTTTTGTTCAGCACTTCTTTAATGTTTACACACGTGCCGGTTGAAGCCACTACATGGTCAGCAGGAACGGTCATTCGTACTCTGTAATTTCCAAACGGTAAGGCAAATTCTCCTCGTCCTGTAAATTGTTTGTTGTTCCAACCTTGAAAATCGCTATACACGCAAAGGCGTGGAAACCATTGGGTAATTGTAAATAATGCATTGCCATCGTCCATCATTTCGTAGCCTCCTCGGCCACCAATTTTCATGCGTTCTGGAATTTTGTATTTCCACTTCACACGGAATGATATTTTTGATTTGGGGGCTAGTGGTTCAAGCAGATCAATTCGCATCATGGTATAGTTAATGGTGTAGGGTAGTGGATTGCCTTTGGTATCAGATACACCTAGTATTTGAACTCCATAGCCATTCAACATAATTTTTGGATCCAGTCGTTCGATGGAGGAAGTGGTCGCAGGTTTAGCCATGCGGTTGGAATCAAAAAAGTTGCTTTCTGCTTCCGGATGATGCTGGTTTTCGTCTAATTGTAGCCAAAGGTAATCAAGTGCATCGGGTGAATTATTGAAATAAGTGATTACTTCTTCACCTTCCAACATCAAGTTGATTTCATCTAAACGACACTGAATATCATAGTCTGCTCGTTGTTGCCAGTATTCATGTCCGGGAGCTCCTGATGCTGTACGAAAAGAGTTGGGATCAGGCAAGATGGTACCCAGTTGTTCAAATTTATTACCGTGATTAGAACCTGGATTATTTTGAATATTCTGGCCATTAATTACTAAACATGCAAAAGCGCAACAGGCAGGCAATAAAAGGTGTTTTTTCATAATCAATCATCATTCAAACAAGGCCGGTATTCGTTCTGCCATTATTAGCATAGCAACTCCTGAAACAGCAGAAGTGATATAAAATTTCCATCTTTCTGGCCTTATACCGGCAACACGGGTTAAAAATAAAGAAAATAACATTATTCCAATTACAATAATTGCTTGTCCGGCTTCAATTCCAAGATTAAAAAATAACAAGGGTAGTACAATGGATGTTTCATTGCCCAGCATTGAACGAAGTAAGGTTGAAAACCCCATGCCATGTATAAAACCAAAAATCAGGGCCATGCTATAAGATAAATAGATGTTTTGATTTGTAATATTAGTAATTTGACGAAGGTGGTTAAAACAGGTAATTACAATGGTTACAGGAATCATGAATTCAATCAGGGGTGAAGGAATTCTGAGTATGTTAAATACACTCAATGCTAGTGTAATGGAATGGCCAATAGTAAAAGCCGAAATAAGAATGAAAATTTTTTTCCAGTCTTTTAGTTCATACACTCCACATAATGCCAGCAAAAAAAGCATGTGGTCATATCCATTCCAGTCAGCAATGTGTTCCATACCTGTACCAAACCAAAGTGAAAATTCATCCATACGTTGTATTTTTACATGCAATGAAAAACAAGTTTACACTTTTTTGGTTGATCTTGAGTTTTATTTTTTGCACGCAGCAATTGCATGCTGAACACTTTTTTCATCCATACTATGTAAGTATTACTGAAATTAGAATTGATACCCGCGAACAAACCCTGCAAGTGAGTTGCAGAATGTTTATGGATGATTTAGAAGAGGCAATATCTAAACTGTATGATTTAAAAGTTGATATACTGACTTCCATTCGATTTCAATCATTAAATGATGTTTTTTTTCAGTACATAAGGCAGCACTTATCCATACAAATAGGGGGAGTTTTTCAACAACCTCAAATGCTTGGTTATGAAATAGAAGAAGAAGCTGTTTGGTGTTATTTAGAATTAAAAAATATGAAAGAAACAGGACCAATAAAAATAATAAATACAATATTGTATGATTTCATTCCTAGCCAAACGAATATAATACACTGCTATTATAATGGCGTTCGAAAAAGCTTAAAACTAGTAAACCCCGAATCAAAAGCGATGTTTGAGTATTAAGAAAAATAAATCCTAAATTATTTTAAATGAACAAGAATGAATCATATTCTTGTTCTGCAACATGTTAAACTTGCTCAAAATTTATACATGAATAAACTTTACAAAATATTTCTATATGCAGGTATTTTTTTGCAGAGTAACTTGTTTGCTCAGTATGCTATTACTGGCAAAGTAACCACATGGGATGGAGCTGTTGCAGAATTTGCCAATGTGTTAGTAGTAAATATTGCTGATACATCACAGTTTGTAGGAACAGTTGCTGATATCAATGGAAAATTCGAATTTTCTGGTATTCGGTTTCAGCAGGTATATATCAAAGCATCCCTAATAGGGTATGCTTCTGCACGTAGTGAGGCTATTTTATTACCTCACCATGAATTTGTTAACTTGATATTGATACCAGTAGCTACTGATATTGAAGAAATCAGCATTGTAGCATTTAAACCCAAAATAGAAATTGAGGCTGGTAAAACAACACTTAATGTAGATAATTCAACCATCAGTACCGGACTGAATGCAATGGAACTGATTCGAAGAATACCTGGTGTTTTTGTGGATAATGATGGTAATATTTCTATCAAAGGAAAAAGCGGTGTGAATATTTACATTGATGATAAACCTACCTATATGAGTGGTAGAGAATTAAAAAATCTACTCAACAGTTTACAGGCATCCAATATTGAAAAAATAGAAGTGATGAATCAGCCGGGTGCAGCCTATGACGCGCAGGGGAATGCAGGAATTTTAAACATTAAACTGAAAAAGAAAATGAACTTAGGGTTTAATGGTACCCTGGATGCATTTTATGGCCAAGGCATTTATCCAAAAGCAGGAGGCTCATTTACATTTAATTATGGTAAGGGCAAATGGAACTTTAATGGTTCTTATGCCTATAATTACAGGAAGGGGTTAATGGAAACCAGTATGGAACGTGCCATAGGCAATGCCTCGTATGCAAGAAGATACACTGGCGTATCACAGGATCATTCACACATGGCAAAATTGGGATTTGATTACGATATCAACAAAAAACGGAGTATAGGCTCATATGGAAATTTTACCGGAACACATAACGATTGGAAGGGAGGGGGTAGGGCCATTTTTTCAGATGCGTTGAATACTGTAGTTGATTCAGTAAATATTACGGAGGACTATACGCCCTGGTCATCTTACAATATTCAGTTAAATATAAATAGTCAGTGGAAGATAGATACCAATGGACAAAAATTAATGTTGAATGTGGATGGAGGAACATTTCGGGAAAATACACGAGGCGATTACCGTTTTTTTTACTTGTTAGGCAACGGCGATACAGCGCGAACAGTTCCAAATGTATGGTACACCCAAACACCTCAACTATATCTTGTTTCTGGTAAGCTGGATTATATTCATCCTAATTTGCTAGGATTTCAGGTTGAAGCAGGGTTAAAAAGCAGTTACGTAAGCAACGATGGACCTGTGGAATTCAAAACACGCGATTCATTGAATAATGAAGTGGTTATCACTAATCAAACCAATCATTTTTTGTATTTGGAAAACATCAATGCCATCTATATTTCCATAAAACGAAATTTTAAAAAGTGGAATTTTCATGCTGGTCTGCGTGGTGAGCATAGCAACATTACTGGCAAGCAAATCATTACTTCTCAGTTAAACAAACAACAATACTTCAGTTTATTTCCTACAGCCGGCATATCATATATACCCAATGAAAATCATAACTTATCGTTATTATATTCCCGTCGAATAGACCGTCCATCTTATGGAGAATTGAATCCGTTTGTATATGTTTTGGATAATTTTAGCAGCTACCAAGGTAATCCCAACTTAAAGCCTGAATTTTCTGAAAATTTTGAATTAAATTATACATTATTTCAAGCATTATCATTCAACACAACCTATAGTTTAATTACGGATGCATCCAGCGAAATATTTTTTGTGGATTCCCTCAACCCGGAACGATTGATATTTTCATCAGGAAACATTGGAAGGGTACATAATTTTTCTTCAGGTGTAACACTTTCAATGTCTGTTGGAAATTGGTTGTTTATGATGGTAAGTGGCAATGCAATATACAATAACTTTAAAGATACATTATTAAACATTGCTAATGAAGGATGGTATGGGATGTTCAGCGGATATATTGAATTTTATCTTCCGATGAAATTTACTATGGAATTAAATGGTTATGTTATGACATCCATGCCTGATGGGCAGCAATTATCTAAACCAATGGGTGAAGTTAGTGCCGGAATCTCTAAATCATTACTTAAAGATCAGATGAAAATAAAATTCAATGTGAGTGATATTTTTCGGACCACACAATGGCGGGCATTTGGGATATCACCAAGTGGAGAAAGTTTTTATAGTACATACTGGTGGGATAGTCGGGTATTTACTTTTTCTATAAGCTATAAACTGGGTGCCGGCAATCGCGAATTTACCACTAAAAAAGATAGTTTATTTGACCGCGTAGGAGGAGGAAGAAACTAAAATTATTCTAACAATTCAAAATCATCAAAGGATTCTGCTTCCGAAGATTTATTCTCTGATTTAGGCTTTCTTCGCTCCACTTTTACTTCAGTTTTAAATAATGGCTCCGGTTTAAACTTTAGCAATTCGGTAAGGTCTGTACGCAATGCATGGGCAATTTCCATCAACGTATCAATAGTAAAATTATGTTTCCCGCTCAACCATTTACTAATCTCTGATGGCGATTTTCCCATCAGGGCTGCAAATTCTGATTTGCTGATTCCTTTATTTTTTAGCAGAGCTTCAATATTGTTAGCCAGGTTGAATTTGGTTTCTACCCTGATCTTTTCTATTTCCTGCATCTCTTGTAAAAGGTTTTTCAACAGATTACCTTTAAAGAGATTTTTACCAGATTTATTATTCTTAATCATACACGTTTATAAACCTAAATCTTTGCCAAAGGTATAAAATCAGTCATCCATGTCAGTTTATTTTACTTAAAAGTTAAAAAACATGACAAGTTTCTGACAAAAAGTCAAGAATGTCAGTTGTTTGGCAGTATTGTCATAATAGTATTTAACTTATAAGTAAAATTTATTATTGATTATCAATTATTTAAACTTAAAAGTGAAATTTGGCACAGGTGTTTTTTTATTTTTTGCATGGCTTTTGAAAGTGTCATGCCAGCAAACATTTATTATTAACCAAATAAAAAAAACAATTATGGAACAATCATTGAAAAATTTCCTGTATGCCGGTGTTGAATTAGCCGCTGCTATGTCTGAAAAGTTTGAAGCCAGTGTGAATGAACTGGTAAAAAAAGGTAAAATCTCTGCTGAAGAAGGAAAGAAAATGGTAGATGAGTTTTTGAGCAAAAGCGAATCCAAAGCAGCTGATTTTGAATCGAAAGTAAAAGAATTTACAAGCAAATTCAAGAAGAAAACTGAGGAAGAGCAATTGGAAGAATTAAAAAAACAGGTAGCAGAATTAGAAGCTAAATTGGGTAAAAACAAACCAGCTCCAAAAGCAACAACTGCTGCTTCAAGTAAGTAATTTGAGCAAGCATAGTTTAGATTTAGATTAGATTAGAAGAACGGGTTCCATCAAAAGGAGCCCGTTTTGTTTATTATAAATATTTTAGAAAAAAGTTCCATTTTTATTTTCGATAACTATTTAAGCACACCCTATTTTTGATACTTTTGCACGGCTAGCCATCAAACAGGCTTCCAACCCATGATTTTTAAGCAAACATTTCGAAATATCCGGCGTATCCGGGAAATTATTGCCATACTGATAAAGTATGGGTTTGAAGACATTGTAACCAATTCAACCCTTCGAACATTTGTTACTGAAAAGCGACGCCTCACCTGGATGCGGTATGAAAAGCCGGTATTTGAATATACCCGTTGGGAACGCATTCGCATGGTAGTAGAAGAATTAGGTCCCACGTTTATAAAATTAGCACAAGTGCTTAGCAACAGGCCGGATATGTTGCCGGAGCCTTTAATAGAAGAATTTGAAAAATTACAAGACAGGGTACCACCATTTGCGTATGAAGAAGTTCGTCGTATTATACGTAAAGAGATGGGATGTGAAATTGAAGATATTTTTGATGAGTTTGTCGAAACACCCATCGCATCCGCTTCTATTGGACAAGTGCATAAAGCCCGGTTAAAAACTGGTGAATTGGTAGTAGTTAAAGTACAACGTCCGGAAGTACAGGAAGTAATTGAACGTGATTTGGCCATTGTGCATGAAGTGGTACGTCGAACTGATCGATATTTAAGAAAACAGGGAATTTTAAATGCTTCGGATATTGTCAAGGTATATGAAAAAACCATGCAGCGGGAACTTGACTACCGAAACGAAGCCCGAAACATTAATAAATTTCGAAAACTTTACGGCAAAAACAGCAATTTATATATCCCCAAAGCCTATAAAGAATATACCACACAACGCATGATGGTGTTGGAGTATGCCGATGGATGCAAAATTACTAATGTAGACCAGTTGCGTGAATGGGGATTAAACCCTCATCGTATCGTAGAAAATGGAATGAGCATATACCTGGAAATGATTTTTGAAAAAGGGGTGTTTCATGCTGATCCACATCCAGGAAATGTGCTGGTGCGACGAGATGGGGTGATACTACTTCTTGACTTTGGCATGACCGGGCATTTGATGAAAAAAGATAAATATGCATTTGCCAACGTTTTTATTTCAATAGCAAAAGGTGATGCACGCCAAGCTGCCGAATACATGCGTAAACTTGCCATTGAAGACCAAGTAGAAGACTTTCGATCGTTGGAATATGACATGCATGAGTTAATTGAAGACTTTAGTAATTTGGATGTGAGTGAAGGAAGCATTGCAGATATTACCCAGCGGTTGCAAAAGATTATGTTGAATTATCAAATGCAGGTGCCGGGTGATATATTTATGATTTTCCGAGCTTTGGCCATTTTGGAAGGCATTGGTAAAATTATGCACCCCAACTTTAAAACCTTTGAATTTATTAAGCCTTGGGGAGCCAAAGTTGTAGCAGATCAATTACGACCGGATAATATTCTTAGCGAATTAGAAAACCGGTATTTTAACCTTACCGCTTTTCTTACCACACTACCCATTGAAATTAAAGCCATTTTACAGGCAACCCGTAAAGGCAAATTGCATTTTGAAGTGGAATTGCAAGGGTATGGTTACCTTCTGAAAAAAATGGATCAAGTAACCAACCGAATTTCTATAACATTTATAGTTGTAGCTTTGGTGATTGGTTCTTCCATAATGGCTACAGTGCCATTTCCGCAGGAGATGGTTACACCCTACGGTTTAAATTATTTTTCGTTAGCCGGCTTCCTCATTGCCGGAGGCCTTTTTCTTATCTTGATTTATCTTATTATACGGGTTAGAAAGTATAAGTAAAAGCATAGATTCGATATATTCATCTGTTTTTATAATTTTATCGCATAAATTCTATCTATATGTCATCACATACTGAGCATCATTCACAAAAAGAAAATGCAACAGTTTTCATTGTTGTTGTTTTAATGTTTATCATCATTGCTCCTGTAATTGGTGCTATTGGTAAAGCAAGCAACTGCAGCAAGAATTGTGAAAAGCACAAAACCGAGCAACACGATTCACATCATAATGTATCAGAAACCCATGAAGAACATCATGGAGGCCATTAAAAAGTAAGGTTATTGCTGAATTACACTTCCTGATCCTGTATCTGTTATGTTGGTTATAGGGTTGCCTTTATAATATACATTGCCAGAGCCTGTGAGTGTTACGTTCAGTGTATCCATCACGTTTACTTTGCTATGGCCCGATCCTGTGTTTAATACATCAGCTAATTGAGCTATTAAATCAAAACATTCGGTATGGCCTGAACCTGTGTTGGTAACGTCTAAATAATTCGCCATGCCTTGCACTATAATTTTTCCTAATCCGGTATTAAGTGTTGAAAGAATATTTGCATCTGCACTAATATCAATAATACCGCTTCCTGAATTTTTCAAGGCAATCTGCGGCTGAGACATCGTTTGCATGGTTTCTATTTTTCCGGAAGAAGTGTTTTGTATTGATTGAATTACGGAGGGTGTATAAACTCTTACTTCCATGGTAGCATTACAAATGGATTGATTTTCATCTACGCGGATGATAAGTGTATTATTTTCTACAGAGGTAAGAATTCGTTCTTCAATATTTTCGTCGGCAAAAACTACTACCCGCTGTATGGTATCTGAAATAATGGACACATTGGCTTCGCTTTCGAGTCGAACACCGGTAAATGAGTTGGTTAATGTACGTTCTACCGTAATCAAATTCCCGTTTCCTTTTATATCACATAAAAATCCACAGGAGGTTAAAATCAACGTAAGAGTGATACATATCGGAAGTAATTGCTTCATGAGGTTTATGGTTTATAACGTTTCCAGGTTTCAGTACGGCCAAGGATTGAAAACCCACAAATACTTCCCCGCAAATCAATTTCATCCGGTGAAATAATGGTGATTTTTCCACAGTACGTTTTTCCGTCGTTGGGGTCATATACACGCCCGTCTTTAAAAACTCCATTGCCTGCATATGTAAAGTCTTTCATAAATCGTAATCCCATGATCGGCTGATTTCTCAGGGTGGGATCTGGATTTTTATCATCTGTTTCGGGGAGGCCTGTTTTGGGATCATTCGGCTCTTTCAGCCATACCACTTTGCCATAATATTTGGTTCCAATTTTTTCAATTTTTACATGCGATTTTTCATCCTTTGGAATCCAAATTCCCAACAATAAATCCGGATTATCAATTCCTTGAGCATAACTGTTTCCAACCCATAATAACAAGGTTGCAATAATCGTATTTAAAAATCTTTTCATCCATTTATTTCTTTTCAGCAGCACTAAATTTAAGCTTCATATTCATTAACATTTCATAACCCAACGTATCCATTTCGGTCATGTTGGCATCAATGATTATGAATAACGAATTTTCTGAAAAATACTTGTGTATATCTGCTTTTTCAGTGGCAACAGGTTTTAGTATTGTGCTTTCTTTCGGAACAGGAGATAGGCTGGCCAGTTTGGTCATATTGTTTTTATCGCTGAAAAAATTTACCACCAGGTTCTCAAAGTTATTGAAGTTACGGCCTCCCTGCATGTTCAATTCGATGCTTTCAATAGTTACATCATTGATTTTGCTGCGGTCGGCATGATTTGTTTTAAATAATTCATCAAGGTTTAATGGCACTTCTGCTTGAAAAGAATTGGGGCCCGGCGTAACCGGAGCTTCGAGTTTAAGTGGAACATTTGAAAAATCGTAAGTAAATTCAACTAACGTAGGTTTGTTACAGGATGATAAACTAATAGCAGCAACAAAAAGAATTACTATCTTTTTCATGTTTTTATTTTTTTACAAAATAAACAAAAATGATGGGAATAATCTGTTATTGATTATCTACCCAAAGAATTATTTCAGGGAAAAACGTAACGATGATTAGTGACAAAAAAATCATCAGCATAAAAGGCAATGTGGCTTTAACAACTTTTCCGAAAGGCTGATTAAATACGCCGGAAGATACAAATAAGTTTACTCCAACGGGTGGGGTTAGATAGCCAATTTCCAAAGCCAAAGTGAAAATGATACCAAAATGAATAATATTTACATCATACATCCGGGCGGTAGGTAAAAGCAAGGGAGCCATAATTAGAATGGCAGAAATGGCATCCATAAATAAACCCACAATAAGTAACATCAAGATAGAAATTAATAGAAACATCATTTTGCCGGTGATAAATCCGGATAATTTTTCAAGTAATAAAGAAGGTACGTCTTGCAGAATTAAAAACCTGTTGAATACAGCTGCCATGGCAATAATTATGAATATAGTACCCATGATAATAACCGAATCATACAGGGTATTTGCAATATCTTTTATGGATGATTTTCTAAAATACAACAATTCTACAAGAATAGCATAAACAGCTCCTACCGACGCAGCTTCTGTTACATTGTATATTCCACCGTAAATGCCGCCAATTATCAAAATAGGCATCAATAATGCCGGGATGCTTTTAACAAAGCTGGTACTCAGGTTGGGAGCTGAAAACGGAACTGTTTGTAACGGATATTTACGTGCAATAATTAATGCCAGAGTCATAAGAAATATAGCGGTTACAATTCCGGGAACCAATCCGGCAATGAATAATTTATTTACATCGGCACCTGTCATGATAGAAAAAATAATCATGGGAATACTCGGCGGAATAATAATTCCTAACGAGCCGGAAGCGGTTATACTACCTAAGGCCAGGGTGTTAGGATAACTATAACGCAACATGGCAGGATACATAATTGATCCAATGGCAAGTAGTGTAACCGGTGATGAGCCGGAAATAGCAGCAAAAATGACACATGCAAATATAGCCCCCACAGTAAGACCTCCTTTCATCCAGCCAAATAATGCCATCATCAAATCAATGAGGCGTTTGGCAATTTCGCCTTTCGACATTACAGCACCGGCAAAAACGTACAATGGAATAGATAATAAGGCCGGTTTATTCACTGTATCAAACATGTCTTTGGTGATTGAAAATAACTCTACATCCCCTATTAAATAAAAAAGTGATAAGCTGAGCGTTCCAATAATTAAAAATAATTGAGAACCTGTAAGAACCAATATCAACAAGAGCAATAATACAATGAACAATTCCATGGCCTTACAATATTTGTTTATTTACAAAATCTGTTTCCAGGCGTTTCCCTTGAAGTACATCCAACCAAAGGAAAATAGTGAAAAGAAAACGTACCGAAGAAATAACAAAACTGATTGGAATTATCATAATAACCCACCACATGGGTATTCCTAGTACGGGGTCTTTATCATTAAACTCCATACTAAGGATGGTGTACTTGTAACTTAATAGCGCAAAGATAAAAATAACAATGGCTGCGATGAAGTTTATAAACATATTCATCATGCATTTTGTCCGAATGGAAACTTTTGATTTTACAAATTCTACTTCAATATGCCTGATTTTAGAAGTAGCTATTTGAAATCCAATAAACCCCAACCAAATCATTAAATAGGTGCCCAACCGATCTACACCATACAAAGGAAGATTAAATGCGTACCGCGAAACGGTTCCAGCAAAAACTACCAATACAATACTTAATATGATGACAACGGAAATTACTTTTTCAAGCCTTTCAAACCAACCATTTAGCTTTAAATACCATGTGGTAATCTTCATACCGATTACTTTTTGCCTTCTTTGTATTCTTTGATTTTATCGCGAACTAATTTAATAATATGTGAGCCAATCTTTTTCTCAAGTGCTTTATATACTGGTTCAGATGCTTTTTTAAACTCATCGCGTTGAGCTTTGGTTAAATTGGTAACCGTTATGCCCAAATCAGGAAATGAACTTAATACGGCTGCGTCTTCTGTACGCACGGCATTGCGTGATTTGTTTTGCAGTGCCAATCTATCTGTTTTTATTGCAACTGCTTCTTTTAAATTTTCGGGCAGTTTATCAAAGAACTTTTTGGAGATAATTACAGCACCCGGCTGATAGATATGTTTGGTTACGGTATAATACTTTACCGTATTAATCCATCCTGTGGAAAGAGAAAATACAGGTGTTTGATCATACCCATCTACCATTCCGGTTTTTAGTGCCATCAATACATCGGGGGTTGCCATGGGAACTGCAGTTGCTCCCATAGTTTTGTAAAAATTAATATATACATCTGATTCCTGAGATCGCATTTTTAGGCCTTTTAAATCGTTTGGAGATGTAATTGCTTTATTTTTCGTACCAAAACTTCTCCATCCATTAGTACCCCACATGATTAGAACAACCCCTTTTTCTTCAAAATATTTCGAAATAGTTTCAAAGAGGTTATCCATTACGTAATCTGCTTCCTGGTCACTTTCAAATAAAAACGGGAGTTCTAATGTTTCAAGTTCTGGTATGCCCAAAGCTTCGGCAATAGCAGCTGTACTAAATGCTCCTGCTTCAAGACTTCCCATGGCTATGCTTTTTATCATTTCTACTTCTCCGCCAAGCTGCCCTCCCAAATACTTTTTAAAGGTGATTTGCCCGCCAGCTTTACTTTCAACTTTTTTTATGTATTCATTGATTCCTTCTTCCCAAGGGCTATCTGGTGGGATTACACTTCCGATTCGGATTTTGTAAGTGTTTTGTGAAAAAGCAGATAGACTAATGACGCTAACTAAAAACAGGAAGGCAAAAATGCGTTTTGCTATATTTATCATTTGTAAATAATTATTAATGGTTAATCAATTTAATCAAATAGTTCAGCCTGATTGGCTTTCAATTCTTTGGCCTTATTCTGAGCATTTAAATTTTCAGGATAAATCTCGGGCCATTGACTAATATCTGTCGCCAAAACTTCATCCAATAATTGATTAAACAATTGTTTATTTTTTATTTTGGCATGGGTACAGTATGCTTCGGCATATAAAACTTTGGTTTCAAGATAATTAGGAGCAACAGCCACTGCTTTATCAAACATTTCTTTCGATTTTACCGGGTCTTGCTCGCCTGTAATACTCGGAACCAATGCAAAATATCCTCCAAAGAAGCGATATACTCCTCCATAATTAAATTCTGGTGCAGTAGCCAGCACATGATCCCACAAATAGCGTACACGGCCTTTAACCGCCAGTTTTTTACCAAATGGAGCAAATTTTGCATATCGTGCAAGATTTGCAGCAACCCAATATAATCCTTCAATATCTTCTTTGCTGATTTTTTTTATAGCATCTTCTTCTTTTTTGGTAGAAGCCATAGCTTCTGTATAAGCTTTCACCTTACTGAGAGCTTTTTCTCCTGCATCCACTCCTTTTAGATAAATATCGAGTTTGGTATTTTTATCCTGTTCGGCTTCACCTTTGAAGTAATAGCAGCGTGATAAGTAAACAGCCACTTCATAGTTTACATCTTTTGCCAATATGCTTTCACAAAGCTTAATGCATTCTTCCAGTTTTTCTTTTTTATGTCTTTCTGCAAAAAGGGCTTTGATTTGGTCTATTTCGGCATTTTGAGCCCAACCAATTGAAGTTACAGATACTGCAAATACAAATAGAAAAATGTGTTTTTTCATGATGTGTGCTTTTAATTCAACAAATTGTTTTATGCTGTGTAATTATCAAACATTCAAATTAAACAAAATGTTCATGTTGCCAAAAATAATGATTCTAATGAAATTTATTGCTAAAAAAAATTCAATGTGGGAAAAGAACGCTTCAGAATTTTATCGGGAGGTACATTCAGCTTTTTTTGAAGAATAGTGGCATATATACTTCGAAAGTCAACGGTATGAATTAAGTCTCCATCGTCTAGTTTTTGCAAATCAGGGCTTTCATTCAAAATTCCGGCATTTTTTAATTGGCCGTTGATGATGAATATGTTATTGGCTGTACCATGGTCAGTTCCTCCGCTAGCATTCTGCGCCACTCTTCTGCCAAATTCGCTAAATGTTAGAATGGTAACATCGTTAAGTTTGTTATTATTTTTCAAATCCATCACAAAGGGATATATGGCATCATTGTATTGTTTAAGAAGTTGGGCTTGTGTTCGCAATTGGGCAATATGTGTATCAAAACCACCTATTTCGCAGTAATAAACAGATGATTGTGTATTTGAAATAATTAGCTCTGCAATGGTTTTCAGATGTTTACCTAACTCAGTTCCTGGATATTCTTCCCGGCTTTGATAAATTTTACTTTGTGCGTAAATATAATTGGCAGCTGATTCTGAATCTGCCAGTGTTTTATATAAATAATTTAAATTTTCATTGGTTGAGTCGTAAGGTATTTTTTGGGTATTAAGCAACTTGAAAGCTTGATAAAATGTTTCTGGTTTAGCAACGGCCAATGCATTGAACGTTTCTCCTTTCATTGCCAGGCTTAATGTATCATCCACTTCCATGGCGGTATAAATAGGTTTTCCAGCATTACACTGAGCATCCAGGTATCTTCCAAGCCAGCCGCTTTGCCAATACTCATCAGCATTACTGGCAGTGTGCCAAATATCCATGCTTCGAAAATGTGACCTATCAGGATTAGGATAACCAACATTATTAATTATGCTTAACCACCCTTGATTGTAAAGTTCACGAATTCCTTCCAGCGAGGGATGCAAACCCATTTCATCAGTAAGTTTTAAAACCTGATTTTCTGCAATAGCTATCGAAGGCCTATTTTTGTAATACAAATCGTTTTTGTAAGGAATTACTGTATTTAATCCGTCATTTCCTCCAGAAAGCTGAATAACCACCAAAATCTGGCCATTGGTTTGTTCAGTGTTTCCTTGAAATGCTTTTACAAAACCGGGAATAAACAGGCTGGTACTGGCAAGTCCGGTATTTTTTATAAATGATCTTCGGTTCATATACTTTTTCTTGATTTAACACAATTGGTATTCGGGTTGCCTGAGTAATTGCAACACAAAATGGAAAATAAGTTCTTCCCTGTATTCTGTTGTTTTTATTTCTAAAGCTTCAGCCAAATTATTACGAGGTTGAATGAAGTAGTTAGTTAGCATTTTCTTGATTTGATCTTCGGGAACTGAGGCCATCATGGCAAAAAGATATTTCATATCAGTTTTTGCTTCAAACTGACGAAAGCGGTTTCCCAGACGCTGGGTTTCTGCCTGGTCTTTGTCTTGTATTTCTATATTTGAATTTAGCAGAATAGCATCTCCTAGTTTAAGTCGAAAGAGTAGGGTGGAGGTGTCAATCCAGGGCTTACCATCTTTCCATCCTGCTACGTTGGGTGGGTGCCCCAAAACCTGCCCCAAAATTCGTTGCGCAAACAACATGGCCTTATCATCTTTGAATTCGATTCCGAAAGCTCTTCGAATTCCGCAAATCAATTCCAACGGAGATTTAATTTTGGTCCCTATATTTTCTTCCTCATAAAACCATTCAGATTCTATTACTTCGCGTATCAAACGACTGATATCATAACCGCTGTTATAAAATACTTCAGCTAGTGTTTCGATTTTTTTCTCATCCGGATGCTCATTTATAAAATATAAGTAAAATTTTCGGGTGATGAATGTGGCGGTACGTCGGTCATTGAGAAGTATATTGATAATATCTTCTCCGGTAAAATTTCCTGTTTTCCCAAGAAATTGCTTTTCTCCGAAGTCGTGATCCTTTTCATCTACATAAAAATTTCCTTCTTCATCATACCTCCAACCGGTAAACGCCCGTGCTGCTTCTTTAATATCTTGTTCAGTATAATTTCCTCTTCCCAGGGTATATAATTCCAATAATTCCCGGGCAAAATTTTCATTGGGATGATCCTTCTTGTTATTTACATTGCTTAAAAATTCAAGCATGGCCGGGTCTTTTGCGATGGCATGCAAAAGTTCTTTATAATTACCCAATGCCATTTTTCTGAGTTTGTTAATATGTAATTGCATGGCATACGCATAAGGCACAAAACATGCAAAATGATCGTGCCAGAAAAGTGCCATTTTTTCTCGCAATTGCTCTTTGCTGAATGTAAGTATATTTACCCAGGCAATATTCAAATCCATCAGCTCTTCCAGATTGATTTTTCTGAATGCTATTCGCTGAGCTTTGCTGAGCCGGCCTTTTTTCCTCCATAATGAAGCCTTTGGTTTACTCGCAATATCCAGAGGTTCAAAGGAGTAAGAACGATGAAATATTTCTGTTATTAGTTCCTTTTTATTTAGTTTTTCAAGCCTTGGAAACTCACTAATATCGGGGCCGAACCCAAAGCGCCAGCTAACATGTGCGATATGCCGAATATCCATATTGGAGCAGTATTTGATTTTATTTCAATAAAGAAGTGAATAAAGCTTTATATTTTACCGGAAAAGATTGTGCCAAAGAAGAAAATTTGTAATA
Organism: Flavobacteriales bacterium; assembly: GCA_026418175.1. Taxonomy (GTDB): domain Bacteria; phylum Bacteroidota; class Bacteroidia; order CAIKAF01; family CAIKAF01; genus BA4. Next base: position 50,767 of record JAOABX010000008.1, read on the forward strand.
CTTAGAATAAATCCAATGTTAATTTAGTCTCAAAACATGCTTTCCTATAGGATATTTGCATTTTTTTGGATTATATCATATTATGTAAGTCTTCGAGAAATCAAAAGTTTATACCGGCACTTCTTTATGATATCTATTTTTTTAATCATAATCAGGAATCATGTTGCTTCTTTTGAAATATAGAATTGTTTTTTACGAAATGTTAATATAACGTTTTTACGATTACGTTCATTGTTCTTGGGCTGACAACAAGATAGGAGCTAAGGGGATGAAGTTTCTACCAATACATAAATAAGATATTGTTGATTGAGGCTTTTAATAAGGATAAGATATAAAAACCTAATAGCATAGGTTAATTATTAAATTTTGGATTTTTGAAAATGGTCATAATTTCTAATCCATCCACCGTTAAAGAATAAATTTTTTCTGTATAATCATATACCGGATGAAACCGATAATTGGTTACAAAGTATTTGCACGATAAATAATCTGTTAGTTTTAACTTTTGTAGTTCTTCGTTAGTAAACCAAGCCAAATTGTATAAACCGGGAGGTGTTTCATACTGTACTACAATTGGTTTTTCTTTTAATTCATAAATTAGGAATTCCCAAGCATACCTATAGCTTAATCCCCAATAATCCATCTCATAACGAAGGTGGATGTTTTTACCGGCCAATGCATTAAAATATACATATTGATGAGGGTTGTTTTTAATCATAAAATAACCGGTTACAAGTATTTGCCAAGTGAAAGCCCCATAAAAAAAAGTTTTAGTTAAAAATTCTATTTTTCCTGTTGGTGTTCTTTTAATAACCTTTTTTATTAACATCAGCATTATAAGTATCATGGCCGGATAAATGAAAAATAAATGTCGCCATTCATCATAAATATGTGAACCTAAAACAATCACCATAAGCCAGGGTATAAAAATCCAAACAATCAACAAAGCTTCTTTCCATTGTGATTTTAAGAATATTCCTGGTTTTTTTATAAAATCAATAATTGATATGAAAGTGCCGGAAAGAAAAAGGATAGTCCATAATATTGGAACCGAAATACCTATCCAAACGGGTACATAATACCAAGGCAAATCAGCCGGTTTGATGTATTTTCCCATAAACAGTACCGGGTCATCAAATGGAAAATGGCTCATCATTTTAAACGCTTCTTGCACATGAAATATGGGGTTAGGCCATAGCACAGGAACACACAGATACACACAAAGCGGATAAAGGATAATATATAATCCCAGCCATTTAAGTTGAAGCAACCGCAAATTTCCGTTTAATATATTCAACAGAAAAAAACTTCCTATTATAAAAGGAACCATTATTCCCAATATACGCATACCGAATAATGCTCCTGAAAACAAAGAAAGCAACAATAAGTTACGGGCTCTAGGTTTTTGAATAAATCCAATTCCATAATACATGCTGATAATAAAAAATGAAAGGAAGGGAATGTCTTTAGAATTGTAGAACCCATGGGCATAAATTCGGGGTGTCAAAATTAAAATTAATATGCCTAGTAAGGCTAGTCGCCAGTTACCAACAATGCGTAGAGCCAGCAAATACAAATAAACAGCCCCAATCCAAAAAATTAAGAAATTGAGCAAATGACGGGAATAATAAATGGTACGGCCGGATGTTAAATGCAACCATTTTTCAGGTAAAACATTTAATAATTCACAAGTGGAATTGTGATATTTGTTTTGAATGTTAAATAACTCGGCACTTTTTCCGGTTACATAATCATAACATAACAAGCCCATTTCACGTTGCATAGGCTCGTCCCAAGAAATACCATATTTTTTAAAATTCAATATTCCAATTAATAAAAATATTCCAAAAAAAACTGCAGGAAATAACTTGTATGTTTTTACTTTCATACCCAAGGTTCGTAGTTCGAAGGTACCTATTTGTAATTGAAATTAAAAGATTTGAGAAACGGATTAAACCATTTGTAAATTATAGAGTCATAAATAACGAAAATTACAATGTAGCACATGGGCGAACCTGAAGAACAAGAATTATTACATTTACTTAGGAATCCGCTTACAAAAGAAAAGGGGCTTCGTTTGCTCATTGAAACTTATCAGCAACGTTTGTATCAACTCATTCGACGCATGGTGATTTCTCATGACGATACCGATGAAATTCTTCAATTAATTTTTATCAAAGTATGGAAAGGAATACCCGGGTTTAGAGGTGATTCTGGGCTTTATACATGGATTTATCGGATTGCTATTCACGAAGTACTCAATTTTTTAAACCAAAAAAAGAAAAGAGCTTGGATAAACGATAAGATTGTGATGCCTGGTAATAAAGATGATGTTTGGATTGGTTTTACCGGCGATGAATTACAGAAAAAATTGTTAGAGGCAATGCAATTGTTACCAGAAAAACAGCGGGCTGTTTTTAATCTTCGATATTTTGAAGAAATACCATACGAACAGTTGGCTGTTATTACCGGCACGTCAGTAGGGGCATTAAAAGCGTCATACCATCTTGCAGTTAAAAAAATTCAAGAATATTTTTTAAATCATTAAACCTTTTATTATTAAATGAATCAAACAAATGGTAATGGATAACAACGAATTAAATATTCCAGGGCTCAAACCAAAGCCCAACTTGTTTGAAATGCCGGAAGGGTATTCAAATGAGTTGGAAGAAAAGTTAATGGCACAGACCCTTAATCAACATCAACTAACCCTTAAAAAAGAGAGAAAAATCAAATTGTATGCTTGGGGTACGTCGTTAGCTGCTTCAGTATTCTTTGCTATTTGGATGATTTATTCTGTGTATTTTAAGAATAATATTTCAAATGTTTCTGATCATTTATGGACTGAAGAAGATGAATGGGTAGATGCATTTTCAGCCGGAGGTGAATATGAACTAATAGATGAAGATTTTGTGCAATTAACTACACTGCTTTTAGAAGAAAAAGAAAAAGAATCTGCTGTTCAGGCCATTGAATCTTGGCTATTACAAGAAGAAGTAGAGGAAGAAGTGGTGGTAGAAGTTTTAATTACAGAGGTATAATTTTAAACTTCAGAAGTATGAAAACAAAAATGAGTTTAGTAATTTTAATTTTCACAACAGCGTTTGCAGCATTAGCGCAATTACCTGGAAAGGGAAAAAAAGAAGAGATTAAGGCAGAACGCCGGGCTTTTATAGACCGATTTGTTGGTTTATCTGGTACAGAGGCTGAAAAGTTTTGGAAACTAGAAGAAGAATTACATGTAAAACTTCACGAAATTAGAAAAACCATGCGTCAGGAGTTCAAAGCTATAAAAGATAAAGGTATTGAAAATGCCACAGATACCGAATTAAAACGCGCCATGGATAATCGCTTGAAATATGAACAAAAAATGCTTGACTTACGCCAAGAATACCATACACGTTTTATTGATTTGATTGGCGTAAAAAAAACTGCTAAGTTTTATGAAGGTGAACGAGAATTTAAAAAACAACTTTTAAAGAAGCTTAAAGATAGTGGCCGAGAATTTGGCCCTCCGGATGAAGACGAAGATTAATCAATGAAAGCCCCTTATGGGGCTTTTTTTATTCTTTTTGATTAAATAAAAATTGACGCCATTCAAAATTCTAGAATTTATAGGGTAAAGGATGGACAACATTTTATCGCAAATTTATTCGGGTTGATTCCAGGCAATTTCAACGGATGACTCTAAAATACTGTATGCGTTGCTAAAAAGGCTTATACTATCGTTGCAAGCTTTTAAAAACCGATGTACAATTCGCACATTGTTCAATTCTTTTTTTGACAAAGCTTCAGGAGCCATACATGACGTAACAATTTCAAACAAATGATTGTAGGCATCATTACCACTGACTAACTGGATTTTATATATAATGGACCACAGAAGGTAATTTATTTTCGGACGAAGTGTCAGTAATTGCTTGTTGCTGGTAACGCTATCCGGATTCAAATATTACGGGTGAAAACAGATTCAACTTCAAATGTTCGAATTCTTGAATTTTTTCAATGGCAAGCAATGAAAATGGAAGCTTGATTAAACTGGTCGAATAGAAATAATTTTTTGGAATTGTTCCAAATGTGTACGTGTTGAGTTATGGATGTGTTTGTGAATGATTGTGTTGTCTATTGGTAAGTAACTTGAATCCAGTATTTCGTGTAATCTGGAATTAGATGTTTTAGTTCAGTTTTTTTTTATTCAATTATGAATCTATTAGATTTTGAGCCATTGATTGAAGCATCAAAATAAACATGAAGACTATGTTCAGTCAATTAATTTTTCATCTTCTTGAAGGAGGTGTTGACGAATAAAAATGGAATAAAACAAGCAAAAGAAAACCACACCACTTTGCCGGTTCAGGATGTTTTCGCCCAGCATAATAATAGAAGAAAGTACTAAGAATGAGAGAAAAAGTAAATTGTGGTATTTCCAAGCAACAATCAATCCGGCTATGAGGATGAGAATCAAAAAAAGAAAGCCCGGTAAGCCAAGCGATAAAAGATAGTCAAGGTATTGGTTATGGGTGTTATAAGCATGGTTTTTAAAAACTAAATCATTGCCATAGCATTCATTTAATTTTTTTTGCGTTTCAGTAGGCCCAAAGCCCAAAGGCAGAGCTATCGGAATCAGTGAAATAGCACATTTACTAATTACCGTACGAACTTTGAGGGAATTACTGGCTGTTTGATCTTTTTTGAATGAAACAAATTCAGCTGTGCGTGGATTAACAGAAAACATACCCCCCAGTAATGCAAGTAAGGTTATCATTGTTACAACCTTCCAAACAATAGATAGTTGTTTATTTAGAAAAATCATCATTACCCATGAAGCAGCACCAGCAATCCATACCAACCGGGCTGCCAGAAAATATGTAAAAAAGAATAAAATGATAGCAATGACAATGTGCAGATGATTGATTGATTTACTGAAATTAGGATATGCATAAAAAAGAAATAATATAGAATAAACAGCCATAAGGGAAAGATAAGTAGGATGAATGTGAATCAGCTGATTGATTTCGTTTCGATATCTGAATATAAAATCATGCTGTTCGATTGCTGTTATTTTAAATCCGAACAATAAAAAATAAATACTGGTAGCAACAGCTAATGCTGCCATACTATATGCCAATATTCGATGAAACAAAAGAAGATGAATAGATGGTACAATTTTTTTTAAAAACAAAATGCATAGTGGAAATACCCAAAAACTATGTGCTTTTTCTACCGCGAACCAATCTGTTTTATTTTGACTTACCCATGCTTGTATGAGTAATAAAAAAAAAGGAGAAGCGAGCAACATTCCCCAGAAATATTTTTTATCATCGGTTTTTTTAAAATCTAAGAGAAACAAGGAGAGTACCCCCCAAATTGCAATTAAATACGTTACCCATTGCTGTGGGATAATGGGTATAGCAGCTAATAAATAAGTAAATATTCGATGGATGTTAACTATAAACTGCATATTATGCCGGCATGTTTTTCTAAAAAAGCAGCCATTTCCTGATGAAAACGCTGGCGATTAAACTTTAATGCCTGTTGTCTGATTTTATTAGGATCAAATTGGCTTTGTTGATTTTCAAATCTGTATATAGCATCAACGATGCTTTTTACGGTTTGGTGATGAAAGAAAATGCCGTTCTTTTCATTGTGTACGGTTTCCAATACGCCGCCTTTTCCAAATGCAATTACCGGAGTGCCGCAGGCCATGGCTTCTACAGGGGTAATACCAAAATCTTCTTCGGCGGCAAAAACAAAAGCCTTGGCACGTTGTAAATAATATCGAAGTACTTCGTAGGTGTCGTACTTTATCATTTCAATGTTGGAAGTTGAAATGCTTTTTATTTTTTTCCAATCAGGCCCATTGCCAATGATGATGAGTTTTTTATCCGGCATTTCAGAAAATGCTTTAGCAATAAGGTCAATTCGTTTGTAGGGCACTAACCTAGATGCTGTAACGTAATACGATTCTTTTTGTCCAGAAGGAACAAAAAAGTCGGTATTTACCGGTGGATAAATAACAGTTGATTCTTTATGATAATTTTTTTTAATCCGATTTTGAATATACTTTGAATTAGCGATAAAGAAATCCACATCTGTTGAAGTTGCAAAGTCCCAGTTGCGAATATTTCGCATCAGGGGTTTGGCAGCCAGACGCTTCCAGCCTTTGTTTAGCCCATGATCGCTAATATATTGCTGACGCATGTCCCAAATATATCGCATGGGCGTATGGCAATATGAAATATGGATTTGCCCAGGGTGTTTATGTACACTTTTTGCTACTGAATGTGAAGATGAAATAATTACATCAAACCCCTGGGTGCGAAAAGCACGAATGGCTCGGGGAAACAATGGAAAAAAATATTTGTAATTTTCTTTAATGCCTGGAATCAATTGTAAAAATGAGGTATGCGGTTTTTTCCCAAAAATAAATTCTTCCCGGTCTTCGTCAGACAGAAAGTCCATCAAAGTAAATAGGGTTATATTCTGGTTGCGAAGTAGATACAAGATTTCCCGGAGCACTTTTTCTGAACCTCCGGGGGTAATTAGCCAATCGTGTATAACTGCAATTCGCATGGTATGTTATTCGCGTGCTAAAAGTACAAGTAAAAATCACAATTTCTGCAAAGCGCGCCATAATTGAAGCCCTTGAACTGCCATGGTGAATTTTTGATGAGGAGCCGGCGATTTGATATATGATAAATTATATGTATTGATACGTTCTGCCAGGGTAGCTGCAGCATTTGATTGATGTATTTCAAAAAATTCTGCCCGACCGGAATACAATTCCCGATGAACAGGAATGTTTGAAATGAGTACTGGGCATCCATGCTGTATAGCTTCAAGCACAGGCAGGTTGTACCCTTCATAAAATGATGCGCTTATTAATACCGATGCTTTGCTGTAAAGTAGGCTTAGTTCTTCTTCTTGAATATTATTTAAAAGCTGAATACGTGGATGCGTTTTTAATTTATAAATCAGGGCTTTGTCTGTATGAAAGTTAGAAGAAAATCCACCTACAATGACCCATTGCCAATCATTAGAACACTTTAGAAATGCATCCAACATCAACCGATAGTTTTTTCGCGGTTGAATGGTTCCCACAGAAAGTATAAATTTTTCTCTGGTGTGTGTGTTTGAAACAATTTCAGCAGTATTATATATTACCTGGATGTTAGAAGAAGGTATTTTAAAACTACAACAAATTTCATCTGCCATAGTTTCGCTTACTGTAAAGATTCGAATTGCTTTGTTAGCAATTTTCGGAATAAGCCAATTATAATATGCTGAAAACAGAGGATGAAATGTATTTGGATAATGCCGAAATGCTAAATCGTGAATAGTAATAACCTGTGGTTGATAATTTAATGGAGCTGTATTGCAAAAATTTATCAGCAACGGATGATTTTGTTTTTTCAAGTATGCGGGAAGTGACCATTGTTCCCAAGCGTGTCCAAAAAATTTTCCGGTTTGTATAGTCTTCCAGTCGGTTGATATAATTGATTTTGATGGAGTAACAATTTTAATATCATCATCCTGTTGCATCAAGTATTTACTGAACCTCCGGGCAAATTGTTGAACACCGGTAATAGGTTGCGTAAGGAAACGACCATTAATACGTATCACCATAGAAACGGAAATACGGCTTTACGTTGTTGGGGATAATCGGCAAATTTTTCTTTGTACCACTTGTGGTGAGCAATAGCCCTAGGTACCAGATTTGCAAATGTCCATACAAAAAATACCAACCCCGGAATACTCCAAGTTAGAATAGCAAAGCCCAGCCACTCAATAATTTCACCCAACAGATTCGGGCAACTAATATATTCAAATAGCCATCCATGTGGAATCTTATAATCGGTTTCACCGGGCTTTCTTAAATTAATCAACCGTGTATCTGCTATCCAATTTATAGCCATACCAGTAAAAAAAATAATGAATCCTAGAATAAATCTTGGATCATACAACCATGCTATGGTGTAGGAAGAAAACCAGGTAAAATGCATACCTAGCAGTGAACCGTTCATTATGTTGAATCCAATAGCCATTAATGCAATTACAAGCGGCATTTTTTTTCCTTGAGTACGAATACGCAACGGAAAAATAAAACTCCGATTGAGGTAATGTAATGTAAACAATGCAACCATAATCCACGAGGGCCATGAAAGCTGAAATCCAATTTGTGTAAAGTAGCTATATAAGACCAACAAAACAGTGAATTCCATAATAAACCATCCCAATTTATTATCAATCATTGGTCCCCATCCTTCACGAGTATGCCTACCGTAAGGTGCAGTTTTAATAAACAGGTAAAAAAAAGTAATAATTCCAATACCCATCCAAATTAGGGAAATCCAAAGGTAGTTTTCGTAACTTATTAATGCTTTCATGGCTTAAATATAGCCGTTTTGTTTAAACCATTGCATGGTGTCGTTCACGGTTTCTTGAAGTGGTCGGGGTGAAAAGCCAAGTTCACGCTTTGCTTTTTCAGAACTTATTTTAGTATTTCCATGCCGAAGAATATGTAATGATTCCTTTGTAAATAAAGGTTCTTTGCCGGTGATAAGCGAAAATAGTTGTACAAAGGGTAACAAGGCATACGCCACCCAAAAAGGTAGAATAATAGCTTTTCGTTTTTTTCCCGTGGCAAGATTCACCATTCGAATCATGTCCAACATCGTAATATATTCTCCCGACATTAAATAACATTCTCCTGTTCGGCCTTTCTCCAAAGATTGTATAATTGCAGTGGCCACATCCCGGTTATCAACAAAATCAAATCCTCCACGAAAAATAGCCGGAACCCTTCCTTGGTAAATATCAATGAATGCTTGCCCCTGTAATGATGGTTTATGATCGGGCGGTCCTATCAGCGAAGTTGGATTGATTACAACTACATCCAGTCCTTTGTTTACATAACTTAAAGCTAACAATTGGCTGTCGCGTTTTGACCGATCGTATGAAAATGCATTGTCATGGGCCAGTTCCCTGGTTTCATCAAGTACTTCATGCAAAGGTTCCGGATGAAAAGCATGAATAGAAGAGAGGTGAATAAATCGCTTTACACCACATTTCAATGCTGTGTCAAGTAACCGTTTTGTGCCTTCCACATTGGTTTGATGAACCTTACCATCTGGATCTCCGTTCAGTGAAATGATTGCAGCGCAATGAATGACAGCATCGCAATCTTCCAATAATTTTTCTAACACCGGGTAATCCATCATGGACCCCTGAATAAAAGTAGCCTGAATACCTTCTAAAGCTCGTGTATCCTTATGTATTAAAAGTTTTAGTGTATCGCCACGCCTTTCCAATTGTCGGGCAATTTCAGAACCCAAGTGGCCGGACGCCCCGGTAATAGCAATTTTCATAAAAGGGTTTTTAAAACGTTTTTAAATTACCCAAACCTAACTAAAATTCTTTTTCCGAATAAATCTGTTAAAAGTGTTAACTTTGCATACCTTTTTAGTCTATTCTATGATTCAAACTGATATCTGCATTGTTGGAGCCGGACCTGTTGGGCTCTTTGCAGTATTTGAAGCCGGCTTGTTAAAAATGCGTTGTCATTTGGTTGATGCATTACCGCAAGTAGGTGGCCAGCTTTCTGAAATTTATCCCAAAAAGCCAATATATGATATTCCAGGCTATCCGGAAATTTTGGCCGGTGATTTAATTACTAACCTGATGAAACAAATTGAACCGTTCAAGCCTACTTTTACCTTGGGTGAACGGGTTGATTCTTTTGTGCGTAACGATGATGGAACCATTATTGTAACAACCAACGAAGGCACAACAATTTCATCCAAAGTATTGGTGATAGCTGCCGGATTGGGCTGCTTTGAGCCCCGTAAGCCGGAAGTAAAAGATTTGGAAAAATTTGAAGGGAAAGGTATAAGTTACATGATTTTAGATCCTGAAAAATATCGGGGTAAACGGGTAGTGCTGGCTGGCGGTGGTGATTCTGCCTTGGATTGGGCCATTCACTTATCGGAAATTTGTGGGGAATTATCACTGGTGCATCGTAGCGAAACATTCCGCGGCGCACCTGATTCAGCGGCCAAAGTATTTGAATTAGCCAAAAAGGGTAAATTAAATTTGATATTAAATTCAAATGTTACAGCTGTTAGCGGTAATGGACATTTGGAATCTGTAACGATCACGAATAACCAACAAGAAAACACCCAACTCTTTGTAGATAATTTTATTCCATTGTTTGGTTTAACTCCTAAACTTGGCCCAATAGCCGAATGGGGGTTGAATATTGACAAAAATTCCATAGTTGTAAATGTGGAAGATTATTCTACAAACATTCCGGCAGTTTACGCTATCGGCGATATCAATACTTATCCCGGTAAATTGAAATTAATTCTGTGCGGATTTCATGAAGCAGCACTGATGGCTCAAAGTGCTTTTCGTTATGTATATCCTGACCAAAAACTGAGTTTTAAATACACTACCGTTAACGGGGTAAATGCCTTTTGATGAAAGACCTAATTGAAGTAACTATTATCGACAAAGACGGAACATCAAATACCTTACAAATTCCTACAGGTATTTCGCTTAGCTTGATGGAAGTATTAAAAGGAGAGGGCTATCCGATTTTGGCTACTTGTGGTGGAATGGCACTTTGTGCTACCTGCCATGTACAAGTTATTAAAGGTTATGAAAAGTTACATCAACCCGAAGACCAGGAGTGGGCTATGCTTGATACATTACCTAATTATACACCGCAAAGCCGCTTGTCGTGCCAGCTTAAAATTGACGAAACCATGGATGGTATGGAATTCCGTGTGATGGGTGAAGATAATGTGTAGGCAATAATTTTTTTTCACCATCGTTTTTTTACTAATTTCCTTAACAATATTTCATAAAGTGAATGGAATCACTATTTTTGAGGTGAAACATAAGCCTATGAATAGCAAACATCTACTTGTATTTTCGCTGGGGATTTTGATAATACTAGGTTGGACATCATGTTCAAAAACTACCATTTACACCGGCAGCAGCCAAACCGGTGTGTTTTATAATAAACTTGCATTGGGTATTCCTGGGGCAGGTAATTCAGGATATAGCCCCAAGCGTAGATACAAAGATGGTAAGCAAATCGTTCCGTTACCCATATATCATACAGTAGGAGGTTCGTTCCTTATGGGAATCGATAAAGATATTCAATATGGCTATCCCGGTGGAGGAATTCATTATGACTTGCGTCTTACAGCGGCTAAATGGAGTAATGAGGGAACATTTTCCATTAACTTTCCGCTCACCGTGGCAGTAACTTATCACAACGATTTTGTACAATATCCTAATCCGGCACTGGTGCCTCAAAAGAAAACAAATTTCACTGCGGAAGTACCCATTAACTTTACTTTTAATTTTGGACATTGCACAACACCCAAATCTCTTCAAAATTTTGGTGTTTTTTTTGGAGTAGGGTATGCATTTGCATACTTGCCCAGCGGACGTACCGGTACTTACATATTTCCACAGGGTACAACGTACAATCTACCCATTGGTCACGGCCCGCATGCTCGGGTAGGTATTCGCTTCAGAACCGGATCACTGTCTTGGCAAACCTTTGGAAGTTTTCTTTATAACATTTATACGCCTTCTCACTTAGCCGGTGTAGGGTTAGGACTTACATTCGGTAAATAATTTGAATAAATTAAATGTATAGAGATTAAATATGTTTATTGATTAGTTAAAATAAACGTATTGTTTTCGTTTAATAAAGTTTTTGATTAGTTTCCCAATACTTTATTATTTAGTGTTCGTTGTACACTATCCGATATAAGTTATATAATAATAAATAATCTAACCCATTAAACAGAGCTCCCTGCTGGTCTTTTGAGCCGTTGCGGTGATTAGGATGAAACCAACGGTTTTCACCACTCCATCCGGGAGTATTTGTACAATGGGTTGACATAAAACAAGGGCCATGGCTTGGTGCATTATGAAGCATTTCTTCAAACATGGATTGATAGAAAACCAAATTACGCTTTCTAAATAAAGCATCTACTAATAAATAAATTTCCATACCAGCACCTTCACACCATTGTGTAAAGCGATTATACGAGGGATAACCAATTACACTACACAAGGCTAATTGCATACCCATATTTACTTCGGTTTGCGTAGGATTATTTTTTTCATAGGGAATTTGCATCAAGGTTGACCAAATAGGCCTTCCGTTTATTAAAGACCCCCAGTTATGATAATTTTTTCCGGTAATTATTTTGCCAATACGGGCAATTGCAAACGCATATCCGGTGGCAGAATAACCGATAGGTACCCGGTTCCCATTGGGATCTAAAATTTGCCAATCGGTATTCCGGAAATAGCTAATGATTTGGTGGCATTTAGTTTTTATTTTTTCTTTTAATGCTATGCCGTCAAGCGATGAAGTGAGTGTATCCGGTAGTAATTGATTAGAAATAGCTGCTGCCCAAAGTATATATATCGCTTGGTCTTGACTCATCATATTACCATCTTCTATGCCGGTACGGCAAACTTCGCCTGATTTTACGCAATGCATGCCCTGCAATTTTGCTGCCAGGGCAGTAGGAACATCATCTCGCAATAAAAAACCGTCTTCCCTCGGATTTTGTCCATACTTTAATTTTGAAGCTTTATCCAAACGTGATAACGCATACCAGGCTTTTGAAAGTTCATCGCGTATCAGCGATACATTTTTTTGTTCTTTCCATTGTAAATAGTATTCAGTACTAAGCCAAGCCGCATAGTGTGCCCAATGAACAGTTCCATCCATCCATTCGGCCAAACCATTTTTACCGGGAATCATACCATTTCCGCCACACAAAACCTGCATTTGCCATGCATTGTCACAATTCATTTCCGGCCAAATTCTAGCAGCTGGCAGGCATCCGCCTTTGCCGGTATCAACTACCAAAAAACGGGTGTACAATCGTTCTTGATATTGAATTGCTTTTTCTCCGGGAGTTTGCGAAAGCAATTTCCCGATGAACATATATGTTAGAATGATGAAAAAAATTCGCATTACAATATCTTTTCACAAAATAGTGAATAAAGTAATATATTAAAAGTGCTTGTTCTATAAGAGGAAGAAAAACACATTCAACTACCAGTTTATTGGGAAATATTTTTTTGTATTTGTTTTGTTATACTAATTGCGTTACATCATAGACTTTGTACTTAAAAGTAGCGAACTATCACCATAACTAAGAAATCTGTAATTGTTTTGCAGGGCTTCATGGTAAACGGTTTTCCATTGTTCTCCAATCAGGGCTGAAATAAGCAGCAATAATGTGGATTTAGGCTGATGGAAATTGGTGATAATACCCCGGCAAACTCGAAACTCATATCCCGGCACAATATAAATAGAGGTAACTCCTTCCAGATTTTCTAAATGTTGCTGGTCCATGTAAGTTAGTACCCGTTGTAAGGATTGTTGAAGAGAGATATTACAAGCATGTTCATAAGGAAAATATTGCGGAATAGTAAACGACTCCAGGCGTTGTTGAATTAGTCCTACGCCAAACCAGTATAGGCTTTCAAGGCTACGCATGCTGGTGGTGCCAACCGGAATGATAGGCCCTTCATGTTGCATGAGATGCATGATATTATCACGGCTAAAAAACATTTTTTCAGCATGCATTTCGTGCTCCAATGCATTTTCAGTACTTACAGGTTTAAAGGTGCCTGCACCTACATGTAAGGTAATGAATTCTTTCTTTATCCCCTGTTTTTCTAAATCCTGCAATACATGTTCGGTAAAATGTAAACCGGCAGTTGGGGCAGCAACGGAGCCTTCCTGAGTAGCATATACGGTTTGATAGACCTCTTTATCTTTTTCTACAGCTTCACGTTTGATGTATGGCGGAATGGGCATGTTGCCTACTTCTGCCAGCACTTCGGCAAATACCCTGTTGTCGTTCCATGCAATGCAAACAACATCATGTTCACGGTCAACCCAAGAAAATTCAAGTTCATGATGATATATTACTTCATTTTCTTTCCACCGTTTTTTATTGCCTATCATACAATGCCAGTGTACTTGCTTGGTAGCTCCCATGGTTTGCATAATTACCGGGGAAGGATAAATAGGTTCCAATAAAAAAATTTCAATCTGTGCTCCGGTTGCTTTGGTTATTTTAAGGCGTGCCTGAATTACACGGGTTTGATTAAAAACCAGAAGGGTATTGGACGGTAGCAATTGAGGCAATTCTTTAAACCGATGGTGGGTGATAATATTTCCTTCTAATCGTAGTAATTTCGAGCTATCTCGGGGTTCAACCGGAAACAAGGCGATTCGTTCCTCTGGTAGCGGATAATCAAAATCGTTGATATGAATTTCTTTAGGTAACATCAATAATCATTGCAAAAATGATACATTCGTTTTAAGTATTCAAATGTTAAGTATATTAATTATTATGAACACAGAAACCCTGTATGAGGTTTATAAAAAACATCCGATGGTATGTACAGATAGCCGATCTATTCAAGCAGGATGTATATTTTTTGCCCTGAAAGGAGAACGTTTTAATGGAAATACATTTGCAGCCCAAGCACTTAATGAGGGTGCTTCCTTTGCTGTGATTGATGAACCCGAATGTAAGGTAGATGAAAGAACTATTTTGGTACCAGATGCCCTCAAAGCCTTGCAACAACTGGCTTATTATCATCGAATGCAGTTTAATATACCGTTTATTGCTGTATGTGGTTCGAATGGTAAAACTACATCAAAAGAATTAATGCATGCAGTATTAAGTACAACCTATAAAACTATAGCTACTCCCGGTAATTTTAATAATCATATTGGTGTTCCGCTTACACTGTTAAGTATTCCCAAAGGGACAGAAATGGCCATTATTGAAATTGGTGCTAATCATCTGCATGAAACCTATGCCTTGTGTAAAATAGCAGCCCCTGATTTTGGGGTAGTAACAAATAATGGAAAAGATCATCTGGAAGGTTTTTGCAGCATCGAAGGAGTAAGAAAAGCTAATGCGGAATTGTATCAATACTTATATGAAATCGGAGGTACAGCTTTTGTTAATGCAAGCCTGGCTGATTTAATGGAAGACTCTGCTTCGCTTAAACGCATCATTTATGGAGATGACCCCAAGGCTGATTTTATTTGCCATAGTTATCCGCATGGTATTTTTGCAGGACTTCAATTTCCTGATGGGAAAGTGGCAATCTCCCGGCTGGCAGGAACATTTAATTGGATAAATATGGCTTTGGCTGCAGCCGTGGGGCATTATTTTCAAGTAAGCCAGGAAAACATTATTCAGGCGCTCGAAACATATCAACCTCGATTAAACCGTTCACAAATGCTTAATTACCGAGGGGCTACTATCATCATGGATGCATACAATGCCAACCCCAGCAGTATGGAGCTGGCATTGCGTAGTTTTATGCAAATACCGGGTAAAAAATGTGTAATATTGGGCGACATGCTTGAATTGGGAGAACATGCAGCTGCAGAACACTGGGCGATCGTGCAGTTAGTGAAACAATTATCGCCCGATGAAGTGGTGTTGGTGGGCACGGAATTTGGCCAATATAAAAAGGAGATACAAGCACATTTTTTTGAAAATTCATCCGATGCGGCCGGCTGGTTTAAACATCAGGATTTTAACGGCTGGCATATTCTACTCAAAGGTAGCCGTGGATTGAAACTGGAAAAAATATTGGAGTAAAAGCAATTTAATTTCAACAATTCAGAACATTGGAATATTGCAAGTTCAAAAAATTACAAACTCAAAAATTAAGATAAAAACCAGGATATTTTAAAACGCTTCTAATAAGGCCGATATAAAACCAATGATTCCGAAAGAATATTTTTAAAGTAAGTTGTGCAACGGTTACGGCTTTTGGCGGTTCGTTTTTTATATTGTTTGTATTGACATTTCATTTAAAAATTTCTCAAAGCATTTCAATGCATATTGTTCGCCTGGCTTATTTATTTCTTCTATTAAGTTACTCCATCCTTTTTTCAAACTTGTCTTTTTGTAAAAGTCAACTATTTTTTTGCTTGCTGCATATTTCCACTCTGTTGTACTGTTAACTATCATTTCAATGAGTGTCATCCATAAAAGCCAATATTGGTCTGCCTTAAATTCTCTTATTATTCTTTTCAATACTGGGTCACTTTCTTGTCCTAAATATTTTGAATAAGATAGTAGCCCTATTCGTAAAGTCCATATATGTTGTAGAAGCACTTTTTCATTTCTTGAATTGTCTTTAACTAATTTGATTGCAATGTCAATCAAGTTTATAAGATTATCTCTTTGGCTTCTACCATCGTCAAATGACGAAAACCATAAAACGTCTTTGTATTTATAGTTTTCTAAAAATGTAAAAGAATCATCTTGATACAAACCATATCTAATGTTTCTATTCCAATCAAGTTGCATTTGTTCTTGTTGTTCATTTTTTACGGCAACAAGGAGTCGGCTTCCTTTTATTTGAGTTTCCAATTTTGCTGAATGGACTAATGCTTGGCTAACAATAAAGTCCTTCGTAAGATTAGGGGCTGTTTGTCTTTCTTCAACATTTACAATTCCTACACTCATTGCTCCACGAGGCAACAGAAAAAATTTAGATAACTCAGAATAAGAGTCATTTTTTAACAAGCACTTTTGATAAATAGCTGCAAGACAATTTATAAGGTCTTCTCTAGAGTCTGAATAAGCCAAAAGTGAATCTGAAAATAAATGTCCATTAACACTTGGCCTATCTTTTATTTCTTTAAAGGCAATATTGTAAAAGTCATTCAAAATTACTCGGGCTTTATTTTCGTCTGTGTTTACCATTTGACTAAATCCGAGTAAGTCAATAAATGCTAAAATTTTTTCCATAGCTTCATTTATGTTGGTATGTTGTTTCGTTTAAAATGACCGCCTACGGTCTCGGGCTTTGCGTTCGGGCGGGCATAGAAGCACAAAGCTGTCAACCTGCACCACACTTGAGTAGAAGCACAAATCTCCAAGTTTGCACGTCACTCCGCATGACGCCAAATCCGTGTGCCCGTTGCACACCTAACGAAAAATAATAAATAACTTTTAGAAATACAATAATTAAATTGCGGAGCATGTAGATATTTTAGCGTCATGCAAGGGAGAAAAGAATTACAGCCGAAAATATTATATCAGTTCAGTTTAGAGGAGCTGGTGGCAGAAGATAATTTTTATCGGCAATTGTCCAAGGCATTGGATTTAAGTTTTCTGTATCAAGCCACGGCTAAGTACTACGGCAAAGAAGGCCACGAGAGCATCGACCCGGTGGTGTTTTTCAAGATATGCTTAGTGGGGTATTTAAATAATATCAACTCCGATCGAAAGCTTATTGCCTATTGCAGCAATTGCTTGGATGTGCGCTGGTATTTGAAGTACGATATAGACGAGCCCTTGCCATGGCACAGTACCATTAGTCGCACCCGTCAGTTGTATGGCGAAGAAGTGTTTTTAGAGTTGTTCAGAAAGGTGTTAAAATTGTGTATCGAAAAAGGGATGGTACGAGGCAAGCGTCAGGCGATCGATAGCGCTTATATGAAAGCCAATGCCAGCATGGATAGTTTGGTAGAAAAAGAAGTGATAGAAGATGCGGAGCAATACGCTCGAGAGTTGAACGAACACAGCGAGTATAAGGTAAGCATGGAGAAGAAGAAAGAAGTAGCGCGGCACCATCAGTGGAAAGCGAAGGCCTACCAAGGGATGCCCGGGCATGTGGACAACCCCAAACAAGTAGATGAGAACGGGAATTTGATACGACCCAAGTATTTGAGCAATCACACCCATTACAGCCCAACCGACCCCGATGCGAAGATAAGCACCAAGCCGGGCAAGGCAAGGCAGTTGAATTATGCGGGACAAATAGCTGTAGATGACAAACACCATGTAATAACTGGAGCCTGTGCCAGTAGTGCAGGCCACCGGGATAGCCAAAACTTAGCGGAGATATTGGGTCAGACGATAGAGAACTTAAAGCAATCGCACATTCAGGTAGAAGAGATAGCCGCCGATGCGGGCTATAGCAGTGGCGAGGCACTGCTATATTGCGAAGAAAAGCAGATAGAAGCCTACATACCCAATTTTGGGCAATACAAAGCAGAGCGTGAAGGTTTTATTTACAACCAGGAAAAAGACCAATACGAATGTCAGCGAGGGAATAGAGCCCTTTTGCCGTTTAAGAGGATAGCTACAGATAGCAAGGGATACACTAAACGAATATACCGCAGCGACAACAGCAAATGCAAGGACTGCCCGTTGAGAGCGCAATGCATAGGCAAGAGCGATTTTAAGAAGATAGAAGACAGCATAGACAAGCCGTATTACGATAGGATGCATCACAAGCTACAAAGCCAAGCGAAGTATGCCCGATGGATGAGCCGAATGCGAAGCCGCACGGTAGAGCCGGTGCTGGGCACACTGTTAAATTATATGAATATGCGCAGAGTAAACACGAGAGGAATGCAAGGAGCCAATAAACACGTGCTGTTAAGCGCCATTAGTTATAACATCAAGAAGTACCTGAAGTTTATCCACAAAAAGGCAAAAGTCAATGCTCAGGTTATGAGGGTAGAAGCGAGCATAACGATAGAAAGAACAAAAACACTTTTTCAATGCCTAATAAGCTCATTACAGCCGATATAAGAGCATCAAAAATTACAAACCCAAAAAATTAATAGAAAAACCAGGCCTTGTTAAATGGGCTCTCATATGGCCGATTTCTTCAATAAGAATCAATTCAAATGTTTTTTAGAGGGTTGTGCAACGGTTACTGCTGTTATGCACAGGGCTTTATTGTCATCTGTGTTTTGCGTTTTTTAAAGTATTCTAAAATTTCTTCTTTAGTCATTTTAGATAACTTCTCGCTCAATTTGTCTCGCTGTTGACGCATGAATTTAACAGCGTCAAATGTTTTTTCAGTCGTCTTCATATTTTTTAAATTCTCTTGGTGAACGTATTTCTAATTGCTTGTAACCCTTTTTAATGTTGATAGAATTGTAACCCCTAATTCTTTCAATGTTAACTATGTGCTTGAAGTTCCAACTAACTAAAAAGTCTGCATGATTTATTGTTGCTAATGCTATGTGCAAGCAGTCAGCAAAACTTGTTTGCCCAACAACTTTCTCAGTAATATATTCAGTTGCCAAGTCAACCGCTTCATCAGTTATTTCTATGAACTCTGTTTGGTCAGCTCTAAGGCTTTTTACAAGTTCTTTTACTTTTTCGGGTGCGTTTTCAAGTTCGTCCTGCGTAACTGTCGAGTAGAGAATTATAAATTCACCTGCTTTAATCCTATCAAACAACGGAACAGTATGTTCTTTGAACTCTTCGTCAAAGTGTCCACCGAAAACGGATGTGTCAATATAAATTCTTTGTTTCACTTTTAATTTAATGTTGTATTACTGTTATCAAAAATACGATTTTTATGAGTTCAGTCGGTCAGTTTCTTGTCTAGATGTTGTCTTTTAGCCTTGTGCATAACGGTTGGCGGTATGGTTAGTTGCCGATTTCGAAGCACTTTCCTATCAAGTTACAACTACTTTTGATACGAGCTGTACCGCTCGAATACCCACTGCACCGGCAATTAACTATACCGCTTGTTACCTGCTGGGCATTTATTTCACTAATCTTACTGGTTTTGTTACAATTGTTTTTACTGTGTCTGGTAATATATTTTGTTCTAGAAAATCATTAGTCTTTTTATATAAAGAATCAATCGAGATTAATGACTTAGTTAAAGTCTCATATTGAGTTTTATTTATTTTAGCATCAATCGGTCTTTGTGATAAAAAAATTGAAACAGCGATACTCAATATCCCTAAAAGAATAGAAATCCCAATTGCCACAGAAGACCTATTTACACTTTTCTTCGCTTGAACCAGCGAGTTGTTTGCAACATCTAGATTGTCTTTTGCAATTTTAATATTTTCATCATGTCTAATTTGCTCATCAGTCTTAAAATCATTTTCTACGTAATCAATAAGAATTTGTCCAACTACAATTGTTCGATATGAGTAATCAAGTAAAAAGTCAACTATTATCGGGTCTGTAATTTGGTATGAAACTGGCGTATTTCCTTTCAATAATAGACCAAATCTTGTAGGTTGTTTGGGAACATTTCCTTGTTGATACAAATAAATGTAATCAAGTCCTTGTAGATATTTAAGTAATGTCACAAATCGCATTAATAACCATGCTTTATCAGTTACAATCGTTGTGAAATTAGTTAAATGAAGAAATTTTTGTTGATCAAATAACAATTCAACAGTTCTATTTTGATAATCAAGCTTAACATCAATATCAAGGAGAAATCTATCAACAATGTCAGCTAAACAAACTGCCTGTCCATTTTTCCATCGAGTTACTATTTCTGAAATAATGTACTTTTCGTCGGTGTCAAATTTTTTCATATCGTTGGTTTTTTAGTTTTTTGCCTTGCAGGTAACTTACTTATAAGTCTGAAAAAATCATCCTTTTGCATCCAATAGTGGAAAATAGGTATGATTTTATCAGGCCTGTTTTTCCAAATATAAAAATTTATTTAAACAATTTAATCACATGATATATATGTTTTACAGCTACATAAATATTCAGTTTACCCCTAAAATTGATTTTATTCAAGCTGATAAATTCAACCCCACATATAATAATTTATTTTTTTATTTGTCTGGCTTTCATACATGCTGTTTTTGCTGATTCGGTCTTACATCAAACAAACCCTTATCTTTGTGGTTTAATATAATTGAAAAGCGGTAGTATGAAGAAATCGCACATTGTTTTATTGCTTATTATTGCCGGAGCTGTAGGCTTGGCATTTTATTCATTGCAAAGCTCCGAAACCTACGCCTCGTTTGCTGAAGCCATGAACGAGCCTGATAAAACGTTTCATGTGGTGGGTAAGCTGAATTTGGAAAAAGAAATGGTGTATAACCCAGTGGTTGATGCTAATCTTTTTACCTTTTACCTAATAGATAAAGAAGGCCAGGAAAAAAAAGTATTGCTTTATAAATCTAAACCTCAAGATTTTGAAAAGTCAGAACAGGTAGTGGTTATTGGTAAAATGCAGGGCAATGAATTTCATGCTAAAGACGTACTCACGAAGTGTCCGTCTAAGTATTCAGACGCTCAAACTCAACAAGTAAAGTAAGGCATGGAAATACAGTACAACGGAGAAAATCTTTGGCTGGGTATCATCGGTAATTTGTTTATTTCATTATCGTTTTCGGCGGCTATTTTGTCAACCCTGGCATATTGCATGGCCGGAAGAAATGAACTTATTCATACCGGTTGGAAGAGACTAGGTCGCATTGGATTCATGCTTCACTCCGTAGGCGTGCTTGGCATTATCAGTACCTTATTCTATATACTTTTATCCCATCGCTTTGAATACCATTATGCCTGGCAGCATTCCAGTCGTGATTTACCTTCGCAGTACGTTTTTGCAGCTTTTTGGGAAGGACAGGAGGGAAGCTTTCTGTTGTGGACTTTCTGGCATGTAGTAATTGGTAACATTCTAATTTGGCGAAGCCGTGAATGGGAGCCTTATGTAATGGCTATTTTTTCTGTTGTGCAGGTATTTTTGGCTTCTATGGTTATTGGTGCTGTGATTGATATTCCCGGAATTATTCAATATAAAATCGGCTCCAATCCATTTCTACTTACCCGTGAACATCCTAGCATGGCTGGCCTACCGTTTTTGAATAATCCTGATTACCTGCTTAAGTTGGATGGGCGAGGACTCAATCCTTCGCTACAAAATTACTGGATGACAATTCACCCCCCAACGTTATTTTTGGGGTTTGCATTGACCTTAGTTCCTTATGCTTATGCACTGGCCGGAATTGCAAATAAAAAATATACGGAATGGTTTGCTCCGGCATTGCCCTGGACGTTTGTAGGCATTGCAGTATTAGGTACCGGTATATTGATGGGTGGTGCCTGGGCATACGAAGCATTAAACTTTGGAGGTTTTTGGGCTTGGGACCCGGTGGAGAATTCATCGCTGGTACCTTGGCTTACCTTAGTGGGTGGAGGTCACTTGATGCTTATCAAAAAGAATAAAGGAACTTCGCTCTTTGTAGCATTTTTTCTTATCATCATCTCATTTGTATTGATATTGTATTCTACGTTTCTTACTCGAAGCGGTGTGTTAGGTGATGCTTCGGTACATTCATTTACAGATTTAGGGATGACCGGCCAATTACTCATGTATTTGTTTTTCTTTATGTGGCTGCCTGTTGTACTGATTATGCCTTCCTTTAAAACCCGCTTGCTGTATTCTATCTTCTCATTAGTATTGTTGCTTTTAGGATTTTATCTCAATTTCAATAGTTTTATTAAAATAGCATATTTCATCTTTGGGTTAGTTTCGTTGGGATTGGCAGGTTATTTGGCCAATCGCTACTTTCCGCAGGATACTCAGGGAGAGTCAGCATTTAGTCGGGAGTTTTTTATGTTTATCGGTAGTTTATTGCTGCTCATTTCTGGCTTACATTTAACGTTTGAAACATCCAAGCCGGTAATTAACAAACTCATTGGTACGAATTATGCCCCGGGAAGCATTGATACATACAATAAAGTGCAAGCGGTATTGGCAATTTTAATTACAGTGATGATGGGTGTAAGTCAGTTTTTGTTGTATAAAAAAAATATCCTGGATGTATTTTGGGGAAAAATCATGCGGTCAATTATGATTGCAGCAGGACTTACCTTGCTTGCCGGTTTAGTATTTAAAGAGTTTAATAATCCGCAGTATATTTTGTTATGTTTTGCTTCCGGTTTTACGGTGATAGCCAATGCTGATTATATTATTCGATATTTAACTAAAAATCTAAAAATGGCGGGTGCTTCGCTGGCACATATTGGGTTTGGAATGATAATTTTAGGAGCAGTGATTTCTGCCGGGCATAAAAAGTTTATTTCACAAAATGTCAATCGTATAAATTTGGAATCGCTCAATCCAGATTTTAAAAATAATGAAAACATTATGCTTCATCGTGGCGATACCGTGCCGATGTATAAATATTACCTTTCGTATCAAGGCGATACGTTAATTGGCAATGTTGCGTATTATCGAGTAGATTATTTTACTTTAAAAAATGGCCGTTTAGAAAAGGCATTTACTTTATATCCTAAACTGATTATGAATGAACGAATGGGGAATTCACCTGAGCCGGCTACCAAGCATTTTATTGATAAGGATATCTTTACGCATGTTACATATGTGGATGTTGAAAAATTAAAGCGGAAAAAGAACAATGAACAGCCCCAGTATACCGATCCGCAGCACTTTACCATTCAGGAAAAAGATACGGTTTTTGGCACTCGCTTTTATGTTGTGTTTGAGGGATTACAGGCAGAAACCCCACTGGAAGAATCTTCACCCGCAGATTCCTTGTTCATTCAGTTAAAAGGCGTATTTAGTGTTTACAATGTCCGTGGGCAAATACTTGACCGGATTTATTCACAATACGAAATTCGTAATAACTACGTGTACACAAAACCCGGCATAGGAGAAGAAACCGGACTGAAGATAGAACTGGAGCGTATTAATCCTAAAGAGCGAACGGTAGAAGTAAACATGGCGGAACTGAAAGGTGGAAAAATGAACGATTTTATTATCATGCAGGCAATAATATTTCCGGGAATAAATATACTTTGGGCCGGATGTGTGCTCATGGTAATCGGTATTTTTCTCTCGGTATTTTATAGGCTAACCCAAAAGACAATGGTTTGAAACCGATAACAATAATTGGCACGGGCAATGTAGCTTGGCAGCTTGGTAAGGCAATTTACCAAGCTGGTATTCCCATTACTCAAATATTTGGGCGGGATGCAACCCAAGCGGAAACTTTAGCCATACAATTGGGTACAACATCCGCATCAACATGGCAACAACTCATACCGCATCAAGGTATATTTATACTCTGTGTTAAAGATGATGCCATTGCTGAGGTAGCAGCATCTTTATTGCATCAACCTTACTTGTTAGTACATACATCGGGCGCTGTTTCTATGAGTATATTAGAAAGCAAAGCTCAGCATATTGGTGTATTTTATCCATTGCAATCGCTTCATAGAAACCGAGTGGTAAATTGGAAAGAAATACCTGTATGCCTGGAAGCATCTTCGCCCGAGGCAATAAATGAGCTCTCAAGGTTAGCTTCTCATATTTCAGATCATGTAACTATTTTATCATCGGATGAACGCCGCTGGTTGCATTTGGCAGCAGTATTTGTTTCGAATTTTACAAATTTTCTTTACATACAAGCTGAAACTCTTTGTGAAGAACACGGTCTTTCGTTTGATTTACTTCAGCCGCTTATTCTAGAAACTGCTCAACGACTCAAAATCAACTCTCCTCATCATTGGCAAACGGGGCCTGCCCGTCGCAACGATAGTCAGGTTATAAATCTACACCTGCAAATGCTCAAAGATAATCCTAGCTTGCAACATTTCTATCGTGAATTTTCAGAATCCATTGTTCGCTATTATCAATCAGATGTTCAGAAATAGAAATTTTTCACCAATTCTATTTGATAACTTTTATTTGTTTTAGTTAATACTTTTTTATTTTTAGGATAATATTGACAATATGAGTCAAGCCAATCCATCCTATGATTCTTCAAAATACCTTCATGTACTTACTCCCTCGGTAAGTTTCAGGAAATTGCCCTCCGGTATTAAGTTTTATTTTCAGTATCAAACTCGTGCTGACCGAGAAATGCTTTCTCAACTGAAGCAAAAAATTCTAGCAGTGGGAGCGTGTGGATTATTATTTATTCCATTGGGATGGTTTGGGTTGGGTTCTCCGGCCTGGCCTTTTATTTTCGGTGCCTTTTTTTTATGGATGAGTTGGATGCTGCACATGGGCTGGCAACGTTTTTTGAAAATGCATGGAATGGAAACCCTCTATGTAACGTATCAAAAGGTAGAATTAAAGCGTTGTGTGAATTGGGGAAATCGCCGTTGGAATCTTTCACGAAATATATTGTATGGAAATGTATCCTTTACTATACTGAATCAATCGGTAAAACAACAATCGTTCCTGGGCATGGATCGAATTCAGGTAATAAAGTTATTACATCCCTCGCCTGCCAGCTCTTCTCCTGAAATTGGATTAAAGGTATCTGACGACGATTTTCAAAAAATTTTACCCTTAATTCAGAGTATAAAAAATTAGAAATAAACAAAAAGCTACCTAAGTGGGTAGCTTTTTTCTGTAGCAATTTTTCCAGAATCATTTCTTATGCAGATAATTCTGCCGAAGGCTTTGTGTATTGGGCATTTCCAAAGGCGAGCATTGGGAAGAAAATGAATGGTAGTAGAATCATCCCAATGGCAAACCCGGTATCTTTTCCAAATACTTTTGCTAGTTGGATGTTGATTATAATAGCAACTACAATGTTTACAAAAGGTATTAGATAAAGAATCACCCACCAGGTTGGTTTCCCTACCATTTCCAACATTACTATGATGTTGTAGATAGGTACAATACAAGCCCATCCGGGCTTGCCGGCTTTGGTAAAAATTTTCCATAAACTGGCAATCATTAAAACGATTATGGCCAGATAAATCAACATAACAAAAATACTTGCTGCTGCTAATGCTTGCATAATAAAAGAAATTTAAGTTGGTGCCTACTCTAAATATGGTTTTCGGCATCCCCATCTAAATCTAAGTTATATATTGTATTGAAATTAACAAAATGAATAATTTACCCCTAATGATTTATTATACTAATTATGTGAATAAATAACAAGATTATTTCCATGCTTTCATTACCTGGTCAGCGGCTTGAAAGGGGTCTAGTTTGCCTTCACTAACTTGTTGGCGTAAGTGGTCAACCATTTGATTGTTTTTGTTTTGTTGATAAAATCTTTTTAGGATTTCTTGATCAAGGGTTTCTTTAAACCACCAAACGGATTGTTCTTTTCTCTGTGATTCGAAGTATCCTGAATTTCGAATGGCTTGTGCATATTTTAAAATGGATTGGCAAAGTTCAGCTACCGTAGGTTTTTGTATGGCAGAGCCGGTAAGTACTTGCACCGGCTGTTCGGAGGCATGCAAAGGAAAAAAATGCAAAGCATTTTCAAGTTGTTTTTGAGTTTGGCGGACTTTTTCAGGATTTATATCAGCTTTATTAATAAAAATAATATCTGCCATTTCCATGATGCCACGTTTAATGCCTTGTAATTCATCACCGGTTCCTGGAATGGCCAGGAGAAGGAACAAATCAGTCATGGAATGTACTGCTGTTTCTGATTGGCCAACACCCACCGTTTCAATCAGGATGATATCGAAACCAGCTGCTTCACAAAGCAACATGGCTTCACGGGTATGGCGGGCTACACCACCCATAGTTCCGGCCGAAGGAGTAGGCCGAATGTATGCATTGGGATGACGGGACAATTGTTCCATTCGGGTTTTATCGCCCAGAATGCTTCCTTTTGAAAGCTGGCTGCTTGGATCAACAGCCAAAACAGCTACTTTATGTCCTTGCGAAATCAATTCGAGCCCTAGGGCTTCAATCAAGGTGCTTTTTCCAGCTCCGGGTATGCCCGTAATGCCGATACGAAGCGATTGGCCGGTATAAGGAAGTAAAGCTTGAATAATACGGTGTTTGCCGGCTTGATCTTCTTCTTTGCTACTTTCAATAAACGTAATACCACGGCTCAAAACTGTTATATCCCCTTTTAATATCCCTTTAATCAAAGTGTCAGGATCAGGGCGGTGTAATGTTTTTTTTGAAAAGCGAGGATTAATTCCCGAAGTATCGGATGACATGACTAGCGAACTATTTTTTGTAGAATTTCCACCAAATCCTTTTCTAATGAAGATTTAGGCGTTTCAACAATACGTCCAACTTCTTTATTATTATAATACACAATAAATGTGGGTACATTTACAATATTCAGTGCCTGAAAACCTTCAAAACCAGCCCATTTGTTTTCATCTACTCCGTATATTTTAACTTGTTTTTCATCTTCTACATCCCAGCCTGCATCTTTTAAAATTCTTAGCATTCGTGGTACCTGTATCTGGCTGTCTTCACACCAAAAACCCATAACAATTTTAATACGAACATCCTTGCTATTTTTCTTAATGTATTTTATAGCATCAGCATCAGCTTTGTATGAAAGAAATTCGGGTTCAAAGGTGCCTTTGTTTTTAGAATTAAATAGAACATCGTAATTCACATTTCCTTCCGGATACTTTTTAGGTTCATTGTTTTGAGCCTGAATCAATGACGATGCAAAAATAAGCACATGGAGTACTACAAAAATTTTTATCATTTTCATCTGAAATTTTTTTAATTAGTGTGTACTAATTTAAGAAAATATCGTGCCGAATCTGAAGATACTTCCAAAAGGTATATTCCGGGAGCCCAGTTCTCGGAATATAAAACCACTTCATGAAATACATTTTCAGATATTTGAATGATTCGGCCATTTAGGTCTCTAATAGTAAAATGAAATATTTTACCTGGAAATTGAATGTTGAAATGTATGGAGAAGGGATTGGGGAAAACCTGTATTTGTGTTTGTGTGGAATTAATGTTTAATTCGGAAAATCCCACCTGTCCGACGTACAGGCTTACGCCTCCGGCATAATTTCCAACCACCAAATCGGGAATGTTATCATTGGTAATATCAGCAACAGCTGGTGTGCCACGAAACCCGGGATACATAAACCCCCAATTACTATTTAGTAAATTAAATTGCGTATTTATTTGATTTGTTGCATCATGTAATTGGTTGTAATGATGAATGCCTCCTTTGAGTGAACCAACTGCTAAGTGCAAGTTGCCGTTATATTGAAAAAAAGAGGGTACACTGTAACCGGACGAACTGATAGTAGGATCAACTACATTTACACCTCCTAATTGAGAAATGGTAGGTATTGCCGGATTGGAAGCCGTGGGGTTGAAATTAGGAGTTGTTAAGGTCCCGGTATTTTGGTAAAAATTTAATTTGCCCATTCTGCTACCACATACAATATCATTTAATCCATCCAAATTTAAATCTACTATGGCTGGTGCACTGAAAGAGTTTTCTTTGATATTAAAATATTGCATTACCGGAGAAGCAAACACCGCAGGTGTATTAGGTGCAACCGGGGCTATGTTTTCAAAAAAGTGAATATAACCTGATGTTTCACCTATGAGCAAATCGTCATCACCATCGCTATCCAAATCACCAAATGCCGGTACTATGTTGGTTAAGTTGAGTGAAGAAATTCCAGCCAAATCTCGAGTTATAAGTTCAAATTGTGGTTGTGAGGCTGACCCAGTATTTTGGTAAAGTGCCAACTGTCCATAACCATTAAAATACATAGCGTTTCCAATCACCAAATCCAACAATCCGTCGCGATTAAAATCAACCCAAGTAGGGAAAGCTCCTTCACCCAGGTCAATCATTTCTCCCTGAATGAAGTTGGTTTCTAATTTTATAAAATTCGGTTGATTATCAGTTCCTATGTTTGAATATCGCCAAACCCCGTTTCTGGTTTCTGAGCTACTCGGTGCATTGGGAGCTACAATCAGGTCTCTATTGTAATCATTATTTACATCTACATAAAATGCAGTGGGAAAGGTGGTTAGATTCACCGGTTGGGTATCGATGTGATTTTGAGGAAAATTTAATTCAAATGCACCCATATTGGCTTGTGCTGGTGTGCCGTCGTTATGCAAATAGGTTAGAAAGTTTGCACCAATATCTCCCAGTACCAAATCTTTATCGCTATCACCATCCATATCTAATGCCAACAATGAAGAGCCGCTGTGACGCATTCCTCCAGGTATTCCGCCTCCCGGTGCATCGCAGCTATCATTTAGATAAATATCTGTTGCCGATGCTCCCTCAACAAAATTTCCCCAGTTGTCTGTTCGTAATGTAAAAACTAAACTATCCCGATGGCCGTAAAGTTCCATGCTGCGATTTTGATGAAATTCAACACATCCCCCTAAAAAGTTAAATGTGAGAATGTCCAAGTCACTGTCTCCATCCACATCTGTTATGGCAGGAAAATCAGCTGAACTAACATACAAAGGCAACTGGTTAAGACCGTATTGTGATCGGATTTGCTCTTTCACCAGTGAGAATTGAATTCCAATTGATGCATTTCCAGTGTTACGATGAGCTTGCACACTACCATTCCAATAGTGAAATAAATCATGTTTGCCATCGCCGTCATAATCGGCCATTAGCATCCAGTCAGTAATTGAAGGAAAATGATATCTAAATTCATCACCAATCAAATATTCAGGCTTGCCGGGTACCCCTTGATTTATCAAACACGTAATTTTATTTCCGGTACGGTCAAAAATTACCAGGTCATTCCATCCATCATAGTTTACATCTGCTGCAGAAAATTGCGGATAATTTAAAGCTCCCCCCCAAGCTAGTTTTAATGTGTCTGATGTTTCAATAACCAAAAATTGGTCGTTTCGTATCAGGTCAATATGTTGAGCATTCAGTGAAAATAAAAGCAAGGTTGCTGTAAAAAAAGTGAATTTAATTTTTAAACGCATACTGTAAATATACAACACCCTTTGCAAACAAGAAATTGAACGATTTTCTTTCTTATTTGATTACAATTTTTGAATAACCGATAAGGGTTGAATCCTTGTATACTGCCAAATAATAAATTCCTGCAGCCAATTTATTTCGTTGAATTTGGAATGTTGGCCCGTGAATATGATAATAATCTTTTACCACCAATCCCGAAGAATTGATGAGGTATGCAACCAAATGCTCACCTTCGGTATTTGGCACATTGATCATGGCTGAAGATGTCATAGGGTTAGGGAATACCATCAGTTGAGCATTTTCTTTTATACTAAGTGGCTCATTCAATGAACTGATTCCTGTATACTGACTGCAAGAATCACCGTATAAATTAAGTTTTAAAAATAATTCATCAAAATAACTGTCGTTATCTGATCCTGCATTACGTTTACCCATCAAGTTCATTCTAATTTTTCGTGTACCTGCTGGTACAGCCCACTGGGTTTCTTTAAGCGTCCATATACCGCCAGTAAATCTTGTGGTGTCAGAGAATCCAATTATTTGATTTGATATATTAAGAAAATGAACGGCATACGAAGGCTCATCGGTACCATTCCAGTCTCTTAAATAGCCACCAAATTTAACCATGCAAACCCCTTGATCTATTTGTGAGGCGTAAGCTGAAACATCCACATCTTGATATGCAGAGCCGAACGCATTGTCAGTACATATACCACCTACAGCAAAATATTTATTTCCGGTATATGGCAAAGTACCGCCACATTCACCTGGTCCAACAGATTCAATTACTCCTGTAGAGGCAGTCCATTGGCTAGTACCATTTTCTGCCCCTCCATTGATGAGCAAATTGGTTGTAAAAACACTGTTACCCGTTGAGAAAGGAATAGGATCAGACCAGTCGCTCCAAGCTAAGCTCTTATCGCGGTATCGAACCCTCCAGCAGTAGTTTGTATTGGGCTGAAGGGTAGTTGTTTTTTCATCCGTAAGGTCATCACCTGCTTGTAAATCTAAATCATAATACCAGTTTTCGTGCTGCTTCCAAGAGTTGATTATCGGATTAGAAAAATCTCCGCATGATGTGCTGACTTGCCATTGGGCTGAACCGAATCCGTCATTGTCGGCATCAAAAAAAGCACTTCCTTTTAGAATTAAACAATCTGGACTAACCAATGCATTATTGTAAGGATAAAGACCAATGGGCTTGAGTGGAGTATTATTATATCGTTTTACAGTTATCAAGTCTTCCAGACTGTTTTGCTTGGCTGTTGTTTCATCACCTAGGCTAAACCGTTTTAAAGTAAATTTTGGATTAGACCCTGCTTCTACATGCACAAAAACAAAACCGTATTCATCTTGACTTTTGGTAAACTCTTCGTAATCTTGTTGTGCAAATTCACCCCAATAATCAATGTTACCTCCTGCCGTAGCAACATTCACCCATAAATGAGAATGATCGCGAGACTGACCGCGTGAATAGCCGTGTGTATGCCCAAAAAAATGAATGCTGGGTTTGCCGCAGTTAGTTGAAAAGTTTTCAAGCAACTGTATGATTTGGCCTGTGTAACTGATTTCACCAGCCAGCCAAAGCTCTGATTTATGGGGGTGATGCAGTTGTACAAATACAAAATCAATAGCCGAATTATTGCATGCATCATTTAATACAGAATCAAGCCAGTCAAGCTGAATTTGAATGCGGTATCCGGTATTCGAGTTTAAGCCGATAATCCGTACATTCGAATTATCTTTAAACCACCAGTGTTCTTTGTAACCATTGCTTCCATTATCAGGTAAAGTAAAATACTGAAAATATAACGGCGTATTTAGTTCGTGATTTCCAAGTACAGGGTATACAGGAACGTGAGCAAACAGAGGGTGTGCCGGGGCAAAAAAGTCGTCTTTCCATTGAGCATAAATCAGCCCATTATCCACCAAATCACCTGGAATTATCACCATCTGAACATGATCGCTGACTTGTTGACCCAAACTGTCAGCAATGTATTTCAATACCCCCTCATGAATTATCTCTTGAAACTTGGTAGGATTGCCGTTGTCTTTTTGCATGTCGCTCATTGCAACAATGTTTACATAGTTTTCTGCCGCAGGCAATGAAGGTGATACAAAATCAAATGTATCTGAAACAATAGTTCCGGTTCTAACCCGATAAAAA
This sequence comes from Flavobacteriales bacterium, assembly GCA_026418175.1. Taxonomy (GTDB): domain Bacteria; phylum Bacteroidota; class Bacteroidia; order CAIKAF01; family CAIKAF01; genus BA4. The sequence continues at coordinate 82,455 of JAOABX010000008.1, forward strand.
TAACGAGTAGCTGGTAAAAGGCCGGTTATCGTTACTGTATGGATTTGTGCGCCACTTTGGCTGTTTACGGCTATTCCCTGGGTTGAATTACCTAATGAAGTAGTTGTTCCCCAGTCTACCCAACTGTCGCTATTGCTACTAGTTTCCCACATGATGCTGATACGGTTGGGTTCCGCGTCTTGCAAGTACGGTTGAACTATAATTGATTGGCTGTATAAATAATTATACATATATACAGCTAATATAAAAGCAAAAACTCTTTTCATAAGGAAAGAAAATATATTACAAGATACGATTTATTGAAATTTTAAAGTAAATTATCTTGAATTGTTGATAGTTGAGAAAGAGTTTTTATGATGTAGATAATTTTTAAAACTTCCATTCAATAATTGTTTTTCTGAGATAGAAATTATTCATAGGTTTTCAACACGTCGTTTTTTGGCGGGGCAGTCTTTGTATTTTTACGGTACGTAATGTTTATTATTCTATGCCTACATTTAGTCATCTACACGTACATACACAGTTTTCTCTGTTGGATGGAGCTGCAGAAATCGGTAAATTATACAAAAAAGCCATTGCTGATAATATGCCTGCCTTGGCCATTACCGATCATGGTAATATGTTTGGAGTATTTCATTTTGTAAATGAAGCCTTTAAGCATAAGCATGAAGATGGAACTTTACGTGTAAAACCCATCATAGGTTGTGAATTTTATGTAGTAGAAGACCGCCACAAAAAACAATTTACCAAAGAAGATAAAGATATCCGCTATCATCAGCTTATGTTGGCAAAGGATGAAGAAGGATATCGAAATTTGTGTAAACTTACTTCATTGGGATATATTGAAGGGCTGTATTCTAAATATCCTCGTATTGATAAAGAGTTAATTCTGAAATATCATAAAGGATTAATAGCTACGACTTGTTGCCTGGGAGCAGAAGTTCCTAAAACCATCCTGAAAAAAGGAGAAGAAGAAGGTGAAAAAGTATTTAAGTGGTGGCTTGATTTATTTGGCGAAGATTATTATATCGAATTACAACGCCATCACATTCCTGAGCAGGATAAAGTGAATCAGGTATTATTGAAATGGGCTGACAAATACAATGTAAAAGTCATAGCAACAAATGATTCGCATTATGTGGACCAAGAGGATTATAATGCTCATGATATATTGTTATGTATAAATACCGGTGAAAAGCAAAGTACTCCTACTGTAAAAGATCCGGACGAAGAATCAGGCGGAATGAAAGGGAAACGATTTGCGTTTTATAACGATCAGTTTTTCTTTAAAACACAGGCCCAGATGAATGAATTGTTCAACGACATTCCGCAAGCCATTGATTATACCAATGAGATAGTAAGTAAAGTAAAAACACTCAATCTGAAACGGGATATATTACTGCCCAATTTCCCTATTCCAGAAAAATTTAAAATACATACTACGCCTCAAAAGTATGGCAACAAAGAACTAAGTCCTGAAGTGTTAAATCAATGGGAATATTTAAGGCATCTAACCTTTCAGGGGGCCATAACACGTTATCCTATCATGACACCAGCTATCGAAGAGCGATTGAATTTTGAGCTGGAAACTATTCGAAATATGGGGTTCCCGGGTTACTTCCTCATAGTAGCTGATTTTATTAAAGCCGGTCGTGATTTGGGTGTTTTTGTAGGGCCTGGGCGTGGATCAGCTGCGGGTAGTGCCGTGGCATATTGCATTGGAATTACCAATATTGATCCTATTAAGTATGACCTCCTGTTTGAGCGTTTCTTGAATCCTGAACGGGTAAGTATGCCAGATATTGATACAGATTTTGATGATGAAGGCCGGCAAAAGGTAATAGATTATGTAGTTGAAAAATATGGTAAAAATCAGGTAGCACAAATTATAACGTATGGTACGATGGCAGCTCGTACCAGCATTCAGGATGTAGCCCGGGTACTGGATTACCCGATACCGGATATGAATGCCTTAAAAAAAATGCTTCCGGAAAAACCAGGATTAACATTAAATCGAGCTTTGAATGCACCACTGGAAGGTGAAAAAAGCCTGAAAGAAAAAGAAGGCCTTAACAGTGAAGAATTAGAAATGATTAAAGAGCTACGAAAAGTTGCCGAAGGAAATGATATTCGTGCAAAAATTCTCAAAGAGGCTTCTGTGCTGGAAGGTTCGGTACGCAACACTGGCGTGCATGCAGCAGGTATAATTATTGCACCCAGTGACCTATCCGATTTGATTCCGGTTGCCGTGGCCAAAGACTCCGATTTATTGCTCACACAATATGAAGGAAGTGTGATTGAAGAAGCCGGAGTTATTAAAATGGATTTTTTGGGCTTAAAAACATTAACCCAAATTAAAAATGCTTTGGAGTTAATTAAAGAAAATCATAATGTAACCTTGGATATTGAAAAGATTCCATTGGATGACCCTAAAACCTTTGCTTTGTATCAACGGGGTGAAACCAACGGAACGTTTCAGTTTGAAAGTCCGGGAATGCAAAAATACCTCATTGATTTAAAGCCGGATAAATTTGAGGACTTGATTGCCATGAATGCTCTCTACCGTCCTGGACCGTTGAAGTATATCCCAAACTTTATTAAGCGAAAACACGGTTTAGAAAAAATAGAATATGATCTTCCTGAAATGCAGGAATATCTTGAGGAAACTTATGGCATTACTGTTTATCAGGAGCAGGTAATGTTATTGAGTCAAAAATTAGCCGGATTTACCAAAGGTGAAGCAGATACTTTACGAAAAGCGATGGGAAAAAAGCAAATTGAGGTATTGAATAAGATGAAATCTAAATTTATTGAGGGAGCTAAAGCGAAAGGACATCCAGAAAAAGTATTACATAAAATTTGGAGCGACTGGGAAGATTTTGCCCAATATGCTTTTAATAAATCACATTCTACATGCTATGCCTACGTAGCTTTTCAAACTGCCTATCTCAAAGCGCATTATCCTGCCGAATTTATGGCTGCTGTGCTGAATGATGCAGGTAATATTGAAAAAATTACCTTTTTTATGGAAGAATGCAAGCGCATGGGCATTCCGGTATTAGGTCCTGATGTCAATGAATCAGGAATTCGTTTTACCGTTAATAAGAAAGGAGAAATTCGTTTTGGTTTAAGTGCCATTAAAGGGGTAGGAGAGGGCGCTGTTGAATCTATTGTGAATGAACGTAAAGCCAATGGCCCATTCAAAGATATTTTCGATATGGTAAAACGAATTAACCTTCGGTCGTTGAATAGAAAAACCATGGAAAGTTTAGCCTTGGCCGGAGCTTTTGATTGTTTTAAAGAATTAAGCAGGGCAGATTATTTTGCCACGGAACCAGGTTCAGATTTAATTTATATTGATAAAATACTAAAGTGGGGATCACAATATCAACAGCAAAAAGACGGTGCACAAGTATCGTTGTTTGGTGACTCTGAAGAAACCGAATTACCACAACCATCACCGCCTGTAACCGAACCTTGGGGACGATTATATGAATTAAAACGCGAAAAAGAAGTAACCGGATTTTATATTTCCGGACATCCATTGGATGATTATAAATTTGATATTGAACGTTTTTGTAACATAAAATCGTTTAACCAACTGCAGGATTTAAAATCATTGTGTGATCGATCCATCACTTTTGCAGGGATTGTTACAGATGCTCAGCATAAAACCGGAAAAAATGGAAACCCCTTTGCATTTTTTAAATTGGAGGATTTTAATGGCAGTATTGAAATAGCTTTATTCGGTGAAGATTATTTGAAATTCCGGCACTTCTTCGATGCAGGAGCTTTTTTATACATCAGCGGCAGGGTGCAAAAAAAGTTTAATCAGGAAGAACAATTCGAAATAAAAGTTAGTAAAGTTGAACTGCTACATGATATTCGAAGCAAGAAACTTAAAGGGGTTATCGTAAATGTTAGCAACGAAATGATCACTGAGGAATGGATTCGCCTAATAGTTCAACAAACAGAAAAATATCCGGGCACTATGTCGTTTGGTTTCAGAGTGTATGATTCAATCGCAAATTTTTCAGTTGAACTAAAATCAAAAAAGATAAAAATTGATCTCACCAACAACGAATGTATCCGTTTTCTTAAGTCATTAGTTAAAAATGAAAATGATTTGGAATGGATTAAGTAAACTTTACACTACTTATTTACAAGCAAAATTGAATTAATTAGCGAAGAAACAACTCTTTTAAATTTTACCTTCAACTATCTACTTTTATTAGCTTTGTACAAACTTTAGTGCATGAAAATCTCTTCATTATCATCATTAAACACTTGGGTGCATGTTCCCGCCAATAGTGATTTTACATTATATAATCTTCCCTATGGAATTTTTAAATATGGAAGCAAAAAACCAAGGGTTGGTGTAGCCATTGGCGAGCATATTCTTGATCTTTCATACTTATATAAAAAAGGGTACCTTGATCAGTTGTTTTTGAATGAAAATGTGTTTAAGTCAGATTCTTTGAACCGCTTTATAGCACTTGGAAAGCCTTATTGGACGTTAACTCGCAAGCGTTTAATAGATATCCTCAAAGAAGATAATGGAGAGTTACGGGATAGAAAAGAAGATGTGGAAAAAGCGCTTATCCCAATGAAAAAAGCAACCCTGCTGATGCCTGTAAAGGTTGGCAACTATACGGATTTTTACAGCAGCATGGAGCATGCTACAAACGTAGGAAAAATGTTTCGACCGGATGGCGACCCTTTGCTGCCGAATTGGAAGCATATTCCGGTAGGCTATCATGGACGTGCATCATCTATTGTCGTAAGCGGAACCCCCATTCATCGACCCAAAGGTCAAACTATGCCTGATGGAGCTACAACTCCCGTTTTTGGACCTACTCGGCAACTCGACTTTGAATTGGAAATGGGGTTTATTGTGGGGCGCGAAAATGAATTAGGAACTTCAATCACTACAGATCAAGCCGAACAATATATATTTGGCATGTTGATATTTAACGATTGGTCTGCAAGGGATATTCAAAAATGGGAATATGTTCCATTGGGTCCCTTTCTCAGTAAAAATTTTGCATCTTCTGTATCGCCTTGGGTGGTAACAATGGATGCATTGGAACCATTTCGTTGCGCCGGACCTATACAAGATCCGCCGGTATTACCATATCTTCGTTTTGAAGGCGAAAAAAGTTTTGATATTCATTTGGAAGTATATTTACAACCCGAGGGTGGAGAACCTCAACTTATTAGCGAATCGAACCATAAATACTTATATTGGAATATATCCCAACAATTGGCGCACCATACCGTAAATGGTTGCAACATGAAGATTGGGGATATTTGTGCCTCTGGAACAATTTCGGGGGCTACAGAAAACAGCTATGGCAGTATGCTCGAACTCACCTGGCGTGGAACCCGTCCTATTCGTTTAGCCAATGGAACCGAACGAAAATTTATTGAAGACGGTGATACGGTGATTATGAAAGCCTATTGTAAAAAGGGTAATCTCCGTATAGGCTTTGGATCTGTACAGTGTAAGATACTCCCTGCTATATAACTGGATTTTATCATTTTATAAGAACTTCGTAACTTTAGGTTTATAAATTTTAATCTGTTAAATGATACCTGATCCCGAACAGGAAAGACGAGAAATACTTCGCAGATATAAGGAATTGCTGAAATATGCATATCCTTTGGTGCCTGACCGGGAGGAACGCAAGCAAATTAAAAAAGCATTTCAAATCGCGGTGGATGCGCATAAAGAAATGCGTAGAAAATCTGGTGAGCCTTACATTTATCATCCCATTGCAGTGGCACAAATTGTGGTACAGGAAATGGGATTGGGTGCTACTTCCGTTATTTGTGCACTATTACACGATGTAGTAGAAGATACCGAGTTGACACTCGAAGATATTGAAAAATTCTTTGGGCCTACAGTGGCCAGGATTATTGATGGCCTGACAAAAATTTCGGGGGTTTTTGATAATACAAAATCCATTCAGGCTGAAAATTTCCGTAAGATAGTATTAACGCTTTCGGAAGATATTCGTGTAATATTGATTAAGATTGCCGACCGTCTCCATAACATGCGTACGCTTGAACACATGCGTCGCGATAAGCAATTAAAAATTGCATCTGAAACGTTGTTTCTTTATGCTCCGTTAGCTCATCGTTTGGGTTTGTATAATATAAAAACAGAGCTCGAAGATTTATCCTTGAAATACGTTGAGCCAGAAGCATATCAAGAAATCATTAATAAGCTTGAAAAATCTAAAGATGTTCGGGAACGTTTTATTCGCCAGTTTACTCAGCCCATAAAAAAGAAATTGGATGAAATGGGCTTGGTTTATGAAATAAAAGGAAGAACCAAATCAGTTTATTCCATTTGGAACAAAATTCATAATAAAGGGGTGCCGTTTGAAGAAATCTACGACATTTTTGCTATTCGAATTATTCTCGACGTTCCTCAGCAACTCGAAAAATCAGAGATTTGGAAAACTTATTCGGTGGTTACAGATTTGTATCAACCCAAACCTGACCGGTTGCGTGACTGGATTTCATTTCCTCGTGCCAATGGATATGAATCGTTGCATGTAACAGTAATGAGTCCTACAGGTAAATGGGTAGAAGTACAAATACGGTCTAAACGAATGGACGAAGTAGCCGAACGCGGATATGCTGCTCATTGGAAGTATAAAGAATCAAATACTGAAACGGCCATAGACGAATGGATTACGCGTATCCGTGAATTGCTTGAAAACAAAGAAGAAGAAGCTGTAGATTTTGTTGATGCATTCAAACTAAATTTATATACTGACGAGATTTATGTTTTTACTCCAAAGGGAGAACTAAAAACCTTGCCTGCAAATGCTACGGCACTTGATTTTGCTTATGAAATTCACAGTGATGTAGGCGATCATTGCCTTGGAGCCAAAGTAAACAATAAGTTGGTGCCATTGAGTTATAGACTCAATAGTGGAGATCAAATTGAAATTATAACATCTCAAAAACAAACTCCCAAAGAAGATTGGCTAAATTTTGTAAATACCAGCAAAGCAAAAGCTAAAATTAAGGCAGCGCTTAAAGAAGAAAAGAAACGCATTGCCGAAGAAGGAAAAGCTATTTTTGAACGTAAACTGCGTCGGTTAAATTTTAACTTCAATCCGGAGGATATTAATACACTTTTAAAGTACTTTAAATTACCCGATGAGCAGGAATTCTTTTATCGCGTAGGAAAGGGTATTATCACCAGTCAACAAATTAAAAATTTTTATAGAGAAGAAGGTAAAAAAAGCTGGTATTCATATCTTACAAATCGCCTGAGCAGAAAGGCTACCAAGAAAAAAGAAGAAAAAGAAAACTTTGATTCACTATTAAAAAAATTTGATCGTGGAAGTGAACAATTATTGATTGGCGACAGTGAAGAAAAAATAGATTACACCTTGGCTCCGTGTTGCAACCCAATTCCGGGCGATGAAGTGTTTGGGTTTGTTACCATCAACGATGGAATTAAAATACATAAAATCAGTTGTCCCAATGCCATTCAGTTGCTATCAAATTATGCGTATCGAGTTGTAAAAGCGAAGTGGGTGGGCGCTGAAACTTTATCATTTCTTACGGGTATTACCGTAAAAGGTATTGATGAAGTGGGAATAGTAAATAAAATCACTAAACTCATATCCAATCAAATGAAAGTGAACATGCGTTCACTCAGTTTTGATTCAAACGATGGAATTTTTGAAGGAAAAATTACGTTATTTGTACAAGATACTCGTCACCTCAACGAATTGATGGAAAAACTAAAAAGAGTTCCGGGGGTGACTTCGGTAGAACGAATCGATCAGGCTTAAGTATATGCAGGATAACGATACATTATCAAAAGTAAAACATATTTTTTCTTCGTATTTGGAGAAAAGAGGACACCGTAAAACACCTGAACGTTTTGCGATTTTGGATGAAATTTATTCCAGAAACGAGCATTTTGATGTAGAAGAACTATATATCAGCATGAAAAATCGCAACTATCGTGTGAGCCGAGCTACAGTGTATAATACACTCGATTTACTCTTAGATTGCGATTTGGTGAGAAAACACCAGTTTACTGGTAATTTGGCTCAATATGAAAAGTCGTTTGGAAATAAACAACACGATCATCTCATTTGCATGGATTGCGGGAAAGTTATTGAATTTTGTGACCCCAGAATCCATCATATTCAAACCGGTGTGGCTGATTTATTGAATTTTGAGGTGATGAATCATTCCTTCATCATTTATGGAAATTGCCGTGATGCACAATGCGAAGGCAAGCAACCCAAAAAGAATTAATTTTTATCTTTATTTAAAATTTTTTACGTGTCGTTTACGTATTCCATAGAACCCAAAGATAAGTATGCCGTGATTAGACTTCATGGGGCCTTACTTAGCAGTTTTGAAGCAAAGCCATTTTTGGAAGAATTGCACGAAGTACGAAAAACCATCAACCGATTTGTGGTTGACCTTCAGGAATTAAAGCACATGAGCAGTGAAGGCTTAGGTGTGTTGATCCAGATTCTTACCAAAGCCCGAAATGCCGGCGGTGATGCAGTGATAATCAATTTATCAACAGAACTCCAACAATTATTTATTATTACCAAGCTGAATTCTATTTTTACCATCGCAAAAGATGTTCGTTCAGCCGTCAAAATATTGGCGAGCTGATTTTTATTTTTAAATCAAACAAAGTATGAGCAAAGCTGATGTGTTGCTGGGTTTGCAATGGGGTGACGAAGGAAAAGGAAAAATAGTGGATGTACTTACCCCGCAGTATGACCTGATTGCCAGGTTTCAGGGAGGCCCTAATGCTGGCCATTCCCTTGAATTTGAAGGAACAAAACATGTATTGCATACCATCCCTTCCGGAATATTTCATGCTGACAAACAAAACCTGATTGGAAATGGAGTAGTGATAGATCCGATTATTTTAAATCGGGAAGTAGAAAAACTTTTAGAAAAGGGGGTGGATGTATCCAAAAACTTACTTGTTTCGCGAAAAGCCCATCTTATATTACCTACCCATCGTATACTAGATGCTGCATCTGAAGCATCCAAAGGATTATCTAAAATTGGCTCTACCCTCAAGGGGATAGGTCCAACATACATGGATAAAACCGGAAGAAATGGTATTCGCGTGGGAGATACTGAATTGCCGGATTTTAAGGATAAATATGAGTTTTTACGCAACAAGCATCTGGAGCTCATCCGTTTGTATGATTATTCAGACTTTGACCTGGATAAAATGGAGCAGGAATGGTTTGAATCACTGAAAGTTTTCAACCGGCTTCCTAAAGTAGATAGTGAACATTTGGTAAATACTTACTTACAACAGGATAAAAAAGTTTTGGCCGAAGGCGCTCAGGGCACTTTGCTGGATATAGATTTTGGTAGCTATCCGTTTGTTACTTCTTCCAACACCATTACAGCCGGAGCTTGTACCGGATTAGGCATAGCTCCAAATCGTATAGGCGAAGTGTTTGGTATTTTTAAAGCATACTGTACACGCGTAGGAAGTGGGCCATTCCCTACCGAATTGTATGATGAAACCGGCGAAAAATTACGACAGATTGGCCGTGAATTTGGCTCTACCACCGGTAGGCCTCGACGTTGCGGTTGGCTTGATTTGCCTTCGTTGCGTTATGCTATTATGATCAATGGTGTTACACAGCTAATCATGATGAAGTCAGATGTACTTAGTGATTTTGATACCATTAAAGTTTGTACTTCATACCGTTATAATGGTGAGCTCATAGATTATCTACCCTATGATTTACTAAGCGGTAAGATTGAACCAATTTATACGGAAATAAAAGGATGGAAAACCGATATTTCGACTTGTAAAAACAGTCATGAACTTCCATTAGAATTTTTGAATTACGTACAGTTTATTGAGCAGCAAGTTAATGTTCCAATAACAATATTATCTGTAGGCCCTGATCGTTCACAGACAATGTTTAGATGAAATAAAAAAGAGGCCTTTAAGGCCTCTTTTCTTTGCTAGTTAAATTTTATTTCTTTATAAAACGTTGAATTACTTTTTCTCCTGTGGATGTATCCATGATGATAAGATAATAGCCACTATTTAACCACGATACATCTATAGAAATGGAACTGTTATTACAAATTTCTGAGAAAAGTTCGCTTCCTAAGGTGTTATAAATTTTCAATTGTTTAATGGTTAAGTTACTATTGATAGAAATAGTTATCAAATTAGATGCTGGATTAGGGTAAGTTACAACATCAAAATCAGATTCAATATCATCAATTCCAGCTGTTGAATAAACATTCACAGATGTTGGTGAACTTACCTCTGATGAACAATCATTGCTAACCGTTAGTTGTATAGTATAATTCCCGGGATTACTAAATACAATTTGTGGATTTTGAGAATTGCTAGTTGTTCCATTCACAAATTGCCAACCAGTAGCTGGAGAAATATTCCACTGCCATTGCGTAGGATTGTTTGTAGAACTATCAAATAATGAAAGAGTATCTCCTGTTCCTAAATTTGTTGAAGATGAATTAAACGAAGCAGTAATACTATAATTTTCATCTTCTTTAACATACAAATTTGTATTGATGGGTGGATTACAAATTTTAGTAATATTTCCTGAAGGCCATTTTACAATTACTGAATCAATACTAGTTGCGGTTCCAATACCAAAGTGAGGATTTAAAGTACCCATATTCCTAAAGCCAATTCCGGCTTGTACATCACGAATTTGTTTTCCCCATGCTCCATATAATTCAATGCGTGCACCAATTCCGTTGATATTACTTTGTACTCCTTTTAAGTTTAGTTTAATCCAATTATATCCGTTGGGTTGTGAAAAATAAACTGTATTGCCATTTTGAACATCGAGAAATCCATCATTATTCAAATCTCCCACAGGGCCAACATTTGCGGGCACATTGTAAAATGTAAATGTATTATTTCCATTATTTATTGCAATTCTTCCATCGGTAAAAACATCAACCCATCCATCATTGTTAAAATCATAAGAAACATACTCTATCGATGTGTAGGAATATGTATCCCAGCCGCTTCCGGCTTTAATTTCTGAACATTTTCAATTTCCATTATTGGACATGTATAAATTACCACCATCTGTAAAAGAGGTTACACCTATGATTACATCCATATCACCATCATTATCAAAGTCGTTCCAGGCAGAAGACCAAGTCTGATTAGGGTGATTGAGGTTTGCAGCAGCAGATACATTGGTAAAAGTTCCATTGCCATTATTTCTATGTAATTCATTTATTTTCGCAGTACTAGCCCCACCTCTACATTTTGCAATAAATAAATCTTGGTCTCCATCATTGTCATAATCTATAAAAATAGAACCGTAATTACCACCTTCTACATGGTCTCCCATTCCTCCCTGATGAAAAGTTAAACCACCACTTCCATTATTTAAAAAATATACATTGGGTGCTACATCATGACAAACAAAGGCGTCTAAATGTCCATCATTATTTATATCCACAAAATTGCTACGTTGAGAAAAAACATAGTTCCCTGAAGTAAAATGCGTATATGAAGTTCCTGTATTATTTGAATAGAAAAAACTTACTCCAGCTCCTCCTCCATAAAGTAGGTCATTGTATCCATCTTTGTTGTAATCGCCGATAGCCATGCTCCAGCTTGGTAAGTTGGCAGCTGTAGTTGTTGTAAAAGATACGGCATTGAAAGAGCCATTATTTTGTTGGTAAAGGATATAAATATTATTTGAAGATACAGATACTATATCATCCAAGTAATCTCCATTCATATCAGCTACAGCTATTTTATAATCTCCTATAATATTGCTGAATGATTGAGGCGAAAACGTGACAGGTGGAGCAGGAGGGGGAGTGCCTTCAATTAATTCAAATGTAAAACCTGAATTATTCCAAAGATTATCAAATGCAATATAGTATGTTGTATTTGCTGTTGCATTAAACGAAGCAACACAAAGCAAGCCACTTCCTGAATCATCATCACCTGCGATGCAAGATAAACTTCCACAATTCCCGGTATATATATGTACTCTGTTATCTATTCCATTATTGATTGGAAAATCTGTAGTGATAGTAACAAAATAATTTTGTGTTGGAGTGTACTTGTACCAATAACCAGCAGTAGCTCCAGCACCACCACTGGCACATACTGGGGTCGGTACTTCAGTTCCATTAACACTGGCAAAATTGTATGTACCCGCTGTAATTGTGATAGCTGTGTTACATGTACTTTGACTATAAATGGCTTTTGAAAATCCAATGAATAGTGCTAATAATAGTAGTTTGTTTTTCATAATTAAAAAATTTAAATTAATTGCAATCTGATAGAGTTAAAATATATTGTTTTAATAAATCTACAGCTTCTTTATGAACAATGGTTCTTCCTAATAATGGCATTCTGTTTGACTCGTCTACAGAATTCATGCGATAGTACATCATTGATTTGTTGTAATTACCGGGTGTAATAACATAAACTTGTGATGGATTAATGATTTCTTGAGGCTCTACACAAAGTCCCATGTTAGTTCTATTTGTTGTTTCTGAAAATGCTAAACGTAAAGGCCGATAAGAACAATGTTTATTTTCTGCATGGCAATGAGCACAATTCATATCTAAGTATGATCTGATTCGTAATTCAATAGGCTGAGTATCATCCTTAAAATCTACAACAGTATTTATATTATTAGGGAGTGGCCCTTCTAAATATCCAACATCAATAAGATGTTGCAACTGATTTTTAACTCCTGCATCAGAGTAATTATAATTCTTGTTTATATGTTGTGGTTTAATACCAATTGGAATGGGTATATCATAATGTTTATGACATACCATACATTCTGTTAATGAGGGCAACCTGTATGTGGTATTATATGTTTCGCTGTTGTGTATAAAAGAAATATCCAAATATTCACCATCGGTATCTAATATGGCTTCGGTTTGTTCATCATTCCATTTATATTCTGCGAAAATCCATCCCTCTGGCTTTTTTATCATTAATCTTGTTTCTAAAATTTTTTTTACACTTTGTGGCAAAAAATTTTCATAATAAAAGTTTTTTATCAAAACAGTTCCAACAGGCATGTCTAATAATTCACCATCCCCTTGATAAGTTGCTTTAACTCCTGCTGGCATCCATATAAAACGTTTTTTAGAAGCATAATCGGTAAAAAGGCCTGTTATAGGTTCATAGGGTATTACTCCATTATTAGGAGTTAGGTTTTTGATATCACCAATAAAGAAACGATAGCTAGAAAGGGAGTCATATGGAACTTGAGATAGGTTAACATTCACGCTTGTGTCTTCAGGTAATGGATTGGGATCGTTGGGGTTTTCTTTATTACAAGAGTTGGTAAGTATAATTAAATTAGCAAGTAAAATAAACAGTGAAGTAATAATTAATTTTCGAATCATATATTTGACTTATATTCAATAATATACTCTGTTAAATAAAATATAAATTTATAAAAATTTCTTTAGAAAGTAAAAACATGAAAAATAGGAATACTATTTACATACTTTTACAATTTATCTTAATTATGAACATAGATGCACAAACTATGCAAGCACCTAAGGCACTTAAAAAACCACATAAGATGGAGATTCATGGTCATGTTCGTATAGACGATTATTATTGGATGAATGAACGTGACAGTAAAGAAGTGTTAGATTATTTGAATGCTGAAAATGCATATACCGATGCAGAGCTGAATCACACAAAAGAATTACAGGAAAGCTTATTTAACGAAATGGTGGGTCGTATTAAGCAGACAGACCTTTCGGTACCTTATCGCTTGCGTGGATATTATTATTATTCTCGCTATGATGAAGGAAAGGAATATCCCATATACTGTCGGAAAAAAGGAAGCTTGGAGGCCGCTGAAGAAGTGATGCTCGATGTCAATAAACTCGCTGAGGGACAAAGCTACTGTGATGTCGTTGGACTTACTGTTAGTCCTGATAATACATTATTGGCATACGGGGTTGATTTTGTGAGCCGCCGTAAATACACATTATATATCAAAAATCTGATGAGTGGTGAAATAATTGAAAAAACAGTAGAAAATACGGATGGTTCTTATGTTTGGGCCAATGATAATAAAACTTTGTTTTATGATGTTAAGGATGAAGAAACCTTGCGTTCATACAAAATAAGAAAACATATATTAGGCACTCCGGCCAGTACTGATGTTGATGTTTTTGAAGAAAACGATGAAACATTTGGTTGTTATGTTTACAAATCAAAATCGCAGGAATATATTTTTATAAATTCTTATTCTACACTTACTTCAGAAGTTCGTTATCTCAAAGCATCGGACCCACAGGGTGAATTTAAAATTCTACAACCCAGAGAGCGGGATCATCTATACGGCGTTGAGCATTTTGATGATCATTTTTACATCAATACCAATTGGAATGCTAAGAATTTTCGGTTAATGAAAACCCCGATTAACAAAACAGGAAAAGAAAACTGGGTAGAAGTAATACCACATCGCAATGATGTACTCATTGATGGATTTGAAATTTTCAAACAATACTTGGTATTAGAAGAACGACAAAACGGATTGTTACAATTACATATAAAGTCATGGGATGGGAAAGTAGATTACCTGATTGACTTTGCTGAGCCTACCTACACGGTGGGATTGAATATAAATGTGGATTTTGATACTGAAGTTTTACGATACTCATACACATCTTTCATTACACCCAATTCAGTGTATGATTTTAATATGCGAACTCGCAACAAAGCTTTGCTCAAGCAGCAGGAAGTGTTGGGTGGATATGATGGCCGTTTGTATGAATCTAAACGACTGTATGCAACAGCATCAGATGGCACAAAAATACCCATATCTATGGTTTATAAAAAGGGAATAAAAACCGATGGAAAAAACCCATTGTTGTTATATGGATATGGTTCATACGGTGCCAGCATGGATGTGTACTTTAGTTCTGCCAGATTGTCTTTGCTTGATCGAGGATTTGTATTTGCCATAGCTCATATTCGGGGCGGGCAGGAAATGGGCCGCCAATGGTATGAAGACGGTAAATTACTTAAAAAGAAGAATACATTTACCGATTTTATTGCTTGTGCAGAATATCTGATAGCTCAAAAATATACATCACCTGAACATTTATATTGCATGGGTGGAAGTGCCGGAGGATTGCTTATTGGCGCCGTTGTGAATATGCGACCTGATTTATTCAAGGGAGCTATAGCACAGGTTCCGTTTGTGGATGTTGTTACTACCATGCTGGACGAGTCAATTCCACTAACTACGGGTGAATTTGACGAATGGGGCAATCCTAAAGATAAAATTTACTATGATTACATGCTTTCTTATTCCCCGTATGATAATGTAAAAAAACAAGCATACCCCAACATGCTTATCACTACAGGGTATCATGATTCGCAAGTGCAATATTTTGAACCAGCCAAGTGGGTTGCTAAGCTAAGGGAAAACAATACGGGAACTTCAAAGATCTTGTTCTTTTGCGAAATGGAAGCAGGTCATGGCGGAAAAAGCGGCCGTTTTCAACGCCTGCGTGAAGTCGCTTTAGAATATGCCTTTTTACTTGATTTGGAGGGAATAAGAAAATAATTATTAGAAAGGTTTAGTAAAAATTGATTTAATTTTAAAAAATATCAGCTCACATAAATAAGAAAAAGGCACTATTATGTGCCTTTTTCTTTTGAGGGAGGAAGAGGGGACTCGAACCCCCGGCCTTCAGAGCCACAATCTGACGCTCTAACCAACTGAGCTACAACCTCCGTTTGAGGGCGCAAATATACAAAAATTTAAGAATATGAGCAGTTGTTGCTTATTGTGATATAATTTTTGTTTTATTGCCTTGTTTCTCCTTTTTACGCATCACTCGTTGGGAATATTCCAGGAGTTTCTTGTTAAATTCAAATACCCCACTTTCATAATTTCTGAATTGCATGCGTATAAAAAAAGGAAATGGCCTCCGCAGTTGTTTGAACGTACTATCACGTACCACCAACGCCGGCAACCCAAAATTAGAGGATGGAGCTTCCAATTCATCCAGTTCTGCAATCAAGTATGGGCGGTTACCCAGCAAATCATCTGGTAAACGTTGTAAAGAGTCATTTATGAAAATCCCCTTAGTTTTTCTGCTTCGCAATGAATCAGTGGAGGTATTTAAAAAAAATAATACCGGGCTAAATGTGTATTCCTTGGAAAATGCTTTTATAATGGCCTTGTTTTCAGTTTCCCAAAATTTAGCTATTTCATCTGCTTCAGCATTCTTACCAGCTTGCCGCAATAGTTTTATTTGGTTACTACCGGTTTTTAATCGTACCAGCAACACGCCTTGTTTTAGAGTGTTTAAACAGCGTTCTGCTTCGTTGATTTCAGCCTTGCTGGCCACATAACACGACGCTAATAACATTATAAATAAAACAGTAATTAATAGGTAAACATTCTTCATTTTATTTTGGCTTGATAACAATATTACTTAATTCAAATCTTTTAAGTATTAAAAATTCAAAATCAATTTTCACTATTATTTTTTATCGAATTAATAAAATCAGAAAAATTCAGTACGAATCTACAGCTTTGGTACTTCATTGCCCGTGTAAATTATGGCTATTTCTTTTTGGGAGTTGCATGTTGTGGTTATAAAATAAAAGCGACGCATTACTACTTAATTTATATTTTACTTTTTACAATATGAAGTATTGTTTTATTAAATGTGCCCCCAATTAAGCAAATACATGTCAATAACCCTTCTTAGGTTTATTTCTTAATCTGGTTTAAGAGCAAATCATTTTACAGCATGTAATTTTGCACTGTAAATTTTATGGAATTATCATGAATCAAAATAATTTTAAAATGTATGGTCTGGCAGAAGTTGATCGCACTATTGCTTCGATTCATGGTATTTCATTAACCAATAATCAAAGTGACGAAGTTCGTTTTAATCATTTGCCCCTTCCAAATAATCCAATATATGAACAATAAGGTGATACACAAAGCCAATACCCGTGGAAAATCAGATCATGGATGGTTACAATCATACCATAGTTTTAGTTTTGCTGGGTATTACAACCCAGAACGTATGGGCTTTGGAGTACTTCGTGTATTGAATGATGACCGTGTGGCTCCTGCCATGGGCTTCAGCAAGCATCCGCATGATAACATGGAAATCATTTCCATTCCGCTGCATGGTGATTTGGAACATCGAGACAGCATGGGGAATGTATCAGTAATTAAACAGCATGATGTTCAAATCATGAGTGCCGGCACTGGAGTGTTTCATTCTGAAATGAATCGAAATAAAGATCTGGAAGTTGCGTTTCTTCAAATCTGGATTTATCCTAAAATGTACAATATTCAACCTCGCTATGATCAGCGTACTTTTCATCCCAACGACAGGTTGAACAAAATGCAAGTGATAGTTTCGCCATACGGAGAATCTGGTTCGCTAATCATTAATCAGGATGCCTGGTTATTGTTAGGTTGTTTTTCTGAGGAAGTGATCTATTCTTATAATCTTCGAAGAAAAGAAAATGGATTATATATTTTTGTGTTATCGGGTTCAGTAACCATTGACAGTGAAACATTGAATACCCGAGATGCCATGGGATTATGGGATATTGAAAATATTTCTTTGCACATTAAATCAGGCAGCGAATTATTGTTGTTGGACGTTCCGATGCAATAAAAAATGTTAAGAACTAAACAAAACGATGTATTTATTATTTAACTCAAACACTTTAATTTAAACTGTATGAAAACAAACAAGTTAACCATTGTTGCATTAATTGCAGGATTGACTGTTCTTAGTGCTTGCGGAGGCAAAAAAGAAACCGTGAAAGCCGGTGAAGAACAACAAGTAGCCCAAGCTACGGAGCTTAGCAAAACCTACAATGTGGATGTAGCATCCAGTACTTTGGGATGGACCGGAACCAAAGTTACAGGGAAACATTTTGGAAAAATTGGAATTCAGAGAGGAACCATCAGTGTTGAAAAAAATGAAATTAAAGCCGGTTCGTTTGTAATTGACATGAAAACAATTACGGTAGAAGACCTGACTGACCAAGAAGCAAATAAAAAGCTAGCTGGTCACCTGGCTTCTGCTGATTTCTTTGATGTAGAAAAATATGCTACTTCAAAATTTGAAATTACGGGTGTAGAAAAATTAGCTACTCCTGATGCAGATGGTAACAATTTCAAGATTATGGGTAATTTAACCATCAAGGATGTAACTAAGAACATTACAATTCCGGCAAACATTACCATGGATGAAAATCAATTCACTGCTAAAGCCAAATTCTCCATCGATCGTACGGAGTGGAATATCCAGTACGGTTCTGGTAAGTTTTTCAAAGGCCTGGGCGATAAAATGATCCATGATGCCATTGAATTTGATTTGAACTTGGTGGCTAAACCATAAGTAAGTCAGATTGTAATTTGTGAAAGGCAGGATGTAAATCATCCTGCCTTTTTGTGTTAAAAAGTGTTAAAATTATTATTATTATTATTATTATTATTATTACTCTAGAAAAATTTTAAATTTTATTTTCATGAAAAATAAATTTAATTTCTGGGTTATTTCTTTGATGTTATTATCTTACTCTTGTTCCAATGAAGTAGATGTTGATCATTCTCTTCATACAAGGTGTTACAACAAAGATGGAATTGTTGTGGATTGTAAAGATGTAAACAATCCTGAATTTTTTATTGAAAATTTGCAGGATAAATCTTCGGAGGTTAGATGGGAAGGTGTAGAATGTATTATTATGGTAAACGGCAAAGAATGTAGAGGGATTCAATGTATTAAATCACGAATATCCAATTGCAATAATATATCGGGAAGTACTGCATGTGTTGTATGTGGAAATTGTGGTAATCCGCCGGAGTGTATGAGTTCTTTTTAAATAGTGAATATGCATAAAAGAGGTAATTATTATTTTAAAATATATTTTCATTCAATATTTGTATTTATTTGCTTTATTTTAGTTAGTTGTAGCGAACAAAATAAAGCAAAGGATAGTGGGCTCTCTTTTTATTATGAAATAATTCAATTTCATGGTAAGTATATAGATAGTCTTCTTAAAAATACACCTATAATTTATTTAGATATTTCAAACGATGCTAATGGAAATGCTGATATTTTAATTGCAGATAATTATTTAAATAATAGTGTATGGTTTATATCATTGATTGATACCAATGTAGGCTACAAGGTCAAATATCCAGAAAACCATAATATTAGTTTATCAACTCATCACGTAGCTCGTTTGAATAATGATTTTTACTGGATTGATGGTTTAACAAGTAATTTATACCTATATCATTGGGGGGACACCGTTTTTCGTTTTGTTGAAACGTTAAATACTAATTTAGACTTAGTAGCTGAGGGTTTAGAAGTATGGCCTTCTCTAATATGTTCTTCTAATATAAGAAGCTGTTTTTTTATTGGCGACTCATTGTTAGCATTTCCATGTTTGTCAAGAGTAGATGGAAATGGGACTTACGTTAATGCTGTAAATAACTTCCCTTTTACTGGTTTTTATAATATTTATACAAAAAAAATAAAATTTAGTAAATTCAAATATCCTCCAATTTTTGAAAAAAAATATTATGGGATGTTGTCAAAATTCTTTCAGGTTTATGATAATCATCGTAAAATTTATTATTATTCACCTGCACTTACTCAAATCTTTACATATGATATTTTAAGTGATAAAATTGATAGTTTTAATATTCGCAGTAAATATCAAAATGAAGAAATACCGTTTTTTAACATTGATTCGCCTGATTTAATACAACATATAGAACAACGGGCATTAGTAAATCATAACAGGCAATCACCAAATTATAGACGATTATTTATTTCTCCTGATGGTAAGTTGTTCTATCGTATTTTTAAAAATGGAACATCTAATGTTAATTTTTTATCTGATAATAATTCATCAAATGAAAATTATGATGATTATTATTTAATTGTATTCAATAATAAATATCAAATATTGACTGAATTTAAATTGCCTAAGGAGGCATTTATTTATAGTGTTTTTGCATTTAATGATGGGATATACATTATGTATTCTCCGAAAGGAAAGTCTTATGATGAAGGTCTTTATTGGCTCAAAATTAGCATAAGATAATTTTATCATTTTAAGAACAAACTTTCAGGGTTGTTTTAGCATATGAATGTGTCTGCCTAGAAAATAAATTCTTATTTTTAAAAATCAGTTTAATTCCTGTTTGTTTTCCTACAGCCAACCAAGCAAAAATTTGTTGGCTTTCTGAAAAAAAAGCCCCGGTCGGGGCTTAAGCATTTTCTTTGGCGGAGAGTGAGGGATTCGAACCCCCGGAACCTCTCGGTTCAACGGTTTTCAAGACCGCCGCAATCGACCACTCTGCCAACTCTCCGGGGGCAAAAGTAGTACAAATTTTATAATTCCAAAATGCAGGCTATTCAAAGTTGGTCATGGAATGCCACTTGCGGACATTTACCATGGGCTGCGTAGCAAGTTCTGTGCGGATTACATCTATAATGCTGGGATAAGTGTTAGCCAAAATTTTTTCCAGTTTGCTTTCCTTTTTCCACTTAATTTTTGTGATGCCTTCTTTTACTTGCGGAGTTAGGTTTTTATCTTCAGAATACATCCGGAACCAAACGGTTTTTTTGAGCTTTCTGTTTAAGGGCGAACCATACGTATGGTAAGTATCAGTGAGGTGACGAATAATAATCAGATTTTTAATTCCACATTCTTCCTGTACTTCCCGCAGGGCGGTAGTTTCAATGTCTTCATTGGGTTCTGTTTTTCCTTTGGGCAAATCCCATTTGCCGTTTCTAAAAATAAATAAAATCTTGTTTTTTTCGTTTCGAACCAATCCGCCTCCGGCTATTACTAACTGGTAATGTTTGCGAAATTTTCTCCACATCAACGGAACATCATCACCAATCACATAATAGCATAGTTTTTCGCCAATGTGATTTTCAAATAATCGAATAATTTTTTCAAATGAGTCTGATTTTTCAAAGGCAACTACACTTACTTTTTTAAAACCAGGAACATGTTTTGCCGGTTTCTCTGCGATAAACAGTACATTGCCGTTAATAAAAACTTTATACATTTGCAGCTATGATTTATAGTGAAGAGGTTGCCCTGAACGTTGCTGAATATTTGCTGCAAATTAAAGCAATAAAATTAGAACCATCCAATCCTTTTACTTGGTCTTCCGGTTGGAAGTCGCCCATATATTGTGATAATCGTGTTACTTTATCCTATCCTCAGGTGCGTACTTATATTCGGCAGCAAATGGTAAAAGCCATTGAAGACCGTTTTGAAAAACCCCAAACCATAGCCGGGGTAGCTACGGGCGGTATTGCTCACGGAGTATTAGTAGCACAGGAACTAGGAGTTTCGTTTGTGTATGTTCGTCCTGAAAGCAAAAAACATGGACTTAAAAATCAAATCGAAGGCCATTTGCAGCATCGCAACAATGTTGTGGTAGTAGAAGACTTAGTTTCTACCGGAAAGAGTTCGCTTGCTGTAGTTGATGTTTTAAGAGCAGAAGGGTGTGATGTTAAAAGCATGGCTGCCATTTTTAATTATGGATTTGAAGAAACAGAATTATTATTTAAAAAACATAAAGTAGAATTGATAACCCTTTGTGATTATTCTCACCTAATTCGCAAGGCTTTAGATCTCGATTACATCAAGCAAGAACAACTGGATGTTTTGATGCAGTGGAGGAAAGACCCTGCAGGCTGGGGAAAATAAATACCTGTTATACATTATGACGCGCATTGAAATTGAAAAAAGAGAAATAAAAACCAGTCAAGAAAAAGTTTTTGAATTCCTGGGAAATTTTGATAATTACCAAGAGCTGATGCCTGATTCGGTTTCTGATTGGCAATCTACTCCAGACCATTGCACCTTCAAGATTCAAGGGCTGGCTCGTATCGGAATGAAAATGGAAGAGCGGGTGCCTTATTCATCCATCTTCATCAAATCGCAAGGAGAAGGTCCGTTTGATTTCACACTCACTATACATATTGACCCTCATGGCGATCATTGTTTTGCCCGTATGGTTTTTGAAGCCGAAATCAATATGTTCATGAAAATGATGGTAGAAAAACCACTCGGCAGTTTTTTTGGATACCTCACTAAAAAAGTTCAAGAAAAGTTTGAGCAAGAATAAGCTCTAATAATTCTTGCAGAGGTTGTAACTATTGGGGCTAATTTGTATGATACCAGACGTATTTTACAACAATTATTCTATACAAATTACCTCAACTTATGTGGATAGAATTATTAATTATCCTCAAAAACAAATTGTATTTCTTTAAGTTGGTAAACACAAGTCTCCCCGCTTTTTTTAGCTACAATAAGTCTTCCAGCTGTATCAACGCCTTGAATAATTCCTTCAAATTTTTCGGTTTTATCCTCAAAGTATTTCCAACAGTTGTAACCCAACAAATGTTGCATGTAATATTCTTTAATTCTTTGCTCTGCACCAGTTCGTAGTAATAGGTACCAGGTATTTAAGTAGGAAAAAAGCTGCGTTAAAACAGCCTTGGGTTGAAAACTCATGCCGGTAACTTGTTTCCATGAAACCGGATTGGGTAATTCAGGCGGAAAAGCAGTTTGATTAAGGTTTATGCCGATACCTACAATACTGCCGGAAATTTGGTGTTGTGTAAGGAAATTTTCAATAAGGATGCCTCCTGATTTTTGATTTCCAATGTAGAGATCATTGGGCCATTTAATTTGTGATATTCTGGAAATATGCTGTTTCATAAATTCTATCAATGCATTGCTGATGGCCATATTAAGCAGGAATTGGCGCGATGGATGCAGAAATTTTGGCTTGAGCCAAAGGCTGAATGTCAGTGATTCGCCCGGATGGCTATGCCATTTTGTCCCAATTTGACCACGGCCCGCTGTTTGATGAGAAGCAAATAACACGAAACCTTCGGCTTGAAACGATTTTTCAATCGTTTCTCGCAGCAAATCATTGGTAGAAGTACAGGATTCCACCTCCATCAACGTATTACCAATAATTAACGGTTCGGGCATCAAGGTATCGTGCAGATTTGTAATTTTGTAGCTTTCATTAATTATTTGAATGACAAAGAAGAAAAAGAATCAGGAAGAATCAAAACTTTTAGATGCCATAATTCATGGTATAGAAGAAAAGAAAGGGACAGATATTGTAATACTTGATTTGGAAAATATTCCCAATTCCATTTGTAGTTATTTTGTAATTTGTACCGGTTCCTCTTCTACACAAGTGGAAGCGCTGGCCGATTCAATTACAGAAGAAGTACATAAAGCTTTGAAAATAAAACCTTGGCATGTGGAGGGATACGAAAACAAACAATGGATTTTAATTGATTACATTGATGTGGTAGTACATGTGTTTCAGCCAGATGTTCGTGAATTTTATGGTATTGAAGAGCTGTGGGCTGATGCCGCGCTTACCCGGGTGGAACCTGTTGCTTTAAAACCCTAAAGTTGGTTTCTTTGTTATGCTTTCAACGATAAATAATAACTTATATTAAAAAACGATAGTTTAATCAATCATGTCAGAACAGAATAAGTTTCCCAAAATGGAAAATAGGAATTCAGGTAAAAATTCATCCAACGGCAATAAACGCCCCCGATTAAATTTCAATTTGTATTGGATTTACGCACTCATTGCCATTATTTTTATTGGGATGCAGATATTTAGTAGTTTTAATTCTGCACTCAAGGAAATTAACAAGAATGAGTTTATAGAAATGATGAAAGATCTGGATGTAAAACAGATCACCATAGTTAATAATGAATTTGCAGAGATAACGATATCTCCTGATCGCCTTGAAAAAGAGAAATACAAAGACGTTCGGCAACGTTCATTTGGCGGAGAAAATTTAGGCCCTCATTATCGGTACAATATCGGATCGCCGCAGCTATTTGATACAGAAATTAAAGATCTCTGGGCGCAATATCCGGAAACAAAAAATGTAGAAATTCGGAACGAAACCCGAAAGAACTTGTTTGGTGATTTGTTAAGCTGGCTTATCCCCATTGGATTAATGGTATTGGTTTGGATATTTATTATGCGTAGGATGAGTGGAGGGCCGGCTGGTGGGCAAATCTTTAATATTGGAAAATCGAAAGCCAAACTCTTTGATAAAGACACCAATGTGTTGGTAACGTTTGATAATGTAGCTGGCTTGGACGAAGCCAAAGTAGAATTAAAGGAAATTGTTGACTTTCTTAAAAATCCGAAAAAATATACCGATTTGGGAGCTAAAATTCCCAAAGGAGCTTTGCTGGTAGGCCCCCCCGGAACAGGAAAAACTTTATTGGCCAAAGCCATTGCCGGCGAAGCCAAAGTGCCGTTTTTCTCGCTTTCTGGATCTGATTTTGTAGAAATGTTTGTGGGGGTTGGAGCTTCTCGTGTTCGCGATTTGTTCCGTCAGGCGAAAGAAAAAGCTCCGGCTATTATATTTATTGATGAAATTGATGCCATTGGGCGTGCTCGTGGCCGTTCTATAGCCCAAGGAGCTAATGATGAGCGGGAAAATACGCTGAACCAACTTCTTACAGAAATGGATGGTTTTGAAGCAAACACCGGTATCATTATTCTGGCTGCTACAAACCGTGCTGATATTTTAGATAAAGCTTTATTGCGTCCCGGACGATTTGACCGTCAGATATACATTGACCTTCCGGACTTGAACGGAAGAAAGGAAATTTTTAAAGTTCACATGAAGCCGCTGAAAAAGCTGGATAAAAGTGTGGATATTGATTTATTAGCAAAACAAACGCCTGGATTTTCGGGAGCAGATATTGCCAATGTGTGCAATGAAGCAGCACTTATTGCAGCTCGAAAGAATAAACAATCCATTACCCGCGAAGATTTTAATGATGCCATAGACCGTGTGATTGGCGGGTTGGAAAAGAAAAACAAAGTGATTGCCCCTAAAGAAAAGAAAACCATTGCATACCATGAAGCGGGCCATGCAACGGTAAGTTGGTTGTTAGAACATGCAAGCCCATTGGTCAAGGTTACTATTATTCCTCGTGGCCAATCATTAGGCGCTGCCTGGTATTTGCCCGAAGAGCGACAGATAACTACCAAAGACCAACTTATTGACGAAATTTGTGCTGCTTTAGGAGGGCGTGCGGCCGAACAGGTTGAATTTGGCAAAGTTTCAACCGGTGCACTCAGCGATTTGGAAAAAGTAACCAAACAGGCCTATGCTATGGTTTCTATTTACGGTTTAAATGAAAGAATTGGCAACCTGAGCTATTATGACTCCACCGGTCAATCTGATTATGCTTTTACAAAACCGTATAGCGAAAAAACCGCAGAAATAATTGATGAAGAGGTAAAAAAACTGGTAGAAGATTGTTATGCAAGGGCTGTTCGAATTTTATCGGAAAATAAAGACAAATTGGATATTTTGGCTAATCGCTTGTTAGAACGCGAAATACTGTATCGTGAAGATTTGGTTGAAATTTTTGGAGAACGTCCATGGGGTGAAAATACCAACGATATTTCAGTAAAGCCGGAAGAACCTACCGTAACAAATCAGCCAGTATCTCCGGTAATACCTGAAAATCCTTCTGCCTGACATAATAGCACCGCCAGATCATTCCACCCCAGGTAAATCGATGGTCTAATTGATATCCGCATTTTTCTAAAACTCGCGAAGAAGGCAGATTCTCTTCGTGTACCTGTGCTCGTAAAGCCTTTTGTTTACTTACATACAAAGCATGATGTGTTAGGATTTGTACAGTAATGAATGCATATCCCTGGTTCCAATATTCAGGCAAAAACCGAAATGAAATATCCCATTGCTCCGGCAAGTCATCAAATATCCTGAATCCGGCCAATCCAATGGGTTTGCCATTGGGTAAACATACCAGCCAGCGTTCAATGCCTTTGATTGAAAGTTGATAATTTTGTTCAATAAATAATTGCGCTTCAGGAAGGCTTTGCCACGGTGCTTCCCCAGTATATTTCATTACTTCCGGATTAGCATTCAGTGTTAGTAAAAATTCGGCATCTTCTGTATTAATTTTCCGTAAGTAAAGTAAAGGATGTGAAAAAACGGGTTGTGTGGAATTCATAAATCATTCCAGGTAAACTGCCATAATGTTTTCTGAAATTTGCACATTCACGTGTTCTTGTAAATTGGTTGATAGGGATAACCCAATGAAATCGGCTTTAATAGGAAACAACTTATGATCGCGGTCAACCAATACTAATGTTTGTAATTTCTTAAGAGGAAATTCAAGAAAATATTTTACTCCGTACATCATTGTTTTGCCGGTATTAAGCACATCATCCACCAGAATAATAATACCTTTATCAAAAATAGCCGAACTTCCGGCACTGCTTTGAATTTCACTTTGCAGAGGATTTTCTTTATTTACGGTAAGTTTAATTAATTCTACTTGAATGGGGCTGATAGATCGGAGCTTTTCAGCAATTAGTTCTGCCAAGGCATATCCGTTGGGTGCAATCCCAGCAATGGTTATCGTAGATTCGGTATAATTTTTTTCGTACACCTGATAGGCCAGGCGATTTATTTTTTGTTGTATTTGCTGCGTATCAAGAATCAGTGTTTTCAACTTGCCGGTTTTTTGAGGGCTAATTTACGTGTTTTGGACTGGTTATAAAAAATGTATTGTTTGGAAACATCTACTACAAACCGCTTCTTCAAAAATTTACGTCCTAACAGTATTGTATGTTTCATGCTGCTGCGGTCTGTCAATGAAAATTCTGTTTCTATCAGCATATCGGCAATCTTAACTTGTAATGTCACAAAATATCGTTCTTCAGCATGCCCCGATGAGCTTTTAACAACCTTACGTTTGGTGATGGGAACCATAATTTCTTTGGCATGGCGGGCTCTGTATTTTTTGGCCAGTGGTATAAAACAAACATAGGCTGTACCATCTATTATTGATTCACCTTTGATACGGCAATGCAGTGAAGAACTATATGCACCGGTATCAATTTTGGCATCTAAATTTACCAAATTAAATTCCGGGAGATCAATTTTCTCCTTGCGTCCGATGATTTTTTTTTCGGCCTTAACTTTTTTCTTTTTACTAATTTTCAGATCGCTCAATTGGCTTAACGCTTTCTTAGTAAACTCATAATTTCACTTTAACATCCTCCATTATACAATTCCCTACATTTACAATGCATATCCCCATACAATTGGGTAAAAATACAGATTAATTTTCAAGTTATTATGCATATTAAAATACTTGGAACATCAGCATTGGGCGGGTGGCCTTCACTGTTTTGTAACGGCCATGCATCCCAGAGAGCCATTGAGGTAGGTGGAAAAAATATTCGTTCCAGAAGCTCTCTGCTCATTGATCAGGTATTGAAAATTGATTTACCGCCTGATTCATTTCATCAGGCAGTTACGCATGGTTTTAATTTTTCTGAACTTAAATACCTCTTTATTACTCGTTCCAGCTACAACAACTTTGCAGCCGGTGAACTTGAAAATCTCACCCCTTTTCTGGCTCAACGAAAAAATCTCGATTTTGTACGTATTTTTGGCAATACCGAAACTTTAGCTCAGCTTAAACCCATGGAGGGTCAACTCCATGCTACTTTGCATGAAATCCAACCCGGCCAGATGATCAATATTGGTTCATTTGATGTGTTTCCGATAAAAGCCATGAACAATGGTGATTTGTATCCACTCAATTACATTATTCGTAAGCAGCGTAAAGCAATATTATACGCAACCGATACCGGGGTGTATGAAGAAAAAACCTGGAAAAACCTGAAAGGCTTGCAAGTGCAAACAGTCCTTATTGAGTGTTCGCAAGGGCCCCGAAAATCAACCTATTTAGAAAAGATGGGCCTGCCTGATGTGCTGGCATTTAAAAAGAAAGCTGAAGATATTGGACTTACCAACCAACATACCCGCTGGATTATTACTCACTTTTCACACCAGGGTGGGCTGCTGCACGATGAAATGGAAGAAGTAGCCCGTCCGTTTGGTCTCGAAGTGGCCTACGACGGAATGGAGCTGGAGGTTTGATAACTATTGAACGCATCCTTTAAATAATTTTGCACATTCCTGCATTTTTGTAACCTTAGCAGGAATTTATCAGTTGTGTATTCCAATTCGATAGGACATATTCTACAACTTACCACATTCGGCGAATCCCATGGCCCGGCCATGGGGGGAGTCATTACTGGTTTTCCGGCTGGTTTGAGGGTAGATTTGGAGGCTATCCAACAAGAGGTTAATAAACGAAAACCGGGACAATCATATTTAACTACTCCTCGTAACGAGGAAGACAAGGTAGAGCTTCTTTCCGGTTTATTTGAAGGAATTACTCTGGGCACGCCCATCGGATTTATCATACGCAATATCCAACCCAAAAGTGAGGATTATGAAATTTTAAAAGATGTTTTTCGTCCTTCGCATGCAGATTATACTTGGCAACAAAAGTATGGAATTCGTGATTATCGGGGCGGTGGCCGCTCATCAGCTCGGGAAACCATTTGTAGGGTGGTGGCAGGTGCTTTAGCTAAACAATTATTGCAGCATTGGCATATTTCAGTGGATGCTTATGTATCATCCGTTGGAAACGTGCACTGTGAGGAATCATATACAAGCCTCGATTTATCCAAAACTTATGAGAGTATCGTACGATGCCCCCATCCTGAAACAGCGCAGGCAATGATACAACACATAGAACAAGCCCGCATGGAAGGAGACACCTTGGGGGGGGTTATAACTTGCATTATCCGCCAAGTACCAGTAGGATTGGGTCAGCCGGTATTTGCTAAACTGAATGCAGACTTGACACATGCCTTGGCTGGAATCAATGCCGTAAAAGGTGTAGAGTTTGGAGATGGTTTTTCTATCACCCAAAAAAAAGGCAGCGAAGTAAAAGATGTGTGGAGTAGCGGCGAAGATGTAGAAAAGCTACGTACACTTTCCAATCATTCCGGAGGAATTCAGGGTGGAATCAGTAATGGAGAAGACATTGTGATACGGGTTGCATTTAAGCCGGTATCAACCTTACAACAACCGCTGGAAGTAATGAATAGTAGAGGAGAAGAAACAATTCTTAACCCCAAAGGCCGGCATGACCCTTGTGTGTTGCCCCGGGCTGCTATCATTGTGGAATCAATGGCTGCCTGGGTACTAGCCAATCACTTGCTTTGGGCCGCTACAGATACTCTGGATAAAATTAAAAAAGCATGGACATGAGTGTTGTAAAACGTATCCCGTTATATGTACAGATATTGGCAGGCATGGGGCTGGGAATCGCAGTTGGACTTTTGGCACTAGGTAATGGTTTGCAGGAATTTGTTATAGATTGGATAAAGCCCTTTGGAACCATCTTTATGAAGTTGCTGAAATTAATTGCCATGCCTTTGGTACTAGCATCGCTGATTACGGGCATTGTTTCTTTAAAAGACATCACCCGATTATCACGTATGGGCGGTAAAACTTTATTAATATATATTACTACCACGGTCATAGCTATCAGCCTTGGGCTTTCGGTGGTGAATGTAATACGTCCCGGAGAATTTTTATCACAAGCAACGCGTGAACAGTTGAAAGAACAATATGCTACAGGCCTGCATGAAAAACTTTCGAAAGCATCTGAGACCATTAAAAATGCAGGGCCATTACAATTTTTAGAAGACATGGTGCCTGAAAATATCGTGTTGGCAGCATCAGATACCCGTATGATGTTGCAGGTGATATTTTTTGCAGTGATGTTGGGTATTGCGTTAATTTTAATTCCGGCTGCTAAATCTCAACCCCTTATCCATTTTTTTGATGCGCTAAATGAAGCTATTTTGAAAATGGTAGATATTATTATGTTATTTGCACCGGTAGGTGTAATGGCGTTGATAGCTGGTGTGATGGTGGATGTAGCCGGGAATAATCCGGCATCGGTGTGGCAGGTATTGTATTCATTATTGATGTATAGCATCACGGTGATGATTGGATTATTGTTAATGCTGGTATTTGTATATCCTTCTTTGATTTGGATGTTTGCCAAACGGTTTTCGCCGTTGCGTTTTTACAGAGCCATTAGTCCGGCACAGTTGATGGCTTTTTCAACCAGTTCGAGTGCAGCTGCGTTGCCGGTAACCATTGAACGTGTGGAAGAACATTTGGGCGTATCAAAAGAAGTGTCGGGTTTTGTATTGCCGTTAGGTGCAACTATCAATATGGATGGAACCAGCTTATATCAGGCAGTGGCTACAGTATTTATAGCACAGGCGTATGGAATAGATTTAAATTTTTCGCAGCAGCTTACCATCATTTTTACGGCAACGTTGGCTTCGATAGGCTCGGCGGCGGTACCAGGAGCGGGATTGGTAATGCTGATTATTGTTTTAAATTCGGTAGGGTTAGACCCTACTGGAATAGCATTGGTGATGGCACCAGACCGATTGCTGGATATGATGCGTACAACGGTGAATGTTACAAGTGATTGTGCAGTGGCCACCATGATAGCCAGCAGTGAAAACGGCAGAATTAAAATGGATAATGAAATTGCAATGAATTAAGTTGATTGAAAAAAGGCAGCCGGATGGACGTGAAAAGCCCGCAGGGGCGAATGCCGCTGTGCACACGGTAGCAGGGCCGCGGGCACAAGGACACTGCTGCCGGGATGCACAGCGTGCAAGAGCCCCGAGGACTTGAAACAAACAGCCGTGCATGCCCCTGTTTTTTTTTAAAATATATTACATATGCTTGGTTTTTTGAATTATCAGACCCATCCGGAAGATGCGCAAAAGCGGGTGTTTTATTATCGGTTTGAAGATGTATATCAGTCTATGCAATTGGAGTTACAAAAGAAAAATGTACCTTATGAAACGTATGTAGAAGATGATGGCACATGTACTTATTACATTATTGTGAATCGTGTAGATTTTGATGAAGCGTATGCATGCAATGCTACGGCTTTGACTAGGCATAAAAAGCCCTTTTTGGCAGACAAAGGGTTGCGAATTTTTATTTTTTCAATATTTTTCATTTTTACTGCGATTGCTATCGTAGGCTATATTGTGAGTAATTATTTCTAAATGTAGTGTAATTGAACCGCCCGATTTTCATAGGAATTTTTACTATTTCAATATCCTCATTTTTGTTTTGGGGATTGTTGTATATTTTTTCACACTATTTGAATTATCAGCCTTGGTATAACCTTCGGCCTTCTTCTGTCAAAGCTCAAGCAATTTTTTCAAAGGATGGTGTGACACAAGCATGGAAGGTTCGAAAACGGGTATTTACTTATTCGGTATTAGAAGCACACATGAAACGCTACGGATTAATCAATATACAGGATTCAATTCCTGAAATTTATGTTGATTTGAAATATTCTACGACCGATAATTTTACAGAGCACGATTTGTATGGTAATCTAACCAAAGCTATGGCACATCCGTACCTGGTAGCACGGTTGAAGAGAGCCCGTGCTTTACTGAAAATACGAAGACCAGACTTAGAGTTTATTATATTTGATGCAGGCCGACCAAAACGCATCCAGGATACGCTTTGGGGATATTTGAAAGAACATCCGCAACGGAATAAATATGTATCAGATCCTAACGCAGGCTCTGTACATAACTATGGATTGGCGCTGGATATATCATTGGCAGATAGCTTGGGCCATCCGATTGACATGGGTTCGCCTTATGATCATTTTGGGGAAGAGGCTCACATATTAAACGAAGAAATGTTAGTAAAAAAAAGGCTGATAAAAACTTCGGCGCTTGAAAACCGAAAGTTGCTTCGTGAAATTATGGTGATTAGTGGTTTTTCTACTATTACCAGTGAATGGTGGCATTTTTATATTTCTCCTAAACAATTGCTTGAACCTCCAGTAATTATTCCCTAATGGCAGTACTACAAATAATCCTTTTACTTATTATTCCTTATGGCATTCAAATATTGTGTGCCCGTATTCAACCTTTTCGGTTTATCGGAACAGCCATTACCTGTTTTTTGATAGGTGTATTGTTGGGGAATGTTTTGCCAGAAGGTTATTATCAACCAAAAGCTACCCAATCATTTTATGAAGTATTGGTTCCGTTGGGTAGTGTGTTAATGCTTGTTAGTACCGATATTTCCAAATGGATTAAGGTATCACTCATTACCATGGGGTCGTTTATTTTTCAGGTGTTATCAGTGATTATTTCTGTGATTATAGGATTTATTATTTTTCGTAGCACTCTTTCGGATTTGCCTTTGATAGCTGGCATGATTACCGGAACCTATATTGGTGGTTCGCCCAATTTATCAGCTGTTCAACTAGCATTGGGTGCGCCTCCTGAAATGTTTACCCGTGTTTTTTTGTCAGACATGTGTGCTAGTATTCCTTACTTGGTATTTATCATGGTATTTGCAGCAAAATTGCTTCGTCCGTTTCTACCTCCATTCAGAGGGATATCCGAATCAGAAAAACAGTTACAAACCGAAGAAAAAAAATTTTATGAATTTGGGGTGATTAAACGTATTCAGTTTATTGGTGTTGGAATTTTACTTGCATTACTGGTAACCATCATTCCCATTGGTTTGCATGTATTGTATTCAGGAAGTGTGGAAGGAATCAACATGGCATTTTTAATTTTATCAATTACAGTGATTAGTGTTTTGCTATCGTTTGTTCCGCAAGTGCGCAATTTGCCCGGAAGTTTTGAGGTTGGCGACTATCTGTTTAATGCATTTTTTCTTTGCATGGGAACATTGACCCAGCTTCATTTGTTAATACAGGTTGATGTACAATTATTAATGTTTACTGCAGTATCGCTTTATGGTTCTTTTATATTGCATTTTATAGCAGCTTGGTTATTTAAGATAGATCGTGATACGTTTATTATAACATCGGTAGCTGGAATTATGAGTCCGCCGTTTATTCCAGCAGTGGCATCGTCGCTGCAAAATCGTGAAATTATTGTGCCAGGCATGGCTGTATCCATTGTTGGTTTGGCTGCCGGTAATATTTTTGGAATATCAATAGCCACCTATTTATTAAATTACACATGAATTTAGATAAAGAATATTGGAACTCCCGTTATCTTGAAGGAAATACAGGCTGGGACATTGGCTATCCTTCAACGCCGATAAAAGACTTTGTAGATACATTGAATAACAAGCATATTCTAATTCTTATTCCAGGTGCCGGAAATGCTTACGAAGCAGAGTATTTGCATCGGCAGGGTTTTACTAATGTTTTTATTTTAGATATTTCAGAATTTCCTCTAAAACATTTTAAACAACGTGTTCCTGATTTTCCTGAATTGCATTTAATCCAGCAAAATTTTTTTGAACATCAAGGTCAATACGATCTAATCATTGAACAAACTTTTTTTTGTGCGTTGTATCCCGCCTTGCGTAAAAGGTATGCTAAGCATATGCATTCCTTATTAAAGCCTCAAGGGCGCTTAGTAGGATTGCTGTTTGATGCTCCAATGAATGAATACCAACCACCATTTGGAGGAACTATGAGGGAATACCATTCAATCTTTGAACCGTACTTTAATTTTATCAAGTTTGAACCTTGCCTAAATAGTATTCCTCCACGACAGGGTAAAGAAATGTGGATGGAATTGATTAAAAAATCATATTAAAATGTTAAAAATTTATTTACTCAGTGGTTTATTTTATTTACTAAACTATACATAGTGTTTAATAAATAATTAATAAATCAGAGAATGCATTAAAATTAATTTGTGCATAAAATAATAAAACTATGCGCATAATTTTAGTGGTTTTGGTTTCAATGGTTTGTAGTTTGCAGCTCAATGCTCAACAAACCAGTAAGACATCAAAATCTTCGAATAATCATTTAATTGATGCAGATGATATTGTTTATACATTTTACAATGTTAATGAACCCGACTTTCCGCAATTACCCAGCCAAGACGATCAGGAAAGCATTAAAATTTTTTATAAAAATCTTGGCTTTTGGTTAAATAATCATGGAGAGAATTTGCAGTTAAAAGTAAATCAGGGGATTTTGCCTTCATTTACATTAAAAAGAAGTGCTATACGCAACTTATCAGAAGAAAAAAATTTAGAATTCAAAGCATTTTATAATTCCCTCGATTCATATATTCAATTTGTTGAAAATCAAAAAGTTTTGTCAAAAGGTAGTATTCTGTTGCCTGATTTTCTATTTAAAAAACTAATCTCATTTTTTAATTAATGGATACATTAACAAAACATCCTCCTATGAATATCAATATTAGACATTTAATAAGTACATTATTGCTAATTAGCATTTACGTACAGGTAAAAGCACAGCCATCGTTTAATCATCCTACCACTGGATTGCAAAATACTTATACCGGGGCATGTATGGTGAATGTGTGTAGTGCGGTATATTATGATAATGGGGGAGGTTTTTCCAATTATTCTAATAATATAAATGGAGTACTGAGAACCTTTTGTCCTGATGCTCCTGGGCAGGCTGTTCAAGTTTATTTCAATTATTTTAATATAGAAGGAGGGGCTGGTTGTCCATATGATTTCTTTCAAGTAATTAATGGACCAACTCAAAATGGAACTGTAATAGCCAGTGGATGTGGTACATCATTACAAGGACAAACCTACACGTCAACGCACCCGAGCGGATGTTTAACATTTCGTTTTTGGTCAGATAATACAGTTAATTTACCTGGTTGGGTAAGCATATTAACCTGTGTGCCTCACCCCAATGGATTCTCTAATGGCCCTCAGGCTGGTACCAATGCTGATTGTGCATTTGCAACGGGAATTTGTAGTAATAGTTACAATTTTACTGGATTAAGTACCGGCCCTGGTTTAACGTCAGATGGATGTGGCGGGTGTGTGCTTGCTGAAAATCATTCCAATTGGTATGAGTTTACCATCAATACATCTGGTGTTTTGGGATTCACTATTGTTCCGAACAATCCTAGTGTGGATGATTATGATTTCGCATTGTATCAAGCCAGTAATTGTTCTAGCTTAGGAACCCCTGTACGTTGTTCTTATGCTGCTACCACAGGTAATACAGGGTTACAAACCGGTGCTGGAGATTTTACAGAGGATGTGCTTGGAAATGGCTGGGTGGAAACCATTTCAGTTACTGCAGGCCAAAAATTTTATTTACTAATCAATGAATGGTCGCCTAATAATAGTGGGTTTACATTAAACTGGACGGGGACTGCTACCATTGCGACCCCAAAACCCACTTTTATAATAAATTCAGCAAGTTATCCCGATGGAGGTTCCTTTAGTATATGTCAAAATCAACCATTAACTATTACAGCTGATGGTGCCGGTGGTTCAACATTTACTTGGTGGAATCAGGCAACGGGTGGTACTCAAATAGGAACAGGGGGCAGTTATTCTCCATCTACTGCGACTCCTGGTTCAGTAACATATTATTTACAAGAACATACGGCTAGTGGATGTATATCTGCTCGTTCGGCTATAACGATCAATGTACAACCCACAAATACCGCTACTGGTCCAGGAAGTGCTACAGTTTGTGTAAACACAGCGATGACACCCATAACACATACTACAACAGGAGCAACTGGTATTGGCTCTCCAAGTGGGTTACCTCCAGGTGTTTCTGCTAGCTTTAGTAGTGGAACGATTACAATTAGTGGCACGCCTACGGTTATAGGGACATACAATTACAGTATTCCATTATCTGGTGGGTGTGGAAGTGTAAATGCGACAGGTACTATTACAGTCATCAATAGCAATACAGTGACTGGCCCAGGCAGTGCAACGGTATGTGTGAACACCGCGATGACTTCGATAACCCATACTACGACCGGGGCAACGGGAATCGGAGCTCCGACGGGATTACCTCCGGGCGTAACGGCATCGTTTGGAGGAGGAACGATCA
>JAOABX010000009.1 GCA_026418175.1 Flavobacteriales bacterium
GGCCAGCCTGGTGCAGGCCCGGGTGGAGGTTTGGCCGGTACTAACGGAACCGTGGGTTCTGGTAGTAAACAGGAATGTCAAACATCGGGAGATGAAGCCGGATTGGTAGGTGGTTCCGGTGGTGCTGGGGGTGGTGCTGGTGGAAGTTATGGTGGTGCTGGTTCTGCTGGGGGGAATGGAGGAAATGGAGCAGCCACTGCAACCGTGAACGGTTTTAGTTTTTCACCCGCCTATTCACCATTAGGTGGTACCGGTGGATTGGGAGGAGCAATTACTTCAGTGTATGGAACAGCCAATGGAAATGATATTGATTTGGGTTCGGGTGGGGCTGGAGCCGGCGGTGGTGGACGCTCTTATTATGTGGGTGAAGCCGGCCTTCGGGGCGGGAATGGTGGTGGTATGGTAAAGTTAGTTGCCTCAGATACGATTATTGTAACCGGAACGATTACTGCTAATGGTGAAGATGGAAAGCAAGGGGGTAAGGGAGGTAATGGCGACCAAAGTCCTGATTGCTGTAATGATTTGTGCAGTGATTGTGGTGAAAAAACATTTAGTGCTGGCGCTGGTGGCGGTGCCGGAAGTGGTGCCGGTTCTGGTGGAGGAATTTATTTACAATCTGGATATATTGCACAAATCACAGGTACTTTAGTTGCTAATGGTGGGAATGGAGGTAATAGTGGAGTAAGAGGCAATGGTGTAAGTTGTAATTACAATGCATTTGGTTGTGGAACACAAAATGTTACAACAGCAAATGGGAATGATGGAAATGCCGGTGGTTCTGGAGGTGGGGGTAGAATTAAAATATTTACTACCGATTGTCCATCGAATGTGGTGAATCCAACGCATCAGGAAGTGGGTGGGGTAGGAGCAGAAGCAGGAACCTATGCCCATGTTACCGTGGGTTGTCCCAATTTTGCCGGTGTAGAAAATTTTGATCCGTTATTTTTAGCAACAATATTTCCTAATCCGGCTAAAGAAACTGTAACGCTGCACATACATGCTGCATCCATGGGCATTCAACAAGCCGATGTAATGTTACTGGATGCAACCGGAAAAATTATATCCAATGGCCAATATATGATTGTATCTGGTCAACAATTACAATTTGATGTTTCACGCCTATCAGTTGGTTTGTATTCATTTTGGATCAGAAATGACAAACTCAACAAACATTATCCGTTTATAAAGAACTAATCATTTCGCTTATGACGAAGTATTTTTTTGGATGGATGTTGGGAAGCATGGTGATTGCTTTACAGCTATTTTCCCAAAATCCACGTCCTTTAACACTTAATCCGCAACTTAGGCCTTTTTATCATGGGGTAGCATCGGGTGACCCGCTGCACGACCGTGTAATTATCTGGACAAGACTTACACCTGATACGAACTTCACGGCACCAGCTGATGTAGCATGGCGTGTAGCATTAGATACTGGAATGACTCAAATTGTTCAACAAGGAGTTTATACTACAGACATCAATCGCGACTACACAGTGAAGGTGGATGTAACCGGCTTGCAACCAAATACTTGGTATTACTATGAGTTTACATACAACAACCGGCATTCTATTCGGGGACGAACAAAAACAGCTCCTCTAGGTATGAAAGATTCATTGAGGTTTGCTGTAGTTTCTTGCGCCAATTACGAATCGGGTTATTTTAATGCCTACCGTGTTATAAAAGAACGAAATGATATTGATGCTGTCATTCATTTGGGCGATTACATATATGAGTATGAAACCGGAGGATATGCACTGAATAACAATGTAAATACTCTTTTTGAACCTACGCATGAAATCATTACTTTATCCGATTATCGTGCTCGTTATTCCCAAATTCATTTAGATCAAGATCTCATGCGATTGCATCAACAATATCCTTTTATAACTGTTTGGGATGATCATGAAAGTGCCAATGATGCCTGGATGAACGGTGCTGAAAATCATAATACTGGCGAAGGTCCGTGGGATGTAAGAAAATCAAATGCACAACAGGCTTATTTTGAGTGGCTGCCTATTCGTCCGGTTTCTAATGGAAATAATGAAATGATCTACCGCCGGATTAAATATGGTAACCTGGTAGAATTTTTTATGTTGGATACCCGGTTGCACGGGAGAGAGGAACAAGCAGGGACTACTGGATCAACCGTTAATAATGCCAATCGTACTATTTTAGGAGCTGATCAGTATCAATGGTTAACGGCAGGTCTAGCTGCCACCACATCTCGATGGAAGGTATTAGGCAATCAAGTAATGTTTGCCCCTCTAAAAGTATTTGGTATTGGGGTGAATGGTGATCAATGGGATGGATATCCTGCCGAGAGAAATAAAATTATGAGTTTTGTATTGGCTAACGACATTAAGGATGTTGTTGTCATAACAGGTGATATTCACACTGCATGGGCTAATGATGTGCCAACCGCAAATTATCAAAGTAATGGAACTGGATCTGCTTTCGTAGAATTTGTTACTACTAGTGTTACTTCGCCTGGTTTTCCATTTAATGTGGGAGCCAGTGTAATTCAGGCTGCTAATAATCATATTAAATACATTAATTTAGTAGATCATGGGTTTTTAATTTTAGATATCAATCAAAATCGTGCTCAGTCTGATTATTTTTACGTAAACACCTTGGATCAGTCCAGCAATGTTTACAATTGGGGAGCTTCATGGTATGTTAATCATAACGAAAGGCATTTACGAAGTACCAATACTGCATCTTTTCCAAGAGCTGAATTAAATCAGGTGCAAGCCCCGCTTTGGCCACGAACCTTTATACCAACCAATACCACAAGTAATTCTTCTTATGAAACTGAAATTATTCCGTTAGCTGTTTATCCTAATCCGTTTAATGACATGGTGTACATTCAATATCATGTTGCTTCGTTACAAGATGTGTCTTTTACAGTATCTGATATAAATGGGAAAATTATATCAAATGAAACCTTTAAACAGGTACTACCTGGGGTGCATTCATATCTCTTGTCATTAAATGTAGCTCCTGGAACTTATTGTTTGCAAGTTAAAACAAACCAACAAATTCATAAAACTGTTCGGATTATTAAGAATTAATTTTAAAAAGCTTGTAAAAAATAAAAGGAGCTTTAAAAGATAGCTCCTTTTATTTCATTAGGGTTAATTTACTTTTACTTTCTTGCTACAATTACCCGAGCTGTATAAATTCCACTGCTTCCGGTAATTTGTATTAAATATATTCCTTCAGCAAATCCTGATAAATTTTCTTCGTGTATAAAGTTTTCTGAAAGATTATTTAACTGCCTATTAAGTAAAATTTTTCCCTGTACATCCATGATTTCTAATAGTAACTTTTCGCTTTGGTTACCATTAATCCGAATGAAAATTTTATCTTGAGTAGGATTTGGATAATAAACAACATCCATGGGTTGTGTATCATAGGCAGTGAATCCAGAAGTAAATGTTACTTGAATTTGATCGCTTCCGGTACATCCATTAAAATCTGTAACTGTAACGGTATAAATACCATTCATGCTTACCTGAATGATTTGTGTGGTTTGACCGTTATTCCACAAATACGATTGATATCCAGTTCCGGCATCTATAATAGCAGGAGGATTAGCTTGTACAATATCATTGCCAAGATTTACAACAGGAGGGGTATGTATAGTTACATGAATATCGTCAGTTGATGTACAGCCAAAATTATTACTTACAGTTACAGTATAAGTTCCTGTAGCATTTACAGCAAGTGTTTGTGTTTGTTGTCCGGTATTCCATAAATAACTATCAGCTCCATTTCCTGCATTCAGTAAGATTGTGCCGCCACATCGAGAGGTGTCATTCCCTAATGAAACAATCGGATTGTTTAAAACGGTTATTTCAATCGTATCTGTATGAACTACACATGATGTGTTATTGAAATCACTGATTGTAGCAAAATAAATACCTGCATTATTTATTGATATACTAGATGATTGATCTCCTGTATTCCATAGGTAATTATAGTTACCACTTGCAGCATATATTTGTGCTGTGCTGCCATAGCAAATACTATCATTACTATTTAATGTTAAGTGGGTATTGGCAAAACTACCAACCTGTATATAATTAAAATATGTAAAGGTACTATCTAAACCTGTTGCTGTATCTGTTACTGTTAAAGATACATGATAAGTACCAGGCATTAAATAGGTATGGCTTACGGAAGAGTCGGTGCTTGTATATCCATCTCCAAAATTCCATAAATAAGTATCACCATCAATACTGGTATTAGAAAATTGTATGCTTTGCCCTGCACAAATTTGCGTTTGTAGGGCATGAAAACTGGCTATTGGGAAAGGTAGTTTTATAATGGTATCAGTAATGATACTACTCCATAATCCTAATGTGTCTTTGAACTGAAAATGTATTTGATGGGTCCCTTTCCATAGTTGAGTTAAGTCCAGTTGTGTGATTAAATTTAATTGATTGAGAGGTACCGGAAGTTGAATGTGATGATGATTAAAATAATCATGATCAAACCAATATTTATAAGCAGTAATTAAGTTAGTTGAAATAGAATTTGATTGACCTTGCTTGAAAAAAAACTGGCTGAGAACACTGCTCCATTTTCCTGTGTTGTCTTTAAATCGAAAGTGAATGGTGTGCAGTCCATTATTTAATAAGTTGGTTGGTATATTTGTTAGTATGTGCGCATTGGTAGTTCCTGGCAAACTTACGGTGATACGATTAGTATAATCTGCATCAAACCAATACTCGTAGGCAATCATATTTATTGTGGGATTTGCCTGCTGTTCTGATTTTAAAAAGAATTGACTGGTAATACTACTCCATTGATTATTTGAATCTTTAAATCGTATATGAAACGTATGCAATCCAACATTCAAAGTATTAGCTAATGCATTCATAACTAGTTGGATGTTTTGTTGAGAAGCTACTGTACCTTGAATTCTATTTGAATAATCATTATCAAACCAATATTCATATGCAACGATATGATTTGTAGGAGTTGATAAATTTCCAAGCTTTAGAAAAAAACTTGATAATATGGATGAATATTTACTACTATCATCCATAAAACGAATATGGAATGTATGTAATCCTTCGTTAAGGTTTGTGGTGGGGATGTTGCTATTCAACTGAAAGTTTTCAACTGGAGAAATATTAGTGATTACACGGTTTGAAAAGTTATTATCAAACCAGTATTCATATGATTTAATTTTTTTTTGGGCTATTAGGTTTGTTGTAGCTATGATAAACCCAAAAAATGAAAGAATTATAAAAAAAAATGTTCTTCGTTTCATGCAATACTTAAAACTTAATAATTCTGTGCTCCCACTTTAATATCAATACTTAAATTTCCGTTGCTATCGGTTTGAGGAGCAATGTTTTTATATCGAATGTGTGGATTATTAGGAAGCCCTCCTTGTTTAAATGGTTTATTTCCACCAAACAACCCAATTTCTGTTCCATCAGTTCCCAAATAGGATGCAGGATTATTCAAATGAAAATTAGCTAAAGGGAACTGTGAAAAGTTATAGGGTGTACTTGGATTAACAAATAAACTTGTTGCACTAACGTTTAAATAATTTCCTATCCATATATTATTTAAATCACTCGTAGGATCTAATTCAAAAGCATTTTTAATGAATGTGTTATTAGCTACAGACAAACCCCACCATCCATGAGCAATGTAATTATTTTCAAAAAGTGAGTTAAATACATCTGCTGTACTGTGATAGATTGATTCAATCCAAATATTATGATGTATCCAACCATTTTCTTTTATGTAAACTAATCTCCTAAAAATATTATGATGAATATGAATGTTAGTTGCATAATTTGCTGAAATTGTATGAACTATGTTTTCACTTATTTCAGCGCCAGTTGATTTTAATGTTTCTAGCGCATTAAAATCACCATCAAAATGAATAACGCCACTAATATAATTTCTGCGAATTCGTAAACTATCTACTTTATTATTATAGTATACCCTAAAGGAGCCATTTAAATACACTCCTTCTATAACAGTTCCATCTGCCCCGTCATAAAAATAAAAATCATTTGTTAATATGGTGTAATTGGTAGCTGAAGTTGAATCAATATGATATCCCGCACCATATATATATAATTTTTTACTAATGCTTAATGAATTGTATTGACCGCCGGGTAGGTATATGGTATCACCATTCGATGCAGCATTATATGCTTCTTGAAAAGCATTAGGTGAGGAAAATATTTGAACTGTTCCTTGATGATGTAAGGCTACTCTGCGTTGGGCTGTTACTATACTTGCTATTAAAATAATAACAAGGGAAAATGATATTTTCATGATAAAAGAATTTTTATCAAATTTCTTTTATCATTTTAACTAAAAAAATGACTTTTATCAGGTTTTAAAAAAAAAGCAGCTACCGAATTAGTAACTGCTTTCAAAAAAAGAATAACAAAAATTACTTCACTTTTTCCACAATGGCTTTAAATGCATCGGGATGATTCATAGCCAAATCCGCCAGGGCTTTTCTATTGAGTTCTACCCCATTCTTGTGAATCTTGCCCATGAATTCAGAATAACTCATTCCGTGTTCTCTTGCAGCTGCATTGATCCTTTGGATCCAGATGGCCCTGAACGAACGTTTCTTGGCCTTCCTGTCTCTGTAGGCGTAGCCTAAGCCTTTTTCAACAGAGTTCTTCGCAACTGTCCACACGTTTTTTCTGCGACCGAAACTTCCTTTAGCCAGTTTCAGCACTTTCTTTTTTCT
The DNA here is from genome assembly GCA_026418175.1 of Flavobacteriales bacterium. Classification (GTDB taxonomy): domain Bacteria; phylum Bacteroidota; class Bacteroidia; order CAIKAF01; family CAIKAF01; genus BA4. Next base: position 6,740 of record JAOABX010000009.1, read on the forward strand.
CGCTCTTGAGGCTACCTTGTTTTGTGAACGTGGCATGTTACGTAGTATTAATGATTAAACAATTCTTAACTTAACAGCATCAGCTTTACATTTTTCTCATCGGCAGCACTAACCAGTGTTGCATGAGTAAGTGCACGCTTACGCTTGGTTGATTTCTTTGTGAGAATATGACGCTTAAAAGCATGCTTTCTCTTAATTTTTCCAGTACCTGTTACTTCAAAACGCTTCTTAGCACTGGAGTTTCTTTTCATCTTTGGCATTGCAAACTATATTTATATGTTAATACCTCTATTTTTTCTTCTTCGGACTGATCATCATGGTCATTCGCTTGCCTTCCAGCACAGGCAATGATTCCACTTTGCCAATCTCTTCCAGTTCGTTAGCGAACTTCAGCAAAAGCACTTCTCCTTGCTCTTTAAACACAATCGAACGGCCTTTAAAAAAGACATAGGCTTTTACCTTGGCACCTTCCTGGAGAAATTTTTTGGCATGATTTAACTTGAAGTTAAAGTCATGTTCATCAGTTTGCGGGCCGAATCGGATCTCTTTTACAATAACCTTAGCAGCCTTCGCTTTTATCTCCTTTTGCTTACGCTTCAGCTCGTATAAGAACTTTTTATAGTCAATAATCTTACATACAGGTGGATCGGCATTAGGCGAAATCTCTACCAGATCTAGCCCGGCATCTTCTGCCATTTTTAGCGCTTCTTGCAACGAAACCACTTGGGTTTCTATGCCTTCGCCTACAACACGTACGCGAGGCGCTCGGATGCGTTCATTAATCCTATGTTCGGGCTCCCTTTTTTGATGCATTTTGGGATTATTACCCGGATTTTGTTCCTGTAAGATATTGACCTCCTTTTTTTTAATTTAACATATTGGCAATCCGTTGCTTCATTAAGGTAACAAATTCATCTCTGCTCATGATACCTAAGTCTCCTTTGCCGTGTTCCCTCACTGATACAACTTCCTGCGTTTCTTCTTTCTCTCCAACAACCAGCATGAATGGTATTTTCATTACCTCACTATCTCTGATTTTTTTCCCGATTTTTTCTGATCGGTCATCAAAGAGGGTGCGAATTTCGTTATTTTTCAACAAATCAACAACTTTTTTTGCATAATCGTTGAATTTATCACTAATAGGTAGTACTGCCACTTGAATAGGGGCGAGCCAAAGGGGGAAATTTCCGGCACAATGTTCGGTTAAAACAGCAATGAAACGTTCCAGTGAGCCAAATGGTGCACGGTGTATCATTACCGGGCGATGTTTTTGATTGTCAGATCCTGTATATTCAAGTTCAAACCGCTCTGGAAGGTTGTAATCAACCTGTATGGTACCTAGTTGCCAGCTCCTGCCCAATGCGTCCTTTACCATAAAATCTAACTTCGGGCCGTAAAATGCAGCTTCCCCATATTCTACTATTGTTTTTAATCCTCGTTCTTTTGCCGCTTCTTGTATTTCGCGTTCTGCCCGCTCCCAATTTTCTTCACTGCCAATGTATTTGGCTTTATTTTCTTTATCTCGTAGCGATACTTGAGCAGTAAAATCATGAAAATTTAGCGATTTGAATACATACAACACCAAGTCTATCACTTTTACAAATTCTTCTTTTACCTGATCGGCCCGGCAGAAAATATGTGCATCGTCTTGGGTAAATCCTCTTACCCGGGTTAGTCCATGTAGCTCTCCACTTTGTTCATACCGATAAACAGTGCCAAATTCAGCGAGGCGCAGCGGTAAATCTTTGTAAGAGCGTGGTTCTGCCTTGTATATTTCACAATGGTGCGGGCAATTCATGGGCTTTAACATGAACAGTTCATCTTCCTCCGGCGTATGAATGGGTTGAAAACTATCCTTGCCATATTTTTCCCAATGGCCGCTGGTTTCATACAACGATTTGCTGCCTATGTGTGGGGTTACTACTTGCTGGTATCCTGCTTTTTTCTGAGCATCCCGCATAAAACGTTCAAGGCGTTCACGCAGGTCAGCCCCTTTGGGTAACCATAAGGGCAACCCTTTACCTACTTTTTGGCTAAATGTAAACAAGCCCAACTCTTGCCCCAGTTTCCGGTGGTCTCGCTTTTTGGCTTCTTCCAGCATGGCTAGGTATTCATCCAACATTTTTTGTTGTGGAAATGAAATACCATATATCCGGGTAAGTTGTTTATTTTTTTCATCACCACGCCAGTAAGCTCCGGCCACATTCAATAGCTTGATGGCTTTTATGTATCCGGTACTTGGCACGTGTCCACCGCGACACAAATCAGTAAATGAACCTTGATCGCAAAAAGTAATATCGCCATCTTGCAGGTTTTCAATCAGCTCAATTTTATAAGCATTATTTTTCTTGCGATAGTATTCCAGCGCTTCGGCTTTACTTATGGGATATAGCTTGAAAGCATTATCTTGGGCGGCCAATTCAATCATTTTCTTTTCAATCTTAGGAATATCATCGGCAGTAAAGCTCTGATCGCCAAAATCTATATCGTAGTAAAATCCATTTTCAATAGACGGACCAATGGTAAATTTAGCCTCCGGGTAATAAAACTGAACCGCTTCAGCCAGAATGTGTGCAGAAGAGTGCCAGAAAGCCGCTTTTCCGTTTTTGTCGTCCCAGGTTAGCAATTTCAGGCTACAATCCATATGAATGGGGCGTGTTGCTTCCCATATTTCTCCGTTTACTTCGGCTGCCAGCACTTTTTTAGCCAGGCTGTTGCTCAAACATTTGGCAATGTCCATACCGGTAACTCCTGCCTGAAATTCGCGGATACTTTGATCCGGAAATGTAATTTTAATCATACCTCTGTTTCTAAGAGGCGCAAAGATAACGAATGGGACGGCATTTCACAATTGCATACCAAAGCTATTCAAGTCTATTTTTATGCTATTGTAAGGCTGCTCTTCCGGCTTTCTATTTCAGATATTAATGGTAGGGCAGCGTCTCATCTGGGTGCAGTTTTTTCTACAGATAACTTTTCTCTGGGATATAACAATGTGGAAATTTCACAAAAACCAAAGGTATATGCTAATTATATCATGTGTGAAGACTTAGATACCTCAAGTTGGCTTGTATTGGAAGGAAATTTTGTGGCTGAAGGCAAAGAACAATGGCTTACCATCGGTTGGTTTCATCATTTAAATCAGATTAATTGGAAAAAGACGTTGTTTCCTGAACAAATTGCAGATAGTATTAAGGCCTATTATTACATCGATGCCCTGGAGCTCATCGAATGTCCGCAATACGGCGTGCCGGATTATGAAATCATTCCGCCCAATGTAATCAGCCCTAACGGCGATGGGTTAAACGATGCATTTTTCATTCATCCGTACCTGCCGCAACCCAGCTCATTAATTATTTACAACCGCTGGGGCGCAGAAGTATTTCGCAGTGTTAACTACGACCAAACCTGGCAGGGCACCACTACTGATGGCAAACCGGTAGCCGAAGGCACGTATTTCTATGTATTACAACTGCCCGGCGGCACGGTTAAAAAAGGAACGGTGAGTGTGTTTAGGTAAAGTAAATAAGAAATACCAAACATAAAAATACAGAAAATATGATGTTTGGGTTGATCAAAGGTAAAGTAATGATATATAATTAGCATTATTATTTAAAAAATGGATAATTTCATATTTGATTACAAATTTCATACATAAAATGACTTTTATCATGGTTAATTAAGCTATTGCTAATTATAATTGTAAAAAAAATAGAGTATGGCAACTGTAAAGAAAATTGGTGTTTTTATGGATCATTCAAAAGCTGAATTAATTCGTTATGAAAACGGAGCTGCAGGCTTTATTGAAACTATTTTGTCAGAGCACGGAGGCAGAGACCGCTATGAAGGGGAAGGAAGCGATGAAACACGGTTTAGTTCAGATCCATATCATGGTTCAAATAATGAATTCAAAAAGCACCGTATAGAAGAAAACGATTTACATGCATACTATAAAAATCTATCAAAAGAATTAGAACATTATGATGAAATTCTTTTATTTGGCCCAGGAGAAGCCAAAAAGGAATTTAAGAACTATGTTGAGCAAATGCATGCTTTTCAAAATAAAAGGCTACATGTTGAAAATAGCGATAAACTTACCGAAAATCAGTTGCTTGAATTTGTACGGGAATATTTTAAACCTGTACAAAAGTAATTTTATTAACGCGGATTGTTATATAAATCACGTGACCAGTTTCCGTATTGTTTGTAAATATTGTTCTGATCTACATCAAACGAATTGTTTCGCTGAAACAGGAACAATTCCCACTGCCGGTTATTGATTTCACCCCGAAGGTCAGAATGCAGCAAAGTAAAATCGTTGGAAATATTGTCTTTGTTGTAAAATACAAAACGTACGTTGGTTTGTGACCGTATTTGCCAGTATTGCCAGATTTCGTAGGGATAAGCACTCGGTTCGTTATAACGCTGGGTAATGGTATTGGGTGGTCCATATTTTAAATATACCCTTCCACGGTCAGTTTCATATCCTTTGTTGATTAATGTTCCAAAGCTGTTGTTTACTTTTAAAACTTCATTCCAATAATCAGCAAAAGCTTTTTGTGGCTCACGAGCATTGCGTTTTATCCAGAAAGCATAAATAAATCGCTTCATCAATGTTGGGTTGCCGTTTTTTATTACATTTTTTCCGTACTGATACTCTGTGTCGTCTGCAATGGGTTTTAGGCAGCGAATAAATTCACGCAGGGAATCTTTATCATTGAACCGGTCAATAAATGTTCCGTTGATGTCTACTGTTTGGTAGTCTTCTTCTTTAAATGAATAATAGCGGTTTTCACGGATAATCATTTTTTTTATTCTTCCCCGAAACTGGTTGAGGCTGTCTCTCACTTCAATCACCAGATTGAACGTGCCTACCGGCAGCTGCGAAATATCAATATCAGCCAGAATGGGCTTTATGGCTCCTGCATTTTCTCTTTTTCTGAAAGTAAAATCTTCCAGTTGCCTGCCTGTTTCATAATTTTCCAAATAATAGGTTATCAGAAATTTACCTTTCGGACCAAAAAGTTTTTCAGTATTATAAATTTCTGCATAAAATGAACATTTTTTCATGTTTTCTTCATACAAATTACTATGGTATGGAATCAAATCATATCCTCCACGGGTAAACATGGTAACAGATTCTGCTTTTTGATAATGGGAAATAAGTTGAATTTGGCTGAAAGAAATTTTATTTTCATCAAATCCAATAGTAATTGTATCCCGCATTTCAATTGGAACTTTATCCGGATCATTTAGGTCAGTTAGAATCATTTCAAATTCCCAAGTGCCTTTTTCAGCTGGAAATCGTTTGAGGTCATAAATCAGGTCATTGGTATGTTCGTCGGCATTGTATTGGCGAGTCTTTAACCCATATTTATCATAAAATGCCACTTCGCCATTTTTTGAAATAATTACCGTAACTTCTATTCTGCCTTCTTTTTTATTGTTTTCATTTTTATAGAAAATTGAATTTCCCTCTATCCATAAATAGGTTTCCAGGTATGGAGTGTTATCTGCAGCAAAATATACTGCATAGTCAAATCCTCCGGTAAGTGCTGCTTGGGATACATCAAATCCGAAAATCCACAGGGTGATGAAAAGTAACCATCGCCTCATCGTCAATAAAATTTATTTAAAGATACAATTTTTTACGGTTGTTATCATGAACAAGTTTGCTGCATTATCGGTTCGTTTAACGCCTAACTTTGTAAAGATAATCTTCCAGGTTTTGAGATGGCAATTCAGCCGGTGATCTGAAAAATATCCCGTCTTTTTTCAATAAAAAAGCTGATGGGTATGCAAAAACGTCGTAGTTAGCTTCTGTATCTGTATCTATTATCAGGAATGTCCATTTTAAGCCATATTGTGTCATGAAATCTTGTAAGCTACCGTAGGTGCAGGTACTACATACGGAAATGAAATAAATATCTTTTTTATATTTTTCATATAAATTTTTAATTCCCGGTATTTCTTTGATGCTTGCCGGATCATGTGGGTCAAAGAAAGTAAGGTATATTGGTTTATTAAAGAATGATGAAAGTTTTACAGCCTGGGCTTCTAAATCTTTGCCGGTAAAATCAGGAGCAGGCGAACCCGGTTTTAGTCTGGTTATAACCTCAATGATATTTTTGGCAATTTTTATAATTTCTGCATTCTTGCTCGATGCTAAGCATTCATGTAAAAGGCTTTCTATTTTATATTTATCATATTTCCCACTGTAATAAAGTTCATAGAGGCCTTGCATAATAAATAATTCTGCCAAGTTATAATCTTTAATAAAGTCTAATTCGTGAACAAAAACAACCAATGAATCATAACCGCTCCCAGTTCGAATAATAGACTTTATTTTTTCGTTTTTAGAAGTATTTATGGTATTGAGCATCATTCCTCCGTAAAATGATTTGAAAAAATTCATGTATTCCGGATGATGGTAGAGAATGGGTTTATTTTTAAAATAAGTTTCATAAATTTTCTTTTGTCCCATTACCCGGGTTGATAGAGCCAGCTCTGCCAGTTTGTATGTTTTATGTTGTTGAAAGAATGGTTCTTGAATATGTTTGTATTTACTATCGGCTTGAGCTATAAATTTTTTTGCATCTTCTCGAATAGTACCTGTTACAAACTTTTCGTAATTATTTATTGTAAAATAATTGTATTCATAATTAAACCTTCCGATTTGATAAAAAACAGCATTAGTATCGGGCATTTCAGTAAAATACATTTCAGCACCAGATTCATCAGCTATTTCGATTGTATAAGTTTTTCCGGGTTCGGCATAAAATGGATTTTTTACAGAGCCAGCCATTAAACTAAGAACACCCATCTCATGCAATGGGGCTGAGATGGTAAATGACTTATCATCGTTAAGTTGGGTTTGTGCAACTAGAATTTGCCGTTCCGTAATGTAATCATCGGTTTTAAACAAACGAATGTTTTTATCGCGAAGCAATGGAGCTCTGCCATTTACTGTAACTTGTGCCAATGATAAGCAAGGTATAAGTAAAACCAATGTAGCGAAATATCGAGCGGCGAAAAACATCATACCCGTTAAACGAAAAACAATTAAAAAACGTATTAATCAAGAACAATGCCATTGGGAATAAAGGGAATCGTGTTCCCTCCATGGCGGTGAATATCGCGTACAATGGAGGAATTAATAGCTGAGAGCCCAACCGTGCTAACTAAAAATACTGTTTCAATTTCTGGTGCTAATGAATTATTGGCTTGAGCTATATTTCTTTCGTATTCAAAGTCGGTAGATGAACGTAATCCACGCAGAATAAATCGGGCATTTTTCTTTTTGCAATAATCTATAGTAAGGCCTTCATATACTTCAACTGATACCTGAGGATACGATTCAAATATTTTTTTTAGCCAGGCTACTCTTTTTTCGATGGGAAAATAACTTTGCTTTTGAGAGTTATGGCCTATGGCTACAATAATTTCATCAAACAGGGGCAAGGCGCGGAGCACCATGTCTTGATGGCCTTTGGTTACAGGATCAAATGTGCCAGGATATACGGCAATTCGTTTCATGCGATAATAGTTTGAGGCTGAAAAATACTAAAGTTTACATTACCATACTTTCGATGTTGTAGAAAAAAGCGATGATTTTGAAAAGTATGCTCTTGCCCGTGTTCTAAAATCAGCCAGCCGTTGGTATGAACCAATTTTTTTTTGAATATCAAATCGGGTATGTCCGGAAGATTGGGTAGTGCATATGGTGGGTCTGCAAAAACTAAATGATAGTTGGTTGTGCATTGTTCAATGTATCTGAATACATCTTGTTTAATGGCTTTAAGCCCTTTTAAATTCCATGCTTGTGCAGTTTTTCGAATAAATTGTACGCATCCGGGATGTTTATCAACCGCAGTAATATCTGTGCAACCGCGGGATGCCATTTCTACGCTAATGGCACCGGTTCCGGCAAACAAGTCAAGCAATGAAATTTTTGAGATATCAAAATGGTTTTGGATGATATTAAAAAGTGCTTCACGAGCAAAGTCAGTAGTAGGTCTTACCGGAAGATTCGAAGGCACTTGAAGTATCCGGCCTTTATGAATTCCGCCAATAATTCTCACGGATAATTATTCTCTCCAGCTTCCGTTGGTTGTTACCTGCTCCATTGAACCAACCTGAATGGTAGAATCAGGTACGATTCGGCTGTAGCTTTTGTATAAATCTCCCAAAAAGTCTTTATAATTTGCTAAAGCTACAAATACTGGGGAGGTGAGGTTTTCACCGGTTTGTAATTCGCCGGCATCCATGAAAAATTCAACTCCGGCTTCGGCAAATGGCACCCATCGCAATGAATCAACCGGGAAGGTTACTGTGTAGGCCTTGCCAATCACCGGAACCCAAGTGGTATCAATTCGAACCAATCCTTTGGCTACCGCCACGGAGTCATCAATATTACCAATTTGCTTTACTACCGGAACGGTTCCATTTTTGATAAAATCAATGAGCTCATCAAATGATTTGCAATACACGCCTTTGGCACTTTTGTAGGCAATTTGAGCTTCGCGAATTTTGATCAGGCGTTGTTTGATTACTTCAAACCGGGCTTCTTCTATTTCTTTAAATTTAAGCTCATCTGCAATGCTTGCATAATTTCTGTAAGCCAGAAATAATGCCGGTATAGTGATTATAATGGTATAAATCAGCCAATTTTTACCATTTAAAATTTGCAAAGTCATTAATATCCAAAGCAGTGAAAAAATAATAATCATCACGCCGGCAAATACAAACCATGTTGATTGTGGCTTTGATGGATTAGCATTTGCTGCCAATAATACGGCTCCCAACAATAAAAAAACGGATGGAATAATTAACTTGTTGAAGTATAACATGAAATTTTTCATGGCCTGATTTTAATGATTGACAAAACTAATGAATTCTACAATTTTGCAAACTTCACAATAAAAATCTGTATCAAAGATAATAAACAGGTAATGTCAACAACTTACAATTTATGTTGAATATTGACATTATTTAGCTACGGCTACTGACCTTTTTTCGCGAATTACGGTAACTTTTACCTGTCCGGGATAGGTCATGTCATTTTGAATTTTCTGGGAAATCTGGAATGCCAGCCCGTCAGCCTCTGCATCGGATACCTTATCACTTTCAACGATTACCCGAAGTTCGCGGCCGGCCTGGATGGCATAGCTTTTTGAAACACCGTTGTATTCCATGGCCAGAGCCTCCAATTCCTTGATGCGTTTGATATATGATTCCGCCATTTCTCGGCGTGCACCGGGGCGAGCTCCAGAAATGGCATCGCATACCTGCACGATGGGGGCATACAAGGAGGTCATTTCCACTTCATCGTGATGGGCGCCTATGGCATTACAAACTTCGGGCTTTTCTTTATATTTTTCAGCCAGCTTCATTCCATAAATGGCATGTGGCAATTCAGATTCTCCATCCGGAACTTTTCCTATATCGTGCAATAAGCCGGCTCGTTTGGCAATTTTAGGATTTAATCCTAACTCTGCTGCCATAATTGCGCAAAGATTTGCTACTTCGCGGCTATGTTGCAACAGATTTTGGCCATAGGATGAACGGTAACGCATTTTACCTATATGTCGAATCAGTTCGTTATGTAGTCCGTGGATTCCTAAATCAATGGCAGTTCGCTTGCCGATTTCCATTATTTCTTCATCCACTTGCTTTCTAACTTTATTAACAACTTCTTCTATTCTTGCCGGATGTATTCTACCATCCATTACCAGTTGGTGTAAAGCCAAACGGGCAATTTCCCGGCGAACAGGGTCAAAGCAGGAAAGCACAATAGCCTCTGGCGTATCATCAATGATAATTTCAACTCCGGTGGCTGCTTCGAGCGCCCGGATATTTCTTCCTTCCCGGCCAATAATACGGCCTTTGATGTCGTCACTTTCTATATTAAATACTGTAATGGCATTTTCAATGGCAGTTTCGGTGCCTAAACGCTGAATGGACTGAATAATGATACGTTTGGCTTCCTTGGTTGCATTGCTTTTGGCTTCTTCCATAATTTCCTGTACGTAAGCCATGGCTTCTGTTTTAGCTTCAGCCTTCAGCGCTTCTATCAATTGTGCTTTAGCTTCTTCTTGCGATAATCCAGCAATGGTTTCGAGCTGCTGCACTTGCCGTTTGTGGAGTTTTTCTACTTCTGCCTTTTTCTTTTCCAACAGTTCCAGTTGTTCATTATATATTTCTTTTGAACGCTGGGCTTCAGCTTCTTTACGTTTCAGGTCTTCCAGCTTTTGGTTCAGGGTGTTTTCTTTTTGTTTGAGGCGATTTTCACCTTCCTGAATACTTTTGTTTTTTTCGTTTATGTACTTTTCATGTTCGGCTTTTAGTTGAATAAATTTCTCTTTAGCCTGTAAAATTTTTTCCTTTTTAATTACTTCCCCTTCTTCCTCTGCCTTTTTTAATATATCTGCCATTTTTCCTTTGTTGATGTTTTTCATCAAAGAAAATCCTGCAAAAAAACCTCCTGCGGCTGCCAGGAGCACCGATGCTGCTAAAATGATAATTGTTGTTGTTTCCATGATTTGCTGTGTTTTTAACAGCAATCAGGCTGACTAGGGAATATGTAAGGAAGAGAGGTTTACTGGGCTATCTTAATATTTACTTAAATATTGAGATAAGAATTTTTCCATCTCTTCCAATTGGGTAGCGGTATTTTCATCCATCAATGCCCTTTTGGTTTCCATTTCCAGTGAGCGGACTGCAAATTCCAAGGCACACATGGCTAACAGGTCTTGCTTGTCCTTCACTGAGTAATTCGATTCATACACCTTCATTCTGTCGTTAATTAGTTTTTCAGCACGACGCATTAATTCTTCCTGCTCTCCTTTCACAGTGAGCGGATAGATGCGTTCAGCGATTTTTATTTTTATCGACAGGTCTTCCATACATTATCGGTTCAACAGGGCGATACATTTGTCAATTTCACGAACCATTTCATTGATTTTCAATTTCAGGTCCAGCGAACTTTCTCCGTCTTCCTTAATATCCTTTGCCATCCGGATTGCTTTATTTTGTTCTTCTAAATAATTGTTTTTAATTTTTAATTCTTGAATTATCTTTAATAAATCTTGCTTCTCGGCATTTAATCGCATTTTTTCTTCTTCCAAATTTCGGTGAAGAAGAATCAGCTTTTCAATTTTTGAATTCAAACTGGTAATTATTGATGAATAATTACTCATTTATTTTCAAATGTTTAATGCAGAGAATCTAAACCTCAAAGTTAATAACTCTTTTTATTATTACAATATTTGGAGCATTCAAAGGTTATTTTTGTGTCATGAGAATTGGGAATAGCTTCGTAGTTAGATGGTTTTTCTTAACATGTGGTTTTTTTCCATCTATTTTGGTAGCCCAAAAAGTAGAAGAAATTGAACCAGGAATATTCAGAAATCCGGTTGATGGATTACTTGATATTTCAGGAACCTTTTGTGAAATCCGATCTAATCATTTTCATGGCGGTATTGATATTCGAACTGGGGGTGTTGATGGAAAACCTGTATATGCTATAGGCGATGGATATATTTCTAGAATGGTGGTAAGTCCCTGGGGATATGGTAACGCATTGTATATCACACATCCCAATGGTTTTACCAGTGTATATGCACATTTAAAAAAATTCAGCCAATTATTTCATGAATACCTTCGAGCTAAGCAATACGAACAAAAATCGTGGGAAATTGACATTACTCTGAAACCTGATGAATTTCCGGTTAAAAAAGGAGATATCATTGCGTTTTCAGGCAATACAGGTAGTAGTCAGGGGCCGCATTTACATTTTGAAATAAGAAAAACACGAAATAATCAATTGGTTAATCCATTGTTATTTGGGTTTCGTTACAAGGATACTAAGCCACCCCAGTTTAATAAATTAAGGCTGTATTACAGCAATGATAGTAATCTGCACGAACGAAAGCACATTGATTATTCTGTAAAAAAAGATGCTTCCGGAAAATATATATTGGCAACAGATTCCAAACCAGAAATTACGGGCTACATGGGTATTGGGGTAGAAGTTCAGGATTTTCAGGATTTATCCGGTTTTCGGAATGATATCTACTGGATGAAAGTACAAGCTGCAGGAAAACTTATTTATCATCTTCGTTTTGATAGTTTGCCTTATGAATACGGGCGTTATTCCAATGCCCATGCAGATTACTGGGAATATATTATGCATTCGATTCGTATTCATAGAGCTTTCCGATTACCCAATCTTCCGCTGGATAATTACCTGCATCTGGAAAATAATGGTATAATACATGTTCGCGAAAAGAAAACAATTCCGATAAGCATTGAAATTGGTGATTTTAAAAATAACCAGGCGAGACTTGAGTTTTCAGTAAACTTATCTCCGGCCAGTGGTATTCCGGATCATCCACATCGGCATTTATCCTGGTCAAACGCCCATTTCTTATCTATCTATGGAATTAGTATCCGGTTGGAAGAAGGGACTTTGTATGAAGATGTGGATCTGGAGTTTAGTTCTTATGATACACTGAATAAGTTTGGATTGCCTTATGTAAAGATTGGTACCAATAAAATGCCAATACATAAGGAATTTGATGTGGAATTTGAATTGCCGGGTATAAAAAAAGAATGGAAAGATAAGTTGGTTTTGGTTTGGTTTAATGTAAAGAATCAGCCCAAAATCTATGAATTAAAACTTCAAAACGAACGATACTTTACCAGGGTGAAAGAATTGGGATTATTTACCATTTGGCCTGATATAACTGCTCCTGTAATAACCCCTGTAAATTTTAATGACAGCAGCACCGTTTCACTGCAATCTCCTTTAAAAGTTAATGTGGTAGATAATTTAAGTGGAATAAAAAGTTATAAAGCATATTTGGACAATGAATGGTTTTTAATGGAATATGAATACAAAGAAAATCTTCTGTTTCATTTACCAGAAAACCGCATAACACCCGGATGGCACCGATGGGCATTGGTGGTTGAAGATCGTACGGGAAACACTTCAGAATATACGGCCAATCTTTTTTTTCAATAACTACTTAATTTCTATTAGTTCAGCAGTAAATCCCATGTTTAGTTTTACAATCAGGGGATTGTCTGGATTGTTCAATACAGAAAATTGTTTAAGGTCAAAGAATTTTTGTTGGTTTGAAACTTCTAAAACTTCAGAAGTAAGAGCAGCCCCTTTATACCGAAATGTAAAATTACTCTTTTGAAGTAGTGCCATTTTATTTCCCGTTGTTTCATCAATCGTAATCTCTGGTTGGCTGTTATTTGCCAGGGCTTTAAATAAAGCCTTGCTTATCCATAAAATACAAGCATCTTCAAGAAGCAGATGTTCATTGGGTTTAACACGAGTCGTTATTTTCATGGACTGATTCATGGCCTTTGTTTTTATTTCTACGGAACCTTTTTTGTTTTTGGGTTCTCCCATTTCCCAATGATAAATATACTTCGGGCCGCATTCTACAATCTGAATGGTATAATAATAGAGATCGCCTTTATGGCGAACATCATAAATTAATTTATCTCCTTTGTTGAGTTTAAATATTACAGGGGGAGTGGCTTCTTGAGAATAAGCTATGCATCCAAGCATCCAAAAAAAGGTAATAAGGATTGGTTTCATAAATTTATGATTATTACAACTAAATTAATAAAAAATAATAAAAAGTAAACAAATTAAAGTAACATATACATTCGAATAATATTCGCTCTTTTTAAAAATAGTTATTTATTACAACTTTTTTAAATCAACTTATAATGCTAAATAATGAAATAATAAAAATAAAACAATATAGAATATATGTTTGTTCCTTTGCGTTGAAAAGAATACAAAATCAATATGCTTAAAATATTAATACTTTTAGTTTTATTTGCGATTTGGGCGTTGATGGAATGGCACTTGTACATTACATTGCGCAATTATTTTCAGTCGGGAAATACAGGTAAAAATCTTTTTACTGCTATATGGTTTGCTATTCCTGTAATTTCTCTATTGTTAATTTTTATGTTTAAGAGTTTTCCACGAAACATACAGGTGGTGGTAATGAATGGGGTAGGCATTATCATCATGAGTAAAATAATTGCATGGATTATACTTATGCTCGGTGAGAGTGTCGTTTGGATTGTAAACCGATTAACCAATGAAACATCTGATATTAGTACTTCACGTCGTAAGTTTCTATCTCGTGTTACGTTAGCTTTTTTAGCATTGCCTTTTTCTACACTTTGGTATGGTTTGCTAAAAACTTCAACCGATTTTAAAATTCACAAACTTAATCTTGCATTTAAACGATTGCCAGCTTCATTTCATGGATTAAAAATTGTACAGATATCTGACATTCACACCGGCAGTATTATATATCCTGATGGGTTAAGAAAAGCCATGGAGATGATTCAGCAATTAAAACCTGATTTGATTTTATTTACTGGTGATTTAGTTAATAATACAACGGATGAAGCATATTTATTTGAAAATACTTTGTCATTATTGCAAGCTCCTTTGGGAGTTTATTCAATTTTGGGTAATCATGATTATGGTGACTATCACATTTGGCCGGATGAAATTGCAAAAAAGAAAAACATGGAGGAAATGATTGAATTACATCGCAGGTTGGGTTGGAAATTACTCAGAAATGAACATGTTGTGATTGAAAAAGACAATAATTTCATTGCTTTGTTAGGTGTAGAGAATTGGGGAGCTGCGCTTCGATTCCCTAAATATGGCGATATCCAAAAAGCAAAATTGGGTTTGCCGAATGAAATGTTTAAAATACTTATGTCGCATGACCCATCACATTGGGATGCACAGATTAATGAAAAAGAAAAAGATATTGATTTAACACTTTCAGGCCATACCCATGGTTTTCAATTTGGTGTGGAGATACCAGGGTTTAAATGGAGCCCCAGTCAATATATTTACAAACAATGGGCGGGGTTGTATCGTTCAGGGGAGCAAATGATATATGTAAACAGAGGTTTGGGATGTATTGGATATTCCGGAAGGGTGGGTATTCGCCCTGAAATTACATTGATTACTTTAGAGTCGCAGCAAAGTTGATTTCCAATAGAATGTGTAGGTTTGTATAAAATTTTGAGCGTATGAGTGAATTGAATAGCGAATTAGAAAAAATCCATTTAGAAATAGCCCGTTTGCTTGGCCTTTCACGCGAAAACCTGATTTTTGAATACCAAAAAGAAGATGAAGATAAAATTGTGCTGAAACTCATTACAGTGAATCCTCGGCATAAACAGTCTTTTCTTTTTCATCAAGAAAGTGGTTTTGGTGAGATGGATGCATTGCATAAAATGTTGGATTATGTGAAAACACATAAACACAGTAAAGATAGTTATACCATTCAATGGTCGCTAAAAGACGGAAAAGAACTTCACACGTCCTATTTCAGAGGAAAAAATATTTATGAAGTATTGGATAAATTTTACTATGGTAAGGATATAACTTCTACAATTATATTTTCTATTTCATTAAATCCGATTTCATAATATGGATTATAGACATAAAGTAAAAATTCAACTTCGCTTTGCTGATACAGATATGTTAGGCCACGTAAATAATTCCAATTTTCTTACTTATATGGAAGTGGCTCGCATGAGTTATTTTAAAGAGGTTTTAGGCAATGCTATCGATTGGAAAAAAGAGGGTATCATATTAGCCAAGGCTACTGTTGAATATAAAGTACCCCTATTTATTGAAGATGATTTGTATGTTGAGATAAAGATAGACCATATTAGCTCTAAAAGTTTTAATATCTCATACCGTTTTATCAAAATGAATACCCCCGACAAAGTAGTGGCGGCTTTAGGCACTACCTTGATGGTTTGTTATAATTATTACGAAAACAAAAGCATAGTGATGCCCGCTTTGTGGCGAGAAAAAATCAGTTGTTATGAAGGAATGTCATTATTAAAAAGCTGAAATAAATATTTTATCAAAATAAACATTTCTACTGTTTTATTAGTTTTTTGTTAATTATTCCATTTTCCGTTTGCAGTTGAAGTATATATGTACCTGAAGATAATTCAGATATATGGATAATATGTGTTATATCTCCAACAGAGTTAGTTAACTGTTTTTGATAAACTAAACTTCCACTAAGATTAAAAATATTTATCGTAATGCTTTCAGGCTTTGATATACTAAAGTTCAAAATTGCTACATCTGATGAAGGGTTGGGATAAACTTTCAATTGATATTTATTACTTACATCCACAATTGATGCAAAGGGGTTTGCTTCATACCAAAAATATCTTTGATAATCATTTACCCATTGAGATAATCCTGTATTCCAGTTCTCATTTTTGTAATATGTTTGGTAATTTTCTGAATTAAAAAAATATGTTGATTTAAATGAATTAACCCAGGTAGAAGTTATATCATCCCATGATTCTTCCAAATAGGAAGAATAATTTTCTTGTGCATCAACTGTGTATGCGTAACGATAATTGTTAATCCACAAAGAGTTTATATTATCCCATGTAATTTGAGTTAACTGAAGAATAATATTGGAAGGGGTATAAGTTAATAAGTTTTTATAATCGTTTTTCCATGATGATGAAATGTTATCCCAATTATAGTGATATTCTTCGGTTGTATTAGAACCAGTAAATAAAACGGTATCTTTGGTATTATATATCCAACTGTTAGATATGTTATCCCAATCATAGGAATATCCATAGTGGAATTTATTATATGCAATAAAATATCTATTCGATTTGTAGTCATTTAACCAATTAGATCCATTCCAATCTTGGTTAATAAATAGATTACAATTACCATACGAATCATATTGATACAGAAATCTAAAATCTGGGTCCCAAGTTAGAGTTCCATTGTTCCAACTAAGTGAAGTATAAACATCAATTAAATTATTGGTATTATAAGAATATAAGATCCTACCATAATTTTGCCAACTAGCTCCATTCCAATAAAGATTTAATTTTTCAGTAGCTAATCCTACACCGTTTCGTGTATAGCTGTATTTGTAATCATTATCCCATGAAGCACCATTCCACGTTTGATTAACCTCCTCAATTAGCCATCCATTGGCATCATAAGAATATTGGGTACGGTAGCTGTTTTCCCAAAGTGAACTCATGGTGTTATAATTTTTGATTGTTCTTGTTAGAACATTCCCATTTTGATTATCATAACTGAAATGAAGTGAATCATCAAAAACCCACGACGAAGATCCAATTTCATAGTAATCTGATCTCTCTCCTATGAGCCTTAAATTACCGCTTGGTTGGCCTTTTAATGTTTGCAAGTAGTTGTTGGTCCAATCAATCAAATTTATTTTATGATCAGTAATTAATCTTGTAATAGGATTAAAATCTGTTGATTGAGCAAACAATGCAATTGTTAAAAAAGAAGTTATAAGTAATAGAGTTGGTTTTTTCATTTCTATAATTTTTAATTTATCAAATATAACAAAATGTTATTCTAATATCATTATGTAGCAAAAAATAATATTTACTAAAGAAATAAATTGTTTTTTTTAGTATTTTCTATTAATTATCCAAAAATTTATTACGATTATCCATGTATGGTGGACAATCTAGACAATCCAATCCATTCTTTTTCATTATCCAGGTATGTCCATCCATATCATAATCCCAAGCATCCAATACATTATCAATATCAAATAACACAGATTCCATACTCTCATCAATATAAATTTTTTGTTGGTCTGGAATTTTTAAGGTTATTTTTACTTGTTGTGCCCGATATTTTTTAGTATTTGTTGTTACTAGAATGGGAGAAAATATAAGAACACTATCTGATTGGATTACTTCATACTGAATTTTTTTGGCGTTAATTCCAGCTTCTTCTCGGGTTTTACCGCGAGAAAATCTTGTAATTTCTAATCGGCATAGGCTGTCTTTATCATTTCGAACAATATTAAGCTTAACATCCCCTACAGGAATGACTTTCCCATTTTCATCAACATGTAAAAAATCATCCCAAAGAATGTTTGTATTAGTTTTTAGGGCTTTCAGCCACAGTGTTTTTCCTTTTTCTAATGATATATCTATTACTGAAGTGTCGCTGTATGTATTTTTAAAATTTGAAAGCACTTTAATAGCAGTATATCCACCCAGCATTATTCCGAATATCCATATTCCAAGAGCTGTATAATTTAACCAGCGACTGTTGTGTTGAATACGGAATAATATTTTAATGCCGACATAGATCAGCATAATGAGTGGTATCCCTAGAATAAGTAATACTGATATAATAGCCAATCGGGTTTGTAAAGAATTTTCACTTATTAAGTTTACCAAAGTACTTAATGGTATTTCATAGGTGTCTTGATTTAAGCTAATGGATATACCTTCTCCAAAAATAATAGCCCAAATAAAGATGCTCAGAAAAATGATACCGAAGATGATAAAGAATACAGCGAGAAATTTTCCAATAATTTTTAATAAACGATGAATGATTTGAGCTAATGCATTCAAAAAATTTTGTATTGCATTTCCTACTTTTTCAGCAGTACCTGAGCTTTTTATGTCTTGAAAACTTTGTTTAACGCCTTCTAATTCTTCTTTTACCGTCTTTTCAATGGTTGATACATTAATTTTTTCACCCCGCATTTCCAATTTTTCTGCAGTAGTACGTGCTTTGGGCATGGCTATCCATAACAGGAAATAAATCAGTAATCCAGTACCCCATGCAATAAATGTAATGCCGAATATTAGGCGAAAAATAACCGGATCAATTCCAAAGTATGCCCCCAATCCGCCACAAACTCCGCCCAATACTTTATTATCCGGATCACGATACAATCGTTTGGGCCCTGATGAGGTTCGGCTACCTTTTTGTTTTGTTGAATTATTGCTAGCATTTTCTTCTGCAATGATTTCAGGCTGCCCCATGATTCCAATCATGACTTCTACATCTTGCATGGTCACTACTTCTCGAGGAGTTTTTAAAGTATCCTTAAAGATTTCTGCAATACGATGTTCTATATCCTGCATTATCTCTATAGCTCCTTCTTCTGTACTGAAATGCGATTTCAGTGTATCAAGGTAAGCCTTGAGTTTCTCATAGGAATCTTCATCCATATGAAATACAAAGCCACCAATGTTAGTCTGAATGATTTTTTTCATAATTACTGAGTTATTATTATTGTTGGTTACTGATTTGTTTTACAGCTTGGTTCAATTCTTCCCAAGTTTTTTTAAGTTGTTGAAGAAATTGCCTCCCTTCTTCGGTAATAGCGTAATATTTTCTTGGAGGCCCTAATGTACTTTCTTCCCAACGGTAAGTTAAAAGTCCTCCGTTTTTTAATCGGGTTAATAATGGATACAAAGTTCCTTCTACCACAATCAATTGGGCTTTTTTAAGCTCATTGATAATGTCTGATGCATATGCGTCATTGCGAGCAAGCACAGAAAGGATAACCAATTCCAGGATTCCTTTACGCATCTGTGCCTGAGTATTTTCAAGATTAACTTGAGTTGACATAGTAATTTTTATTACACAAAACTATAAATAAAATAGTACTATGCAAAACATAGTACTAAAAAAAAGTGTTAATAGTTTATAAAATGAAATAGGAAGTAAGATGAAAGTGGCGTATTATGATTTTATCAATTTATTATTGATAAAACCATGAATGGTTTTAATTTGTAAAAAATAAGTACCAGGTAAAAGATTTGATACATCCATAATGCGGGTAGTTTGACCTATAGAAGTAAATTTAGTATTATACACTATTGCGCCATTTAAATTGTAAATAATTACTTCTACATCCTCATTATCATGAGTTTTCATAGTAAGTAACAAATAATCTTTAGCAGGATTTGGAAATATATTTACTTGGTATTGCACGCTTACATCAGCAATTGATACAAAGGGATTTACTTCATACCAAAAAAATTTTTGTTCCTCATTTACCCAATTTATTTGTCCTGGATATAGAGTTTTTTGCTTTAGTTGGTAAGTTAAATAATTGTCATTGTTAAATGTAAATAGTTCTTTATTGATAAAAATCCAACCATAATATGGATGCCATTCATGATACTCATATGTGGAATAATTTTCCTGTGCATCAAGTGTATAAACAAAATGTGAATTATTAATCCATTGAGAATTTGTACTCCATTCCTGTAAATATTGTTCAACCAAAATGTTTGATGTTGTAAAAGTTTGAATTTTTCTTTTATTATATTTCCAATTAGAGGTATTTACATCCCATAAATATTGGTATTCTTCCCGGTTAGTATTACTTATGAATAGTGTGGAATCTTTATGCGAATTATTCCAAGAATTAGATACTGTGTTCCAAAAATATTTATAACCATAGTGAAATTGATTATCAGCGGTATAAAAGGTAATAAATTTTAATTCATTAAGCCAATAAGAGCCAATCCAACGCTGGGTTATTAACTCTGTACAATTTCCATGAGCGTCGTATTGATAAATATTTCTTTTATCGAAAATCCATTGAGAATTAAGATTATCCCAAATAAAAGTCATTAATGTATCTACCCACTGATTACTATTGTACGTATTTGTAATACGATTTATGGGAAGCCATTCACTTCCATTCCATTCATAATAAACTTTTTCAACAACTAAGCCTTGTGCATTAAAGTTAAAATTTTCCTTGTAAGAATTAATCCAGGATGTTCCGTTCCATATCTTTCCAATTTTTTGAATAAGCCATCCATTTGTATTGTATGTATTTTCTCTAAGAAATGAATTAAACCAGGCCGATGAATCTTGATTATATTCCAGAAATAATTCGGTGAGGACATTGCCATTTTGTGTATCGTAACTTAAACTTAATGAATCATCATAGTTCCATGAGCTGCTATACATATCATATTGATCCTTTCTTTCTCCAATTTTTCTCAAATTTCCGGTTGGTAAACCTTTAAGTGTTTTTAAATATTGAATTGTCCATTCTTGTAAACTAATAGGTGGTTTATCATGTATAGAGTCAATTCGATAGCAATCATGGTTAGCTTCAACAAAGTTATTTACAATCTGAGCATTTATTGTACTAGAAACAAGTAGGGATAAAACAATTAAAAATAAAAATTTAGTTTTCATACCGTTTTTTTTATAGTTGTAAAATCAAGTTTATATCTACGTGTTATTGTTATATACCTTTAATTTCATTATTAATTATTTGAATTTGTTTTGCACGAGGTTCTTTGGGTAACCCCGGCATGAGCATTATATCACCACATTGTACTACTACAAATCCGGCACCTGCATTTAAGTAAATATCATCAACATGTAGCGTAAACCCTGTTTTCAAACCAGCCTGGTTAGGCTGATCTGTAAAACTATATTGTGTTTTAGCCATACAAATGGCAAGATTTTCTAATTGTATTTCAAGTTTTTCGATTTGTTTTTGAGCTTTGGTAGAGAAACTTACTTTTCCAGCCCCATAAATGGTAGTTGCAATTTTGTGGATTTTATTTAGAAAAGAATCCTCCAATCCATAGGTAAACCGAAGGGGGCGTTCTGGTAACTCCGTTAAATTACATACTATTTCAGCCAACTGTAGTGCCCCGTCTCCGCCTTTAGCATATCCCTGATGGGTTACAAAAGGTACTTTTTGTTCTAAACAAAATGCTTCCACTGTGGCTATTTCCTTTGGTGTATCTTCGATATGTTGATTTAAAGCAACTAACACCCGTTGGTTGAATGATTGCAGGATATGTATATGCCTTTCTAAATTCCATAAGCCGGCTTCTACTGTTTCACTTCCTTTGGCTTTTCCGTGGAGTTTCAGGGCCGGAATAGTTACCACCAAAACACTGAGCGAAGGATTGAATCCAGTAGTTCTACATTTAATATTAAAAAACTTTTCTGCTCCCAGATCGCTACCAAATCCAGCTTCGGTAATGGTGTAATCAGCTAAATGAAGCCCCCATTGAGTAGCAACCAAGCTATTGCAGCCATGAGCAATATTGGCAAAAGGCCCTCCATGTACCAAGGCTGGTCCACCTTCTGCTGTTTGAACAAGGTTGGGCTTAAATGCATCTTTTAATAATGCAACAATTGCGCCTGTTACACCTAATTTATCAGTAGTAATGGCTTCTCCATTATAATTATATCCTACAATCATTCGACCCACTCGTTTTTGCAAATCATTTAAGTCTTTACTTAAACAAAAAACTGCCATTAGGTCAGAAGCCGGAGTAATAACAAAACCTGTTTCCATAGGGGCTCCGTTAGAAGCTCCCATCCCTGTAATAATTTGCCTCAACGAACGGTCGTTTACATCCAGACACCTTTTCAGGGTGATGGTTTTTAGTCCTTCAGGTTTGCCTTGATGAATATACCGGTAATTTTCGGCCAAAGCTACCAGCATATTATTAGCTGCTGTGATGGCATGAAAATCTCCGGTAAAATGTAGATTAATGTCGTCTGCAGGTTTTAATATGGCTTTACCTCCGCCTGCAGCACCACCTTTCATTCCAAAGTTTGGTCCTAGCGAAGGTTCTCTCAATGTAGCAATTACCGATTTCCCGATTTTTCTTAGGCCCATAGCTAATGAAATGGTTGTAACGGTTTTCCCATTTCCCTGTTTTGTGGGGCTTATAGAGGTTACCAAAATTAATTTTCCATTTTTTTTATTTCCAGGAATGCCATTCAGCTTGGCTTTGTAATATCCATATGGTTCATATTCAGATGAACTGAGTTTTAGCTCTTTAGTTAATTCTTCAATGGGCTTCATGCATTACAAATTGTTTTCAAATATGATATGGCTAATTATTACAAACTATGAGAAAAATCATGTTTATATATTTTTTTGAATTAAGCGATAATACTTCACAACAGTTTATACTTTTAACCTATGGATTTATCTTCTTCCAAATTGATGAATGATGCCGTAGATGCTTTTGCATCGCTACCAGGCATTGGACGAAAGACCGCTTTAAGGCTTGTGCTTTATTTGTTACGTCAGGAAGAATCGCAAGTGAATCATTTTGGAGAAACCTTGCTTCGGCTCAAAAAAGATATTCGCTTTTGCAGGCAGTGCCATCATATTGCTGAGAAAGAACTTTGTCAGTTTTGCTCTAATTATTCTCGAGATCATTCGGTAATTTGTGTTGTAGAAGACATTAAAGATGTTTTGGCAATTGAGAATACTCATCAATTTCGGGGGGTATATCATGTGCTGGGTGGTCGTATTTCGCCGATGGAAGGAATCGGCCCTTCAGACCTTCATATTGAAAGTTTGCTAGAACGTGTTGCTCAAGGTGGCGTTCAAGAAATCATTCTTGCCATGAGCAGTACCATGGAAGGTGATACTACCAATTTCTATCTTTTTAAGAAATTGTCGGGTTATCCTATTCAGGTTACTACCATTGCCCGCGGAATTGGTTTTGGCGATGAGTTGGAATATGCTGATGAAATGACCCTCGGCCGGTCTATCCTTCACAGAATACCTTATGAAAAAACACTGGTGAACAAGTAATATTATTTTAGCACGTTTATTATTTTAGATTATGCCTAATTTAAATGTTATTGTTTAATCATTGGAAATGATGAAGCTACCTATCAATTATTTATATCCATCGTTTTTAATAAAAATTACACTATAAACACTATATTCTTACATTCAGGCATTCTCACTATCTTGGGCTGCCAATGAAGCTTTCTATAATCATAGTAAATTATAATGTTGCCTATTTTTTGGAGCAATGCCTTCAAAGTGTGCAAAGAGCTATTGTTTACATGGACAATAAATATGGAGAGCATAGTACGGAAGTTTTCGTGGTAGATAATCAATCGGTAGATGGCTCAAACGAAATGGTAGAATCCCGCTTCTCTTGGGTAAAGCTGATAAAGAACTCAGAAAACGTTGGCTTTTCAAAGGCTAACAACCAGGCGATACGAATTGCCACCGGTGAATATATACTATTACTTAACCCGGATACGGTAATTGAAGAAGATACGCTGATCAAAGTAGTACAGTTTATGGATGATCATCCGGATGCAGGAGGTTTGGGCGTTAAGATGGTGGATGGGAAAGGCAATTTTTTGCCTGAATCAAAGCGCGGATTACCTACACCTTGGGTGGCTTTTTATAAAATATTTGGACTTTCTGCTTTGTTTCCCCGCTCAAAGCGTTTTGGCCGATATCATTTGGGTTTTCTGAATAAAGATGAGATACATGAAGTTGAGATATTGGCTGGTGCATTTATGCTGATGCGAAAATCAGCTTTGGATAAAGTAGGCTTGCTGGATGAAGATTTTTTTATGTATGGTGAAGACATTGATCTCTCGTGGCGTATCATCAAGGGAGGGTATAAAAATTATTATTTCCCGCTGACCCGTATCATTCATTACAAAGGAGAGAGTACTAAAAAAAGCAGTGTAAATTATGTTTTTGTGTTTTATCGGGCCATGATCATTTTTGCCCGTAAACATTTTGCTCAACATAACGCCAGAGTATTTTCATTTCTGATACATTTAGCCATTTATTTGCGTGCAGCCATGGCAGTGTTGCAGCGTATTGTAAAGCTTATCGCTTTTCCAGCGCTTGATGCCTGCTTGATATATGCAGCCATGCTGGGCTTAACGGCTTACTGGGAGCAAAATCATAAATATGTGGAAGGAGGAGGATATCCCATGTTATTTAAATTTGTTTTTTTACCGGTATATGTGCTTATTTGGATAATAGCTGTTTACATAAATGCCGGTTACGAACGTCCATACAAAACCAGCCGGATCGTTCGCGGAGTAGCTTGGGGAACTTTATTTATACTGGTATTGTATGCATTATTGCCTGAAGCATTTCGTTTTTCACGGGCAATTATTTTGTTTGGTTCATTGCTGGCTGTTTTGGTTTTTATGACAACCCGAATAGTAACTCACTTTATGCGTTATAAGAACCTAGCTTTTGAACAAGGAGCCCGCAAACGCGTTATGATTGTTGGCTCAGAACAGGAATGTAGGCGTGTTGAAGAGCTGATCCGAACAACGCAAAGCAGTGCAGATATAATTGGATATGTATCTCCTCATGTTACAACTACAACTTTGTCTGAAAAACATTTGGGAAACGTATCGCAAGTAACCGATTTGATATCTATTTATCAGGTGCAGGAAGTAATATTTTGTGCTAAAGACATTACTTCATCTCAGATTATTGATCAAATGTCATTAATTAATGTAGCAAATGTTGATTTTAAAATAGCACCACCGGAAAGTGAGTTTATTATTGGTAGTAATTCCATACATCGAAGCGGTGAATTATATGTTGTAGATCTGAATGCCATCAATAAACCGGTGAATCGAAGAAATAAACGATTGTTGGATATTTTATTGTCAGTAATTTTTCTGTTATTGGCACCTGTGTTATGGATAATACAAAAACAACGTGTCGGTTTTTTTAAAAATGTTATTGAGGTACTTGCTGGCAATAAAACCTGGGTATCATATGCATTTCCTATCAATACTTATAATGATAATCGATTGCCAAAAATTAAACCAGGTGTTTTGCACCCGGCAGATGCTAGAGGTATTCCTATTGAGGACACAAAAACTTTACGCCACTTAGATATGCTGTATGCTAAAGATTACAATCCCAGTATTGATCTAAATATCATTATTCGCAATCTTAGAAATTTAGGAAGGAATTAGATTTATTACAAAAGTGCTTAGTTAATATTAGTAGAAATAATTTTATTCTGGTTGTTTCTTAATAATTTTGCATCACGTACCGATAATTTCTAAAAATAAGCATTTGTATGCTTTGATTTTCCCATCCGTCCTGATCGTTTTCTTTTTGGAATCGGTAGTGAACAGGCTGCAGAGGAGGTTCTATTTTTTCATGAAGGCATTCGCAGGTTTTTTCGCCGTATTTAGCCAGCATGGATACCATTTGAAAGGTAACATAATATCCTTTAAATGCATACATATCTGGGTCTGTTTTCATCAATTGCTGGTATTTTATGATAAACGAGGTGTTGGCAGAATCAGTATAGTTTGCATAATTTACAGTAGGTATGTGTAAATTCAAATTTTCATAGTAATCTGCTTCAATATTATTAAATTCTAACCATTCATCTGTGCCAACAAAACTTATATCGGCTTTTTCGATGGCTTTGTTTATTTTGGTAAGGTAGTCTTTTACTGTTATTTCACGACTGCATGGAAAGATAATGACATTTTTTACATCTTTTCGAATCGCACCTAAGGCTCCGCCAGATTTTAAACGTGTAAAATGAAAGCGAGCAGTATCTTTACCTGCAATATTTTTTATTGCTTGATAGTAATGTAAATGCATCAATGAATCTTTTTTAGTGCCGGGATCTACCAAAATATAATTAGCATTCGGATAGAATGTAGTAAAGAATTTTATTGTACGACGAGCAACTGACGCTTCATCGGGAGTAATTTTTATGAGATATGGACGATGGTGAATTAACTGATCTGAACGAGAAAAGGGTGATACTACCGGAATTTTATGAAGGGACGCAAATTCTGCAACCGGGCCAATATTGGCACTGTATAACGGGCCAATAATCATGTCCATGGTTTTAAGTTCTGGTTTTGACAGGATGTTATCTACTTGATCACTATCATTTTTACTTCTTGTATCGTAAACAAAAATTTCCAGTTGTAATCCTAGATTTTTTAAGGAATCGAGAGCAACGCGGGCACCACCAAAAAACTCAGCAGCAATTTTAGTATTGGTTTTGCCTCCACTGGTAAATGGTAATAAAAATGCGATGCGAAAACTTTTCTTTTCTGTTTGAAATTCTTTGCAGTCGTTAGATTTTTTTATTGTTACAAACTCCTGTTTGTTTTGTGTAATCTCTTTGTTTGGCTCTGAAATTAGCGGCTTTTTGGGCTCTTCTTTGGAAGTTTGCACCTGATGGCCTATGTTTTTATCTTCTGTTTTTGCAATTGGAATCCGAATTACTTCGCCGGCTTTTAATCCGCTCTTAACCTGTGGATTATGTGTGATGATGTCTTCAACAGTGATTCCATATTTTCTGGAAATTCCATACAATGTTTCACCTTCTTGTACAGCATGTTCTTTCAATGTTATCAGTTTGGATTCCTTCTGCTCTCCATTGCTGTTTGTTTTTTCATTTACGGGAACAGGAAATTTTAGAATCTGATCTATCTTAATTCCACTGATTGCAGATTTATTATAATAAAAGATGGTATCCTGGCTAACCCCATATTGTTTTGAAATACCATAAACAGTTTCCTTGGGTTGAACTTTATGAACATAAAATTTACGTCCTCCAATAATTTCTGTTTGCTGTGCATAACTAAAAATAAAATTTAGCATTAAACAGCTTGTTGCAAAAAAAAGACGAACCACCCAGGTATATGTTGTAATTAAGTTCATTTGTATTTATTCCCATTCAATAGTAGCTGGTGGTTTTGAACTAATATCAAAAACCACACGATTTATACCTTTTACTTTATTGATAATTTCATTAGAAACTCTGCCAAGGAAATCATAAGGAAGGTGAGCAAAATCAGCCGTCATTCCATCGGTGGATGTTACTGCTCGGAGGCAAACGGCATGTTCATAAGTTCGCTCATCACCCATTACACCTACTGAATTTACGGGTAAAAAAATGGCACCTGCTTGCCAAACTTGATTGTATAATCCTTCTGCTTTCAATCGTTGTATGAAGATATGATCTGCTTCTTGCAAAATTTGTACCTTTTCTTCGGTAATATCGCCCAAGATTCGAATGCCTAAGCCTGGCCCAGGAAAGGGATGTCTGTTCAGGAAGGAATCAGGTATACCCAGCTCATGTCCAATTCGCCTTACTTCATCCTTAAAAAGCATTCGTAATGGTTCTACTATTTTTAATTTCATTTTGGCAGGTAATCCACCTACATTATGATGCGATTTAATAGTTACAGAGGGGCCTTTAACAGATACTGATTCAATCACATCCGGGTAGATGGTTCCCTGTCCCAGCCATTTAACATCCTTAATTTTCTTTGCTTCTTCATCAAATACATCAATAAAGGTTTTGCCAATTATTTTTCGTTTCTGTTCAGGATCGGATATCCCTTTTAGGGCGTGCAGAAAAACAGCTTTTGAATCACTTGCTATGATATGTAAACCCAGTTGCTTTAAGTTTTCTTGAACATCGTGAAATTCGTTTTTTCTTAATAAGCCGTTATCAACAAAAATGCAGTACAGGTTTTCGCCAATGGCTTTGCTGAGCAATACTGCCGCTACCGTAGAATCAACTCCTCCCGAAAGGCCCATGACTACTTTGTCATTTCCAAGTTGTTCTTTCAGGCTTTGTACGGTTTCTTCAATAAAAGCCGAAGGTGTCCAATCGCCCCGGCATCCACATATTTTTAAGAAATTTGATAAAACCAATGCCCCCTGCGTGCTATGATAAACTTCTGGATGGAATTGTAATCCGTAAATTTTTTTTGATTCGTTAGCAAATGCAGCTACAGGAATGGAATCGGTGGAGGCAATGACATTAAAGTCAGGCGGAATAACTACAATCGAATCGCCATGCGACATCCAGACCTGGCTTCCTTGATCTACACCTTGGAGAAGGGGAGATGAAACTACATTGACAAGATGCGCTCTTCCGTATTCTCGATGGGTACTTCGCTCCACATTTCCTCCACTTTGTTCGGCTATTAGCTGCGCACCATAGCAAATTCCCAGTACTGGAATCGGTGAGTTTTTCCAGTCAAAAACCGGAAACAAGGCATTGGGTTCTTTTACCGAAAAAGGACTACCGGAAAGTATTATTCCACGAACTGTTTCGTCGGGTTGAAACTCATGGTTGTATGGATGTATTTCGCAAAATACATTATGTTCTCTTATACGACGGGCAATTAATTGGGTATATTGAGACCCAAAATCGAGAATAATAACTTTTTGGTGCATGTGCAAAAGTAGTAAAAAACCCCTCAACAGTTAGATAAAAAAGGAGAAATGGTACCTTAAATTATTTATCAGTAATAACAAATTCTGTCCTACGATTTTGAGCCCTTCCTTTTTCGGTTTTGTTGCTTGCCAAGGGCTTGGTTTCACCAAATCCTTTATAGGTCATACGGTCAGCCTGAATGCCTAAATTTATCAGGTATTCATATACTGCTTTTGCACGATTATCAGATAGTATCAGGTTGTCGTTGTCATTTCCTATATCATCGGTATGCCCGTGAATGGCTATTTTTAGTGTGGGATTAGCTTTTAAAAATTCTGCAAACTCTTCAATGATGAATTTGGCTTTATCGCTCAACTCGTACGAATTGGTTGCAAAGTTAATGTCGTTAAGACGATAGGCAGATCCAACTTTTATTTCTTCAGTTTTTAAATCTACTTGGGCAGGTTTTCCGATACCTAATTCTTCTTTATTAATAAGTTTGGATGTAAAAGCAATACCTTCTTGTTTAATGGTAAGAATGTGATCGTCTTTGGCTGTAACTATGGCAACATAAGAGCCATCTTCCTGATTTACATCAATCTTGGTTACTTCTTTAGTAACAGTATTCTTAACTTCGATTTGAGTAGCGCTAACTTTGTTGTCGTTACTTTTTACCGTACCTTCTACATAGATGACCTCAGCCGGACGAGCTGTTTCGTATAATTCAAACGTGTAAATATCTAATCCGCCGGGCCCATTGAGTTTGTCAGAAGAATAAAACCCGGTTTTGCCATCCAGGCTCACAAAAAAACTAACATCGTCACCCGGTGTGTTAATAGGTTTACCTAAGTTACGTGGTTTTGTCCAATTCCCTTTTTCATCTTTTTTGGAAAAGAAAATATCATAACCTCCTAAACCTTTGTGGCCTTTGGAAGAAAAATATAAGGTTTGGCTATCTGAATGGAGAAATGGAGTAAGTTCATTATCAGGTGTATTTATGGTTGGGCCTAAATTTACAGCTGGGCTCCATTCCCCATTATCTTGTTTGGTGCTGATATAAAGATCTACCCCGCCAATCCCTCCAGGTCTGTTGGAAGCAAAAATCAACGTCTTGCCATCATACGAAATGGTGGGTTGCGAATCCCATGCATCTGAATTAATATGTGACCCAGCATTTACAAAAGGTTGCCATTGGTTGTCTTTAAATTCTGTTTTCCATATATCACAAAACTCTACCTGGTTGTTTTGGCAAATTACAAAGTACATTTGTTTGTTATCAGCAGTAATGGTTGCTGCTCCATTATTGTACTTATGGTTAAAAGGACGAGGCATGGGCTCTCCAGCATCAAACTGACCGTTTGTCAAAGTGCTTTTGGTGAAAATTTCCACATAATTTACTCCACTGTCGTAAGTTTTATCCATGCTTTTGCCGTCTGTTTTAGTCTTGCGGATAAAATAAAAACTACGATTATCAGGCGAAATGCTTGCTAAGTATTCATCCTGTGGTGTACAAACATTAGGCATTACTTTTGGGTCAAATGGAACCGAACGGGAAAAAATTGCTTCATAATCTTTTATTTCCTGAAGTAAATTTTTTGCCAGCTTATAATCTTCATCATCCTGAATATCGTAGGTTAGAAATTTTTCAAAATACCGGATGGCCTCTTGATAGTTAGTAGCTTGGTAAGCAATAAGCCCTAAAAATAAATGAGTATATGGCGAATATTCCGGACAAATATCTCGAACTGCTTCTAAACGGTCCTTGGCTAAATCTTTTTTTCCTTGTTTAAAATAACCGGTTCCAAGTTCAAAAAGGGCTTCGTAAAAACTATTTTCAATTGCAACAGCATCGTTTAATAACTTGCGTTTTTCAGCCATGTTTCCTTCTTTTTGGGCTTTGGCGTATAACTTAAGGGCTGCTTTATTGGATGTAGGTTCACAGGCAGTCTTATTGATTTGAAAATTCTGTGAAAAAATGCTATTGATAATTAGTATATAACTTAGTAAGAATGGATAGAAGCGTGTCATGGATTATTTTATCTCGATTTTAAACTCAAGAATCACAAAATTAGTATTAACTGTTTGTATGATTAGCAAAAATAAGACCCGATAATAAAAAAAGGTTGTTAATAAAATTTATAATTAAAAGACATTATCGTATAAACTAATTTTCGGCAACATGCTTAGAGTTAAGCTGCAATTTTATAAAATTAAATATGGAACACGACATACTAAAGTATGTAGAAAATTATTTACAAAATTTAATTTTCAATTAGAATCGAACTAAGGCAGATCCCCAAGTAAACCCACTTCCAAAAGCTGCCATACAAACTAACTTCCCACGACCAATCAAACCTTGTTCCCAAGCCTCTGAGAGTGCAATGGGAATAGAGGCAGCAGTGGTATTTCCGTATTTTTGAATATTGTTAAATACTTTTTCGTCAGGCAACCCAAATTGTTTCTGAATGTATTGTGAAATACGCAAATTAGCTTGGTGCGGAATTAATAGGTCAATATTATCTGGTTGTAGCTGATTTGCTTCGAGAGCTTCACGAATTACGGCTTCAAAATTTACTACAGCATGTTTAAATACCATGTTTCCGTTCATGTAGGGCAGTAGGCTTCCGTCATTTAGCATATCCGGAGTAATGCGTTGTTTTCGTTGAGTACCCGGATGTTGGCACATCAGTTCTTCAGCATATGAACCATCTGCATGCAGATGGGTAGAAAGAATGCCTTGATTGGGTTGTTCGCTACGTTGTAAGACTACCGCACCGGCACCGTCGCCAAAAATTACGGCCATACTTCGTCCGCGGTTACTCAATTCTATAAAATTACTTTGTGTTTCGCTGCCTACTAACAAGATAGTTTTATACATGCCGGTTTTAATGAATTGATCAGCAACAGAAAGTCCGTAAATAAACCCAGAACATTGTGTTCTGATATCCAAAGCACCTATGTGTCTTAACCCCATTTCACGTTGCAACAATACACCTGAACCTGGGAAATAATAATCAGGACTCAGGGTAGCAAAAATGATGAAATCTATATCCATTTTATCAATACCGGCCCGCTGAATTGCCATATTAGCAGCTTTTACCCCCATTTTTGCTGTGGTGTCTTTGCCCTCGGTGAAAAAACGCCGTTCTTTGATGCCAGTTCGTTCAGTAATCCAAGAATCGCTGGTGTCCATGTATTTTTCGAGTTCAGTGTTGGTTATTATCGTTTCTGGAACATAATGGCCAACACCTATAATTTGCGTAGAATACATTGCTTTTTTTTCCAAATAAAATAAAAAATCTAAAGTGAACCTTTATTAGTATAATTAACCTCTGTATCCTAACTTAAAAATTTACTGAGAAGTTTGGGTATTATCCTAAATTTTTTTGTAATAATTTGAAATTGAAATTCATGCAAAAAATTAAAAAATTATTCTTATTAGCTTTTAAAAAGGAAATGGTATTGGAAGTTTGGATTGAATTGGAAAGCGGTGAGCGATTGAAAAAAATATCCTATCCATTTACTGCATTTAGTGGAAGCTTAGGCCCAAAACTATGTGAAGGTGACAAACAAATTCCCGAAGGAATTTATCAGATTGAATATTTAAATCCCAATAGTAAGTATCATTTATCAATAAAGTTAAACTATCCGAATGATTTTGACAAGAAGAAATCCATATTAGATAATCGGCTCAATCCAGGTAGTGATATTTTTATACATGGTGGTGCCGAATCTGTAGGATGCATTGCAATTGGTGATGAAGCCATAGAGCAACTATATGCACTGGTATCCGATATAGGTAAAGAAAGCGTGACGGTATGTATAGCGCCTATTGATTTTAGAGTAACCGAGGTGGAAGAATTAATTAATCCTAATTTTCCGGTTTGGGTAAACGAACTTTATGATTCGTTAAAATTATTTTTAAAACAATTTAAAACAATAAACTGACAAAAGTCATTTTTTTCGGTGTATCAGCAATGTAAATTTGCTACATGTTTAACCTTAAAACTTTAAAAATATGTCACTCATAAAGCGTTCATCATTTCCGTCCTTACTGGAAGAATTTTTTAATTCAGATCGTTTTTTTGATTCAGATTTCTTCAAAAAAGATTGGGTGCCGGCAGTGAATATCGCTGAAAAAGATAACCAATATGAGGTTGAATTGGCAATACCTGGAATGAAAAAAGAAGATATTCAAATTCAGGTAGATCGTGGAGTGTTAAAAGTAAGTGGAGAAAATAAATCAGAAAAAGAAGAAAAAGATAAAAAGTTTACACGGAAAGAATTTTCCTACAG
Source organism: Flavobacteriales bacterium (assembly GCA_026418175.1). Taxonomy (GTDB): domain Bacteria; phylum Bacteroidota; class Bacteroidia; order CAIKAF01; family CAIKAF01; genus BA4. The sequence continues at coordinate 39,890 of JAOABX010000009.1, forward strand.
TTCATTCAGTCGTTCATTTACCTTGCCTGAAAATACAGATGAAAGCCAAATTGAGGCAAAATATGAAGATGGAATATTGAAATTAACCATTGCCAAGAAATCGGGTGAGCAATCTCAAAAGAAGTTAATAACTGTAAAATAATATTTTTCTTGGGTTTTATAAAGGGGGGATTGCACCTGGCGATCTCCCCTTTTTAACTTAATTATGTTGGTAAACTTAAAATACAGGCAATGAATACTGTATAACATCGTTTTACCTTTACCAAGTAAAAAAGTATCATGAACATAATTGCCGGATTGGTAGCGGTTTTAATGGTTGTGTTTTCTTTATCAGCACAGAGTAAGAAAGTTTTGCAAGAAAAAAAAGCCAAGCTTCAAAAAGAATTAAATTATACGACACAGCTTTTGAAAGAAACTCAGGCAGATAAAAAAAATTCACTGAGTCAGTTAGAAAAATTGAATCGAAACATTGAAGCGCGAATGGAGCTAATACAGACCATTGAAGCAGAAGTTAAAATGCTAGAACAAGAAATTATTACTCATCGCCTAGAAATAGAAAAAAAAAACAAAGCCTTGCAAAAACTTAAAGACCAATATGCCGAAATGGTATTTACTGCTTGGTTGAATCGCAATCAATTCAATAAAGTGATGTATGTGGTATCAGCCAAAGATTATAATCAAGGTGTACGCAGAATTCAGTATTTTAATCAGGTTAATGATTTACGGAAGCAGCGCTTGGATGAAATTATAGAATTGAATACGCGGTTACAACAGAAAGTAGATGAGTTAAGGGCCATACGCGAAGAAAAATCTAAAGCACTAATTCAGCAAACTCAGGAAACCAAGAAACTTGAAAACGACAAAAAACAAAAAGAAGAAACTATAGCTAAACTCAAAAGCAAGGAAAAAGAATTAACTGAAAAAATTAAAAAGAAAGAAAAAGAAAAAGAGCAGCTGGAAGCTAAAATTAAGGCCATCATTGATAAAGAATTAAAAGAAGCGGAGGCCCGTAGGAAAAAGGCAAAAGAAACAGTTTCTACTACAAAAACAGAAACAAAAAGTACCGGTACAAAGGCTTCAGAAAAAACGGAAATAAAAGAAGTAAAATCGACCCCCACCGGTACATTTACAGAATCAGGATTTGCTTCGAATAAAGGCCGTTTGCCTTGGCCGGTAGAGAAAGGAGTTATAACTGGTAAATTTGGAATACAACCTCATCCTGTATTTTCTACTATTGTAATTAAAAACGATGGCATTGATATTACCACTGAGCGTGGAGCTTCGGTGAGGGCTGTGTATAAAGGTGAAGTAACCGGTGTTTTTCGGGTTGATGGATATGAAAATGTTGTGATAATAAGGCATGGAGACTATCTAACAGTGTATAGTAACTTAGCTACGGTAAATGTAAGTAAGGGTAACATGGTAGAAGCCAAGCAAAAAATTGGTACTGTAGCTACCGATGATGATGGTAAATCGTTTTTAAATTTTCAGGTTAGGTATGGAAGTGCAGTACAAAATCCTGCGATTTGGCTCAGTAGGTAAATGTTAAATTGTTTAAATGAAGCCCACAGTAAATGTTAAATGCTGAAATTTGATGTATAAAAATAGCGTGAAGCGAATTTTTTCCATATTAATACTATGTTGTTGGACACTTTCTTCTCTGTATTCCACTACAGATTTGAAAGTTATTGCAGGAGAGAATTCTTTCATTCAGCCCGAAATTCATAAAAATTCAGATGGAAAACTACCAATTCATTATCAACTTTATTCAGAAATAGAATTTGAGTCTGAATTTCAAAAATCAAATGGATTAATTCCTTCTTTTTCAGCAGCAGAACATCTTAAAATTTCTCATATTGATTATCGTATTTTTCAGCCTTATACGCTATCTTATTTCAATTTTCTGTTTTCGTATCCTCTTCACGTTCCTGTTTTTCTTAAAAATAGAATAATTCTTATTTAAAAATGATTTTTCTCATATAAGCAGAAATTCTATTTCTGCTTATCTATTTATTCTTCATTTAATAGTTACAATTAATTCAATTCACAATAATCATTAAAGTTTTTATGAATTACCGTTTAAAACCCCAACCAATGAAATCAGCAGTTTTAATCATTTTCTCTGTATTGTTTGTTTTTAGCGCTTGCAAAAGCCGAAATCATCAAAATCACGATGAATCAGTTTTTGTAGTTTCAACACCATATGTAACGGATACTACTCTATATCATGAATATGTTTGCCAAATACGTTCTATACAACATATAGAATTACGCGCCTTAGAGAAAGGATATTTGCAAAATATATATGTGGATGAAGGGAAATTAGTAAAAAAAGGACAATTATTATTTCAAATTTTGCCCGTGGTTTATCAGGCAGAAGCACAAAAAGCACAAGCAGAATTAAATTTTGCTGAAATTGAATATCAAAACACCAAAGCTTTGGCTGATAGTCATGTTGTATCAAAAAATGAATTGGCATTAGCCAAAGCTAAGTTAGAAAAAGCCAAAGCTGATTATGAATTGGCAAAAGCACATTTAGGGTTTACAGAAATTAGAGCTCCGTTTGATGGAATGGTGGGTCGTTTTAATGATGTTCGAGTAGGAAGTTTATTGGATGAAGGCGAATTGTTAACCACGCTTTCTGATAACAGTAAGATGTGGGTATATTTCAATGTACCGGAAGCTGAATACCTCAATTACGTTAAAGAACGAAAAACTGACCATCCTTTTAAGGTGAAATTACAAATGGCCAACAATGAGTTTTATAATGAAGAAGGAATCATTGAAACGATTGAGGCTGATTTTAATAATGAAACCGGTAATATAGCATTTAGAGCTACATTTTCAAATCCGGATAGAATTTTAAGACATGGTGAAACTGGTAATATTTTTATGCCAAGCCTTCATAAAAACGCCATGTTAATTCCACAAAAAGCAACATTTGAGGTGTTAGATAGAAAATTTTTATACGTTGTAAATGATAAAAATGAAGTTGAAGCACGCGAAATTGAAGTACAAGATGAATTACCTCATATTTATGTCATTTCTTCCGGATTAAAAAAGAATGAAAAAATTTTGATAGAAGGAATCAGAAAGGTAAAAAATGGCGATAAAATTCAGTACCAGGAAAAGAGTTTTCAAACGATTATACAGGAACTTCAATCGCTAAAATCAGAGTAACATTCAAATTGATTAAAAGTCATGTTTACCAAATTTATTCAACGACCGGTTTTAGCTATATCCATCTCATTAGCAATAGTTTTTCTGGGGTTTATAGCAATTAAAACAAGACCTATTTCACAATTTCCTGATATAGCTCCTCCTCGTGTAAATATATTTTTGGCATATCCGGGTGCCAGTGCCCAGGTATTGGTAGAGTCTACTCTTATTCCGCTAGAACGTGCCATTAATGGGGTGCAAGGCATGTTGTATTTAACTTCAGATGCAACAAGTGCCGGTGAGGCTACGATTCAAATTGTATTTGAACCTGGTACTGATCCGAATGCTGCAGTAGTAAATGTAAAAACGAGGGTAGATGCCATTATGAACAACTTGCCTCCGCTTGTTCAACGTGAAGGTATTATTATTACACCCATACAGCCCAGTATGCTCATGTATGTAAACTTATACAGTACTGATAAAAATGCTGATGAAAAGTTTTTGTACAACTATGCAAACGTTCATATTATCCCAGAATTACAACGTATCAAAGGCATGGGGCGTGCACAAATATTAGGTAGCCGTAATTATGCCATGCGGGTTTGGTTAAAACCAGATAGGATGCGAGCCTATAATGTTTCGACGGAAGAAGTGATGAAGGCGATGGAAGAGCAAAGCATTATTGGTAGGCCGGGTAGGCTGGGGCAAGCTTCTGGAAAGACTGCCCAATCGCTGGAATTTACACTTACTTATAAAGGACGGTTTAATAAACCGGAAGAATATGAAAATATTATCATACGAGCTAATCCGGATGGGGAAATTTTAAAACTCAAGGATCTAGCAGAAGTTGAATTAGGTAGCCAGTTTTATGATATCTATTCTAATAAAGACGGCTATCCATCGGCTTCTATTGTGTTAAAACAAAACTTTGGTACCAATGCCAGTGAAGTAATAGAACTAACAAAGCAGAAATTAGAAGAGCTTAAAAAAGACTTCCCTCCTGGTATGGCTTATGAAATAAATTATGATGTATCAAAATTTGTTAATGCTTCCATTGATAAAGTGATGCATACACTCATTGAGGCCTTTATTCTTGTGGCATTGGTAGTATTTGTATTTTTAGGTGATTGGAGATCCACTTTGATTCCAATTATTGCTGTACCGGTTTCATTAATTGGAGCATTTGTTTTTATGCAAATGTTTGGCCTTACCATCAACCTGATTACCTTGTTTGCATTAGTATTAGCAATTGGAATTGTAGTAGATGATGCCATTGTGGTGGTAGAAGCAGTGCACGCTAAGATGGAAGAAGAACATTTAACTCCATATCATGCCGTAAAAAAAGTATTAGGAGAAATTAGTGGAGCCGTAATTGCCATTACGCTTATTATGACGGCTGTATTCGTTCCTATTGCATTTATGACAGGTCCGGTCGGTGTGTTTTATCGACAGTTTTCTATTACCATGGCTAGTTCCATAATACTTTCTGGAATTGTAGCTTTAACACTTACCCCTGTATTATGTGCAATGATATTAAAAAATAATCATGGAAAGCAGAAGCGAAAAACTCCAATTACATTATTTCTAGATTGGTTTAACCAAATGTTTGAAAAACTTACGGGAAGGTATGTTCGCTTGCTTGAACTTATTGTAAATCGTAGGTTAATTACATTTGGAATATTAGGCGCATTTGCTTTTGGAATATTTAGCGTTAATAAAACTCTTCCTTCCGGTTTTATACCCAATGAAGATCAAGGGCAAATATATGCCATCATTCAAACTCCTCCTGGAAGTACTTTAGAGCGCACGAATGATGTATCAAGACAACTACAAAAAATAGCAGAAGAGATTGAAGATATTCAATCAGTAACATCACTTGCTGGCTATGAAATCTTAACAGAAGGACGAGGTTCCAATGCAGGCACTTGTTTAATTAACCTGAAAGACTGGCAAGATAGAAAACATTCGGTAAAAGAAATCATTGAAGAATTGGAAGAAAAAACAAAAGATTTAGGAGCTGTGATAGAATTTTTTGAACCTCCGGCTGTGCCTGGATATGGTTCGTCTGATGGTTTTTCTTTACGATTGCTAGATAAAAATACTACCATTGATTATCAGGAATTCGATAAAATTAATACCGAATTCATGGAAGCATTAAAGAAGCGAAAAGAACTGGATGGATTATTTACCTTCTATGCAGCCAATTACCCTCAATACGAAATTATCATTGATAATGAAAAGGCCATGCAAAAAGGTGTATCTATTGGGGATGCCATGGAAAATTTAAACATACTCATAGGAAGCACCTATGAGCAGGGGTTTACTCGTTTTAATTCATTTTATAAAGTTTATACTCAGTCAGGCCCTGAATATCGTAGATTACCTTCGGATATCTTGAATTTATTTGTAAAAAATGATCGGGGTGAAATGGTTCCTTATTCATCGTTCGTAACATTACGAAAAACACAAGGGCCAAATGAAATTACCCGATTTAATCTTTACACTTCATCAGCCATTCGAGGGGTGCCTGCACATGGATATACCACAGGTGATGCTATTAATGCAATTAAAGAAGTAGCCGAAAAAGTGTTGCCAAATGGATATGATATTGCTTGGGAAGGATTGTCGTTTGATGAAGCGAATCGAGGCAATGAGGCTATTTACATCTTTGCTGTGGTACTAATCTTTGTGTATTTGGTTTTAGCTTCACAATATGAAAGTTTTATTATTCCTTTGGCAGTAATTTTATCGCTACCGGCTGGGATATTTGGTTCATTTCTGCTACTTAAATTGATGGGGTTAGCCAACGATATTTATGCTCAAATTGGATTGATCATGTTGGTTGGTTTGCTTGGAAAAAATGCTGTTCTAATTGTTGAGTTTGCTGTTCAGAAACATAATCAGGGAACCTCTGTATTAGCTGCAGCTATCGAAGGAGCTAAAGTACGTTTCAGACCAATATTAATGACTTCGTTTGCTTTTATCGCCGGTTTGATTCCTTTAGTTAGAGCTACCGGTGCTGGTGCAGTGGGCAATCGAACCATTGGTTCCTCTGCATTAGGAGGGATGTTGTTAGGAACTATATTTGGTGTAATCATCGTGCCAGGTTTATACTACGTTTTTGGTAAACTAGCCGAGGGAAGAAAATTGATACAGCAGGAAGACCAAAATCCACTCACTGAAGATTTAATGCTAGATAAAAAGCATGCTACACTGGTGAAGAAAATCAAAAAAATGAAAACTGTAATTAAAGCAATGAACAGAAAAAAAGGAAATCATGAAATCTAATATAATAAAATTTACACTTGTTTTTTTTGTTACTCTTCTATTGGCCTATAGTTGTAAAGGGCCACAGCAAGTATTTAGAAGTGAAAATAGAAATTTGCCAACTTCTTATGGTGTTTCTACCGATACAACTAATGTGGCCTATCTTTCCTGGAAAGAGTTTTTTACCGATTCGAATTTAATACGTCTGATAGAATCTGCTTTAATAAATAATCAGGAATTAAATATTGTTTTGCAGGAAATTGAAATTGCAAAAAATGAAGTAAAAACACGTAAAGGAGAATACCTTCCATTTGTGAATTTAGGTATTGGGGGAGGTATGGACAAACCCGGAAAATTTACTCGTATGGGTGCAGTGGAAGATCAATTAGAGATACAGCCCGGTAAAAATTTTCCGGAACCTATGACCGATTTAACCATAGGCCTAAATGCTAGTTGGGAAATTGATATTTGGAAAAAGTTAGTTAACGCAAAAAACGCAGCCAAAATGCGTTTACTTGCAACCAACGAGGGCAAAAATTTTATGGTTACTCATCTTGTTTCAGAAATTGCAGAAAATTACTATGAGCTGATGGCATATGACAATATATTGGATATGCTGGAAAAAAACATAGAAATTCAATCAGCTGCATTGCAGGTTATTAAACAAGAAAAAGATGCAGCAAAGGTTTCTCAGTTAGCTGTGAATCGTTTTGAAGCTCAGTTGTTAAATACCACTAATTTACAATATGAGGTAAAACAACGCATCATTGAAACAGAAAACAGGTTGCATTTTTTAACAGGTTCGATTACCGGGCCCATTGTTCGTAATTCGCAGCGTTTTTTAGAGCTGGATGTCGATTCTTTAAATTATGGTGTTCCTACTCAGTTATTGCGTAATCGCCCTGATATTCGTAAGGCTGAGTTCGAGTTGGCTGCTGCTAAACTGGATGTAAAAGTAGCATGGGCAAATTTTTTCCCCTCATTACGTTTGCAGGCTGGTTTTGGTGTTCAAGCATTTAATCCTACCGTACTATTCCGTCCAGAATCTATATTATATTCTTTGTTGGGTGATTTATTGTTGCCATTGTTAAATCGTAATGCAATTCAGGCCGCTTATAATTCATCAAAATCCAAGCAAATTCAGGCAGTATATAATTATGAGCAAGCAGTTTTAAAAGCATATTTGGATGTTTTAAATCATATCAACAAGTTAGATAACTATTCAAAGAGTTACTTAACCAAACTTAAGCAGGTACAGGTGTTAGATAAATCAGTAGGCATTGCAAATAACTTGTTTAATTCGGCACGTGCAGATTATTCTGAAGTACTCTTTACGCAACGCGAAGCATTGGAAGCTAAATTAGAACTGGTAGAGATTAAACTAAAAATGCTGAATTCCAAGGTAAATCTGTACAGAGTACTAGGTGGAGGGTGGAAATAACTCTTCATTTGAGAGGTTTATCATTAAATATGTTTAAGTTCACTATTTTTACAACCTTCTTATTTGGAATATTATTTTATTTATGAATTTAATGAACATCCCAAATGCCTATAAACACGACGTTTTATCAGGTTTTTGGGTGTTTTTAATAACATTGCCTCTTTCTTTAGGTATATCCATTGCCAGTGGGTTTCCTCCGGTAGCCGGTTTAATTACATCGGTAATTGGTGGTATGTTGGTTGGTTTTATTGGTGGTTCGCAGTTAACCATTAAAGGTCCTGCGGCCGGATTAATTGTAATTGCATTGGGAGCGGTGCATGAGCTGGGCAAGGGTGATATGGTACTGGGGTATCAATTGGCTTTAGCTACAATTATTTTTGCCGGGATATTACAAGTGGTGTTTGGAATTTTAAAGCTGGGAGTATTAAGTGATTTTTTCCCATCATCGGCTGTACATGGTATGTTAGCAGCTATCGGAATTATCATTGCATCCAAACAATTTTATGTATTATTAGGTGTAGAACCCCAGAAAAATGATACGCTTAGTATGTTAGCAGAAATACCATACTCGATCTTTCAACTTAACCCTAAAATCACACTTATAGGATTATTGAGTTTATTCATGCTATTTACACTCCCATTAATAAAAAATAAAATTATTAAACGTATTCCACCTCCTCTTTGGGTATTGATTGTAATTTTACCGTTGGGTAAGATCCTAAATTTACAAGAGGAACATACATATACCTTATTGAATAACCAATACTTCATCGGGCCGCATTATCTAGTGGATTTGCCTGATAGTTTATTTTCTTCCGTTACATTTCCTGTTTTTAGTCAAATTCTTTCAATGGTTTCAATAAAATATATTATCATGTTTTCATTGGTCGGAAGCATAGAATCTCTTCTTAGTACTAAAGCGATTGATTATCTCGATCCATACAAACGAAAATCAAATATGAATCGAGATCTTACAGCAATAGGCGTTGGTAATATATTATCTGGCCTAATTGGCGGATTACCTATGATTTCGGAAATTATTCGTAGTTCGGCCAATATTAATTATGCTGCGAAAACAAGGTGGTCAAATTTTTTTCACGGATTTTTTCTACTTGTTTTTGTTTCATTTTTTCCAACTCTATTACAAAATATTCCTTTAGCGGCCTTGGCTGCCATGTTGGTATATACTGGCTATCGGTTGGCATCGCCCCATGAGTTTAGCAGAATGTATAGAATAGGGTGGGATCAATTTTTAGTTTTTATCATTGCGTTTTTTGTAACAATATCAACTGATTTGCTGGTGGGTATTTTAGCCGGAATAATTATTCAATGGGTAGTAAATCTTTACTTTGGATTATCAATTAAACATACATTTCATTGCAAATATTCTATTATCTACAATGATCATGAAGTGATTGTACAATTTTTTTCTTCTGCTGTTTTTTCTAATTACATTCAGCTTAAGAAAGTGTTGGATAAATTGCCTCGAAACAAAACGATAATTATTGATTTTGCAAAAGCTTCATTGATTGATCATACTGTCATGGAAAATTTAAACCACTACTCTCGTGATTATCAGCAGGAAGGTGGAATGTTTATTATTCAGGGAATAGATAGCCATAAAAAACTATCATCTCATGAACTGGCAACTAGAACAAAAAAAATCACCGTATGAAAAAAGTATTTTTTGCAGTTGTGCCAGTGTATTTATTATTTATAAATGCATATACTCAACAACCAAGAGTTCGTAAAAATATCCCAGACCTATCCCAGGCGCTCACCATTTCCCTAGATTCTTCCGAAAGTCGCTACATTCGGTTTACTGTGACCAATCAAATATGGATTCGATTTAATCAAAGTAATCCGGGTACTTTGATTGCTGATATACCTAAGCCTTATACCTTTGATATTGGTATTCGTCGATTACGTTTGCAAATGATTGGGCAAGTATCTGAACGATTTTTTGTTTATTTTCAATTTGGAATAAATAACTTCAATAATCTTTCGCCCAGAAAACTTGGCGATTTTTTTCATGATGCCGTTGTAGAGTTTACTCCTTGGAAACGACATATTACTTTAGGCGCCGGGCTTACCGGTTGGACGGGTTATTCCCGGTATTCTTCACCTGCAGTAGCCTCTACTATGATGTATGATGCACCCATCTTTGAACAAGGTACCAATGATGCCAACGATCAGTTTTTGAGAAAGCTAAGTGTGTATATGAAAGGAAAATTTGGAAAAATGGATTATAGAATCATCCTTTCCAACCCATTTTTGGCGAGCACTTCACCCATTTTTGATCCAAACATTTCACAATATGCCAATTTTACGTCCAAAGGTAGTTCGTTACAAGTTGGGGGATATTTTCAATACCAGTTTTTAGAGGAAGAAAGTAATCAGCTTCCCTATACGGTTGGCACCTATCATGGTAAGAAAAATGTTCTTAATGTTGGAGCTGGGTTTCAATACCAACCAGATGCTATGTGGAGTTTAGCAAATGGATCAGATACAGTTTTTCATGACATGAAAATTTTTGCCGGTGATTTGTTTTATGATGCTCCGTTAGGTGATAAAAAGGATATGGCACTTTCTATCTATCTGGCTTATACGAATTATAACTTTGGGCCCGGATATCTTCGTGAAGTGGGAATTATGAATCCTGGACAGGCCGTTGATCCTGCTCTGGCATCACTGAATGGTACAGGGAATGCTTATCCCATGATTGGTACCGGCCATACTGTGTTTGCTCAAGCCGGATGGATGATGCCTCCCCATTGGTTTAAAAGTAAAGTGTTTACTATGATGCCTTATGCAGGGGTGCAAACATCACTTTGGGAACGGCTAATAGACCCTATGGTAACTGTAGATTCTGGAATCAATTTTTTGTTTGAAGGACATCGGTACAAGATTAGTTTGAATTATCAGAATCGCCCCATTTTTGACGCAACTTCATTTCAACAGATACAACGAAACAGCAGTGTGATCCTACATTTGCAGATTGCCATTTAATGAAGTTTTAATTATATATCTATTAGTGTCAGCTCCGGGTATTCCACGGGTTCTAATACCTCCACGACATTAGGGTCAGATGTTTTGCTGGCAATACGTTTGCTGATGGTATGGGCTTTCATTTGATGATCATCAAATGGTTTCATCATAGTTTGTAAAGTTACTTGTTCCAAATTAGGATTTAGCCATTCTCTGATATGTTCATAGGGTAAGATGAATGGCATTCGTTGTTTTCGGTTATGAATTTTTGCCATCAGTGGGTTGGCGGCTGTTGTAATTATACTGAAGGTGTTTAATACTTCGCCTGTTTCTTTATTGACCCAACAATCATAGATACCTCCTAAAAAGAAGAATTCATTGTTGTTGGGCTGAATATAATAAGGATACTTTTGTTTATTTATTTCACGCCATTCAAAAAATCCTGTAATGGGAATGATACAACGTTGCCTGCGAATAGCAGAAGAAAAAGATTTTTTTTCAAAAATTGTTTCGCTTCGGGCATTCAGATTGTTATTTTCAAATTTATCGGCTAATTCACTGTTGGGTGTCCAGTGTGGAATTAGTCCCCAGCGAAATAATTGAATAATTTCCGGTTGTTGTGAAGTTACTACCGGCCAATAAGGATGCGTAAATCCTGAGGCTACATAGGTAATGGGTAACTCATGCAGAGTATTTTGAATTTTTGCCTGGGTTAACTTTTCTAATTTTTTAGTGTCTTTATTGGTATATGAAATGGTGAAACACATGATTTCAAATGGTTATAATTTAAATAAACAAAATAAAAGGCTTTATAAATTCTTTTACAAAATAAACTATACCATGTCTGTATTGAAAAAAAGGTTGTCTTATAGTTGTGAGACAACCTTTTAAATTTTTTGAAAAAATTCTTCCTATTTATTTCAAATCATACCTATCAGCATTCATTATTTTTGTCCAGGCTTTTACAAAATCACGGATAAATTTTTCTTTGTTGTCATCTTGAGCATAAAATTCTGAATAAGCACGTAATATTGAATTAGAACCAAAAATTAAATCTACCCTTGTGGCTGTCCATTTTAATTGACCGTTTTTTCTGTCAATGATATGATAAAGGTTTTCATCTACCGGTTGCCAAGTATATCGCATATCTGTGATATTAACGAAGAAATCATTAGTAAGTAATCCTATTCTATCTGTAAAAACACCATGCAGACTTCCGCCATAATTAGTACCCAATACTCTCATGCCACCAATTAGCACAGTCATTTCTGGAGCTGTAAGGCCCATAAGTTGAGCTCTGTCAATAAGCAAATGTTCTGGTTTAATAGGATAATGTTTTTTTAACCAGTTTCTAAATCCATCATGTATTGGTTCTAAGTATTGGAATGATTCTACATCCGTCATTTCTTGAGTGGCATCGCCTCGGCCTTGTACAAATGGAACATGTATATTAAATCCTGCATTGCTGGCAGCTTTTTCTATAGCAGCGCATCCCCCTAATACAATTAGATCTGCGATACTAACCTTTTGGGGATATTGCATTTGTATTTCTTCTAATTTTTTTAAAACTTTTTTTAACCGCATTGGCTCATTTCCTTCCCAATGAATTTGTGGTTCCAATCGAATACGAGCCCCATTGGCACCACCTCTATAATCTGAACAACGAAATGTTCTTGCACTATCCCAGGCAGTTGTAATTAATTCAGAAAGTGATAGTCCACTATGAAGCAATATTTTTTTTAAATTTTCAATTTCATCTTCAGAAAGCGAGTAATTAACAGTAGGTATGGGGTCTTGCCAAACAAAATCTTCTTTGGGTATATCTGGACCTAAATAACGGGATTTTGGGCCTAAGTCTCGATGAGTTAATTTAAACCATGCTTTAGCAAAAGCATCTTCGAAAGCTTTTGAATCATGATAGAATTTTTCAGCAATTTTTCTGTATTCTGGGTCAAATTTGATTGCCATATCAGCATCTGTCATAATAGGATTTCTTCGCACTCCCGATATGTGTGCATCAAATGGCTTATCTTCTTCTTTAATATTTACGGGCTCCCATTGCCAAGCGCCGGCAGGGCTCTTTTTCAATTCCCAGTCGTAATTTAAAAGCAAATAAAAATATGTATGATTCCATTGATGTGGAGTTGTTGTCCAGGCACCTTCTAATCCACTTGTTATTGTATTTTCAGCATTCCCTTTACCATTGGTATTCTTCCAACCTAAGCCTTGTTCGTGTATATCGGCTCCTTCAGGATTTGGCCCTAATAAGGATGGATCTCCATTACCATGTGCTTTACCAACGGTATGTCCTCCTGCAATCAAAGCTACAGTTTCTTCATCATTCATAGCCATTCGTTTAAATGTTACGCGGACATCTTGTGCTGTTCGAAGTGGATTTGGTTTTCCATCCACTCCTTCCGGATTCACATAAATTAAACCCATTTGTACAGCTGCCAAAGGATTTTCAAGAGTTTCGCTGTTCCCAACTTCTTGGTATCTTGATTTGCCTAACCATTCTTTTTCAGGTCCCCAATATATATCTTTTTCTGGATGCCAAATATCTTCTCGTCCACCACCAAACCCAATAGTTTTGAATCCCATAGATTCATAAGCCATGTTGCCAGCAAGAATAAATAAATCTGCCCAAGAAATTTTATTACCATATTTCTTTTTAATTGGCCATAAAAGCCTTCTGGCCTTATCTAAATTTGCATTATCTGGCCAACTATTTAAGGGCGCAAAACGTTGATTGCCAGTATTAGCGCCGCCTCGACCATCTGCTACACGATATGTACCAGCGGCATGCCATGCCATCCTTATCATAAGTCCTCCATAATGCCCCCAATCTGCAGGCCACCAATCTTGGCTATCGGTCATTAATTGCTTTAAATCATTTTTTAAAGCTTCAAAATCTAACTTTTTAAATTCTTCCCGATAATTAAAATGTTCATCCGTTGGTTGGGTTTTTCTATCATGTTGATGAAGTATGTCTAGGTTTAATGACTCTGGCCACCAATTCATGTTTGTATGATTTGATATTGTATTTTCCCCATGGTGGAATGGGCATTTTAGTTTTGTTGTTTCCATAATTACTTACTTTTACTATTAAATTGACCTGAAATTTGTAGTGTTATATCTTCAATTTTAAATCCTTTGATTTTTTTCCTTGAAAAGTATTCAGTTAAAAGCTTATCTAATTCAGGATCTTCATAATCTTCAATCTTATCTGTTTCAGAACAATATAAGTGATGATGTTTTTTCATAATAGCATCATATCGCATTATATCTTGCTCGTTTTTTACTTTTTTCACTAGTTGATTTTCAACCAAAGAATCAAGCACTTTATATACTGTACCAACTGAAATATTGGGATGTTTTTTTTTTATGTAGTTAATTATATCTTCTGCAGTTGGATGATTTTTTAGCTCAATTACTGCTTCATAAATTGCTATACGTTGTGGCGTTATTTTTAGCCCTTTTTGTTTTAATTGTTCATAAATGTATTCTTTAGGAGAATTCATAATATATAAATTTTACGCAAAGATAATTATTCTTATTTAGAAAAAAAAATTATATGATAATAATTTAAATTAAATTTTAAAAATTTTCAACATAAATGTGTATAATAAATAAAAAGAATAATACTTAATGATTATCGTTCAAAAGCTCCTAGGTCAGGCTTCCCATTCCATAACCTGTTACTACCTTTCAGGTCAAATAGTAATTGGTTGATATTATTGATTACAAAACCGGGATCACCTTGGTTTATAGCTGATGAATTTTCCTTTAATCGAAAGTCTTGTATGAAAGTATCTTCAAATCTTGGGTCGGTATTCTTTATAATTTGATTAAAGCGTGTAATATCACTGGTGTTTACTTCCGGGTCTATTTTAAGCAAGCAATGGTCGAAAGTAAAATTCAAAGCTGTAGTTGTTACATAATCCCATCCCACTTCATTGTCGGCGTTGCCATAAAAAATACTGTTATAAAACTTTGCGTTTAAAGGTTGAGATAAAACGATATTATCTGAGGGCCGTACATAAAAATTATTCATGAATAATGCCGGGAAACGCCGGGTGCTCCTACTCCAGTAATTAACAATGGTTGAATGATACAGTTCAATATTACCGCCAAAAGCAAACACAGTAGAATATTGGCCGCAGTTATTTACCAGCAAATTATATGCTCGTAAATTAAAATTATTGCTGTATATTCCCAATCCACTCATGTTTCGTATCTGAACATTTTCCAGAATTACTTGATTGGGTGTACCCGGTGAGCCGTTTATTGCATCCAGGTTATCACATTGCAACCCAATAAACCCATTTTTAATAATCGCATTTCGTATGATGTTGTTGGTACTTCCTTCATTAATCAATATGCGATCCCATTGGCCGGGTGTTTCTCTGTATTTGTATTCTAAACGGGTACCTTCAAAAACAACCGGATTGTCTCGTTCTCCAAGTACTTGTAAAGTACCATTCTTATATACCCAAAGTGCCCCATTATTAAAAAAATGAACGCGTACTCCGGGCTGAATTGTTAGTTTGCAATCACTATCTATTACAGCCCATCCTACAATTACATAGGGCTTTTCGGCAGTCCATACCATGTTGCACGGAATAACGGAGTAGGGAATACCTGGACCTGCTAATGTATCTGTAGGATAAAAATAGTGTGCATCTTGGCCAAAGGCTGCCAAGATATTTCGCTTGCTTTGTGTACCCGTTTCAATGACTACACTATCTAATACAATCAAAGGCTGTGTTTGATTGTTCGGGTCAAGCGTTACTTCCACAAATACATACAGGCTGTCATTTCCATCTAACTCAACATTTATAACCTCGTTGTTACTGTTACCAGGCACACCATTCACATTAAAACGGTAGGGCGAATTACTACCGCCACCTATGAAAATACGATCAAATTTTACAGGCTGGCTACCCGTATTGCGTATAAGAAAAACTTCGGTATGCGATCCCATTTGAGTAAAAACCGTATCAAACAATACAGTATCGCGGGAAAAACTTATTTGCGTAAGAGTTCCGTTTTCCAACTGGTTACATGAAAGGGAACCTACCCCAAAACTTAGTACTGTAAACAGAACTATTCCTGATAGAATATATCGCACGGTAAATGGTTATTCGATTGTAAAACTGTTAATTTTTATGATTATTGCAAAATGATAATAAATAGGAATGTATCATTATAATTTAAAAAGTTATAAAAGGTAATTTTTAAAAATATTAAATAAGAAATACTAAAATTCAAACTTAAAATTAAATACAGGCATTATACCAAACATGTAAGCAGTTCGCACTTCTTGGGTGTATGGATCGTAAAAATACCGGTTGACGTTAAGTCGGTTGGTTATGTTCTGTACCTCGGCCGAAATGCTGAATGCCCATTTCCGAAAGTTAAATCGAATATGCGTAGAGATATCCATTCGGAAATAATCTGGTACCCGCTTGCTGAAAGCTTGGTCGGTATAAAGTACTTCCCGTCCTTGCAATATAGAAGCGGCTGTATCAATGGGTGTGTATCGGTTGCCACCCCGCCAAATTATCCGGGCATTGATACCCCAGCTGCTTTGCCGGCTTTTACCAAAACGTAGCTCATACCCTCCCAATGCATTCAGCATGTAGTTAGCATTAAACCGAGAATTATACCAAATTCCATCCCCCATGCTGTATTCTGATTGAAACAAAGAGCCGGTAAGCAAAAAGAAATAATTTTTTGAAAAGAATTTTTCCAACGTAATTTCTATCCCATAATTTCTTCCTAGCCCTTTGTTTTCATAAGGAATACGAGCCACCTCGGCACTGGCATTCAAAATACTTACAATGCTGCCACTCGTAGTATCTACCGGTACATTGTATAGGTACTGAAAATACACTTCAGTTTTTAAGCGCATATTTTCCCAAAAACTCCAATCATATCCGGCTACCGTATGCACAGAGCGGGTTAAGTCTAAATTTCGGTTGGGTTGAATAAAATTTACAGTATCGGTGTATATCCGGCTCATGTAGTTTGAAATTGGTTCGATACGGCTATGTATACCGGCACCCAAATTCAGCGTATGGCGTGGTTTTATCTTCCATTGCAAACCCATGCGAGGTTCAACGGCAAAACGATTATTTAACAGTAATAGGCTTTGATGAAAGCCGGTATTAAGGTCCAGCTTATCAGTAATTCTGAATTTCCATTGAGCATACGTCTGTAACAAGCCAGTATTACCGCTTTCATCTACAAACGTACCATTTTGTCCGGTTTGCAGTATCAGCCCTCTCGACAAGATGTTATAAAAATACTGACTATAAATCACACCGGCACGTAAAACATGCCTTGCATTAAATTTATGGTTTACAAACATATTAGCCCGTCCGGTGTAATAGATATAGCGATCTTGATAAGCAGTATGTGCTGTGTAGTTCTGATCCAGTGAATCCAGCCGGTATTCCAGATGTTCGCCCGAAAATGCCACAATGGTTTTAAGATAGGTTTTTTGGTTGCTAAACAGGTAGGTATGGGTAATACCAGTGGCTCCGATTACTTGAAAGTTATGATCTTCAAACCGATCGCTGCGTAGTTCCCATTGCAGCGAATCTTTTTTGGCAATCTCTCCAGCTTTCGAAATTCCACCCAGTCCCCAAAAAGTAAAGGTTCCTGCTTTTTTTGTAGGGAAATAAAAATTATAACTCAGGTCCTGAAATTCTGGCACCAGCGCATTGTCTACAATTTTCAATCCAAGAGCATTTAGTAACACAAGGGTAGAGTAGCGGTAGTTAATCAGGTAGGAACCGTTATATTTTTTTGTGAAAGGCCCTTCCAGCGATGCTTGCAGGCCAAGCACTCCTACTTGAAATGCATATTCGCGTTTGTCGTAATTCCCTTTTCGAAAGCGAATATCAAATACTCCCGACAAAGCATTGCCATATTCGGCCGGAAATGCGCCGGTAAAAAAATCGCTGCTACCCAATACCTGACTGCTTAAGATGCTGATGCCTCCTCCTGAACCACCTTCACCATTACTAAAATGATTGGGATTAGGAATTTCAATACCTTCTACCCGCCACAGCATTCCTCGGGCCGAATTTCCCCGAATGATGATTTCATTGCTGGCATCATTACTGGTACTCACTCCGGCAAACGAAACAGCCATTCTCGCCGGGTCATTAAAGCTGGCAGCATATCGCTGTGTTTCTTCCACGTTAAAGGTTCGGGCACTAACAGTAGCCATGTCGTTTAGTGGCTTTTCTTTCTCGTTGTTGGCACTAATAGTAATTCCTTCAATTTCTTTAACCCGTTCAGCCATTTCAATAGTTAATACCAATTCTTTCCCAGTAGCTACATTTAGCTGATGTAGTGTTACCTCTTCATAACCCAGGTACGTAATGCGTATATCATATCGTCCTACCGGCACTTTTTCCAGCTTAAAAAAACCCTCATCGTCAGTAGTAGTACCTAACAGCGGGCTGGTTTTCAATATCACTACCGTAGCTCCCGGTAGGGGCGTTTTGGTATCTCGGTCCATTACTCTCCCTTTTACGGTTTGGGTATAGTTTTGAGTCCATCCAATTATCGTATGTATGAAAAGTGAGATTATTATCAGAAATATACGGATGCCTATTCCGTCTTCGGCTTCAAGTCCTCGCGGCTTATCCGTGGTTGCATGGTCGCAGCAGGGTCTTCCTGCCGTCAGCCCTGCCACTCCCTGCATCCACAAGCTTAGCCGCTCCGGGCTTTTTGCCTGCGCCGGGGCATTTTTAAACATCTTTTTAAAAGTATTGTTACATTGCATCACACAAACAAAAGTATAAACACTTAAATTATTATTCATGAAAAATATCATTCTAAGTTCACTCTTAAGTATAGCAGTTACTATCACTCAAGCTCAGATTAACATTCCACAGCCCAGCCCACTCAGCACTGTATCGCAAAAAGTGGGACTGGTAGATGTTAGTATCACATATTCTCGTCCTAGTGCCAAAGGCCGAAAAATATTTGGCGAATTGGTACCTTATGATAAACTGTGGCGCACCGGTGCTAATATGGCCACAAAGCTCACTGTAAGTGATTCAGTTAAAATTGCTCATTTCTGGGTACCCAAAGGTGAGTATGCCATCTTTACGGTTCCGGGCCCAATGGAGTGGATAGTTATCATTAGCAAACAAGCAAATCTTTCTGGTATTAATGGTTATCAAGAAACCGAAGATGTGGGCCGATTTAAGGTAAAGCCCGTCGGTACTTTATTTACCGAAACATTTACCATCAATTTTGCTAATGTTACTACCAAATCAGCCGAAATTCAAATGGAATGGGAAACTACTCGTATCAGCTTCCCTATAGTTACTGAACCTGATCGCGTAGTGATGAAAAATATAGAATTGGCATTAAATATACCCGGACGTAATTATTACCAGGCTGCCAACTATTATTATGAAAACGATAAAGACCTTAATAAAGCTTTGGAGTGGATAAATATGGCAATTACTAACAATTACGAGCGTTACTGGGTATTGCGTGTAAAATCATTAATTCAAGCCAAACTGGGCGATTACAAAGGGGCCATAACTACCGCAGAACGTTCTATCGAATTAGCCAAAAAAGACAATGACGAGGCCTATGTAAAAATGAATGAAGAATCTATTAAAGAATGGAAGAAAAAATTAAAGTAATTTTTGGATATTAAAACTTACTAATTTTTGACTTTCTAATCTGTTTATATGGTTTTAAAGAATACACTCTTTTACATTCTTACATTTATTTCATGGGTTTTTCAATTAAATGCACAAAATTATTGTCTTCGGTTTAGAGGTAACGGCAGTGGAGATATTGACCGGATTAAAATTCCCATTGATGATCCTGAAAATAAGGTAGATATTGGCCAATCGTTCACTATTGAATTTTTCATTCGAGCATTACTTTCCGAAAATCCATTAGGTATTTCTGCTGTTTCTGGTAACAATGATGATTGGACTTTGGGACATACTATAATTGACCGCGATATTTTTGGTGCAGGTGATTATGGAGATTATGGTATTTCATTGGCTAATGGTCGAATAGCTTTTGGAGTTAACAATGGAACAGATTCATATACTTTAATCGGAAACACCTTTGTTGCTAACAATGTTTGGCATCACATTGCTGTTACCCGAAATCACATCACAGGCGAAATGAGCATTTTTATGGATGGAATATTGGATGTTTCATACGTTAGTAATGTAACAGGAAATATAAGTTATCGAAACAATCGTCCAACTGCATGGCCCAATGATCCCTATTTAATTATTGGTGCTGAAAAACATGATTACGATAATACACAATATCCCTCATATAGCGGATATTTCGATGAGTTTCGAATTTCAAATACCATCCGTTATACCACTAATTTTACACCTGCTACTCGGTTTATAGATGATGCGCAAACCATACTTTTGTATCATTTCGACGAAGGAGTAGGTAATATAATTCAAGACTCAGCCATCTATATTGGCACCACCGTTCCAGCTATTCGTATGTATGGAGGGAATCCGGCAGGTCCTGATTGGGTATTAAGAGATTCTTTGCAAATTACAGGGATAGACAATAATAAAATACATGAATTTTTTCAACTTAACCTATTCCCTAATCCAGCCAATGATGTAGTACAGGTATATGTGAGTGAACCAGTAATAATGGAATGCTATGACCTAACTGGAAGATGCATAGAAAAGTTTCACTTAAATAAGGGAATAAATAACATAAATGTAATGTCATGGCCAATGGGTGTCTATTATTTTCATACTTCCATTGGACCAAGTCAACATGTAAAATTGCTGAAAAGATAATTATGACAAATTATATATTGGACTTAAGAAATTTAGTGTAGATAGAGTTTTTAGTTTTCTTAAAAAAATTTATTCAAGACGCAGCCCCCTTCGCTCAAATTCAATTTTATATTTTTTCAGTTCTTCCGTTGAAAGTTTATTGGACTCTTTGTTCTCCTTTAAAATTTTACTTAATTCTTCATCACTTATTTGCTTAAGTGAATTTGTAGAAGAGCTTTGTAACATTCTTTTTAATTCTTCAATTTGAGCTTGTTGTTCTAAAGTATGTAACCATAAAATCTCCAAGGCTACCCATTGCTGTGAAACTAACTTTTCCAAAGGTATTTTGGAATATTTTTCCCACGACTTCCTGGAGTCAATGTAGGGCAAATGACGATTGGCTTTAATAAACTTTTCTGCATCCTGCAGCGAATAAATTTTAAAATCAGGATGTTTTGCAGCATCAATGGAATTCATTTTTCCATCATAATACCAATCAAAAACGTAATCAGAAATATCTATTGCTTGTTGATTAGAATGACGCAAATTAAGCCAAAGGATAGTAATATTTGATGTTATGAATAAAGCACCAATAATAATTAATGAATATCTTTTCATAATTCTATAATTTCAGTATATGTAAAAAATTAAATTGCTGTTCCGGTGAAACGAAATACCGGCCTGATATTATTCGAAATAAACAATGTCCATGCATTATAGGTACATGCACCTGTAACCCCGTCATTATATCCACCATAGGCCATGTTTGCTCCTACTGTTTCGCAGAAAACACCATAATTAGCAGAATATGAACCATTATCAAAGCAAATTTCTACTAATAAATTGGATGTGCCATCCCAAAAGAATGGGGTAGAAAAGGTGAACGTATTCCATCCTACTACCGGACAACTACTTCCAACTGTTAGTACAGTAGTAGTTCCTGCTTCATAAGCAGTTAATGTAGTTGAAGTTGTATTTTTAAGACTGAATGTTAATCCACTCATACAAGGACTGCCGGTAGCAGAAACGTTTAAATGAATAGCTGTTAAATTTCCGGCACAAAATCCTGCAGCCGTCATTTGAGCAGCAGTAATAATATATTGTCTGCGTGTATCATGCCAAAAAGTAGAGAAGGGGGTTTCGTTTGAATTTGTATTTGCAGTGCCGGGCCCCCCAACTGTCCTAACTTGTCCTGCAGTGCAGCAAGCTCCAGAAAGTACAGTTATGGTATTAGAGTTTGAGGAAGTTCCACAAGCATTTTGTGCACGAACCCGATAGTAATAGGTTGTTCCACAAGTTAATCCTGTAACATTAAAAGATAATACATTTCCTACATTTAATCCATTATATCCAGGAACAAACGTTGCAAAAGTGGGTGAAGTTGAAACATCCAATAAGTATGCGGTTGCCAAAGGGGATGCCAACCAGTTAGCTGTAAACTGTGTCGGTGTTATTCCAGTGGCGGCATTAGCAGCAGGCGTTGAAAGTGATACGGATACCCACTGGCTTCCATTGTAGTAGTTAATGTCATTACAGGTTGTATTATAAATTACAAGCCCAGTTGCCGGAGAGGCAATGGCATTACGCTGGGCAGTAGTCATTCGGGGTGCAAGAAATCCTTTATTGGTACTGGATACATCTAAAATAGATGATGCATGACCAGGGGCTCCGGTTTCATTAATTGCCACATTTTGTGAAAGCAAAGTAAATGGAAAAGCTATCCAAAAAAAGCTCAAAACAAATGTTTTAATTTTTATGTTTTTCATTTTGGAATATATAATTTAATCAAATTTATAATGAATTAATAAAATTCTCAAATTCATGTACAATTTTAATTAACTTTTTTTCTTTTGCAATTTTCATCCCTTTCATAGCGTATGTTTTAGCTACATCTGTTAGGTCAATATTAGCATAAATCGAAGCAAGTTGGTAGTATGCTGCCTCATTTTTGGGGTCAAGTTGTATTGTTTGTTGAAAATAGTTAATTGCTTCCACAAAATCTTTTTCGGCTAATGCTTCCATTCCTAAGGCATACTTAATAAACGCGTCCTCAGGATTATCATTTAACATATCTAATAATTTAATTTTTCTTTGATTAGTCATATTTATAAAAATCGCTTGAGCAATGCTTTCATTAAATTCATCCGTCCTTTTTTATAGGGTGGAAATCGTAAAAAGTTATCTAAGGGTTGAGGGCCTCGGATTAGTACAGAACGTTTATGAGAAAAGGTATCAAAACTAAATTTACCATGATAACCACCTATTCCGCTTTCACCTACGCCACCAAATGGCATTTCGCTGCTGCTTATATGCAATACGGTATCATTAATGGTTACTCCACCACTGGAGGTATTGTTTAAATATTTGTTCTGAATGGCCGAACTTTTGGTAAATAAATAAGTCGCCAATGGCTTTTCCCGGCTGTTAACAAATTCAATTACTTCTTCAATGTTGTTGTAAGTATAAATGGGTAGAATAGGTCCAAAAATTTCTTCTGTCATCACCGTGCTGTGAAAAGGAGCATTGAAAAGTAAGGTAGGTTCTATTTTTAGTTTTTCATCATCAAATTTTCCACCAAATAAAATTTCTCCATCGTTTAAATATCCTTTCAGTCGATTGTAATGTTTTTCATTGATGATTTTGCAATAATCACTACTATGTATTGGTTCATTTCCATATGCATGGATAATGGCATTTTTTAATGCATCTATCAGTTTATCTTTTGCATCAATATGAACAAATAAATAGTCGGGCGCCAAACATGTTTGTCCACTATTGATCCATTTGCCCCAGGCAATGCGCTTTGCTGCTAATTTAATATCGGCATCTTTATGAACCACACAAGGGCTTTTTCCACCAAGTTCTAGGGTTACCGGGGTAAGATGTTTTGCCGCTGCTTGATAAATAATTCTGCCTACTTCCGGGCCACCGGTATAAAAAATATAATCCCAGCGTTCATTAAGCAATTCCTGTGTTTCTTTTACTCCACCTTCAATAACATGGATATATCCTGAATCAAAATTTTCATTGATTATTTTTTTCATGATGGCTGATGTGTGCGGAGCGTGCTCTGAAGGTTTCATGATAACACAATTTCCGGCAGCCATTGCACCAACCAATGGAGAAAACGTCAACTGAAATGGATAATTCCAAGGAGCAATCACTAAAATATTGCCATAAGGTTCACGAATAATTTTGCTTGAACCGGGAGTATTAAAAAGTGAGGTGGGAACAATTTCGGGCGCAGCCCATTCACGAATGTGTTTTAGTGTATGTTTAATTTCAGCATAAAATGGACCTGTTTCTACCATCATGCTTTCGTAATGGGGCTTATTTAGGTCGTTGTATAGAGCATCATAAATATCCTGCTCATATTGCTGAACCAGCTTATTTAATTTTTTAATCTCTGCAATTCTAAATTCCAAATCCTTGGTTTTCCCGGAACGAAAAAAATCTTTTTGATTTTTTACTATTTGTGAAATGGCCATATCTGCTTGCATGACAACACTAGTCATAGATTATTTTTTATGATAAATATACAATTTGCACTTACAACTGACAAAGAAAATCTAAGTGATAGATGATTTTCCTATTTATTTAATGAAGCTATTCAGCTGGTCTATTAACTCCGAATATTGTATTCTTTGATTTTTCGATACAGGGTACGTTCAGAGATTCCTAATTCACGTGCTGCACTCTTGCGTTTGCCCCGATGTTTGCTCAGCGCTTTTTCTATCAGTTCTTTTTCTTGTTCTTCCAACGAAAGTGACTCTTCCACTTCCGTATGCAATATGGGTTCTTTATGTATCGAAGTGGAATGTATGACTAAATTGTCATTGAAAGGTTGATTTTGAGTAGGTTGATATTCTTCATACAAACGTTGTAGAATTTGTGCATTTTGTTCAGTAGCCGGAATATTTCCACCTCCAGCCTGAATGATAGCCATAACAAGCTTTTTCAGGTCCACAATATCTTTCTTCATATCAAACAAAAACTTGTAGATGATTTCCCTATCCGAAATACCATCTTCGCCGGAGCCACCTCCTGTTAGCATTGGTAGATTTGCACCTTCACGTTCTTCAGGCAAATAGTTTCGTAAGGTTTCGGCACTAATCTCTCGATCTTTTTCCAGAATCGAGATCTGTTCAGTGATATTTTTCAGTTGTCTTATATTTCCTGGCCATCGGTATGCCTGCAAGGTTCTTCGAGCCTCGTCGGTAAGGCGTATGGGTGGCATGCGATATTTTTCGGCAAAATCCTGAGCAAATTTTCGGAAAATCATTTCGATATCTTCTTTCCGTTCACGAAGTGGCGGAATGTGTATGGGTACTGTATTTAAGCGGTAATACAAATCCTCTCTGAATTTACCTTTGTTAATCAAGTCCATCATGTTGATGTTGGTAGCAGCTACTACCCGTACATCGGTTTTTTGCACTTTGGATGAACCTACCCGAATAAACTCACCGGTTTCTAATACACGTAATAATCGTACCTGAGTTTGAAGAGGGAGGTCAGCTACTTCATCCAAAAAAATAGTTCCACCGTTTACTACTTCAAAATATCCTTTGCGGGCATCATGGGCACCGGTAAATGCTCCTTTTTCGTGACCAAACAATTCGGAATCAATTGTACCTTCAGGTATAGCCCCACAGTTTACAGCGATGAACGGGCCATGCTTTCTGGAGCTAAGTTGATGAATGATTTTAGAAAAAATTTCTTTACCTACCCCGCTTTCTCCGGTTATAAGTACTGTAAGGTTAGTGGATGCAACTTGCTGTGCAATATCTATTGCTCGATCTAATAATGGTGATGAGCCAATAATTCCAAAACGATTTTTTATTTCTTGTATAGTCATACAATTTCAAAATTTATTGTCAAGTAAAAAGTATGATTTTTGCGTTTTTTATCTTTCACGAACAATTGATCCAATTAATGTGGCCGAAGTGCACGCATTTACTTTTACCTGAACATAATCACCGGGTTTTGTATTTTCTTTCGGAAAAACGATTACTTTATTTTGGCTATTTCTGCCATAATATTCTGCTTCATTTTTTTTGGATGGGCCTTCAACCAGTACTTCAAAGGTTTTACCCACATCTCTTTGATTGCTTTCTAATGAAAGTTTTGTTTGCAAATCAATTACTTCTTGAAGTCTTTTTCCTTTAATTTCATCGGGTACATCATCTTTGTATTTGCGTTGCGCCAAGGTATTGGGGCGTTCAGAATATTTAAACATGTATGCGTAATCAAAACCTACTATTTTCATTAGACTGATGGTATCAGCATGTTCTTCTTCTGTTTCGCCGCAAAAACCCGTGATAATATCGGTACTAATGGCACAATCGGGTATATATTTTTTAATGGCATCAATCCTGTCTAGGTATTCTTCACGGCTATATCCGCGGTTCATTCGTTTCAGCACAGCCGTATTTCCACTTTGTACCGGTAAGTGAATATAGCGGCAAATGTTTGCATGAGCAGCCATAACTTGAAGTACTTCATCGGTCATGTCTCTCGGATTGCTGGTGGTATAACGGATGCGAAGGTCTTTGCCGATTGATGCCACACGACTGAGTAGTTCTGCAAAGTTTACACTGTTTTTCTTCTCTTCATCGGAAAGGTTTTTAAATTCTTTTTTAGGTCCCCCACCAAACCACAGGTACGAATCAACATTTTGGCCTAGCAGTGTAATTTCTCGATATCCGGCTTCATACAATTCACGGGCTTCTTGAATAATGCTTTCAGGATTTCGGCTGCGTTCCCTGCCACGGGTAAATGGTACTACACAAAACGAGCACATGTTATCGCATCCCCGCATAATGGAGATAAATGCACTGATGCCGTTGCCTCCTAATCTTACCGGATTTATATCAGCGTAAGTTTCTTCAAGCGATAAAATCACATTCACAGCTTTTTGCCCGTCTTCCACTTGACCAACCAAGTCTGGAAGTGAACGATATGCATCCGGCCCTACTACAATGTCCACCAATTTTTCTTCTTCCAGAAACTTTTCTTTTAGTCGTTCAGCCATGCAACCCAAAACACCCACTACCAAGTGCGGTTTATGTTTTTTTAATGCCTTGAATTCCTTCAAGCGCTGTCTTACCCGTTGCTCTGCATTTTCGCGAATGGCACAAGTGTTTATAAAAATTACATCCGTTTCGTAAATATTGGCGGTGGTATGGTACCCGTTTTCATGCATGATGGAAGCCACGATCTCACTGTCTGAAAAATTCATTTGACAACCGTAACTTTCTATAAAAACCTTTTTCCCTAATCCTTCGCCGGTTTGAGCCAGCACGGTAGGTTTCCCCTGCAATTCTTCCCTGATTTCTTTTTTTTCTATTTGGAACATGATGCTTCTTTTTGTTTAAAATTGCTTCACAAAAGTACGGATTTTTACAGGCAGTGACAAATTGTCAGGTTTGTTTTTTGGATTTTTAAAGAATAAATCTTCTGCAATTAATTATTTAATAATCGTATTTTCAGTCCATGAAAAATACATCTCCGGCAGTAAATGATTACATTGAGCGGGCACAGCCTTTTTCCCGACCCATTTTGACACATCTTCGTTATTTAATTCATACAGCTTGTCCTGAGGTTGAAGAAACCATCAAATGGGGAAGGCCTGCTTTTTTATATCGTGGTAAATTATTGTGTGGCATGGCTGCATTTAAGCAACATTGTTCATTTGCTTTTTGGAATGGAGAAATATTAAATTCACACAATGAACATTTCGTCCGTGTTGGGAATTCAAGCATGATGCAATTAAAAACAATTAAACACTTGCATGACTTGCCGGATGATAAATTAATGCTTGAATACCTTGAATTAGCTAAAAATGCTATAGAAAATCCGATTGAAAGAAAACAATCCAAAAAACAAAGCAACAGATTAGAAATACCTGTTGATTTTATGGAATTGTTAAAACAAAATCCATTGGCTCTTGCCACGTTTGAAAAATTTTCTTATTCTCATCGCAAAGAGTACGTTACATGGATAACAGAAGCCAAAAAGCCCGAAACGCGAATGAGAAGAATGGAAAAAGCCCTGGAAATGCTGGCAGAGGGCAAAGATAAAAACCACGCGTACCGAAAATAAAACAAACACATGCAACGTGATTATTTTTATTATAAAAACATTCTGGCAGGAAAATCCATGCCGCTGGCCTTTGTTGATTTGGATTTGTTCGATCAGAATATTCAAGAAGTACTGAGGCGTGTTGGTAATCTTCCCATTCGGGTAGCTTCCAAATCATTAAGGTGCTTACCTTTATTGCAACGAATAATACAGGCTGATAGCCGTTTTCAGGGCATCATGGCGTATCATCCGCTAGAAGCCGTAAAGCTTAGCCAGGCCGGACTGGATGATATTCTGTTGGGGTATCCTTGTTTTCATGAACAACACATTCAGGCTGTGCTTGAGGAAGTGAAGCGAGGTAAAAAAATCATTTTCATGGTGGATGAAGAGTCGCATTTGTTGCGGATAGATAAGCTGGCTAAAAAACTAGATGTACTTACAAAGATATGTTTTGATGTTGACATGAGTACAAATTTTCCTGGCTTGCATTTTGGGGTTTGGCGGTCACCTTTACATACTGTGCAGGATGTGATGAAGCTAACAGAAGTATTGAAACGTTGCTCCAATCTTGCACTGGAGGGTATTATGGGGTATGAAGCCCAAATTGCTGGCTTAGGTGATAATGTCGCTGGAAATGGTATTAAGAATAAAATTATAAAATGGTTAAAGAAAAAATCAATAAAAGATATTATTACTCGTCGTGGTGCAATTGTTAAAGCATTAGAGGAAGAAGGAATTAAAATAAATTTGGTAAATGCCGGCGGAACAGGAAGTATAGAGAGTAGCATTCTTGAACCATGGGTTACTGAAGTAACTGTAGGTTCAGCATTTTATGCGCCGGCTCTGTTTGATTATTACACAACATTCAGGCATCAGCCAGCTGCTGCTTTTGCTTTGGAAATTACTCGTATTCCATCACCGGGAATTTATACTTGTCAAGGAGGTGGATATATTGCATCCGGTGAAGTTGGTGTGATAAAACAGCCTGTACCATATTTACCTGAGGGAATAAAAACAATATCAACAGAGGGGTTTGGAGAAGTTCAAACGCCTATACGCTATAATGGAAAAGTTTCATTACAAGTTGGAGATCCGTTATTTTTCCGGCATGCTAAAGCCGGAGAATTAATGGAGCGTTTTAATAAAATTTACTTTATTAAAGAAGGAAAAATTGTTGACGAAGAATTGACGTACCGAGGCATGGGATGGTGTTTTGGATGATGCAAGAATTTAATACTGCATATGCCGTAATTTTAAAATACTTATTAATATTGGCATAAGTTTTTCGTTTCTTTACCCGTAAACCTAAAAATTAAAGAAACATGTTAAAAATTTGTTCAACCCTAATTCTAACAACTCTAACTTCTATTTTTATTTTTTCTCAGGAATTATCTCGTTCAGCTAATTACATGCAATTGGCGATGGAAAAATATCAGTCCATGGATGCCAAAGCTGCCCTTGATTTATTTACTAAGGCTATTGAAGCTGATCCAACCAATCATGAGGCTTATTTCTGGAGAGCAATTATGAAACGTAAAGTAGAAGGAGCTGCTGCGGCTATCAGTGATTATGACAAAGCTATAAGTTTATTTCCTGATCCAAAGTATTATAATAACCGTGGTGTAGATAAATCTTTGCTGGGAATGTATCAAGCAGCAATATCTGACTATTATCAGGCATTGCGCCTAAAACCAGATTACGGAGATGCTATGTTTAATATGGGATATAGTTATTATGAACTTGGAAAAACAGATTCAACCTGTTATTATTTAGGCAAAGCTGTGGCGCTCAATCATAGTATGGCTGCTCAAATTATGAAGGAAATTTGTAAGTCTGGAGACGATGGAATAATTCCCAATACTCACTAAGGCCGTTTTAAACCCGTATATATATGTTTCAATTTTTTATTAATGTTTAACCTTTCAAAAACCAAAACAACATGAAGAAGTTAATGATGATTATCGCAGTGGCAACATTTACAGTTGCCGGAGCTATCGCTCAAAATTTTCCAAATGCCGCTAAAGGTGAAAAAATGACTTCACGTGGTGCTGATCCAAACATCAAAGGAGACAAAGCTTCTGTAATGAAGCAAACTCCATCTGTTTTTGTAAAACCATCTGAAAAGGCAGGAACAGAATCTGAAGCAAGAGGTGCTCAGGGAACTTGTACTGTAATTTATGACAACTGGACAAATTACTACATTGATTGTTATACTGATGGTTATTATTCTGGTTATGTTTCTCCTTGGGGTAAATTGTATGTTTATGTAACCGGTGGAAATACCTCTGCTTACGGAGTTGCTACTTTTACTGATGGTTCTTCACTGTATTGGGGACCACTTACCCGCTACTGTTACAACCAGGAGTGGACGGTTAGCTGGTACTAATCAATCATTTTAAAACGGCATAGGCTCCTTGTTTTATCGGTATACCTTTAACGCAGGGAGCCTTTTTTATTTGCTCACTTAATAAAAAAAGTATGAATCTAGTTAAGATACAACTCGGAATTATTCTATGGATATTTTCATCCATGATTACAATAGCTCAAGAACCATATGATGCTATTGAAAATGCCCTGGCAGGTTCTGTAACAGTAGCAGTATATAAAACTGATATAACCAAACGTCCTTTAGGTTTTAGAGGTGAAGTGGCTTCAGATGTAGCTTATGAAAAGGCACTGGACATGGCCGGTGTACAAAGCAGCGGATCAGGATTTGTGATTCAGCAGGGCGGAAAAAAATATGTGATCACCAATGCTCACGTAATCGAAAAAGCTTCGGATGAAGCCGGAAGTTTGTTTGTGTTTTCCATTACACGCAACAAATATGAAGTGAAAATTGTAGGAGGTGACTCCTTTTATGATATTGCTGTATTAGAATTTGTGCAAACACCCGGTAGCGAAATTAAGGTACTAGAGTTCAAGACTGAAGAACCACGAATTGGAGAAAGGGTATATGCTATAGGTAATCCCTTGGGAGAATATCCCTACACTGTAACCGATGGTATTATCAGTGCAAAAAATCGTGTTCGTGGAGGACTTACCGGTAAGTTTGGATTTTTGCAAACTACAGCAACTGTAATTTGGGGAAATAGCGGTGGACCGCTGATTGATAGCAAAGGAAAAGTAGCCGGTGTAAATTCTCAAATTGCTTTTACAACTGCTCCAACGGGTGAAACCCTTTGGCAATCGCAAATCAACTTTGCACTGGAAGCTGATATTACACAGCGTTTGGTAAATGATATCATTACGAACAAAGGATTGGTGAAACGTGCTTATTTAGGTATCGAATTATCTCAAAAATATCGCTGGGAGAGAATAAGCTACAATCAAGGTGATTGGAAATTAATGGATGAAAGGCCGATATTATCTGGAGTAATTCGTAATTCACCGGTTGCTAATGAATTGTCTGGATATATAGGTTATCAAATCATTCGTATTGGACGCGAAGAAGTTCGTAATTTGGAAGAAGCATTAGGTGAATTGGAAAAAATTACACCTGGAAGCGCTGTGGAGATTACATTTATGAAAGACGGAAAAGAAACCCCGGTTAGGCTAAATACAAAAGTGCTTACTCCCAAAGAAAATGAAGATATTGCCCGCCATGTTATGGCCAAGAATACAGAAATTAAAATGGATTTTAATGGAGAACAGGTTTCATTTACCTACAGTCCTTCACAAATGCTTTTGAATTGGAACAACAAGTATCAAAAAGGACAAGGAGCAAATGCACCTGCGAAATATCATGTTTTGGCTGCTGGGGTATCTACTCCTAATTATTCTGACATGTGGAAAGTTCTTAAACTTTCTGACCTGGGTGCCTCGCTTCGTTTATCAGGCCTGAGTGGTGTACTGGATTTTTACGTGGTAAAAGCCGGTGATGCTTCCAACAATGTGGAGAATTACCGCATCAACTTTTCCGGAAATGATAATATTCTTCAGAAACTGCTTTGGTATTAGTTAGTAGATTATAAAAATCATTCATATGAAATTCCAACACATCATACCGGTTATTCTTTTCGCTACATCAACTTTGGTTGTAAAGGCTCAGAACAAACATGCACTAATCATTGCCATTGGTGATTATGACAGCAGTCAAGGCTGGAATGATATAAGCTCAGCCAACGACATTCCGCTGATTCGTCAAACATTGCTTGATCAGGGATTTAAAAATGAAAACATTGCCTTGCTACAAGACAATTATGCAACATCTAAAGGAATTGATGAAGCTCTAGAAAAACTCACTGCAAAAGTAGGCCCCAAAGATATTGTAGTAATTCATTACTCCGGACATGGACAGCAAGTGCAAGATCTTAATGGTGATGAAGCTGATGGATATGATGAAGCATTGGTATGTTATGATGCCCCGCTGCATGCTCCAGATAATTATGATTTTAGCCGTCATTATACAGATGATAAACTAGGAGAAAAACTTTATGAAATTCGTCAAAGGCTTGGAAAGGATGGTCATTTGTTAGTTTTTCTAGATGCATGTCATTCTGGTTCTGGCACACGTGGTGAAAAACCTGAAGCTCAACCCCGAGGAACAGATGTGAAGTGTGAACTAAAAGGGTATAGGCCAGCAACCACCGCACAAGGAGATAAGGATTTTGTGAAGGAAATGGGATATGGCTCGAGAGGAGAATCAAGCGGCTTAGCCAAGTTTGTAGTGTTTTCAGGGGCTAGTGCACATCAGTTAAATTATGAATGCAAAGATGATAATGGAAAGGCAGTAGGGTCATTGTCCTATGCTATTGCAAAGGCATTTAAAGAGCTGGGCACTGATGTTACATATCGTTCTATGTTTGCCAGAATACTTGATATTATGGCAGTAAAAGCTCCACGTCAAAATCCAGTACTTGAGGGAGATATTGATTTTAAAGTGTTTAATGGTATGTATATACCACAAGAAAGTTATTTTGAAATTGAAACAATTGAGGCTACAAAAATTACATTGAATGGTGGTTATTTGTCTGGTTTGACGTTGGGTGATAAAATTGGTTTTTATCCTTCTGGAACAAATTCCATTACAGGTAAAAAACCTAATTTTTTAGGAGTAGTTAAAAGCCTAGATAATTACTCTGCGGTGGTTGAATTGGAATCTCCACAAACTATTTCAAATAAAAAATCAATTTGGGCTTTTGTAATTGAAAAAAACTTTACCAATACAAAAGTAAATGTGCGTTTGGAGCTGAGTGATACACGAATGATAAGTAATTTGACGAACCTTCTCAAAGACTTAAACGGAATCAATATCGTAACGACAGGTGGTGAATTAAAAGTAGTGAACAGAGGAAATGGATTTGTGTTGCATACTACGGTGGATGATTTGCCCTACCTGGATATGAAGCCAGTTCAAGGAACTGCCGAAGAAGTGGCAATGAAGTTAAGTGAAGCAATAAAACTATATGCTCAATCAAAATTTCTCCGAGAACTTCAACTAACCGACGAATCCAATCAGGTATCGGTAGAACTGGTGCCTGTAAAAGCAACAGTTGGAATTGATCAAAAATTTACCGTGAATGAATATATCGATACACGTGGCAGAATGGATGATAAAAATGCCATGGTGTTTTCAAAGGACGATCAATTTGTTATTAAGGCTAAAAATACCGGCAATTCAGATGTATATGTTACAGTGATAGATATCCAGCCGGATGGTAGAATTAATCCCATTTTGGTTGCTGATAATGCCTCTAATGCCAAAGATTTGTTGGTGGAAGCTGGGCAGGAGAAAGAATTTAAGGTATTAATTGACGGATTTGGAGAGCCATACGGAACAGAAGTATTCAAAATTTTTATTACTTCAAAGCCTCTAAATTTGAAACCTATCATTGATGCCCAAGGGAAAATACCTAGCGGTACCAGAGGAGATAAAAATCCACTTGAAAATTTATTTATTGATTCATATATGAATACTCGTGGTCCGAAGATAGTGGGTAGCATACCAGCCACTTCATCAGGTACCGTTACACAAATTACATTCCGTGTAGATCCAAATATGAAGCGTTGATGCTATATACCATGATTTATAATAGGTTTTTAATTATTATTTGCTTGATGGCAAGTATGAATGCTTGTGTTCCATACAAGTATTCATATAAAAATAAGGAAGAAAAACTGGCATTAAATTTCATAGAAACCCAGGATAAGTTTGAAATGGAGTATCTCTACGCAGATGCTGTAAAGCGTTTGGAAAACAATAGTAATCATGAGATGGCTTTGAATCGAGGAAAAGGACGAATGGCTGGATTTATACAGCCGGTAATTACAGGAGCTATGATGTTTACCAAATGGCTGATTGAAAGTAATGTAAAAAAGTACACGGCAGTTTATGAATTTTCTACTGCTAAACATGCTTTCTATAACGATATTTCCACGCTGGGACCGTATGATCCCAATGGGATTAAATTCAGAGGATTTACGTTCATCCGTAGTTTTAAACACAAGAAAAAGGATGTTGTGCTGGATACTGCTTTGTTTCTGCGTGTAGCAATTGACCGGAGTGATTCTGGACTGTTTGATATTTATCATAACTCAACATTTAGGCTTTGTGTTGACAGTTTTGCGCTTGATTTTTCCAAGGCCAAAGTGGATGATCGCCGCTGGTATTTGCCCTGGACGCTTTCTAGAAAAAAGGGAGCCACGCATGTGGATGTAAACATTGAGATTGTCGTGCAGGCCAGCTGGGTAAGTAATGAAGGGCAGATACATCGCAATCAGATAGTGGGAGAATTTCAATTACAATTATTTGATGTTCCGTTGGATAAAACACAACCTGGAGCAGCCGATTATTTTAAAAAACTGAAAGGATTAAAGCTGGATGGAAAATCATTTTTGGTTCCTCGTTCTCCGGGTGTATTTTATGACATAGAATCGCGGGATTACAAAACCTGTTATGGAACCGGCGATTTTTCGCTGCATCTCAAAATAACGGAAATCGGGAATAGAGGAAAGTTCAAAGAAATCATTGGAGAACATTTGAATAAAATACCTACATCAATGTAAATTTCATGAAAAGTATGTTTCATTATTTGTTTCTCATATTGTTTTTTCTGTCTGCTATTATTTTTGCAAAGCAGCCCAAGCAAACAGGTGCTTATCAAATATCAGGCAATTATTCCTGTAAGAAAATTATCGCAAATATCAATACAAATATTCTTGGTATTTTTAGATATGTGAATACCTTAATGTTTTCTTTAAAAATAATGACAACAAAAGACCTTGTAGTTTTAATAAAACTTTATTTAAGAAATTAAGTAAATGTTGTACATAAACCTTGTATATTTTAATTAAAATTTAAATCCAAAAATGAATAAGTAATTAAATCACCTAATCCAAATAACCATGAAAAGAGTATTTTTTTACATTACAGTTCTTATCTTAAGCAGTGTATCATTGCATGCCCAATTTGTTGGTCCACACTTCTTCTCGGTAGAAAAGGATAAAGCAGATTCATTAAAAGAAATGAAATCTCGGGGAGGGGTTGATCTCTCTAATGGGATTACTGAACATTGGTTTTTGCCTTTCAGAAAAAAAGGAGATATGATAAAAGTATTTGATGGAGAATATGACCGTACACTAAAAAATGCTTTTAGCGAATTGCAGGTATCTGCCTTTTCGTTTGGTTTGGATACTTCTCAAACAAATTCTGTATTTGTAGAAGTAGCATCGTATATTCCTAATGTTAGTGTGGGCCGATTGAGCCTGGGAGTGCAGGTAACCCGTGCAGAATTACAAGATTCTTTGAATAGAAGTTATCAAACACTAGCCATGAATAAATTGATGAATGGGGGAGGAAATTTTGCATTAACTTTTTCCAGACCTTTAGTATATCTTGGCAATAGAACAGGAAGTTTATTTTTTACTTTGGGGGCAGCTCTTACTGCTTACACAGATGCCAGTTTTATGAACAGTGGAAAATATAATCCTGGTTTGGGTGGCCAACTTGGATCTGATTTTGACTTTCGTTTTTCTGCCCCCTGGGGTGCTAGAACTCGTCAGGTAGGAAATATATTTCGAGTTGGAATAAAGGGCAGAGGTTTGTTTAATATGTTTAATATAAAGTTTGCTAAACAAAATCAGGTAGATGAAGAGTTGAGTACCTCATTATTTGGTCAGGTAGGGGCATATATTGGATTGTTTATGTTTAATTTTGATGTTCTTTATAATGGTTCTACTGCAAAGGTATTCGATATGGATAATTTGCAATTCCGTTTTTCAGTTACCCCTGTAAAATTCTAAGCCATTAATAAATATGTACATTCAAGCATGAATCTTCGTGCGTATAGATTTTTGGATGTTATTTGGCAATCATTGTCTGTTGCAGCAAGTATATGGGTGATTGTAAATGTGTGGCAAATTGGTATAATGGTTTTTTTTATATCCATGGGCATTGCTCAAACCACCAGTTTACTGGTTCATTTAATGAGTAAAGATGCTCAGATTACGC
This sequence comes from Flavobacteriales bacterium, assembly GCA_026418175.1. Taxonomy (GTDB): domain Bacteria; phylum Bacteroidota; class Bacteroidia; order CAIKAF01; family CAIKAF01; genus BA4. The sequence continues at coordinate 76,083 of JAOABX010000009.1, forward strand.
TGGTAAGAAAGTGGTTGCACCGGGCCATGTATCTGGCTTTTGGTTTGCTAATTCTGCAAATTATAATTATGCAATTATCTGCTGCGGTGGGTTATATAACTTTGATTATTTATGGCATATACACCAGTTTGTTGATGATTTTGTATTATATAAACAGCTGGGCAGAAGCGTTGGGTGTAGAAATGAAAAAGTAATAGCAGGTAAATTATTCGGTATCCGGAATAGACTCGTCTTCTTTACCTTCAATAATTTCATTACTTAATTTTTTCAACGGATTTTTTAATAATTCCTGATTGCTTTTTCGAGTAGCATAAATATCCATTGCTATATATACTGACTGACGAAAAGATTCTTCTGAAGCAATTCCTTTTCCAGCAAGGTCAAATGCCGGCCCATGATCGGGAGAGGTTCGTATCACATTTAAACCAGCTGTATAATTTACACCAGCCATTCCAGAAATTGTTTTAAAAGGAATAAGGCCTTGATCATGATACATGGCTAAAATAGCATCGTAATGTTTATAATTTCCTGAAGCAAAAAAACCATCGGCTGAAAACGGGCCCATGGCCAAAATGCCTCTATCAAAGGCTTTTTTAATGGCAGGTATTATGATTTGTTGTTCTTCATTTCCAAATTTACCCTGATCGCCGGCATGCGGATTGAGTCCTAACACAGCTATTTTGGGTTTTCTGATTGAAAAATCAAGTTTCAGAGAATCATTCAAAATGTTCAGCTTATCCAAAATCAGATTTTCGCTCAGTTTATCTGCCACTTCTTTTATTCTTAAATGGCCGGTGACCAATGCAACCCTTAAATTTTCATGTACCATTAGCATCAGAGGTTCCCCATTGGATTTAGAGGCAACATATTCCGTATGGCCGGGAAAATGAAAACCAATCTTTAATAAATGCGACTTATCAATAGGTGCTGTAACCAGGCAATGAATCTTCCTTTCATTCAAATCATCCATTGCTTTATCCAGTGCTTTTATAGCATATTGGGCACCAATTTCATTGCTGACACCTGGTTCAATTTTTACCTCTTCTTGCCAACAGTTGATGATATTTAATTTTTTCAATGAAGCTTCATCAGCCTGATGAATGATTTGGTAATTGATTTGATCAACATGATCCAATGTTTTTTTATAAAAACTAAGAACTTTTGACGAGCCATAGACAATGGGCGTACAAAGTTCTAACATCATTGGATCAGCAAATGTTTTTAAGATAATTTCAGGCCCAATGCCGTTAATGTCACCCAGGCTGATGCCTACCCGTATTTTATCTTCTCCTAGTGCTTTTTTCATGTTCAATCAATTTCCTCCTTATTTCTTAATTTTAGCTTTTGAAGCTGTTTTATTTTTTACAAATTCTACCAGCAATCGTGTGCCGGCACCTGTTCCAAGAGCTGTACGGTAATGTTTGTTACTACTGATTAATGCATTAGATAAATCCAAGTGTATCCATGGATATGAAGTAAAATGTTCAAGAAATTTACCGGCAGTGATAGCCCCAGCCAGCGGACTACCGATATTTTTTATATCGGCGATATTCGATTTGATAAGTTCACCATATTCTTCCCAAAGTGGAAATTTTACTAATCGTTCATAAACATTCCATCCGGCTGATTCTAATGCTTTAAATTGTTCAGTTGCATTTTTCTCCATGCCTACAATGCCCAATTCACCAATAGCTGCTACGGCAGCTCCGGTAAGTGTAGCTAAATCAATTACTAACTCAGGCTTATATTTCGATGCATAATGTAAGGCGTCGGCTAAAATCAATCTTCCTTCGGCATCAGTATTTAACACTTCTACTGTTTTACCACTGTATGTTGTAAGAATATCTCCCGGTACAATTGAAGTGTTATCAATCCGATTATCAGTTGCAGGAATTAAACCTACTACATGATACGGAAGTTTACATTTTGCAATGGCATAGATAGCTCCTACAACAGCAGCAGCACCTGCCATATCGCCTTTCATTTGCTCCATGCCTGCACTGGTTTTTAAACTACTTCCTCCAGTATCATATACTACTCCTTTTCCAACCAATACCAAAGGCTTGCTGTTTATAGGTTTACCGGGTTTCCATTCTAATATGTTAAAGGTAGGTTCTTCTTGGCTTCCTTGGTTTACACCTAACAGGCCGCCCATTTTTAAGCTTTCGATTTTTTTCTTTCCAAAATACTCAAAGCTAAATCCTGCTTCACGTGATAATTTTTCAATTTCTTTGCTTAGTCTTGTAGCTGTAAGGTACTGCACAGGTTCGTTTACCAGGTCACGACTAATGAATGTACCATGAATTATATGGCTTAATTCTTCCAATTCACGTTCATCTGCTTTACCTGATACAATAATTTCTTGCAATAATACCTTATCTTTTTTATCTGAAAAATATTTGATAAAATCATACGAGGCTAAAGCCAGGCCTTCTATCACCGATAGTAAAGATTCTGTGCTTGATAATGTATTTTGAATGGCAACCGATGTTTGTTTTTTTGATTTTAACGCTGCCGCAATTTTAGCACCGGCAATCCGTAATTTTTCTTTTTGAGTTGGATCTGGTGTTAAGATAGCATTTATAATCCATATTTGCTGCTTGTATTGATTGATGAAATATGCATCAATTCCTCCCTTTGATTCTTTGATCTGCGATATAACGTAGGTAGCTTCTTCTTTGCTTAACCCTTGTTTTTGTAAAAAAGTAGCATCAACTTCACCGATGATGATTATCCGCATTTTAATTCCGGAAATTTTTCCGGTATGTATTTGAATTTTCATGTGATTAAATTCTTGTGCAAATGTAACAATAAAGCATCATGCAGACAGGATTTTACATTTCTTATGTAATAGTTTAATTATCGTATATGATTAAACAAAAAATAACTCAGGGTAGTTCTGTATGGATGTTTTTATACCTTTGGTCTTATCCATGAAAATTAGAATGCATGCCTATTGATCGTTTTTTACAAATTCCTGAAGAACAACTGCAACCTGAAGAAGCAGGGTTATTAACAAAAGCAAGGGAGGCTGCCCTGTCGGCCTATGCTCCATATTCAAAATTTAGTGTTGGTGCTGCACTACTTCTCGAAAATGGCGAAGTGATTACTGCTTCCAATCAGGAAAATGCCGCATTTCCAAGTGGCTTGTGTGCAGAAAGGGTGGCTTTGTTTTATGCTGGTTCCCGATTCCCTGGAGTAGCCCTTAAAAGTATTGCAGTTGCTGTATTATCTGATAAAAAAGAAAAAGACCGGGTATATGCTCCTTGTGGGGCGTGCCGACAAGTCATGGCTGAAACTGAAAATCGTCAAAATCAACCTTTTAAAATAATATTTGAAGGACCTGGAAATTTAATTACATATTGTAATGGTATTGAGCCCCTGTTACCCTTCTCATTTAAGTTATCCACAGAATAAAGTCCATAGATTATTTCATCATTACTTGGCAGTTGGCTTATTATTTTAACTTTGCTCTCAATTAACAATGCATATGGCTAAACCAAAATATTCTAAAGAACAGTACCTGAAATGGTATGAAGAGATGCTAGTGTATCGAAAAATTGAAGAGCGGGCAGGAATGATTTACACTCAACAAAAAATTAGAGGATTTTTACACCTTTACATAGGGCAGGAAGCCATTGTTGCCGGTGCTATTTCAGCCATTCGCCCGGATGATAATATGATTGCAGGATATCGGAATCATGTTCAACCCATTGGAAAAGGAATGCATCCTAAATACATGATGGCTGAATTATATGGTAAGGCTACGGGTTGTTCACGTGGAATGGGGGGCTCAATGCATATGTTCAGCAAAGAACTTCGCTTTTTTGGTGGGCATGGTATTGTTGGGGGCCAGATACCTATGGGAGCTGGTTTAGCATTTGCTGATAAATACCGCGGTGAAGATCGTGTTACTATTTGTTATTTTGGTGATGGGGCTACCCGCCAAGGAGCGTTTCATGAAACGATGAATTTAGCTATGCTATGGAAATTACCAGTAATTTTTGTGATTGAGAATAATAAGTATGCAATGGGTACCTCGGTTGAAAGAACCAGTAACGTTACGGATTTGAAAAAATTAGGCCTTGCATATGATATGCCATCCGTAGATGTAGATGGTATGAATGTTGAAGCGGTGCACGAATGTTTTACAGAAGCAGTAGCCCGTGCCCGCCGGGGTGATGGCCCAACGCTAATAGAAGCTGAAACCTATCGTTATAAAGGCCATTCCATGAGCGATCCACAAAAGTATCGTACCAAAGAAGAAGTTGAAAAATATAAAAGCCTTGACCCTATTGATCAGGTGTTGGCTACCATACGTAAGCATAAAATTGCCACGGAAGAAGAAATAGAAGCTATTGATAACCGGGTGAAGGAAATTATAGAAGAAAGCGTTCGGTTTGCTGAAGAATCTCCCTATCCTGACCCTGAAGATTTATGGAAGTATGTTTATGTGCAGCAGGATTATCCGTTTATCAGAGAAGATTAAATTTGAATAACAGAATATTTAAATTACTGAAAAAAATACCATCATGGCAGAGATAGTAAGAATGCCCAAGCTAAGTGATACAATGACCGAAGGGGTTGTTGCAGCATGGCACAAAAAAGTTGGCGATAAAGTAAAAGCAGGCGATTTGCTGGCTGAAATTGAAACTGACAAGGCCACAATGGAATTTGAAAGTTTTCAGGAAGGAGTATTATTATACATAGGGGTTGAAAAAGGGAAAAGTGCTCCGGTTAATGCTATTTTGGCCATTTTAGGAAAGGAAGGAGAAGACATCAGTGCTTTGTTGGCTGCAGAAACTTCGACAACTGCTGCTAAACCGGTACCAGTGGAAGAAAAAAAATCTGCAGAACAGGCTGTTTTAGCTGCAGCGGCACCTGTTGCTTCTGTTTCTGCTGAAACTCGAATTAAAGCTTCACCCTTAGCGCGTTCGTTAGCTAAAGAAAAGGGGATTGATTTAAGGACCATTACCGGATCAGGGGATGGAGGTAGAATTATTAAACGCGATATTGAAAATATACAATCGGTTTCGCCTACACTATCCGCTGCTGTTGCTGGAAAAGAATCATATACTGATATTCCGGTATCGCAAATGCGTAAAACGATTGCTAGGCGTCTTAGCGAAAGCAAGCATACCGCTCCGCATTTCTACTTAACCCTGGAGATTGATATGGAGCAGGTATTGCAAGCTCGTAAATCATTGAACGAACAGTTGGATGAAAAAATATCTGTGAATGATTTTGTGATAAAAGCTGCAGCAATGGCACTACGTAAACATCCTGCAGTTAACTCTTCTTGGCTGGGTGATGTTATACGATATAACAACCATATACATGTGGGCGTAGCTGTTGCTATTCCTGATGGATTAGTGGTACCTGTAGTACGTTTTGCCGACACAAAATCGTTAATACAGATTTCTACCGAAGTGAAACAATTTGCCCAAAAAGCTAAAGACAAAAAAATTCAACCCGATGATATGCAGGGCAATACTTTCTCCATTTCAAATTTGGGCATGTATGGCATTGATGAGTTTACCGCCATTATCAATCCTCCGGATGCTTGCATTATGGCAGTAGGAGGCATTAAGCAGGTTCCTGTAGTGAAAAATGGTCAGGTTGTTCCAGGCAATGTAATGAAAGTAACGTTAAGTTGCGATCACCGGGTAGTTGATGGAGCTACCGGTGCTGAATTCCTGCGAACATTTAAGCAAATGCTTGAAAATCCGGTAATGATGTTGGCATAACCCAACGCCTCTTAATAAACATTACATAAAACATTATTTCATGATTAGTCAAACATCCAATCCTTGAGCATATTTTATCAATATAATTTTAAATGTTGACTAATTATTGCTGAAATGCAATATTAAATGCTTCCGTCTTTTTTCCTTACCAACCGCACTGTGGCTTGAGCTGCCGGCATAACTACCAATTCATGAATTGAAACATGTTCGGGTGCATTGAGGCAGTATAAGATAGTGTTTGCAACATCTTCGGCTTTAAGGGCTTCAACAGGTTTATACACATTGGATGCACGTTCGGCATCTCCTTTAAAACGAACTAAAGAAAATTCCGTTTCAACCATTCCCGGATGGATAGAAGAAACTTTAATATGATAGGGGAGAAGCTCCATTCGAATGGATTGTGTGATGGCATCCAATGCATGTTTGGTTGCACAATACACATTTCCATTGGGATAAACTTCTTTCGAAGCAATCGAGCTAATCTGAATAATATGGCCTTTTTTACGTGCTATCATACCTGGTGTTATGGCTTTCAACATATTCAGAACTCCTTTTATGTTTGTATCAATCATCCGGTCCCAGTCATCTGGGTCACCTTCGTGTGCAGGCCCAAGCCCTACTGCCAAACCGGCATTGTTAATTAATACATCAATATTTTTCCAATTCTCCGGAAGATTTTCTGCTGCATTAAAAACAGCTTCTCTATCTCTTACATCCAGGCAAATTGAAAGTATTTCTGTATGTGCTTTTAGTTCATCAGCCAGGTGTTCTAACCGATCATTTCTTCTGCCCGAAATAATTAATCGAAATTCATTTTTGGCAAGTAATCGTGCAGTGGCTTCTCCAATTCCGGCTGTTGCTCCGGTAATCCATACAGTTCGTTTCATGATAATGCAAATTTTTGTTGATATGATTGACTTCGTTTGGCAAAGGCTAATAATGTAATCCATAAAAAAGGCAACGCTGGTACTTTATAACGTACCATTCCGCCAATTACTGGAGTACTTAAACCCACAATTATATATAATACTAGCACAAACGAAATACAAAACAATACAAAACGAAGTTGAGCTGGTTTACGATGATTCCATATTATCCAACCAATAAAAAAAAGAAAAAACAAATTTTCTAACATGGGGATGAGTTTAAATATGCTTCCCATAGACTCCCATGGATATGGCCGTAGAAGTGTATTAAGTAATGCTTCAGGGGTTTTTATAATAATATCAGATAGCTCTGGTTTTAAATATGTTGTGGTAATGAGGCTACCTGCTTTTTCAGATACTGCAAGGTTTACAAAATTATTTTGTTTAAAAGCAAGCATTTCTAACAAGTTAATTTTTGGAAAAAAGTAGTGAGAAAAAGCTGCCGTTAAGCCCAAAAAGACTGTAGATAAAAGAAACACCATGGGTTGCCATCCAGGTTTAAATTTTTTTGAAATAAAATATCCAATGGCAGCTGGTAGCAATGCTGCCAAAATATAAAATTTGGTTAGAAGAATAATCAATGCTCCTAAGATTATCATTATTCCACGTAGGTACCATTGTTTATTTTTATCGTTAAATAATGAAGAAATAAAAATACCCATTCCAATCATGAGAATGCTTTCTTTCAGACAACCGGAAGTCCAAAATATTACTGAAGGTATTAGCTGTGTACCAATAAATATTTCTGTTTTCCAGTCGCGAATAAAATCATAAAATGTTTTAGTTATTAAAAATAAACCTGTAAACGAAAAAAAACTGAAAAACACAGTATGTGTATTGAAGCTTCCGAAGCTAATAATTCGAAGGACCGCATGAATGCGTATCACTATTCGGTTATCGTTATACATCGGATTATCATACGGTAGTTGCCAGTTATTCATCAGATGAGCGTATTTCCCACCAGAAGAAAAATCAGATGAAAGCCCAATTAAATTTGTAAAAAACTCATTGGGATGTATAAAAAGCAATTGATATAAAGCCGCACTATCATCATAAAAACGGTAAATATCTGCTTTGCTTCGGTCGGTATAGTAATAAGTATAGATTAGATAAAGAAAAACTCCGGCTAATACTTTCGACAAAAAAATCATGGGTAGATGCGTGGACTTTAAACCCTCAATCTTAAAAAAAGGTGTGCGATAAATCACCCAGGTTAGCAAAAGGGCATAACACGTACTGATAAAAAAATCAATCATCCCGGGTATTTATGCAAAGATAGGAATAGGAAAAAATCTTAGAAGTTTTGACTTAACTTAACTTAATTATAAATAAGAAGTTTACTTAATCTCAACATTCTTAAAAATAAAACCACGCAATGAAAATGTGTTTTATTAAAGTGATCCGGATTGGATTCGAACCAATGACCTACTGCTTAGAAGGCAGTTGCTCTATCCAGCTGAGCTACCGGACCAAAATGATTGCAAATATATGGCTATTTGTTTTTAACACAAATTGCTTTAACCATCAGATTTTATCTTTTGTTATTTTTTTAATTATTCCTTGCAAATTCATTTTTTCTGAACCATATTGCCATATAATTCATCTGTATGCATATCGTTATTCTTTCAAGGAATGCAAATTTATATTCCACCAAACGTTTGTTGGAAGAAGGTATTCATCGTGGTCATAGAACAGAGATTGTAGATCATTTAAAATGTAATATTGTAATTGAAAAGAAAAATCCAAGAATATTTTATAAAGATCGTTATCTGGATGATGTAGATGCCATTATACCGCGTATTGGAGCATCTGTTACATTTTTTGGTTCAGCGGTGGTGCGTCAGTTCGAAATGCGTAAAGTATTTACTGCGGTAGAAAGCCAGGCTTTGATTCGTTCCAGAGATAAGCTTCGAAGCTTACAAATATTATCACGTGCAGGAATTGGGTTGCCTAAAACTGTTTTTACAAATTTCAGCAAAAATATTGATGAAATTTTGAGTGAAATCGGTTCTTTCCCTGTAATTATTAAGCTTATTGAAGGAACGCAAGGCTTAGGGGTAGTATTGGCTGAAAATAAAAATGCAGCCACTTCGGTTATTGAAGCATTTCATGGATTAAAGGCCCGCATTATTGTACAAGAATATATCAAAGAGGCCAAAGGGGCAGATATTAGAGCGTTTGTGGTGGATGGAAAAGTGGTTGGCGCTATGAAGCGTCAAGCAAAAGAGGGAGAATTTAGAAGTAATCTGCATCGGGGAGGAACGGCCACTGTAATTAAACTTAGCCGGGAAGAAAAAGAAGTTGCAATAGCTGCTGCAAAAGCTATGGGACTGGGTGTAGCTGGTGTAGATATGCTACAGTCTAAGCGAGGTCCATTGGTTATGGAAGTTAATTCTTCGCCCGGATTGGAAGGCATTGAAAAAGCAACTGGTGTTAATATTGCCGGAAAGATTATTGAATACCTCGAAAAAAATGCCTATCGTGGCAAAGTGCAAAAAGATAAAGTGAATGCTTAGTTTTAATTTCTATTAAATTTATATACAATTTAAATCAATTTTTGCGAAAATAATTCAAAACATCCCTCTTTTGTGCGTTTCCTTGTTGTTTAATTTTTATGTTTTATTGGTAGAGAATATATTAATTATTATTAGAATAATGTAACTTCCAATTGGATAAAAGATTATAGGTATTTAGATAATTATTCTTCTTCAGGCGTTTTACTATCATAAAAACCGAGCAAGGATTAATTCAAACAAAACTCATTAAACAATAATTAAATGAATATATGTATTAAGAATGTCGGTTAATTGATTGCCCGATATATTCTGTATAAAAATTCTAATTGTTTCTCAGCATTTGGATAATCGCGATATGTTTTTGGCGGTTCGGCCATAATACGGTCAAACTCTTCCGTTGTAATACCAAGCTTTTTGCTAACATATTCTTTTTCTTGCTGAGCTTTTACTGGGTCATATGGAAGTTTTTTTAATTCTTCCAATGCATATTCACGTGTAATTTCGCCGGCACATATTTGAGTTGAAAACGTTGCTTTACGATAATCAATGCCAAATTTTACCGGCAGAATATAAGATTGAACAAATCCGGTATATTTTGATTCGTAATGCTTTCCACCATAATATTTCCACTCCAGCTTTTCTTCTAGGAGTTTCATGGCATCCCTCTTATTATAAGGTAAATAATTGAGCAGGTAAATAATACGAATGCCTTTTACATATTTATAATAAATTTCTTGCAGGGCATCGAAAAATGGGAATTTTCGTAGTTTTAAATTGCCAAATTTTTTTTGTACGGCCCGGATTAGTTTTCCATCTTTGGCATTGTAATGCCAGCTTTTAGGCAAAATTCCTTCCGTCGCAAAATTTCCGCCGCTGATGATGAATTTTACACCATTTTTAGCAGCTACCTGGTGTAAAGCTCCTAAAATAGCTACGTCTGTTGGAGTTTCCAGTTCTGGTAAGGAGGCTTTGAAAAAAGATAATTGTAAATCTTTGAACTCTTCCCAATCAAGAACTACGCTTTCGTAATCAAATCCAAGTTTTGTAACGATATGACGGATATTTTTTACTGAAATTTCTGAATCCCATCCATTGTCCATGTGCACACAAAGCACTCTCAGTCCTAATTCCTTACAAACCCAAGCCGCATAACAACTATCAATTCCACCGCTAATTCCCAATACACAATCGTAAGCTTTACCCTTGCCGTATTTTTTTATTTTTTGAACCAAAGCTTTGAGGGCTTTTTCTGTTTCTTCACCTTGATACATTCTGCGGCGTGTGTTGGCAAAATATTCAGTACAGTGATTGCATTGCCCCAACTCATTGAATGTAATTTCAGGGTCAGAGGTATCCATCACACATCGTGTACATTGCTGATAGGGTCTGGATAACATGTGATGAATATTGGATTAATAAACGATTTCAAAGTTAGAATGAAAATACGAAATTCAACTTAACAAATAAAAATTTTAAAACGCAGATTTACAATTATATTTAAAAGTTCGTTGTACTTTTTTAGCTTATTTGAATGAAATGCTATTATAACTTTAAGAAATTACTTAGCAATTTTAACCCTGCATCGTGGCTTTTTTCAGGGTGATATTGAACTCCAAATAGGTTGTTTTTTGAAACTGCTGAAGTAAATGGATATTCATAAGTTGTTTTGTGTACTTCTTGTTCTTTATCTTCGGTAATCCAGTGATAAGAATGTACAAAGTAAAATTCAGTACCATCTTCTATTCCTTTCATCACCGGGCAGCTTTTTTGGTTGATTACTTGGTTCCATCCCATGTGTGGAATTTTGTAGGTATTGGAATCTTTAATCTTAAATTTCACTACCTGTGCATCAAACCAACCAAGCCCGGCTACATTTCCTTCTTCGCTATAGCAGGCCATTAGCTGCATACCCAAACATATACCTAGCACAGGTTTCTTCCGTTGAATCACTGCTTCATTCAATGCTTCAATCAAATGAAGTTGTTGCAGTTTTTCCATGGCTTTTCCAAAGTGCCCCACTCCCGGTAAAATCAATTTTTCGGCCTTACAAATTATTTCAGGTTCATTGCTGATTAGCCAGTTTTGACCCAATAAATGTAGTTTGCGAATGATGGAGTGTAAGTTTCCCATTCCATAATCTACTACTACAACTGGCGAATTCATAACTTGCTCAGTACATTTTTTAATTCTCCATTCATTAAAACCGGAACTACCGATGTGGTGTCCCATTGCAGGCAATATTCAATATCTTTTTCTAAGTTTAGCTTACTAAGTCGTTGCCTATGCGAAGAGGGTTCCAGGAATCGGTACATATTCTCTTTACTCTGTTCATACAAAGTAATGGCTGTTAATGCTGCATCACTGTCAATATCCAGAACAAATCCCTGATTCAAAAGCATGCGGGTTAAGGCTCCGGCAAAGATTGTATCTTCCAAATTGAGTCGATTTTTCCATCCGGCACATAAAATCATAACATCTTTCTGCTGATTTAAAAGCCATGAAGATAAAGCACTAATGTTGCTAAATGCGCCTACACATAAAGCCGCTGCATCTTTTGCAGCACTAATGGCTTGAGTGCCATTGGTGGTTGTTAATACCAATTTTTTACCAACAATTTCAGGATTGTTTCTATAGCTTAATGGAGAATTTCCGTAAGCAAATCCAGCCACCACTTCTCCCCCTCGTTCGGCAGCTATAATATAACCATTGCCAGGAAAGTTTTTGGCTTCATCAATAGCAGCTACCGGTATCACGCTGGTCATGCCATGATGCAAAGCTGTACAAATTGCAGAAGTAGCTCGAAATATATCTACAACAACAACAATGCTGTTGTCATCCCGATAAATAGGATATAAAGCCGGTGTAAGGCAAATACGTATAACAGGCGATGTTGTCAATTGATTATTTTTGATAAAACGGAGTTTTTACAACCTTTGATTTCAATTGTTTCCCACGAATTTCAACAAAAATCTCAGTTCCAATTTTGGAATAGGGCGTTTCAACGTATCCTAAACCAATGGGTTTATTCAGACTGGGTGATTGCGTACCGCTGGTTACAATACCAATTTGCTTTCCTTCGGCATTGTGTAAAGTATAACCTTTGCGTGGTATTCCTTTATCTAATAATTCAAAGCCTATCAATTTACGCGTAGTGCCTTCTTGCTTTTGTTTTTCCAATTCGGCACGATTTACAAAATCTTTGTTGAATTTGGTAATCCACCCTAATCCTGCTTCAATGGGGGAGGTAGTTTCATCAATGTCATTACCATATAGGCAAAAAGCCATTTCTAAACGTAACGTGTCTCGGGCACCTAAACCTGCAGGAACTAAACCCTCGTTTTTTCCAGTATTTAAAATGGCATTCCAGGCAGATTCTGCCTGTTTGTTCGGAAGATAAATTTCAAATCCACCTGCACCAGTGTATCCGGTATTTGATAATATAATATCTTTTGCTCCATTAAATTCTCCAATAGCAAAATGATAGTAAGGGATATCATCGAGTTTAACTGGTGTAAGTTTTTGAAGTATTTGAGCTGCCTTAGGTCCTTGTACTGCCAGTAATGAAATATCATTACTGATATTTACCATTTTTGCTCCGAATTTTTCATTGTGTTTTAAAATCCAGGTCCAGTCTTTATCTATGTTCGAAGCATTTACTACCAGCATGTATTTTTCAGGCGCTAAACAATAGACAAGCAAATCATCAACAATTCCGCCGGTATCGTTCGGAAGACAGCTGTATTGCACCTGGCCTGGTTGAAGTTTTGAAGCATCATTGCTGGTTACAAATTGTATTAAATTTAATGCCTGCGGGCCTTCAATTATAAATTCGCCCATGTGCGATACATCGAACATACCTGCTTGATTTCTCACGGCATGATGTTCTTCTAATAATCCGGAGTATTGTATGGGCATTTCATATCCCGCAAATTCAACTATTTTGGCTCCCAGGCTGCGGTGTATAGGTGTTAAAGCTGTTTGCTTCATGAAAGTGTTACTGATATTTAAAATTTCAGACAAAGGTATAAGCATTATTGAATTAATGATACAAAAAAAGTCTTCACAATTAGATGATTTCAGCATTATTCAAATAGCTGTAAAAAATCTTTTTTTACAGCATCCACCGAATAATGTTTAATTACCGTTTGGCGGCAGGCTAAAGCCATGGATTTTATTTTTTCAGGATGTAGAATTAAATCTCTCAAAATATTTTCCCAAGCTGTATTGTCTTCACAAATAAAACCATTTATACCATGTTGAACAATTATGTTGTTTACACCTACTGGCGATACTAATGCTGGAATACCCATTGAAAGATATTGTAAGGCTTTGAATCCACATTTCCCTTCACTCCAGGGGTCATGTTGTAAGGGCATAATGCCAACTGTAAATTGAGCTAAATCGTCTGCTTCTGTTGCTTTTTGCCATGGAATGTAAATCAATGACTTTAACGGATAATCAGGTTTTACATCTGCAATGATGCGAAATTCTATATGTTCAAATTCATTTTCTAATTTTTGAATTACCGGAATTATTTCTTCCAGATACCGAATGGTAGAATGAGTCCCTGTCCACCCGATTACAAATTTATTTTCAGGTATTTTTCTGATATAATGATGTGTTTTTTGGGTATCGATTGTTGTAGGAATTATAACTGCCTTTGGATTATATTGTATGGCATAGTTCCAAAGATACCTGTTTCCACATGCCACTTTGTAGCTCCATCGAATGATTCGACGTGTGTTATCATACACTTTTAAAAAACTAAACCATCGGTTGCTTTCACTTACATTGGGAATCCATATTGCATCGTCAAAATCAAAAATTATTTTCTTTTTCATCCATGTAGCCATAATCCAAACGGCTAGTGGAAATCCTACCGGAGAATATTCACGGTGAATAAAAATATATTCATACCGGTTTATTTTTAACAATAAAAAGTATCGCTTTAAAACTCCAACCAGTAAATAATAAGCTTTGTTTAAAAATTTTCCAGAGCGGTATAAGTTTTTCCATGCCTGCTTATTCCAAAATGAAACTTGTTCAGTATACCAGCCTTTTTCTTGAAGTAAAGGAATGTACTGTTCAAAACGAAAGCGTTGGCTAGGTGCTGTATCATTAGGGTAAGGAGCAATAAATAAAATTCGTTTAGGCATATTTCACCAAAAAAACTATTTTTTCCGAATTCTTCGGCTTCCATACCGGCGCATATTTTCATCCAAGGGAAGTAAGCCATTAATAATGGCTTGTACATCTTCTGCAGTACCACCGATGTATTTATGCCGTTCAAACGGTATATTATCATCTATCATGTACCGATATGTTCGTAATTTACGTAATAAAGATGCATTTAGGTTTTTACACACTTTTAGCATTTTTATATTGAAATCTCCTATCCAGGTAAGTACAGTATCGCGATAAGGGGTTTTGCCACGTAAATGAATGCCGGCATATTTAATCATGGCAGCCTCAACTCCTTTGCCTTGAAAATCGGGGATAACTCCAAATACTATTCCGTAAACTGTACTGCTCCCAACAAAATTTTTATAAAATAAAAATTTGAGTTTCCCCCATAAATTTAGATTGCCGTTCACATGTTTAAATATCTGGTTCAATTCAGGCAGGTTTATATAAAATGCAATCGGTTCATTATCGTAAAATGCAAACAAAGAAATTCTAACATCTCTCACCGGCCTGATTGCTTTCATAATTTTGTATGCTTGTTCAAATTTCATGGGGCTAAACCCTTCATGATTACTCCAGGCTTTGTTATATATAGCTAAAAAAAACTGAGCCAGCTCTTTATCTGAGTATCCCCCGGCATTTGTAATTTTAAATTTAGGATCTTTCCACAAAATTTCAGCTTTGCGTTGAAATACTTCTTCAGCATCACGAATAAAATCTCTCCAGAACACAAACTGTTCATAAAATACCTGGAATCCGTATTCTTCGAAAAACTGTTGGTAATAAGGTGGATTATAATTCATTTGATAAGTGGCGGGATAATCGGCATTTTGAACCATCAATCCCCAAAATGCATTTTTTTCACCAAAATTAATAGGGCCATCCATGGCTTTCATACCACGGTCTGCCAGCCATTTTTTGGCAGTGTCAAACAATAAAAAAGCTGCTTTTTTATCATTTATACATTCAAAAAAACCAATGCCCCCGGTAGGTTGCTTAAATGCTGCGTAATACTTGGGCTCAATAAAGGCGGCAATTCGACCAATGGTTTTGCCCTGTTCATCTTGTACTATCCATCGAATGGCTTGCCCGCCTTGAAATGCTTTATTTTTATCGCTGCTAAATACTTTTTCTACATCTTGTTGCAAGTGAGGAATCCAGTTTGGGTCACCTTTATATAGTAGAAATGGCAGCCGGTGGAATGCTTTAATCGTCTGCACATTGTTTACTTCTATGATTTTCATGGGGTAGTAGTTTAATAAACAAAGGTATCCTTTTTTTAATACCTGATTTATTTCTGATGCAAACTACCTTTTAATTCATTTTAAATACTACAACATGAATTCAAAATATATAAAAGGTATAAAAAAAGAATCAGTACATACAGATGATTATTTTTTTTCTGGAAGATCAGGTTTACCCGGTAATTTTAAGCTTTCCATCATTAAATCGTGTATTGGTAAATAGTATTTCTCAGCATTCGTTGGATATTCCCAATAAATAACAAAGTCTTTTGTAGCTCCATTTACTATTCTTCGAATAAAATATTTTTTAAAAGTGATATTACGTGTAATTGAATATAATTGTTGATCAAAGGTGCCTGTATTAAAAAATTGAGTTTCTCCGTTTTTGCATTTAATGCTCTGGGATTTGATTTTTATGTTAGGGTAAATGGTTGATTGTTTTTTCCAGCTATCCCTTTCGTATTCGGCAAACGTTTTAAGTGAAATTGAATCTGTTCGGTTCACAGCTCCAGCAAAAAACTTCAATCTTCCATCATGAATATGAAGGTAGCCGATGCCGGTATCCACTTGCATTTCTGCCCAAAAATTTGGATATTCAATGAGCAGTTGCTCCTTTTCAAAACTTGTTTTTTTATAGGTAAATGGTTTATATCGTAGTGATGAAATCATGGCCTCCTGCAACGGTGCGTATGAAATAACATTGTTTGCTCCTATTTCAAAGTAAAAAATCAAGCTGTTAAATTCTTGATTAATATGAAAATAAACCAGGTAAATGGTTGAAACATATTGTTTATCCCGCGGACCTATGAATGAGAGCACCAGTTTTTCGGCCCGGTGTGGTCCCATGGTGCCACTTCCCACTTCGTTTACCTGCAAGTTCTTAATTTCAGGATCTTCATATAATTTAAGCATCATATAGCGTAAGCTATCAGCATTGAAACGGGGGCTTACATGATATAAATTAATATTAAACTCAGTCCCTACATTTTTATCGAAGATCACCCAAGAATTTTTACCTGTTTTTTCTAACCCCATGTCTGAAGGATAATCAAATTCAACCGGCAGGTTAGGAAAACTAAAGCTGGTATATCCTTGAGAATGTAAGGTAATAACTAATGTTAAGTAAAAAGAAATTGAAAAAATAATGTTTCGTATCATAATGAATTTTATCCATTTGCGTAAAAATACAAACAGATAGTTTATGAAATGTTTTTTTTATAACTTTAACCTAGTTTAACTAAAAAAAACTTCAACGTGAAAACAATTCGTACCCTCATTATTGCAACCACCCTCTTGTTTTCTTTTCTCTTGTATTCTCAGTCAACTACACAAATCTATCAGTTAAGTGATGGAGGTATCCCTTGGTCTTCAAAATTTACACAATATGACAGGGATATTCCTTATGTCATCATGCCCGGATTTGATGTTGCTTCATACATGAGAGAAGATTCCATAAATCAACATATAAAAAATATACCATACAGGTTTGGTCACAATTATCATGTAAGTTATAATCTGAATAATTCAGGAAATTGGAAAACCTTGGATGATGGGGGCAGGATATGGCGTTTGGGGATTTCTTGTCCGGGAGCCTTGTCAATAAATTTAGCATTCCAATACGTAAGTATTCCGGAAGGAGGAAAATTATTTGTGTTTAATGCAGACAAAAGCATTGTTTTGGGGGCATTTACCCAAAAACACATTTCACCGGATTATCAGTTAGGAACTGAATTAATTGATGGCGATTCTATCATTGTAGAGTATTATGAGCCAGCAAATGCTTTGGGGCAATCCATGCTTGAAATCTTTAGAATTACCCATCGTTACAGAGGCTTGGATGAGTATTTTTCTAAAGCTTTTGGAGATTCCGGACCATGTATGAACAATGTACGCTGTCCGGCTTATGCAGCCTATGACAATCAAATTCGTTCTGTAGTATGTTTGGTGTCTGGAGGAAATGGGTTTTGTACCGGAGCATTGATTAATAATACTTGTAATGATGGTAAACCCTATGTGCTAACTGCCAACCATTGCGGTTCATCCGGTTTTGGAAGTTGGGTATTTCGGTTTAATTGGGAAGCTCCCGGTTGTTCTAATCCACCTACTTCTCCTTCTACCGCTCAATCAATCAGTGGTAGTACCTCTAGGGCAAATTATGCGGGTTCAGATATGCGTTTAGTAGAAATAAATTCAGCTGTTCCTGCCAGTTACAATGCCTATTGGGCAGGATGGGATAGAACCAATACTGCGCCTGTGAATCCTTATGGCATCCACCATCCTAGTGGCGATATAAAAAAGATTAGCTTTTCTACAGGAACAGCAACAACCTCTTCAATGAGTGGTGCCACTACATGGAGAACCCCAACCTGGACAGACGGAGTAACGGAACCTGGTTCTTCGGGGTCGCCTCTTTTTAATTCAGCAGGACTTATTGTGGGCCAACTATATGGTGGACCTTCAAATTGTTCACTTGAAGGTAATCCCAGTGGTGGGTATGATGAATACGGAAAACTATTTACTTCTTGGACGGGAGGGGGAACAAATAGTACCCGCTTAAGTAATTGGTTAGCTCCAGCTTCTTGTAGTGCTACTGCACCCAATACATTAAATGGCTATGATCCCAACATGCCTTCATTGGCTCTAGATGCCCAATTACAATCAATAGTTACACCTGGAGCAACTGAATGTAGCGGTACAAATATTACTCCAGTGGTTGTGCTCAAAAATAATGGAACTACTGTGCTTACATCTGCTACCATTTCTTATTCAATTGATGGTGGAGCTGCTGTTAATTATTCTTGGAGTGGAAACCTTGCTTCTAATGCCAGCACCAATGTTACATTAGCTCCGTTTAGCGTAGGGGCTGGGGCGCATACAATCACTGTAACTGTATCAAGCCCCAATGGTGGAACTGATTTGAATACCTCCAATGATAGCCAGACCAGAAACTTTACCGTAGTGAATCCAACAGGTGTGGCATTACCTTTTACAGAAGGATTTGAAGGAGCAACCTTTCCACCTACAAATTGGCTTAATGAAAATCCGGATAATAATACAGGAAGTGCTCTATGGGTACGCACTACAGCTGCCAGTGGTTTTGGAAATAGTACGGCTTGTGCACGAATTGATCATGCTTCTCCTACAAGCTCAACAGCCGGTCAGGTAGATAATTTGATCACTCCTTACATTAATTTAAGTACTGCTGGTGGGCCTTGCGAACTTTCATTTAGTGTGGCAAATGCCCGATACAATGCTACGTATTACGATTCGTTAATTGTAAGTATTACAACCGATTGTGGAAATAGCTGGATACGTTTGGCCTCCTATGGAAACAATACCGGACCAAGCCCGCTGGCAACAGCTCCGGATGTTACCAGCGCTTTTGTTCCAACTTCTTCCCAGTGGGCTACCAAAACAATTGATTTAAGTACATATGCTTCTCAAACAGCTGTTAGAATTCGTTTCCAATTGCGGAGTGGTTGGGGAAACATTACATATTTAGATGATATAAACATTTCTGCTATATCTTCTACGCCGCCTACTGCCTCATTCAGTGCTTCTTCTAATTCCATTTGCAGTGGCCAAAGTGTAACGTTTACCAATACATCTACTAATGCTACATCTTATAGTTGGTCGCTTCCGGGAGGGACCCCTTCAACCAGTTCAGCCACTAGTCCTACGGTTACATACAATGCTGCTGGTACATATACTGTAACATTAACAGCTACCAATTCAAACGGTACAAGTACTTCTACCGCTACCATTGTTGTAAATCCCTCACCTACACCTTCGATTAGCGGAGGAGGAACGATTTGTCAAGGAAGTTCTGCAACGCTTACTGCTACCGGTGGAAACAGTTACGCATGGAGTACAACGGCAACAACGAATGCAATTACCGTTTCGCCTTCATCGAATACAACCTATACCGTTACAGCTACGGCTTCCAATGGATGTACAGCTACTGCCACAGCTTCTGTAACGGTTGTAAATTGTTCTTCATTGGATGAAGTGATGAATGCTTCCAACTTTATAATATATCCTAATCCAGCCACGGCGATGATTAATATTTCATTGCAGCAGGCATCGGCACAACCTTTAGTAGGGCAGTTGATGACTACCTTAGGTCAGGTCTTAAAACAATTTACCATTTTGCCATCACAACAACAAATTACGATAATAACCGATGGATTGGCTTCAGGAATATATTTACTTCGAATATCGGATGGTAAACAAGCTATCACCCAACGCATCATGGTAGTGAAATAATGCAATATATCCCATACATACATAAAAAGCCCCTGCTTCGGGGCTTTTTTGTTTTAATTTCGTAACCATCAATTATTATTTGAAATTCTTTGAAAATTCTTCACAAAACGTTCGAATTTCATTTCGAACTACTCGAAAGGCTTCCATAATTTCTTTATCAGTACCGGTTGCTTTTGCAGGATCAGAAAAGCTATGATGAATACGAATAGCATTTCCAGGAATATAGGGGCAGTGTTCATAGGCATGATCACAAACGGTAATGATATAATCAAATGGAATATTTATGTATTCATTAACATGATTGCTCGTGTGATGACTAATATCTACACCGTCTTCTTTCATTATGCTTACAGCACGTGGATTTAATCCGTGAGTTTCTATTCCTGCACTATAAATATGGGCTTTATCTTTTAAAAAATGTTCTAAATAACCATGTGCCATTTGACTTCGACAACTATTCCCGGTACAAAGTATCAATATATTTTTCATACATGATTATTGTTTGTATTAGTACCTCCAGCGGTTGGCCAGTGTAACCAATGATAACATGATTGGAACCTCAATTAATACCCCAACTACTGTAGCTAGCGAGGCGCCAGAATTTAAACCAAACAAGGAAATGGCTACTGCTACTGCCAACTCAAAAAAATTACTTGCACCAATCATTGCTGCAGGTGCACATATAGCATGTGAAAGCCTAAGAATTCTACCACTTAACCATGATATAATGAATATAAAATACGTTTGTAAGATTAATGGGAATGCAATGAGCAATATTGTATAAGGTTGTTTTAATATTTGTTCGCCTTGAAATGCAAAAAGTAAAATCAGTGTAGTTAATAAAGCAAGTATGGAAAATGGTCGAAGTGTTGGAAGAAATTTTTGTTGAAACCATTCCATGCCTTTACGTTTAATCAAAATCCGATAGGTGATATAACCTGCAAGAAGAGGAATTACAACAAAGACAAGTACGGAAGAAATTAGAACTTCATATGGAATTTCAATATTAGTAACACCCAAAAGCCACTTAACAATGGGTACAAATGCAACCAGAAGAATCAAATCGTTTACTGAAACTTGCACCAAGGTATAATTCGCATCTCCCTTAACCAAATAACTCCATACAAAAACCATGGCTGTGCACGGAGCTGCACCAAGTAAAATAGCACCGGCTAAGTATTGCTCAGCATCATCCGGACTGATCCATGCTGCATAGATATTTTTAAAAAATATCCATCCAAACAAAGCCATTGTAAAAGGTTTTATTAACCAGTTTACTGTTACCGTAAGTGCCAATCCTTTCCAGTTTTTAGATACATTCGCGATGGAAGAAAAATCAATTTGCACCATCATCGGATAGATCATCATCCACACTAATATAGCTACAGGAATGTTGATGGTATATAGCTGCCAGCTTTCTAATATTGATACTGCTGACCCTAACAACTTACCTACCAGAATACCGGTAGCAATACATAAAAGCACCCAAGCTGTAAGGTATTTTTCAAAAAACTTCATGTAATAAAACTTTAATCACAGCAACCACTACCAGGCACACATTTTTCAGTTCCTAAATCACGAAGTGCTATTTTTTTCTTTTCTGATTTAGGTTGTGGGATACAACATTGACTGGTATTTTCATTTGCAAACTTAGGGTCGTTAAATTCAGCATCCTGATGAAAATAATATACTTCCCATTGAATTCCATCCGGGTCAGTTACCCAAAACTTATCTTGCAAGGCATAACAACAATTTACAGCTATTTCTTCGCTGGATATTAACCCTAAATTTCGGGCAATATTTCGTTGTTTTTCCAATTCTTCTTGGCTTTCTACCTGAAATCCTAAATGTCCGAAATTTGCCATTACTCGGGATGGATTTTCAACAAATGAAATGATTAACGAGGGTTTTTCGAGAATATATTTGGCATATCCGGGTTTTACCTTTTCTGGATGTTTTCCAAAAAATGCCGTGTAAAATCTAAGGGTTTCCTGTAAATTACTTACATATAAAGAAACATGCATGCGAGGAAATGGGGGGAGATTATTCATTAGCAACAAGTATTTTCTGGTTTTTTTCGAATGATGGCTGCAATAAACTTTTCAGTTAGCTGGTCTAAACGCTCAATGTTTTCCCAATTTAAACAATAACAAATTTTTACTCCTTCTATTTCTCCTTGAATCAATCCCGCTTGTTTTAGTTCTCGTAAATGTTGTGAAACTGTGCTTTGAGCCAATGGTAGATTATGAACTAACTCACCGCAGATACATTCTTTTTTTTCAGCCAATAACTGAAGAATAGCTAATCTGGCAGGATGCGACAGTACTTTCATCAATGCGGCTAATTGCTGCAAATCTTCAGAAAAATATTGTTTTTTTGTGTATGCCATAATTGTATATCGCAAATATACGATAAATATAAAAAAACAAAAACCGGATATATTCATCCGGCTTTTGTTTTTAATTAATCATCAACCCTTTACTTTATAAACTTTTTGGTTTGACACATTTCATGATTAAAAATTTCAAGTTGATAAATCCCTTTGCTCAAAGCTGAAACATTCAATGTGATGGTATTTAATCCACTTACCAAACTAACATCCTGCATATTCATAACAATTCTTCCCTGCAAATCCATGATGCGAACATTTACGGGAATATTATTGAATGATTCTATACTTAAATGAATGAAATCAACAGCAGGATTAGGATACAGTGTGGTTTGAATAAGGGTTGAGTTTTCTTCAATACTTGTTACATTGGCCAAAGGAATAAACGGTCCACCGGCAGGTAACACTGCAAACAAGCCAAATGGTTCTAATCCAGTAACATTCTCATCATCAATGGTAACAAAACCGGAAGCCAATACGCTAACGGCAGCATTGTTCAAAGCACCTAAGGGAACCTGAAAACTTCCTACAATGATTGAGTTATTATTCCCCGGTGTAATATCTAAAACAGTTGAACCAGCTGCAGGAAATGTAAAATATCCTACACGGTCTGCATATGCCAAATCATCCAATATTGTTATGCCAGTTGATTGTGAAACGGCATCAACGGTTGGAGCATCTGGTGCATGGTGATATATTAAAACATCAGCCGTTCCAGATGTATTGGATTGTAACTGGGCTTGATCATATAAATCTAATGAAAATGCAACGGCCCCACCATTTACAGATTCAGCATGGTCAAAAAGGGTTCCACTAGTGTTTGCAAGTCCATATGCAACTGCAGCATATGTTTTATTTTTATCTAACGTGAAAGGAATTTTTACAGCCGCACTTAGAGTATCGGTTGAATTAGCCGGACAGAAGATTGCTCTATAATCATCTGAAGGAATAAGTAAGTATGGTGTGGAAGTTTTGTATTGAACATCCTCTATTTTTGTTACATCTCCCGATGAATTTGCAATATAAATATCAACTGTACCAACAAGGGGGTCTGGGCTATTGTGTACAATTTGAATACGAGATAAATCTATTTGAGGTAATGCAATCACATTTCCATTAGGCAATGCAACAAATAAACCAAAAGCTGGCTGACTACCTGTTGGATTCAAATACCCAGAAGCAAATACTACTCCAGCAGCACCACCAGCTCCTAAAGTTTGTAAAGGTGCTACAAACCCCTCTACCATGGTGTTTATATTAGACCCTAAGGTCAGTAAAACAAGATGATTAGCATCTGATAATAAAGTGGTATAACCTGTAAAGCTTCCATATGTTAAATTAGTAACAGCAGGTGTAACTGCATCATTTACGAAAATACTAACTCCAGGAGCATTGGTTGAGCCATGGAAAATAGTAAAATCAAATTCGTTAGATACCCCTGAATTTTGTTGTCCCGTGCTAAAGAAAATGTTGAATGGAGTAGTACTACTGCCAATTTCACCGGCTGCCATAGCAATGTAACTTTCTCCGGAAGTTAAAGTGGGAACAGCAAAACTTACCAACGTGTCAGTAATTGATGGAGTAGCATCTACAGGAGCAACTGCTACACGAAGGTTAGAAACTCCAGATGGAATGGAAACAAACGCTGTAGCTTCACGAAACCCAAGATTTGATACAGCAGGTGAACCTCCCCATGCACTACCATCATACAAATAAATGTTTACAGGATCTGCTGCAGGCGTGGGGCAGTTGTGAATAATTTGTACGGATGCCTGCGAATATCCGGCTGTTATAAATCCGCCAGCAATTAATGTAGAAAGTAATTTCATTTTCATACGTTTAAGATTTTTAAAGTTTGATTTAGTTTATAAACCATTGAACTAACTAATTGTTTAATATTCAATTATAAAAGTTAAACAAAATTTTGATATAAATATTTAATTTATTGATTATCAATAGATAGATATATTTAAATTAACATGATTTAACATGCTTTATTGATTTCATGCTTTTAAGTTTAATTTGATTGTAGTGATAGGTATAAAAGCTGAATCTAATATGCTATGAAATAAATTATTGAATTGCTGATAGGTATTGTGTAACATTGTAATTATGAATTACACAGTAATTAACGAACAACATCGTATAGCCTTAACTCAAATTGTAGGAAAAGAGCATTTTTTTTGTGAAGAAGAGTTATTGAAATCCTATGCTCACGATGAAACAGAAGATTTAATATTCATGCCCTCCGCGGTTGTTAAACCTGACACAGTACAAAAAATTGCAGAACTCATGCGATACTGTTATAAGCATCATATACCGGTAACTCCGCGTGGGGCCGGCACTGGGTTGAGTGGTGGGGCTTTGCCGGTGTATGGCGGTGTATTATTAAGTACTGAAAAACTAAATCGAATTTTACACATTGATGAAAAAAATTTACAAGTCATTACTGAACCGGGTGTAATAACACAAGTTTTACAAGAAGCTGTGATAGAAAAAGGATTGTATTATCCTCCGGATCCTTCCAGCCGAGGCTCGTGTTTTATAGGCGGTAATGTGGCTGAATGTGCCGGTGGTCCCAGAGCGGTAAAATATGGGGTAACCAAAGATTATGTGTTGAATTTAGAAGTTGTATTACCAACCGGAGAAATTATTTGGACAGGTGCCAATGTGTTAAAGAATTCAACCGGATATAATTTAACACATTTGTTTGTTGGTAGTGAAGGAACGCTGGGCATCATTACCAAAATTGTATTAAAGCTCATACCTTATCCGCCTCTTTCGGTAGTTATGTTAGTGCCTTTTGCTGATGCTGAAAAAGCGTGTGAGGCTGTTTCCGCAGTGTTTCAAGCCGGTATTGTTCCATCAGCGTTAGAATTTATGGAACGAGATGCGATTGATTGGACGTTAAAATATAAAAGCGATATTCCATTAAAAATTGGGCCGGAAGAACAAGCTCATTTACTTATTGAGGTGGATGGCCACTCGATGGAAATTATACGGAATGATGCTGAAAAAATAGCAACCGTAATGGAAAAATACCAAGCACTTACTATTCATTATGCTGAATCAACCGAAGAAAAAAATGCTTTGTGGAAATTACGGCGTAGCGTAGCTGAAGCGGTAAAATCAAATTCGGTTTATAAAGAAGAAGATACGGTAGTGCCACGCTATGAGCTTCCACGATTGCTTAAAGGGGTAAAAGAAATTGGGAAAAAATATGGGTTTCAGTCAGTGTGTTATGGCCATGCCGGCGATGGGAATTTGCATGTTAATATCATTAAAGGAGATTTATCTGATGAAATTTGGAACCATGAATTACCCAAGGGAATTCGTGAAATCTTTCAACTTTGTGTATCGTTAGGAGGTACATTATCCGGTGAACACGGCATTGGCTGGGTACAAAAAAATTATATGGATATTGCGTTCAATAAGGTACAACTGCAATTGATGAAGTCTATTAAAAAAGTATTCGACCCTCATGAAATTCTTAATCCGGGAAAGATTTTTCCAGATAATTTATAACTTTAACAAAATTAACCGAAATGAAAAATATAATATTTACCATTGGAATTTTATTTATTTCTTTCCAAATCTCATACTTACAAAATGATAAAATAAAAGATGTAGAGGATGCTAAGCAGCGTTTGCACTCTAAGATTCAACAAGTATCTCATCCCGGCTTAAATATTCAATCAAACATTATATGGGGAGATGAAAACAACAAAACATTAATCACTATTCAAACCACATTGACAGATTCGAAAGGAAAGTCTAAGCAATACAAATATGAGTTTTACCTTCATTTTATTGATACTTTTTCTATTCAACCATTCATTACTTCCAAATCTTCGTCAGTAAAAATTATTGCTCGAAATAGTCAGCCTTTGTTTAAATTCACTGAAAGCAATAAGATAAGTTACAACACTTTTTTACTAATACCGGTGAATGACATGGAAGGATTTCGGCAGGTTCAGCAAACTTTACGATATCTTTATTATTACATACCGGAACCTAAAAATGAATTTACTTCAAAGGAGCAGGCATTTGAATGGCTTGCTGGTAAGGCTTCTCATCAATTTGTGTTTAATGGTAAAAGTTATGCTGTTCAAATTGTGCCAGAGGCTTCCAATGAACAATTTATTGTTCATGTTACCGAATCAGATTCAAAAGGAAAATCTATTCGCAGAAAATATGATTTCTATTTAAAAGATTTTGCTGATGCAAATATTTTAGTAACAATAAAAAATAATATTCCGGGAGTAAAATTTGATAAGAATGACACTAAAATGAAAGTGATTCGATATTTTGAAAATGACATATTGAAGTCGTATGTGAGTTCATTTATTCTTCCCGTTTCAGATGTAAAATTTGCATTTGATATTCGTGAAGCATTTACTTTTATTAAAAATTATAAACCACCGGTTAAAAAAGAAGAAAAGCCTGTAAAGGTGGAAGAAGAAGTAAAACCCAACACCGAAGAGAAAAAAAATACCAAATCAAAGTCGAGTAGTAAGAAATAAAAAAAGGTGGCAAGAGGCCACCTTTTTTTATTTACATAAAAATAAATTAATCTCTGTTTCCAAGATATTGCAAAATATAATAAAGCAATACAGTAAGTGATGAAAGGGCAGCAATTACGTAGGTAGTTGCAGCCAATGAAAGAGCTTTGCTAGCCTTGGTATGTTCTTCTCCATGAGTTAGACCTGTGCTATTCAGCCACGCCAAACCTCTCCGTGTAGCATCAAATTCAACCGGCAAAGTTACGAGTGAAAACAAGGTGATTGCACCTTGACAAGCTATAATAATCAATAGTGCCAAATCGTAACTAAACCAGTGAAAAGCAAATGCTCCTAGCAAAGAGGCAATGAAAATAAAATTGATGATTTGGCTACTAAAATGTACAATTGGAACCATGGCCGAACGGAATTGTAAAAACGGATAGGCCGTGGCATGTTGTACAGCATGTCCGCATTCATGGGCTGCAACAGCAGCAGCAGCTACATTGGTTCCATTATACACCTCCGGACTGAGATTTACTGTTTTATTAGCCGGATTGTAATGGTCTGTTAAATGCCCGGGTACACAAGTTACCTGCACATCGTATAACCCGTTGTCACGCAACATTTTTTCAGCCACTTCTCTGCCCGAAAGGCCACTGCGTAAAGGTACTTTTGAATAAGCTGCAAAGCGGTTTTTCAAAGCAAATCCAACCGCCATGCTGAGTAACATAAACCCAATGATGATTACAAATAACATAGTTGTTTCTTTTTAATTTAATTTCCTTACAAATTACTATCCAATTTTTTAATTTTAAAAACAACCCAGGTTTAAAAAATGTTGTATAATCCCGTATTTTCTGTTCTATCAAGCTTTTTCATGTGAAATATTAATTGAGGTTGCAATGTGCCAAACTGTCATTATCCTGACAACCATTCACTAAAAAAAAATTAAGTAGGTTTGTGGTGAATCAAATTGAAAACGAAAAAATGATATGTCACAACGTCCGTTGATTTTAGTTTGTAATGATGATGGAATTTTTGCACCAGGTATTCAGGCATTGATTGAGGTTATGCAAGAGTTGGGAGAAGTGTTGGTAGTTGCGCCGGATAGCCCGCAGTCGGGCATGGGGCATGCCATAACAATAAATTCTACCCTTCGGGTAAATCGTATTCAAAATACTCAGGGATTGGTAAAGTATAGTTGCAGCGGTACTCCGGTTGACTGTATCAAAATGGCCGTAAGTAAATTATCAGAACGCCCCATTTCATTGGTAGTTTCAGGTATTAATCATGGCTCTAATTCATCCATTAATGTAATTTATTCAGGTACCATGTCGGCAGCTGTGGAAGGTTGCATCGAAGGAATTCCTAGTATAGGTTTTTCATTATGTAATTATTCATACGATGCTGATTTTGAATCCTGCAAACCGTATGTAAAAAAAATTGCTAAACTGGTTATGGAAAACGGGTTACCGGAAGGTGTATGTTTAAATGTGAATATTCCTTCCGTGCATGCCAGTAAAATTCAGGGGGTTCGGGTTTGTAGGCAAGCAAAAGCATACTGGGAAGAAGAAATGGACGAACGGGTAGATCCTCGCGGAGGAAAGTATTATTGGCTTACCGGCGTATTTAAAAATGTTGACGATGGGATTGATACTGATGAATGGGCTTTAGCCAATAATTTTATTTCGGTAGTTCCTGTTCAAATTGATATTACTGCCTATAAAGCCATGGAAGAATTAAAAATGTGGGATTTTAGTATTGAAAATTAAGGTGTAATTAGATTGATCATATTAAATCATGTTTCAAAAATTTTGGCAAAAAGATGATTTTGGATTTGGTGCATGGATTGGTGCCATTGTTCCTATTATTACTTACTTGATATTAGAAAGTATAGACCGCACCGTTATGCAGCTTTGGAAATTACCTTTTTTCTTATTGGACGATACGCAGTTTGCATTGGCCGTTGCTGGTAATCTTTTCTTCTTTCGTCAATTTATGGTTAGAAAAATGAAAGACCGCACAGGAAAAGGTATTCTGATGATGACGTTTGTATATGCATTTATTTATATCATCTTGTTTTTCCTTCTGAAAATTAAATACATCTTTAAGCCATGAAACTTTATGTAATTGCCGGTGAATCTTCCGGTGATTTGCATGCAGCCAGTTTGATACGTGAACTACGATATCTAATTCCTGATATAAAGGTGCGTGGAATGGGTGGTAAAAAACTTATGGCCGAGGGCATTGAATTAAGTCAGGACTACGCTGGGCTTAATTTTATGGGATTTATTGAAGTACTAAAAAACCTACCGACTATTTTACGCCTTATGAAGCATATCAAAACTGATATTCTTCGCTGGCAGCCTGACGCGATTCTCCTGGTTGATTACCCGGGATTTAATTTACGCATGGCTGAATTCTGTAAGAATAATGGCATTCGAGTATTTTATTATATCTCTCCACAGCTTTGGGCATGGAAAGAAAACCGGGTGAAGAAGATAAAAAAATATGTTGATGAAATGCTGGTAATTCTTCCGTTTGAAGAAGCTTTTTATGCCCGCCACGGTATTCGGGTACATTATGTGGGTCATCCGCTGTTGGATGCCATTCAACATTTCAAAGTTTCTGAAAAATCGGTTTTACATTTTGATAAACCAGTCATTGCGTTATTGCCCGGTAGTAGAAAGGGAGAAGTATCAGCCATGTTGCCGGTTATGTTGCAAGCTGCCAATGCATTTAAACATCATTATGAAATTGTTGTGGCAGGAGCACCATCATTGCCGCTTTCTTTTTATCATTCCTTTTTGCAAGATTTTCCACATGTAAAGCTGTTAGAAAATCAAACCTATGCATTATTGAATATCGCGTATGCTGCATTAGTTACTTCTGGTACGGCTACACTTGAAACAGCCTTATTTAATGTGCCTCAGGTGGTTTGTTACAAGGGCAGTCGAATTTCGTATGAAATTGCCAAGCGACTTATTAAAGTAAATTATATTTCTCTTGTAAATCTCATTCTTGATAAGCCGGTAGTTAAAGAGCTGATTCAGCATGAGTTTACTGTAGGTGCTGTTCAATTAGAATTAGAACATGTTTTGGGCAAAGGAAGAGAATCAATGCTACGTGATTATGAAAGTTTGCGGCAGGTACTTGGAAACTCAGGCGCCTCCATCCATGCAGCAGAAACCATCGCATCTCGTTTACGTTCATAATCGTAATTTCTACATATTAAAAAACAAAAATTACAAACTCAAAAATTAAGAGAAAAACCAGGATTCGTTACAACGTCTCTAATAAGGCCGATTTAAAACCAATGATTCCGAAAGAATATTTTTAAAGTAAATTGTGCAACGGTTACCGATGTTGTGCGTTCGGTGTTCTTCTTTCGTCCTGATTGTCTGTCGGTTGTGCGTTGGAACAGACACACTCTTTGCCAAGTTTTGGCTTGCGTGTCGGCTGGTGCGACTTGGCAATGTGTGTGGCTGTTAGCGTAGGCTTTCATAGGTTAAAGTTTATGTTTACTTCGCTGTCGTTTGCAATGTCGTCAATAGCTTTGTTTAAGATTTCTTTTAATTGTTTAGCTGTCTTGTCCAACTCGTAGATACCTGCCGTTTCGTTGAAAGAGTTGTCTTGGTCTAAAAAGTTGTCCAATGTAAAAGTGTCCGTTTGGTAAATGCTTTCTGGATTGTGATAGAGTGAAGCAATTTCTTTTTGTTTAGCTTCAGGAAAGTTTGGGAATGGAATTTGTAAAAATTGTTCTGTTTTTAATTCCTTCATTTTTGAACCAACTGACAATCCTGCACAATACTTACGAATAATTGAACAATTTAAGAAAGACAACATAAAAATTAATTCTTGTTTTGGGTAATTAAACACACGATACATTCCTTGATTATGATGTCCTTTACCAAATTCCTGAAAATTATAAAAACCGGCAATACCAACATATTCACCTACGCCTCCTTTTGAAGTTCTGTTAATTAACAAAATACAATCTTCATTGATATTATTGTTGCCCTGTAAGTTTATTCTTTCTTCTGTTAATGTTCCATAATCAGAGCAGTGAGTTGGTGTAACCCAACGATATTTTAATGCTTTTATATTTCCTATGTAGCGAACTTCTGGTGTGCTACCACTTTTAATTTTATTTTCATCAATATAGCTACATATTTAAACAAGAAAAAAATCTTTGTTAAAAATAGATGTTTATGAAGGTTTTTATCGAACAGTGGAGAAATATACATATGTTGTAATATAATTCTTTGTATGGAAGGAATGATAAATAAATGGAAAATGATTTACAAGCAAAAAAGACAGAATTGCTAAATAATCTCGAC